>JAUNOK010000042.1 GCA_030537195.1 Eubacteriales bacterium | reverse complement strand
GTTGTATCCTTTCTTAGATTTTATTAGCAATAATTTATCATTCTCAATATTTTTAAACTTAAGATTAAATCCTTTAATGCTATCACTTTTAGTGTAATAATTCCATAAGCACAGACTATCTTCATTTGTAGAAAAAGAGCATTGATATACATAAAAATTATCTATTTGTGGATTCTCTATTCGTTTTTCCAATTTTTTTCTTACTTCTTTTCTAAACGACACATCATCTATCAATTGTTCTAAATTTTTATAACACAATTCAAAAACATATCTTCCTTCACTGTAATCGTTCAAAAAATACCTATCTGTTAAACGCAATGTCCCTTCATCTAATATAATTTTTGCCACTGCAGCAGATGTATAATGATATATATATTCTTCTTTTTCATATGTCAAATCCAAATCATTATAAAATTTAGTAAATTCCACTAACTCTCTCATACTCTATAATATCCTTTCAAACCAATATTTTGCAATTTTCTAAGCTCACTACTTGTATATATTATATCACAAATTATACATTTTCTCATAACATTTTAATACACGCCATTCTCAGCTCTCTCACGCTCATGCTTTGCCTGATCTCTGTATATATCATAAAGTTCATAGTATATTGCTGCCGTTTTAGGATAAAGAGTACTCAGATAATCCGCATTTTCTTTATATCTTCGTGCCAAGTTCTTTTCTTCTTTTCCTTCTGACGGGCTGAATATTCCTCTGTCATAATGTACGCAAGACACATACCGGTCAATCAGGCTTTCATCAGCATATTCCTCTATAACATCTCTTACTGCTTCGCAAGGATAATACCCGTCTGTGCCAGCAGGTGATGAAGACAATACTCTGCCAAGCTGATACCCCAGAAGACTTGCCTGATTGTTCTTTGCTAACAATTCTTTAAAATGTTCTATCCATTCTTTAAGTTCCCCAGCATCCACTTTTCCATCCTTCTCTGCCGGACAGAATCTGATTTTATCGTACAGCCTGTCTACAACATTTATATAATTCTTCTGCTCCTCTGTAAGAGTTCTCTCCTGATTATCGCCATCTTTCTTAAATACCACAGCTACAAGCTCTGCATAATTTTCTGGTGATGCCTTAAGAATTTTCTGAAAACATTTCATGTCTCTCCATTGAAGTATATCAAAAAACGTATCTCTACAGATGCTATTGTTTCACACCGCTCATCATCATCCATGTATTCTTTCTGCAGAACCGCCAATACCTCTTTCAGATAATACGATATATCAGTTGTATTCATTACCACATCCATATCCTTCACCGGCACCAGATAATCATATATCTGCTGTGCAGTGTAATGTTGCTCTGTCATTGCCATATACAGTAGCCTCACATATACCTCCACACTGCCGTATTTCCTGCACTCATCCAATGCCCAGTCATATTGTTTTGGCATATAATAGCCTGCATTTCTCCAGAATAATCTCTTTATGCGTTCCGGAGCATTAATAATCTGTGGTGTACCATCACCAGCACATGCCGACTGAAGCTTATATATTGCAACCATGAATTCATCATCAAGTTCCCGTTTCTCCTGCAAATGTATTATATGTCCATACACATCAACGCCACTATAAGCAAGCACTCTGCAATAATCAAGTGCCATATATCTGTATGCTGGCTGTGCATCATACAGGACAAGTAATACATTTTCATCGTAACCCTCACCCCAGTACCTCGCAAGACTGTCTCCAAGTGATGAATATTCTTCTTTTGCACATATAGCGGCAAGCTTTGAAAGGTTCAAATTCTTCTGCTTGAACTCACTCATCTTTTCCTGAATGATTATCTCTGTCTTTTTCTCATTCTGTTCACGTTCATCGCCTTCTTTGTATGCCACTGGATTAAGCAGAACTCCGTCATGCTGCTGCACAAACAGGTATTCATACTCATATTCCGGCTCTTCTATGTGTATCTCGTCAAGAAGCTTTTCATATTGTTTTACCACATTTTCAGGCTGTGCCCAATCTGCTGTCTTAAAGAACCTATGGCTGTATATTTTCTTTCTGATAAAGTTTTTTACATGTATTTTCTCTTCATCTGACATCAGCTCTGTCTCATATAACATATTGTCAATCAGCATTTCTTTAACTGCAGGCGGAATTTCCTCAGCTATATTAAGCAGTTTCTCCCAGCGTTCCGGCTTGAAATTAGCCTCACGAATCAGGAGTATCATATATCGTGTCACAGTAACTGCAATGTCTTCTGTATTCATCATTTCAGGGGTAACATATTCCCTGTAACGAGGCTTTATAATATTGCCAATGATGTTACTGTTATATTGAGGAAGCGACTTATACACATGGTCCCACCCGTTTCTATCATGTTCAAGAGTCATTCTTGCAGCATTTACTTTCTCATCTGCTGTTCTGAATGCCGACAGGTTAATCCAGCTGCATATGACCTTATGTATAGCATCAGCCGGCGTGTTGGATGTATAATTATATGACATGTCATCTATGCGAAGCAGCCATCCAAACGCTCTTGCAGCGTATGGTTTCTGTACAAGCATGGTGTCTACGCCCCAGAGGATATCTATATATGCATTTTTATCAAACATAGAATTATTGCTCTGCTTCTCGAAAAGCTGCAACAGACCAGTAGGCTTATCCCACTCATTTTCTAATCTGTCAAGCACTTTGGATGGCGATAATTCGCACAGTTCCCTGAAATATGTTGATATGTATTTCCATTGCTGCTCTGTCTTAACATAACCGAGTATTTCCTCAACCATGTTATCGAGAATCGCCTGTGAACTGCCGTGGTCTTTATGGCACACTTTGATTAGAAGCGTCCGAAGCATTCCTTGTCGTATATTACCCGACCAGAACAGCTGCTCTCCGTTGTATGTGGCAGCCAGCCTCTCCTCAAATGTATATGTGAATAACGCTTCCGATTCATTTAACACATCTATGCATGCCCTCATGAATCTCTTCCAGATTTCGCTATCTGTCGACACATCCAGATATTCCCACGTATTCTGCACACTTGCCAGATAGTACTGATTAACTCTGCCGTTTTTAACTATATATACAAATGGCTCTTCTCCGCCTGCATATTTTCTAATCTGTTCTGTGAAATCATCATACTTTAGACCGCTAAGCTCCTCTATTACCGCTTTATCTCCATCCGCATCTGTCCATTGTCCGACAAGCAGACATGTTATCTTGACGTTATCAGACAAACCGGCAATCCATTCCGGCTTCTTTAAAAATGCGCCGTTGAATATTCTTCTTTTCATCGGAATATACAATCCATGCGTCTCATTTACAAGCTCATTAGTCTGATTAACCTCCACTCCTGCCCGGCGCAAAGCCCTGCGTATTGTTTCGAGCGTTCTCGGTCTTAATTCTATCTCTTTGTCCGAGAATGATGGCAACCCGTCTGTGAAGATGAATATATTGGTGTTATTCTCTATTGATACTATCTCATCCGCATAGAACCACGGTATGTATATGTTGCCTGTTCCCCCGACTTCTGCTAATCTGTCCCAGTCTTTCTTGTTCTTCACAACGAATATTGGTCTTTTCTCCCCTGATTTCCATAGCTCGTTGATGATGCAGTATATTGCCTCTTCCCTGCATCTTGCTCTTACGCAGACTTTCTCGTCATTCTTGACTTCGTTAAATGCATTTATGAATTCATCGTCATCTATATCAAAGAAATCTATTCCTATCTTAGGATTGACTGTCTGACGCTTAAGCTGCAGGTCAAGGTCATCTGTCGAGCATATATCCATATGGTTATCTGCATACACTGCCATCTGGTTACTGATTTTCTCTAGTTTGCTGATCATCTCCTGTGCTTCCTGCTGCTGTTCGTCGCGCCACTCGCTCTGGAAATATCTGTCGTATTGGTCTGGTGCGACCTGTGGCAGCTCATAAAGAACTGCGCCTAGCATTCTGTTTGCGTACAGACATGCTTCTTCATGCGGAATTTCATATTCGCTCATGAGGTCCGTAAGTCCCTTTTCCAGTCTTGCTTTAAATGTATATCCTGAATCCCTGCTAAGTTCTGCCGCAAGCTGGCTCAGATTTTCTTCTGATAAAACATTTGCAATATCACCTGCTATCTTATCTGTACCAGCCTCATATCCTGCAAAAAATCCGCCATTATCCATCAGAAGCTTCCTGATATCATTCTTGTCATTCATTCTGTCAATGAATCTTTTGCCGGCATCGGTCAGGCGACCGGTTGTATTGCTCTCTACCATATCTTTTAGTGTGTTTTCTATTATCATGTTATTCCCCTCTCTTCTTTACCTTCCCTCTCGTTTAAAGCAGAAAGAACCCTCCCGGTGAAGTGTACACCGAGAGAGTCCTTTTATTGTTTTCTTATCAGTCTGATTATCCAGAACATTACTCCGCCAATCATTCCACCAAGTGTGTTGTAGCATATATCTGACAACTGGAATGTGCCAAGTCTTAACATCAACTGCAGTGTTTCTATTGTAAGCGAGAACAGAAATCCCGCTGCTATCGCATACAGCACCGGTCTTTTCACTGCATTTTTCCTGTGCTTTAATACAATGAGCAGCCATGTCCACGGTATAAGCATTATTACGTTCTCAACCGGTTCTGCGCTCACTTTTCCTTTGGCATCTGTGAGCGTCCAGCCACCCATTACATCTGACAGCGGATTCATCCACATGTTTCTGTTAAGAAGTGTCTTGAACAATATCATCACTGTGAACAAAAACCAGAAAAACAATTCCCGGAAATGTGCATCTTTCTTAAATTTCTCAAACCATGCCAACATCATCGGTTTGAAGCCTTTTCCCGCTCCATCCGGCTCATAGCAGTACATATATGCAATTATAAGCAGCATTGCTGACAGCAGCGCAAACCAGAATGGTTCATATAATGTTGTCAGAACGTCTGTTATTACTTTTTTTAACATTTCCTGCATACCTGCCTCCATCATTGACGAAATATTATTGGTGATATAATACATTTATTTCTAATAATTCCTGTTATATAACAAAATCCGGTCTAAGCCGGATTTTAATAAAATGAGCAGCGCTATAAGCCGGGTTATGTCAGCATAGCTGTGACGATCATCTATCTAGTCCTGCTGTTACCAGCAGGCTCAAGCGACCTACCTAAAGCTTGGCGGGCAGCCTTTGTAACGCTTTTGTTTGGTCTTGCTTCGGATGGGGTTTACATGTGCCACTGCTGTTACCAGCAATGCGGTAGTCTCTTACTCTGCCTTTCCACCCTTACCTGTTTGAATCAATGATTCAAACTATGAACCATTGATTCAGACGGCGGTATATTTCTGTTGCACTGGCCTTGGAGTCGCCTCCACCGGACGTTATCCGGCATCCTGCCCT
>JAUNOK010000032.1 GCA_030537195.1 Eubacteriales bacterium | reverse complement strand
ATTTCTGTTTATTAATTAGAGATGTTATCTGTTCTATTAACTCATTATCTGAATCATCTAAGTTCATTGTTTCACGTGAAACATCGTCCTCTGTACTTTCATCTCCATCTACAGATTTTGGTGTATTACTTTCTTTATCAGCCTTTAAGATATTATCCAGTTCTTCTATCTTTTTTATTAAAACTTCATGTTCATCTCTAAGGATAGATAAATTATTATTAAGTTCTGATTTACTATCATCTAATGTTGATAATTTAATATTATCTGTAGTCTTAGAAGATGAAACTGAATGAAATATATCTTCTGTCCAGTCTTTTTCTTTATTAATCTTTGAGAGATTCTTATTGACAGTTTTTAATTCAATTTCATAAGAACGGATATTATTCTCTACTTCATTTAATCGTGTTTTATAATTATTCAGTTCATTTTCAACATACTTAATGCATAAATCAGACATTTTCGCTCCTGTTTAACAATTTTTCAATATATTATGCAACAATTATATTATATATATTTTTTTATAATTATTAATAATCATACTAACTGTTTCTGATAAAATAATAATACCTTATATATATTAACAGATAAAGTACATTTTTTCTATCAATCTTAAAAAGACTTTAACATAAAATTACCATTGCCACATATTAAATAATGGAATATAATTATTTTATCTATAAGTGCGTTAGAACATTTTCTTTCGGGATATCTAGGAGGAATTTACTATGAATAAATGGCAGAAAATTGGACTGGCAGTTGGTATGGGAGCTGCTGTTGTTACTACTACACACCTGATTAACAGCATAATTTTCAAATCATCTACTGCTAATAACTATACTGGTAAGAGAATAAGAAGTAATTATCAGTGGAAGTTCGGCAATATTGCATATGTAACTGCCGGCTCAGGTTCTCCACTTTTACTTATACATGACCTTAATTCTTACAGTTCAGCTTACGAATGGGAACAGACTATTAACAGCTTTGCTAAGAATCACAAGGTCTATGCTATCGATTTATTAGGCTGTGGACACTCTGATAAACCTAATCTTACTTATACAACATTTATGTATACACAGCTTATCAACGATTTTGTACTCAATGTTATCCGTTCCAAGACTGATGTTGTTGCAACAGCAGCTTCAACACCAATTGTTATAATGGCAGCATTCAACAACCATGCACTGTTTAACAAGATTATCCTTGTATCACCTGTATCAGTTGAGGATGCCCTGAAAGGACCTGATAACTTAAGTGGAATCAGAAGATACATTTTAAATGTACCTGTTATCGGAACTACTGTATACAATATCCTGTTTAACAGACCATCTCTTAGAAAGCTCCTTTCAAAGACATTCAAGGACGGTAAAGTTCCTGCTGATTATATCAATGCATGCCATGAGAATTCACATCTTGGTGATGCATCAGCTAAGTATCTTTTCATCAGCACAGAATGTAACTTTACTACTGTTACTATCTCAAAGGCGCTTTCTGAGCTTGATAACTGTATATACATGATTAACGGTATGCACAATAATAATGATGTAATTGATGAATATATCCACATCAATCCAGCTATTGAAAATGTTATGATTCAGGATGCCAAGAAGCTTCCACAGGTTGAACAGCCGGCTGAATTTGTAAGACAGGCTGAGATATTCCTCAATTAAGTAACAACTATCAAAGATTTTATACAATTCAGATAATCAACAACATATAATTAATAAACCCATATTATCCACAATATGATTAATTACTAATCATATAAAGTGAATAATATGGGTTTTCTTTATACTATAATGTGTACAGACTGCTTATGCAATCGGCTCTTTTGAAGGAAGTCCGGCTTTTCTTGGGAACTTTCCAGATGTTGGTTTAACTTTCTTGATATATACTAAAGAACGGTCAATATCAGTACCCGGAAGCTGGAATTTCTTCACTTCTTCTATTGTTCCGCCAAGAACGCTTACTGCTTTCTTAGCATTTACTAATTCTTCATCAATATCTCCTGACTTATATGCCACGAAATATCCACCAACTTTGACAAATGGAAGGTTATATTCCACAAGAGTTGCCAGGTTAGCAACAGCTCGTGAAACACTCACATCAAAATGCTCTCTTAAATCTTTATTTCTTCCACCATCCTCTGCTCTTGAATGAACAGTTTCTATTCCTGTAAGTCCAAGATCATCTATTACCTGATTAAGAAACTTTACTCTTTTATTAAGTGAATCAAGCAGGACAACATTAAGCTGTGGATGTGCTATCTTTAACGGAAGTCCCGGAAAACCTGCACCTGTTCCAACATCAATAAGAGAAATCTCATTCTTTCCATGTCCGATTTTTTCAATATCTAACACAAGACTGTCAACATAATGCTTTAAAAGAACTTCGTCATAATCTGTGATTCCAGTAAGATTCATAAAGCTGTTCCATTCAACAAGCAGCTTATAATACATGTCAAACTGCTCGTACTGTCTGTCTGTAAGCTCAACACCTATAGAATCCAGATTATTCTTAAATGTTTCATTTATCATACATTTCTCCTTATCAATGCTTTTATTAATGCTTTCTTCTAAGAGACTCGAGGTAGACAAGAAGCACTGATATATCAGCAGGTGAAACACCTGATATTCTTGAAGCCTGTCCTATTGAACGAGGTCTGAATTTATCAAGCTTCTGCATTGCTTCTTTTCTTAATCCACTTATTCCAAAGTAATCAAGATTGTCTGGTATAAGCTTATTTTCAAGCTTTTTAAAATGTTCAACCTGTCTTAACTGTCTGTCTATATATCCCTCGTATTTCAGGTTGATATTAACCTGCTCGCATACATCCCAAGGCAGCTCTGGTCTGTGCTTATCAATCGGAGCAAGGACATCATATGAAAGTTCAGGTCTCTTGATAAGCTCAGCAAGTGTAGCACCTGTTGTAAGTTCAGTACTTCCGTTATCTGTAAGTACCTTCTGTACTTCACTTCCAGTTCCTATATTAACTGACTTAACACGCTCTATTTCTTCATCTATAAGCTGAATCTTGCGTGTAAGACGGTTCATTCTTTCCTCACTTATAAGTCCGACTCTGTAACCGTATTTAGTAAGTCTTATATCTGCATTATCCTGTCTTAATATAAGTCTGTACTCTGCACGGCTTGTCATCATTCTGTAAGGTTCTGCTGTCTCCTTAGTTACAAGGTCATCTATAAGAACACCTATATAGCTTTCTGAACGGTCAAGTATAAGTGGCTCTTCCTTCTTAACGAAAAGTGCTGCGTTGATACCGGCAATAATTCCCTGTGCAGCTGCTTCCTCATATCCTGAACTTCCGTTAAACTGTCCTCCTGCAAATAAGCCTTCAATTTTCTTGAATTCAAGAGATGACTTTAACTGGACGGCATTAATACAGTCATACTCGATAGCGTAAGCATTTCTTACAATTCTGACATTCTCAAGTCCCGGAACTGTGCGATACATTGCATACTGTACATCTTCAGGCATTGAGCTGCTCATTCCGCCAAGATACATTTCGTTAGTGTATAAGCCCTCCGGCTCAATGAACACCTGATGTCTTTCCTTATCCGCAAATCTTACAACCTTATCCTCAATTGATGGGCAGTATCTTGGGCCTGTTCCGTGAATATCACCTGAATAAAGAGGTGAACGGTCAAGATTATCCATAATAATCTTGTGTGTCTCTTCATTAGTGTATGTGAGCCAGCAGCTTACCTGCTCCTTCTGTATGCTTTCAGGGTCTGTTTCAAATGAAAATGGCACAACTCTCTTATCACCAAACTGCTCTGTCATCTTAGAAAAATCTACTGATCTCTTATCAACTCTCGCAGGAGTACCAGTCTTGAATCTTCTTACCTCAATTCCATTATCAATAAGTGACTGTGTAAGATGGTTGGCTGCCTGTAATCCGTTAGGACCTGTATAATAGCTTACATCGCCGTATATACATCTTGCCTTAAGATATACACCTGTACATAAAACAACTGCCTTGGCTATGTATTCTGCGCCAGAAACAGTCTTAACACCGCCAATCTTTCCGTCATTAACGATAATCTCTGATACCTCAGCCTGTCTTATATGCAGATGTTCTGTATTCTCAAGCACATTTCTCATTCTTCTGCTGTAATCTGACTTGTCAGCCTGCGCACGGAGTGAATGAACTGCAGGGCCTTTTGACGCATTTAACATCTTAGACTGTATAAATGTAGCATCAATATTCTTACCCATCTCACCACCGAGAGCATCTATCTCTCTTACAAGATGTCCCTTGGAACTTCCTCCGATATTAGGATTACAAGGCATCATTGCAATACTTTCAACGCTTACTGTAAATATAATTGTTTCAAGTCCCATTCTTGCAGCAGCAAGGGCAGCCTCACAGCCTGCATGTCCGGCACCTACTACTACAACATCATATTCTTCTCTAATATTAGGCATATTACTTCTCCTTATCAACCTGCATTACTTACCCATACAGAACTTTGAGAAAATTCTGTTAGCAAGGTCATCTTCAATCTCTTCTCCTATTATAAGACCAAGATTCTCATATGCAGCCATTAAATCAATAGTAAGGAAATCTTCACTTACCATGTTATCAATTCCATCAAGTACAAGCTTTAAGCTGTCATCTGCTTTCTTTAAAAGCTCTTTATGTCTTGTACTTGTAATATATACATCTTCATTAAACTTAACTTCGCCGTTAAAGAACATATTCTTAACAGTTTCCTCAAGCTCTTCAATTCCTGTCTCCTGCTTTGCAGATATAGTAACTGTCTCACAATTAATGATTTTCTTAATATCATCTGCTGTAGTAACCTGTGCAAGATCAGCTTTATTAAGTATTACAAGAACCTTTTTATCTTTAATAAGTTCCATAATTTCGTAATCATTATCATCAAGTGCCCGTGAAGAATCAACCACATATATTACAAGATCTGCAACTTCTGCAAGTTTCTTAGCCTTATTAACACCAATGCTCTCAACAACATCATCAGTTTTTCTGATTCCTGCAGTATCAATAAGATTAAGAGTAATTCCAGACAGATTAATCATTTCCTCAAGAGTATCTCTTGTCGTTCCCTCTATATCAGTAACAATTGCTCTCTCTTCTCTTGCAAGCACATTAAGCAGGCTTGACTTGCCCGCATTAGTTTTCCCCAAAATGACTGTACGCACTCCATCATGCATAATTCTGCCATTGTCGCATGTTTTTAACAAGTTATCCACATTATTAAGACAGTTTTCCACATCATTTTTAAGGTTATCTACATTAGCATCTATATCAAAATGTTCAGGATCATCAAGTGCAGCTTCTATAAATGCAACATTATTCAGGATCATTTCCCTTATGTTCTTAATCTTCTCTGATAATCTGCCATCTAACTGATTAACAGAAGATTTCAGAGCATAATCATTCTTTGCATTGATAATATCAATAACAGCCTCTGCCTGAGAAAGGTCAATTCTTCCATTAAGAAATGCTCTCTTGGTAAATTCGCCCGGCTCAGCAAGTCTTGCACCGGCATTAAGCACTGCCTCTAACACCTTCTTAGTAACAAGAATACCACCATGACAATCAATCTCAACAATATTCTCCCTTGTGTATGTGTTAGGAGCTTTCATGACAATTACAAGTGCTTCATCGATTTCATTGCCATTATCACATATATTTCCAAAATGTACTGTATGACTCTGTACATCTGCAAGTTTAATATTCTTTTTTGATCTGAATACTTTATCACCAATGCTTATAGCATCAGGACCGCTTATTCTCACAATACTTATTCCACCGCTTGACATTGTGCTGGTAGATATAGCTGCTATTGTGTCCTCCATTTCCATCCTCCATATAAAAAATGCTGTGATAATAATACCACAGCATTTCATAAAATCATATATCTAATTATCTGTTATATCTGTTATTATTCTCTCTTTCAAGATAAACAACAACATGTCTGAAAGGTTCTTCACCCTCACTTCTTGTAGAAACGAATCTGTCTGACTGAAGTGCTGAGTGGATAATTCTTCTTTCATATGGGTTCATTGGCTCAAGTGAAACAGGTCTTCTGCTTCTCTTAACCTTGTATGCAATATTCTTAGCAAGAGACTCAAGAGTTTCTTTTCTTCTCTTTCTGTAGTTCTCTGTATCTAATTTAACTCTTACATACTTTTCGCTGTTCTTGTTGATTACAAGACTTGTAAGATACTGGATAGAATCAAGTGTCTGTCCTCTCTTACCGATAAGAACGCCCATATTATCTCCAGAAAGATCTACATTAACGCTGTTTTCTTCATCGTCAAATGTAATATCAACATTAACTTCCATGCTCATAGCACCGAACATGCTGTCAAGAAATGCTTTGATATCCTTCTTGATAACTTCCTTCTGCTCATCTGTAAATGGCTCTGCCTTAGGCTGTGGCTGTGCTTCAGCCTTAGGAGCTTCCTTAACTTCTGCATTCTTGTGGTTATCAGCAGGCTTATATTCCTTCTTGAACTCTTTCTTAGGTTCAGACTTGAATTCCTTCTTAGGCTCTGCCTTCTTGAAATCAGCAGCCTTCTTTTCGAATTTGTTCTCTGTATGAACAGGTGCTTCAACAGCCTTTTTAGGCTCCTCTGCCTTTACCTGTTCTACTACAGGCTCTTCCTGCTTTTCTCTTGCCTTAATCTTAGCAGGCTTAGAATTAAATATTCCTAAAAATCCTGAATTACCTTTGTCTATAACTTCATAATCAAGCTTATCACTTGGAATACCAAGCTTAGTGCAGGCATTAGTTATAGCTTCTTCAACAGATTTTCCTGTAACTTCAATATATTCCATTACTTAACCCTCTCTATTTTCTTTTATCGTTGACCTCATTGTATCTTGATACCATACCAACTTTATCAGCAAGACTTCCTGGCTTAGCTGCCTTACCGCTTGCTGCTGCAGCTTCTTTTAATTCCTGTATCTTCTTATCGTTAGCTTCTTTTCTTTCCTGAAGCTTCTTAGCTCTGTCAGCACTTGAAGAAGTAGAAGAATTCTTATTGTTGTTAACATTCTTAGTACTTACAGAAGCACCTTTAACGATAGTTTCTGCTGGAAGACCTTTCTTGGCTCTCTTCTTATTACGCTTTTCAACATTCTTCTCAACGATCTTATCTGTTCCAAGCTTATCGTAATACCTGTTAATGAAGATAGTCTGAATTGTCTGGATAACAGCAGTTGCAATCCAGTAAACACCAAGACCTGAAGGAAGACTTATTGCAAGAAATGCTGACATAAGTGGCATGAAATAAGTCATCATCTTCATAGACGCTGCTGCTGGGTTATCGCTGTCAGGCTGAGTCATACCAGCCTGTGAAACCTTAACAGATATGAACTGTGTAACACCTGCAAGGATTGGAATTAATATAGCTATATGAAGACCAAAACCTGGATTCTGAGACATATTAACGCCTAAGAAAGTGTTCATATGGTTAATCTTATCAAGATTCTGTGTAATCATATCAGAAAATGCTGGAAATGCTTCCTTTAACTTAGTCCACTGGTCTGCAGTAAATGAGTTAAGTGTTGTTACAGCTGTACTTGTATTGCTCCAGTCAACTGACTTTCCGTATATCTCATTAAGTGTATCAGCATATCCTGAAACAGATGAGATACCATCAGCGCCATTAAGTCCAAGTATATTAAGGAAAAGTACCTTAATCTGTGAAATATAAAGTGGTATCTGCTGGAATACTCTGTAAAGAGCGAAAAGAATTGGCATCTGGATAAGAAGCTGAACACAGCTTCCCCACTGTGAAACACCATACTTTTCATATACAGCCTTAGTTTCCATCTGCATCTTCTGCATAGCTGCAGTATCACTGTTCTTTCCCTTATACTTCTCCTGAATAGCCTTTATTTCCGGGTTCATAACTGACTGTAACTTAGTCATCTTCTGCTGCTTAATCTGTAATGGAAGCATTAACATTTTAACAAGCAGAGTAAAAATAATGATTGCTATTGCAATATTACCAATTCCCATTGCATTAAGACCCTTGAAAAGAATGTCTAAAATGTAACCGAGTAACTGTGCAATTGGCTTAATAATACTCAAATTGTCACCTCCGCATAATATAGCACTATCCAAATATTCAATTGTTTATTGCTTTTTTCTTTTCCCGTATCTGCCTACCGGCACCGGATCAAAGCCATAAGCGTTCTTATTAAATGGATTGCACCTTAATATTCTTTTAAGTGCCAACCACCCACCTAAGAAAACTCCATACATTTCAATAGCTTCAATTGCATACTGCGAACATGTAGGAATAAAGCTGCAGTATTTACCACCCTTATAAGGAGATATTGCGAGCTGGTACAATCTTATCATCTTAAGAACTATGAACTTGCCCACATTCTTTAACTTACTCTTTATATCCTTCATATTAACCGCCTGTTTAATCCTGCTTATAAAGCTTATGAAGTTTCAATAAATGAATCATTGATTCCTTAGTTTCAAAAAAACCCTTATCTTTCAAACTGGCTCTGGCTACGACAACATAATCATATCCATCGGGTATACAGTCTGTACTTAGGCGGAATGCCTCTCGTATCAGTCTTGCCAGTCTGTGTCGGACAATACTATTCCCGACCTTCTTACTCACAGATACACCTAATCGTTTAGTATCCGTTCCATTCTCAGAAATATACATAATAAGATTCTTATTAGCGAAAGATTTCTTATTATTGTACACCTTTTTAAATTCCTGATTACTTCCTAATGTTTGAAAATCCTTATATTTCATATCATTCACCATTCTTATTATTTAAAATGTTACTTCAATTAATTATCAATATAATTAAATATTATTATAATCTGAAAAAAGCAGATGAGAAACTCCCATCTGCCAACAAAATCAAGAAAATATTAATTAAGCTGAAAGTTTCTTTCTACCCTTAGCTCTTCTTGCTGATAAAACTTTTCTTCCACCTGCAGTACTCATTCTTGATCTGAATCCGTGAACCTTTGATCTCTGTCTGTTCTTTGGCTGAAATGTCATCTTCATAGTCTATGCACCTCCTTCATTACCATTGTAGTTTATTATGGTAAGAATATTTTCATATAAAAAATTTCAAAACACAGAACTGATTATATTGTGTAAACATTATAAAGTCAAGAAAAACTTGATATTTACTGCATTTATTTTTAAGTATACCAATTATATAAAAATCGCTTTCAACAGGTTTTTCACAATGCTGCAATCCGCATAAACAGGACATTTCTTATAATTTTTAGTAAGAATACAAAAGAGTTTTCCACAAAATGTTGATAACTTGTGGAAAACTCTTTATAATTACGTTAGTTATTAACGATATTTTTGAAAAAGTGCCTATTTTCGACCTTTTTCGCGTTTATAATATTATCCACACTGATGTTAATACATTTCTTTCCATATAATTATCCACAGGGCTTAATTTGCCCAAATATTGAAAAAATTTTATAAATGATATATTATATAAGGGAATGTATTTTTATGATTGGACAGGCGATTTAACAAGCCAGAAAGGCCTAGATTTTATGGATGAACTACAGACATTGATTGATAAATGGGATTTAATTCTCTCTACTTTTAAAGAAGAACATGAAATAATTGATGTTTCTTTTAAAACATGGATAAAACCCCTCAAAATATATAAGCTTGATGGTGATGTTTTAACTCTTACTTTCTCATCTTTAGAAGATGATGCTTCTAAGGACGAAAGAAGTATTGTATATATTGAGAAAAAATACCTCAAATTTCTTGAAATTACTGTATCTGAGGTTATGAACAAGGAATATCAGGTAATTATTATATCATCTGCTGAGAAAAAGGAAGATGAATTAAAGAAGAAAACATCTACAGTTTCTACAACTAATAGTCTTGCTTCACAGAATCTTAATCCTAATTACACATTTGACACATTTGTAATAGGTACTAACAATAATCTGGCTCACGCTGCATCTTTAGCGGTTGCTGAAACACCTGGCCAGATATATAACCCTCTGTTCATATACGGAGGTGCCGGACTTGGTAAGACTCACCTTATGCAGGCGATTGCACATTTTATCATTGCAAGCGACCCGTCTAAGAAAGTTTTATATGTAACTTCTGAGACATTTACTAACGAGCTTATCGAATCGGTTAAAACTAACAAAAACACTGAATTCAGAAATAAATACCGTAATATTGACGTTCTTCTTATTGATGATATTCAGTTTATAATAGGAAAGGTTTCTACTCAGGAAGAGTTCTTCAATACTTTCAACGACCTTTATATGCTTGGAAAACAGATTGTTATATCTTCTGATAGACCACCTAAAGAAATGGAAACTCTGCCAGACAGATTAAGAACACGTTTCGAAAGCGGTCTTCCGGTAGATATCCAGATTCCTACATATGAAACCAAGATGGCTATTATTAATAAGAAGTCTGAGGCTTTGGGAATTGATTTTCCATATGAAGTTAAAGATTATGTTGCAACTAATATTACTTCAAGTATCAGGGAGCTTGAGGGAGCACTTACCAAGCTTTCAGCTTATTCTAAGCTTTCCCACACACCTCTTACTGCAGAGTTTGCTGAGAATACCCTTAAGGATCTTATATCTCCATACTCTAAGAAAGAGATTACACCTGAGTTAATTATTGATGTAGTTGCTGAACATTTTCATATTAAACCTGAAGATATAATATCTCATAAACGAAGTGCCGACATAGCATTTCCAAGACATATTGCAATGTACCTGTGCAGACAGATGACACAGACTCCTCTTGAAGCTATTGGTAAAGCCTTAGGAGGAAGGGATCATTCTACTATATTATATGGTTCAGAAAAGATTGCCAAAGAAACAGCTACTAACGAAACGACCAAGAGTACTATTGATATATTAATAAAGAAGCTTAATCCATCCTGAAAGTTTTCCACAATGGACTTAGGATATTTTGTTAATTAAATGTTATTTTTATGTTGATTGTTCTTTATAACTTTTTTTTAGAACTTTTTAATTTTATTACAGCTTTATTTTTTCACTGTGAATTAACACAATAATTTATGCTTCCTAACACGGTTATTATTGTTGCTAATCCAGAATTTATAAGGCTTTGCTTGATTTTTAACATTTTAACATCCCCTAAGACTACGGCTACTGCATTAATATATTTATATATAGCTCTTCTCCACTACAATTTTCTTGAAAGGAAGTTATCAACATGAAATTAGTTTTTACTAAATCCAACTTAAACAAAGCTGTAGGTATCGTAATGAAGGCTGTACCTACAAGAACCACTATGAATATTCTTGAATGTATTCTTATTGACGCTACTACTAACGAAATCAAGTTCACTGGTAACGATATGGAACTTGGAATCGAAACTATAGTAGAAGGTGAAATTATAGAAAAGGGTAAAGTTGCCATTGATGCCAAGCTTTTCTCTGAAATCGTAAGAAAGCTTCCTGATAATGATATTACTTTATCTACTGACTCTAATAATAATGCTCTTATTACATGCGAAAAGAGTAAGTTCAATATTGCCGGAAAGTCTGGAGAAGATTTCTCTTACCTCCCAGCTATTATTAAAGACAAGATGATAACACTTTCACAGTTCCAGTTAAAGGAAGTTATCAACCAGACAATTTTCTCTATCGCCATGAACGATAATAATAAGATGATGACAGGTGAACTCTTCGAGATAAGTGATGGCACACTTAAGGTTGTTGGTCTTGACGGACACAGAATTGCTATCCGTAATATTAAGCTTGAAGGAAGAGCTGATGATGTAAGAGTAGTTATTCCTGGTAAGACTCTTCAGGAGATAAGCAAGATTCTTAATGCTGATGCAGAGAGTCTTGTTAATATATACTTTACTAATAATCATGTATTATTTGAATTTGATCAGACACATGTTGTTTCAAGACTTATTGAAGGTGATTACTTCAAGATTAACCAGATGCTTTCAAGTGATTATGAAACTAAGGTGTCTATTAATAAAAAAGAATTCCTTGATTCTATCGACAGAGCTAATCTTCTTATAAGAGAAGGAGATAAGAAGCCAATTATTATTAATATCCAGAATGGTTTATTACAGGTAAATGTTAATTCTGCAGTTGGTGCTCTTAACGAAGATATTGATATTGATAAAGAGGGTAAGGATATTATGATTGGTTTCAATCCTAAGTTCCTTATGGATGCATTAAGAGTTATTGATGATGAAAATGTGACTATGTATTTAGTTAATCATAAATCACCATGCTTTATCAGGGACAAGGAAGAGAATTATATATATCTTATACTTCCTGTTAACTTCACAGCTTAACAAGAGAAAGGAAAGTTATGGAAGAAATAGTTTTAAGAGATGAGTTCATCAAACTTGGACAGGCAATCAAAGCTGCCGGATTAGTAGAATCTGGAGTTGAAGCCAAGATTGTTATTCAGGATGGTGAAGTTAAAGTTAATGGCGTTGTTGAAACACAACGCGGAAAAAAGCTTTTTGGTGGAGAAGTTGTAGAGTACAACGGCTCTAGTATTCTTATTAAAAAATAGGTGTTAATGTGATAGTCGAATCTGTTGAATTAAAGGATTACAGGAATTATGAATTTCTAGATATGAAGTTCAATGAGCATGTCAATATAATATATGGTGACAATGCACAGGGAAAGACTAACATATTAGAATCAATATATATGTGTTCAACTTCCAAGTCACATCGTGGCAGTAAAGACAGAGAAATAGTCAGATTCGGTGAAGATGAATCACATATCAAGCTTAATGTTTTAAAGCACAATATGAGATACCGTATAGATATGCACCTTAAGAAGAATAAATCTAAAGGTATAGCAGTCAACGGTATTCCAATCAAGAAAGCTGTTGAGCTTTTTGGAATTATTAATATTGTTTTCTTTTCGCCGGAAGACCTTAATATTATTAAAGACGGTCCTTCTGAGAGAAGAAGATTTATGGATATGGAACTTAGCCAGCTTGACAAGATATATCTTAGCAATCTTGTTAATTACAACAAGGTGCTTAATCAGAGAAACAAGCTTCTGAAAGATATAGCATTTGCACCATCTGAACAGCTGATGCAGACTCTTGATATATGGGATATGCAGCTTGTCAAGTACGGAAGCCTTATTATTAAAGGGCGTGAGCGTTTCATAGAAAAGATTAATACAATAATCAGCAATATTCATTCAAGACTTACAGGTGGTATTGAGAATATTAAAGTATGTTATGTTCCTGATGTTGATGTGAATGATTTTGAAGAAGAAGTCAGGAATTCAAGACAGAAGGATATTAAATACAAGGCTACAAGCAAAGGTCCACATAAGGATGACCTGATATTCTTAATTAATGACAATGATGTGAGAAAATATGGCTCGCAGGGGCAGCAGAGAACAGCAGCACTTTCGCTTAAGCTGTCAGAGATTGAACTTGTAAAGCTCGTCATTAAAGATACTCCGGTACTTCTACTTGATGATGTTTTATCTGAGTTAGACAGTAACAGACAGAATTTTCTTATTAACAGCATAGGTGATATCCAGACAATTGTTACATGTACCGGACTTGAAGAATTTATCAATAACAGAATGAATATCAACAAAATATTTAAAGTAACAGATGGTCATGTAGTTAATGAGAATTAATTACATTTTGCTTCGTAAAATAAGGAGGAATTAAAGTGGCAGATCAGAATGCAGAGAAGAATTATGGTGGAGACCAGATTCAGGTACTCGAAGGCCTTGAAGCTGTAAGAAAGAGACCTGGTATGTATATTGGCAGTACATCAGGAAGAGGACTTCATCATCTTGTATATGAGATAGTTGATAATGCAATCGACGAAGCATTAGCAGGTTTTTGTACACATATTGAGGTTATGATCAATAAAGATAACTCTATCACTGTAATTGATAATGGTAGAGGTGTACCTGTTGATATTAATCATAAGACAGGAAGACCTGCCATTGAAGTAGTATATACAGTTCTTCATGCCGGAGGTAAATTCGGTGGTGGAGGATACAAGGTGTCCGGAGGACTTCACGGTGTTGGTGCATCTGTAGTTAATGCTTTGTCTGAATGGCTCGAAGTTCAGGTAAAGAGAAACGGACATATATATCAGCAGAGATATGAAAGAGGAAAGATATGTTACGACCTTAAGATTGTTGGTGACTGCGAGGTTGAAGATACAGGAACTAAGGTTACTTTCCTTCCTGATTCTGAGATTTTTCAGGAGACAACTGTATTTGAATTCGATATTCTTATGCACAGATTAAGAGAGATGGCATTCCTTACTAAGGGAATCAAGATTACTCTTACAGATTTAAGAGAAGGTCTTGAGCAGCAGAAGGTATTCCATTATGAAGGTGGAATTAAGGAGTTTGTCCAGTATCTCAATAAGAGTAAAGAGCCTTTGTACAGCCAGATTATTTACTGTGAAGGTGTGAAGGACAATGTTCAGGTTGAAGTAGCATTTCAGCATAATGACGGATACAATGAGGTTGTTGACTCATTTGTTAATAATATTAAGACTCCTGAAGGTGGTACACATCTTACAGGTTTCAGAAATTCTTTAACTAAAACTTTCAATGATTATGCAAGAAAGAATAAGATTCTTAAAGACAGTGAACAGGGACTTTCTGGTGATGATATAAGAGAAGGACTTACAGCTATTGTTTCTGTTAAGATTGAAGACCCTCAGTTTGAAGGACAGACTAAGCAGAAGCTTGGTAATACTGTTGCAAGAGGAGCAGTTGACAGTATTGTAAGTGAACAGCTTACTTACTTCCTTGAGCAGAATCCTGCAGTAGCAAAGTCTATCTGTGAGAAGTCTTTACTTGCACAGCGTGCAAGAGAAGCTGCAAGAAAGGCAAGAGACTTAACAAGAAGAAAGACAGCACTTGAAAGTACTTCACTTCCAGGTAAATTAGCAGACTGTTCAGATAAAGACCCTAAGAACTGCGAAATATATATCGTTGAGGGAGATTCAGCCGGCGGTTCAGCAAAGACTGCAAGAAGCCGTGCAACACAGGCTATCCTTCCACTCCGTGGTAAGATTCTTAACGTTGAGAAAGCAAGACTCGACAGAATACTTGGTAATGCAGAGATTAAAGCAATGATTACTGCATTTGGTACAGGTATTCATGAAGATTTTGATATAAGCAAGCTTCGTTATCACAAGATTATTATTATGACAGATGCCGATGTAGATGGTGCGCATATTGCGACACTTCTTCTTACATTCCTGTACAGATTCATGCCTGACCTGATAAGAGAAGGACATGTATATCTTGCACAGCCACCACTTTATAAGGTTGAGAAGAATAAAAAAGTCTGGTATGCCTATAATGATGATGAGCTTAATGCAATCATGACTGAGATTGGAAGAGACCAGAACAACAAAGTCCAGCGTTATAAGGGACTTGGTGAGATGGACGCAGAACAGTTATGGGAAACAACAATGGACCCACAGAAGAGAGTATTATTAAGAGTTAACATGAATGAAGATGATGATTCAGAACTCGATGTAACATTCTCAACACTTATGGGTGACAAAGTAGAGCCAAGAAGAGATTTCATAGAAGCAAATGCTAAGTTTGTAAAGAATTTGGATATCTAATTGCTTTAACTACTAACTTCACGGAAAGGAATTATAATAATGGACGAACATATCTTTGATAAAGTTCAAGAAGTCGATATGCAGAAAACCATGGAAAACTATTATATAGATTATGCCATGAGCGTTATCGCTTCCAGAGCACTTCCGGATGTAAGAGATGGTCTTAAGCCGGTACAGAGAAGAATTCTATATTCAATGATAGAACTTAACAACGGTCCTGATAAGCCACATAGAAAATGTGCCCGTATCGTTGGTGATACAATGGGTAAATATCACCCACATGGTGATTCATCAATTTACGAGGCATTAGTAAAGCTTGCCCAGGATTTTAATACAAGATATCCACTTGTTGATGGACATGGTAACTTCGGTTCAGTCGATGGTGATGGAGCTGCCGCAATGCGATATACAGAGGCAAGACTCAGCAGGATATCTATGGAGATGACAAGAGATCTTAATAAAGACACTGTAGATTTCATACCTAACTTTGATGAGACAGAAAAAGAACCTACAGTACTTCCATCAAGATATCCTAATCTGCTGTGTAACGGTACATCTGGTATTGCCGTAGGTATGGCTACTAATATACCACCTCATAACTTAAGAGAAGTTATAGGTGCTGTTGTCAAGATGATAGACAATAAAGTAGAAGAAGACAGAGATACAACAATTGAGGAAATCCTTGATATAGTTAAAGGTCCAGACTTCCCTACAGGTGGAACAATCATCGGCAAGATGGGAATTGAGGAGGCTTACCGTACAGGAAGAGCCAAGTTAAAGGTAAGAGCTGTAACTAATATTGAGCCAATGAATAACGGCAAGAACAGAATTGTAGTTACAGAGCTTCCATACATGGTTAATAAAGCAAAGCTTATCGAGAAGATAGCAGAGCTTGTAAGAGATAAGAAGATTGACGGAATCACAGATTTAAGAGATGAATCTGACAGAGAGGGTATGAGAATTGCCATCGAGTTAAGAAGAGACGTTAATCCTAACATAATACTTAACCAGTTATACAAACATACACAGTTACAGGATACATTTGGCGTAATTATGCTTGCATTGGTAGATAACCAGCCAAAGGTACTTAACCTGTATGACATGTTAAAGTATTACCTTCTTCATCAGGAAGAGGTAGTTACAAGAAGAACTAAGTTTGATCTTAACAAGGCAGAGGAAAGAGCCCATATTTTAGAAGGCTTAATGATTGCCTTAGATAATATTGACAGAGTTATCTCAATAATCAGAGGTTCTGCAAATGTGCAGATTGCCAAGGAAAGCTTGATGGCTGAATTCGCACTTTCAGAAGCACAGGCTCAGGCTATCGTGGATATGCGTCTGAGAGCTCTGACAGGTCTGGAAAGAAGCAAGCTGGAAGCTGAATTAAAGGAACTTCATGAGAAGATTAAAGAATACAAGGCAATCCTTGCAGACAAGAAGTTACTTCTTGGTGTTATCAAGACTGAGATTTCAGAGATAGCAGACAAATATGGTGACGACAGAAGAACTTCTATCGGATATGATGAATACGATATCTCAATGGAAGACCTTATTCCAGATGAACCATGTGTTATTGCAAGAACTAACTTAGGTTATGTAAAGAGAATGACACCTGATAACTTCAAGAGTCAGCACCGTGGAGGTAAGGGAATAAAGGGAATGCAGACAATAGATGATGATTACATCAAGGATTTATTCATGACAACATCACATCATGTACTTACATTCTTTACTAACACAGGACGAGCTTACAAGTTAAAGGCTTATGAGATTCCTGAAGCTTCAAGAACTTCAAGAGGAACTGCAATAATTAATCTTTTACAGTTAGCACCGGGTGAGACAATCACAGCAGTTGTTCCTGTCAAGATTGATACATTACAGGATACAGATTACCTGTTCATGGCAACTAAGAAGGGTATCGTTAAGAAGACACCTGTTAAAGAATTTGCCAATATAAGAAAGACAGGAATTCAGGCAATCAACTTAAGAGAAGATGATGAACTTATTGAAGTTAAGCTTACAGATGACCAGGCAGAGATTCTTATGGTAACAATGCTTGGACAGTGTATAAGATTCAAGGAAACAGATGTAAGACCAACAGGACGTTCAGCAATGGGTGTTATCGGTATGAGTCTTATGGATGAGGATGAAGTAGTTGGTGTTCAGGTAAGTACCCAGGGAGATACTATGCTTATAGTATCAGAGAATGGTATGGGTAAGAGAACAGACATTGACGAATATACAGTTCAGCATCGTGGTGGTAAAGGTGTCAAATGTTACAAGATAACAGAAAAGACTGGTAATGTCGTAGGTGCTAAGGCTGTTGATGATTCAAGAGAAGTAATGCTTATTACAACAGAGGGAATCATAATCAGACTTCAGTGCTCAGATATATCTAATCTTGGAAGAATAACATCAGGTGTTAAGCTTATTAACCTTGATGAAGGAGTCAAAGTAGCAACAATTGCCAAAGTAAGAAAGCAGCCTGCCGATGAAGATGGCAAGGACGCAGAAGGCTTTGAAGAAGACACAGATAATACAGTAGATTCCGAAGAATAATATTAAGGGAACTGCCACATTTTTAATGTGACGGTTCCCTTTTTTACAATAGGAGCATATATGGCTTTAGTTAATATCAATTACGAATCGCGGACACTTGGTATGCCGGTTATGATTAATGCTATTATTCCACAGGGCAGAGGTAATTATAAGACATTATATCTTCTTCATGGAATGGGAGGAGATTACACTACATGGATTACGAAATCCAGAGTGGCAGATTATGTAGATAATACTAATATAGCAGTCATAATGATTTCAGGGGATAACAAATGTTACGTTGATAATGTACATGGCAGAAAATATTTCACATTTTTAACGGAAGAACTGATTAATACATGTACGAACTGGTTCGGATTATCATCTGACAGAAAAGACCGTTACATTGCAGGAATGTCGATGGGCGGATAT
Organism: Eubacteriales bacterium; assembly: GCA_030537195.1. Classification (GTDB taxonomy): domain Bacteria; phylum Bacillota; class Clostridia; order Lachnospirales; family Lachnospiraceae; genus Lachnospira. The sequence goes on along the minus strand of JAUNOK010000032.1, from coordinate 6,071 downwards.
GGCGCAGTACATGCATCACTTGTAAGACCTGATATTTACGGAAAAGTATTCTCATATTCCGGTCTGCTTGATATAGAAAAAAGATTCGATAATCCGCAGGGAATTAATACATATCAGATATTTGGTGACAGAAATCAATTATCAGATAATGGATTTGATGTATTGAATTGTTTAAAAGCGGATAATATCAAGACAAATGTGGAAAATTATCCGAAATTCTATATAAGATGTGGATTACAGGATACAATTCTTGAAATGAGCAGACAGTGGAATGAATTAGCATCAGATGCAGGACTTAATGTCGATTATTATGAGGCAGCAGGCAATCATGATTTCACATTCTGGGATAAATGCATATACGAAACAATAGAAATAATAAAAGGACAATCGTATAAGATGGAGGACATATATGGCAACAGTAATGAATGTTAATCATTTTTCCATATATCTTAAGAAAAATATGGACTGCACAGTTATTCTTCCATCAGATATTAAGAAAGATGAGAAGTTGCCTGTGTTATGGTTATATCATGGCAGCAGCGGAGATCATACAGTATGGCTGTATCATTCGCCAATAACGGAGTATGTTGATGAAGGCAGATTTGCAGCAGTACTTCCAAATGTACAGAATTCCTGCTTTGTTAATATGAATATAGGAGATAAATATGAATCCTATGTTGGTAAAGAACTGTTTAACATAGTTATGAACATGTTTTCATGTCTTTCTGACAAAAGAGAGGATAATTATGTGTCAGGATTTTCAAATGGTGGATATGGTTGTCTTCACATAGCACTCAAATATCCACAGAAATACGGAACTGTAGGTGCATTTTCAGCAGGAGATAAAGCTGATGCAGAATTCCTTAATGATGGAAGTGAGAAGTCACTAAGAAGAATACAGCTTTATGGAGATGGAGATTTGCATAAAACAGAATATGGAATTACATATCAGGCTGATAAATTAATAGAGCAGGATAGTATAAAACCAAGAATATACCATGCATGTGGAGAACTGGATCCGTGGGTAAACATGAATCATATATTAAGAGATTATTTTACGAGCCATATTGAATATGATTATGTATATGATGAGATTGAACAAATCGGACATGAATGGAAATTCTGGCGAGAAGAGTTAGGAAGATTTTTAATATATACTGGATTAATTAATAATTAAAATACAAGAAAGGAAATGAGTATGAGAGAGATTAATGTATCAACAATCACAGACAACATTAAAGAAATGTGCATAGAGGCAAATCATTTTCTCACAGATGATATGAAGAATGTATTTGAGAATGCAGTTAAGAATGAAGAGTCTGCACTTGGAAAGCAGGTGCTTGGACAGCTTGAAGAAAATTTAAAGATTGCAGGCGAGGATATGATACCTATATGTCAGGATACAGGAATGGCAGTAGTGTTCATCAATGTAGGACAGGATGTTCACCTTACAGGCGGCGATATAACAGACGCAATTAACGAGGGTGTAAGAAGAGGATATGTTGACGGATATTTAAGAAAATCAGTTGTTAAAGATCCTATCTACAGAGAGAATACGAAAGATAACACTCCGGCAGTAATACATTTTAACATTGTTCCAGGCGACAAGGTTGACATAACAGTTGCACCAAAGGGCTTCGGAAGCGAGAACATGAGCAGGGTATTCATGTTAAAGCCGGCAGATGGAATTGAAGGTGTCAAAGAAGCAATACTTACAGCAGTAAAGGATGCAGGTCCTAATGCCTGTCCTCCAATGGTAGTTGGTGTCGGAATCGGTGGAACATTTGAAAAATGTGCTTACCTTGCAAAGAAGGCATTAACAAGAGATTTGAATGAGGAATCACCAGTTGAATATGTTCGTGACTTAGAGAAAGAAATGCTTGAGAAAATCAATAAGTTGGGAATAGGACCTGGCGGACTTGGCGGAACACAGACAGCACTTGCAATTAACATAGAGACATATCCTACACATATCGCAGGACTTCCGGTTGCAGTAAACATTTGCTGCCATGTAAACAGACATTCACACAGGGTAATATAATCAGGGGAGGTTAATTATGGATAAATATATTAATGCACCAATAAGTGATGAGGACGCAAAGAGTCTTCATTCAGGAGATTATGTATACATAACAGGAACAATCTATACAGCAAGAGATGCTGCACACAAGAGAATGGCAGAGGCTCTGGCAGCAGGACAGCCGCTTCCAATAGACATGAAGAACAACATAATATATTACATGGGACCATCCCCGGCAAGAGAGGGAAGACCAATAGGTTCAGCAGGTCCTACAACAGCAAGCCGTATGGATAAATACGCACCAGACCTTCTCGATTTAGGACTTAAGGGAATGATAGGAAAGGGCAAGCGCTCACAGGCAGTAATAGATGGAATCGTAAGAAACGGTGCTGTGTACTTTGCTGCAGTAGGAGGAGCAGGTGCAATTCTTAGCAAATGCATCAAGAAATCTACAGTAATAGCTTATGACGACTTAGGAACAGAGGCCATAAGAGAGCTTGAAGTTGAGAATCTTCCAGTCGTTGTAGTAATAGACAGCGAAGGCAACAACTTGTACGAAACTGCCATAAAAGAATATTGCAGAGTATAAATATGGTATAAATGGTAAATCCTCCTAATATAGATTTTTATTAAGGGCTGTTATTACAGTTCCAGAATTAAATGGGAGGAAAAGCCATGACAAAGAAAATGACACGCAGGATAATTGTAGGAATACTTACAATTATCCTGATAGTGACAGGCATACTACCGTATATGACTAACAAAGCACAGGCAGCAGAGAATGAACTATATGATAAAATAATACTTGCGACAGAAAACCAGATATCCGATTCTGCCAAAGAAGGTTATAACAAAATCACATTTATAATTAATAATGATACCAAAGATATATATGTTAAAAGTGGTAACACAATAACTATCAAATCATCAGATAAGAATTACGGAGTACTTGTAGGCGGCATTAACAATGGTGATGCCATAACTAGAGATACAACAATATATGCCAAATCCTATTCATATGATGGAACATTAGCTCTCGAGAAATCAATCGAAAGTGAAGTTCCTGATGAAAACGGATATTATACACTTCATTTTTCTGCAAAATCGCAGAATCTTCCATCAATAAAAAGTGAAAACCAGAATGTAATACTTGTATTAGACAGGTCACTCAGTATGGCTTGCTCAGTAGATGAGGGAGCTGATGCTAAAGCAATGGCACCAAGTTACGAAAAAACAAGATGGAGTGTTACAGTTAATGCGGTAAAGAATTTCTTAGATGAATTCCTTACAGAAGGAACATCTAATAAAGTATCAGTTGTTTCATACTGTGGTACAGCCAGAACAGAGATAACCGGAACCTCCAGCAAAAGTGAAATCATGACTAAATTAAATTCTATATACAACGAAAATTATTACAAAGAGGATTATAATTATAGAGATGGATATTGGGGCTACCTGAAGAGAGAAAATGTTGGCTATATTGACAGAGGACTTGGCGGCTCAACTAATATCCAGCAGGGAATTAATCAGGTATCAGATGTTGTGAGTGATAAAGCAGGTGTATCGGTAATACTTTTTACGGATGGCGTTGCTAACAAATATGATGATAACCAGATAGACGGACATTATTATATTAAAAATGATAACCAGAATACAGAATATACTGGTTCGAAAAAGGAACTCAATGGTTCATATTATGCAGGAGAAGCTGGAAAAGAGCTGAAAAAGGCTGGTGCTGATATATATACAATAGTTCTCATGAGTAAAGAATCAGATATTACCGACCTTGTTAAGGTGTCATTAGGTAACAAATCATTAAGATATGAAAAAGAAAAAGGTGATACCTGCTTTACATTTTCAGATGGAGGATATGCTAAAGAATTCTACACAGCAGCTAATGCAGAGCAGTTAAACAGCAGATTTAAGCAGATAATGACGGAGATGACAGGTCTGCCATTTGAAAGTTCATCGGTAACTGACACATTGGATAAACATTTCGAACTTGTTCCTGGTCAGGAAAATGTGGTAGTTAACAAAGATGGAACATTTACAGTAAAATATCCTGAGAAGATATCGGCAACAGAGCAGACCGTTTCGGTCAAGATAAAAGCAAAAGATGGATATACAGGATATTCATATACTAATGATGGATGTCAGTTTGATGGAACAATTAATGGACTTACCTACACACAGAAGTTTGAAGAAACACCGGCAGCAGTAATTCTGCCAGATGCTGTAGATGACGAGTACACTGTTAATCAGGATGAAGTTCTTGATGCAGGTACAGTTCTTGCTAATGATAACAATGAAATAGTCAATAACCCACAGAAAAAACTTTCATTAAAGACCGTATTGGAAGAAAATGTAAAAAATGGAACAATAAAGTTCAATGAAGATGGAACATTTGAATATATTCCAGACAAAGATTTTACTGGAAAAGACATATTTGTATATAAAGTAGTTCTTACTGTTAATGGTGAAGAATATACGAAATCAGCAACAGTAACAATTAATGTAATTCCTAAGCAGCCAGAGACACCAACGGAAAAGGAGACACCAACAGAGAAAGAAACACCAACAGAAAAGCAGACACCATCAGAGAATGTCACACCAAGTGAGTTACAGACACCTGACCAGACAAAGGCTCCTGAAATAGCAGCTAACGAAGATAAGGTAGTCGCAAAGACTTCAGTTAAGACAGGCGACAGAAGCAATACAATGTACTATATAATGTTATTATTATCAGTTGCTACAACGATGACAACAACAGTAGTTGTGTATAAGAAGAAAAATGAATAAATAATATTGCAAAGTAAAAATAAAAAGCCCCTTGACAATATCAGGGGGCTTTGTTAAAATAATAAATGCGTTTGACGCAGAATTTCATATTATGAGTTAAACATATATGGTTTAGGGCTCGCATTCATGGAATCTGGAGTAGTACTCAAGAGGCTGAAGAGGCGCCCCTGCTAAGGGTGTAGGTCGGGCAACCGGCGCGAGGGTTCAAATCCCTCCTGCTCCGTTGACAGAAAGAAAAAGACAGTCAGAATATTCTGGCTGTCTTTTTTCTTTATATGTTATTATAATATGTGTATGTCAATCAGGACAAGTTATTCACAATATTTGCAAAGTTATAAAGGAAATGTGGAATATGACAGAGAGACAGAAAATGCTTAGTGGACAATTATACAAGTCAGGAGTAAAGGAACTTGTTAATGACAGAATATTATGTAAAGAGAAGTGCTATGACTTTAATGCATTAAGACCATCACAGACTGAAGAACAGACTGCAATGATTAAGAAGATATTCGGTAAGGTCGGAAGTAACTGTTTTATAACAGCTCCGTTCTGGTGTGATTACGGATATAATATAGAAGCAGGTGATAATTTCTATGCTAATCATAATCTTGTGATACTCGACTGTGCCAAAGTAACATTTGGCGATAATGTATTCATTGCACCGGACTGTGGTTTCTATACAGCAGGTCACCCTGTTGATGCTGCAAGTCGTAACGAAGGCTGGGAATATGCTTATCCTATTAAAGTAGGTAATGATGTATGGATAGGCGGTGGCGTAAAAGTAATGCCAGGAGTAACAATAGGTAATAATGTTGTGATAGGTGGTGGAAGCGTAGTTATAAAAGATATACCAGACAACAGTATTGCGGTTGGCAATCCATGCAAAGTAATAAAAAAGATAGAACCAGGAGAAGCAAGAGAATATAATATAGAAGAAAAGCAGATATAACTTGTATATAAATGTGGTGAAAACCCCTATATATAGTATGTTTTAAAGAAATTACAACTTTTTTAAAAAAAATTGAAAAAAGTTGTTGACAATGTGTGGACCTGATGATATTATATACAAGTCGCCGCGGTAAGCGGTAACAAATAAGACTTAAAACACCAGATAAATACTGGGTTTGAGAACAGTTCTTTGATAACTGAATAGAAAGACAACCTTGAAATTCTTTGAGAATTTTAAAATGATTCATTATGAATCTTGCGAGTATCGAAAGATACACGAACCTAAACAGTAAGTTTTGGTAAA
>JAUNOK010000013.1 GCA_030537195.1 Eubacteriales bacterium | reverse complement strand
ATAACAACGGCGGCTACAGAAACAATGACCGTAATAACAATGGTGGCTATGGCAACCGTGATAATAATGGCAATTTCAGAAACAATGACCGTAACAACAACGGCGGTTACAGAAATGACAGAAATGGTCAGTCTGGAAACGGCGGTTTCAGAAAAGACAATGATCAGAATCGTAATGGCTTTAATGGTGGTCAGAGACGTAATAATGACAGAAGAGATTCTGCACCTAAGGAAGAGTTTGATTTCTCAGCTAAGCCAGATTCAAGAAGACATGATTCAAGAATAGACAGCAAGAAGAATGACAGAAAGAGAGATAATGAGGCTAAGGAGAATCTTAAGTTTGCCAATAGCAGATTTGATAAGAAGCCTATGCCAAAGCCAGAGAAGAAGGAAAAGGAAGAGGAGACAATCAAGCAGCTTGTTCTTCCAGACACTCTTACTATCAAGGAACTTGCTGATAAGATGAAGGTAGCTCCAGCAGCTCTTGTTAAGAAGTTATTCTTACAGGGTAAGGTTGTTACTATCAACGAAGAAATCGATTATGATGCAGCTGAGGAGATTGCTCTTGAGTTTAACTGCATCTGTGAGCATGAAGAGAAGGTCGATGTTATTGCAGAACTTCTTAAGGAAGATGAAGAGCCAGAGGATAAGCTTGTTCCAAGACCACCAGTTGTCTGCGTTATGGGACACGTTGATCATGGTAAGACATCATTACTTGATGCAATCAGAGAGACTCATGTAACAGCTAAGGAATCAGGCGGAATTACACAGAAGATTGGTGCTTATCAGGTAAATGTACATGGAAGCCTTATTACATTCCTTGATACTCCTGGTCATGAAGCATTTACAGCTATGAGAATGCGTGGTGCACAGGCTACTGATATTGCTATTCTTGTTGTTGCTGCAGATGATGGTGTAATGCCACAGACTATTGAGGCTATTAACCATGCCAAAGCTGCAGGAGTAGAGATTATTGTTGCTATTAATAAGATTGATAAGCCTAATGCCAATATTGAGAAGGTTAAGCAGGAACTTACTGAATATGGTCTTATTGCAGAAGACTGGGGTGGTTCTACTACATTTGTTCCAGTATCAGCTCATACTAAGGAAGGTATTGACGAACTTCTTGATATGATTCTTCTTACAGCTGAGGTTAATGAACTTAAGGCTAACCCAGACAGAAAGGCAAGAGGTATTGTTATCGAGGCTGAGCTTGATAAGGGACGTGGTCCTGTAGCATCTATCCTTGTACAGAAGGGTACTCTTCATGTCGGAGATGCTGTATCAGCTGGTTCATGTTTCGGTAAAATCAGAGCCATGATTGATGATAAGGGTAACAGAGTAAAGGTTGCCGGACCATCTACACCAGTTGAGATTCTTGGTCTTAATGATGTTCCTAATGCCGGTGAAATCATTATGGCTGCTGATTCTGAGAAGGAAGCAAGAAGCACAGCAGAGACATTTATCAGCGAGGGCAGAAAGAAGCTTCTTGATGATACTAAGCATAAGGTATCTCTTGATGCACTCTTTGAGCAGATTCAGGCTGGTAATATGAAGGAACTTAATATAATCATCAAGGCTGATGTACAGGGTTCTGTTGAGGCCGTTAAGTCAAGTCTTGTAAGACTTTCTAATGAGGAAGTTGTTGTTAAGGTAATACATGGTGGCGTTGGTAATGTTAATGAATCCGATGTAGTACTTGCATCTGCATCTAATGCTATTATCATTGCATTTAACGTTAAGCCTGATAATCAGGCAAGAATTGTTGCAGAGAGAGAAAAGGTAGATTTAAGACTTTATAGCGTAATCTACAATGCTATTGAGGATGTTGAGGCGGCTCTTAAGGGTATGCTTGAGCCAATCTATGAAGAGAAGATTATCGGTCATGCAAGAATCATGCAGATATTCAAGGCTTCAGGTGTTGGTAATATCGCAGGTTGTATCGTTGAAGAAGGAAGAATCACAAGAGATTCTGTTGTACGTATCACAAGAGGCAGTGAGAAGGTTTACGAAGGACCAATCGCATCTCTTAAGCATTTCAAGGATGAGGTTAAGGAAATCAAAGCCGGAACTGAATGTGGTATGGTATTTGAAAAGTTCAATGATATCCAGCCAGAGGATATGATTGAGGCTCATATCATGGTAGAGGTGCCAAGATAGGATTTAGTTATTGATTTGGAGAATATATGCGTAAAAATAGTGTAAAGAATACCCGTATTAACGGCGAGGTATTAAAAGAATTAAGTAATATAATCAGAAGCGAGATAAAGGATCCAAGAATCAACCCTATGACTTCGGTCGTAGCGGTTGAGGTGGCTCCTGACCTTAAGACATGTAAGGCATATATAAGTGTTCTTGGTGATGAGAAGTCACAGCAGGATACTATTACAGGTCTTAAAAGTGCAGAAGGATATATAAGAAGACAGCTCGCAAGAACTGTTAATTTAAGAAATACTCCTGAGATAAGATTCATACTTGACCAGTCTATTGAGTATGGTATTAATATGTCTAAGCTTATTGATGAAGTTACAGAACATGATAATAAGATGCACGTTGAGGAGTCTTCTGAGACAGAATAATTAAAGAGGTTAGTTATGAATATTATTGAAGAAATCGGACATGCGAAGGTTATAGGTATCACAGGACATATACGTCCTGATGGTGACTGTGTTGGTTCAACATTAGGTTTATATAATTATATCAGGAAGAATCTTCCTGAGTGTCAGGTTACTGTTTATCTTGAAAAGCCAGCTGATGAGTTTAATTATCTGTCAGGAATTAATGATATTAAGTATGAGGCTGAAGATAAGCATTTTGATTTATTCGTAGTACTTGACTGCAGTTCAATGGACAGAATTGAGCCATTCATGAGCTGCTTTGAAAATGCTGATAAGACTATATGCATAGATCATCATATAAGCAATAATGCTTTCGCTGATGTTAATCTTGTAGAGCCACAGTCAAGCTCAGCATGTGAAGTTCTCTATACAACATTTGACGAGGATAAGGTTGACAAGAATGTTGCAGAGTGCATATATACAGGAATAATCCATGATACAGGTGTATTCAAGTACAGCTGTACATCAAGAAGAACAATGGATATAGCCGGTAAGATGATGGAGATGGGAATTGATTATTCTGACATTATCGATAACAGCTTTTACAAGAAAAGTTATATCCAGAACCAGATTCTTGGAAGAGCATTACTGGAAAGTGTGCTGTTTTATGATGGCAAATGCATATTCTCGAGCGTATCTATCGAGGAGATGAATTTCTATGGCGTTACCGGAAAAGAACTGGGAGGGGTAATTGAGCAGCTCAGACTGACTGATGGAGTTGAGGTTGCAATATTCCTTTATGAAACAGATAAGGACGAATACAAGGTAAGTCTTCGTTCTAAGAAAAAGATAGATGTTGCAAGAATCGCCACAAGTTTTGGTGGTGGGGGACATGTCAGGGCAGCAGGATTCTCTGCTAAGGGCAATGTTCACTCTATTGTTAACAGAATTGGCGAAATGATTGAACAGCAGTATGATGAGGATAATGCATGAATGGCGTTTTAAATGTTTATAAAGAACAGGGGTTTACTTCCCATGACGTGGTTGCCAAACTGCGTGGAATTCTTAAAACTAAAAAAATAGGTCACACAGGTACACTTGATCCTGATGCTGTGGGAGTTCTTCCGGTATGCATAGGGAAAGCTACCAAACTGTGTGATCTTATAACTGACTGGGGTAAGACTTATGAGGCGGTAATGCTTCTTGGTACGACAACAGATACGCTTGATACATCAGGGAAGATTATCGCACAGTCGGAGGTTGATGTCAGTGAAGTTGATGTACTTAAGGCATGTAATGAATTTATTGGTGAATATGAACAGATTCCTCCAATGTATTCAGCGTTAAAACATAATGGACAGAAACTTTATGAGCTTGCAAGAAAAGGTATTGAAATAGAGAGAAAGCCAAGAACTGTTCATATTAATTCTTTAAGAGTTAATGATATTAACTTAGCAGATAAGCAGAAAACAGTTACAATAACAGTTGACTGTTCTAAAGGAACTTATATCAGGTCTTTATGTGATGACATTGGGAAAAAGCTTGGATGCGGAGCCTGTATGATGAAGCTGACAAGAACCAGAGTCGGGGATTTCAGGCTTGATGATACCCTTACACTCAACCAGATATCGGCTCTTGTGCTAAAGGGTGAGATTGAACAGAGAATGGTTGGCATTGACAGTATATTTAAAGATTATCCTGAGATAACATTCGCAGAAGAAACAGACAGGTATCTTCATAATGGCAACAAGATTTCAAACGATAATATACCTGATGATATCGAGATGATTGATAATGAGCGCTATAGAGTGTATGATTCTGATAAGAGCTTTATTGGTATATATGAATTTAGAGAAGAAGTACTTTATCCGGTTAAGATATTTTACGAAGACAACAAGTAAAGGGGCGTGATCATCTTTGGAATATATTCATAGTACAGATGATTTTCAATTGAATAAATGTAGTGCTGTTACTCTGGGAAAGTTTGACGGGATACATACCGGACATCAGAAACTGATAGAAATCGTAAGGCAGAAAGCTGACGAAGAAAATCTTTTAGCTGTATTGTTTACATTTGACAGTATTCCACTTTCTATATGTCCACAGAGATACCAGCATTTCATATCTACAAGCAACGAAAGACGTATATTATGTGAGAAATTCGGAATTGACGTTGAGATTGAATATCCTTTTACTGATGAGTTCATGCATATGGAACCTGAGGATTTTATATGCAGGATTCTTATTGATAAGCTACATGCCAAATATGTTGTTGTTGGAACTGATTACAGATTCGGCAAGGACAGGGCAGGAGATGCTGCGATGCTTGTGGAAGCAGGTGAGGAACTTGGGTTCACAACTATTATTGTTGAAAAAGAAAAATATCAGGATAAGGAAATCAGCAGTACATATATAAGGGAAGAACTTAAGCTTGGCCATATGGAAACTGTTAATGTTCTTCTTAACAGACCTTACAATGTGACAGGTGTTGTTTCACTGGGAAACCAGCTGGGACGAAAGATTGATTTTCCTACAATTAATATATATCCGACAGAGTACAAGCTTCTGCCGCCTAATGGTGTGTATGCAACTCAGACAACTGTTGATGGAGAAAAGTATTATGGCGTTACTAATTTAGGAACAAAGCCTACAGTAAGTGATGCGCCAGAGATAAGTGTTGAGACATTTTTGTTTGATTTTGATAAGGATGTGTATGGCAAGAAGGTTGACGTTGAATTTATGCATTTTATCAGACCGGAGATGAAGTTTGAAGATGTTGAAGGATTGAAAAAGCAGATAGCAGCAGATTCTGATTTTGCAAGAAATATGTTCCTTATTGGGTAATTAGTGCTTGCAAAGGATAAGATGCTGTGTTACAATAACCAAGTATGAGCCGTTACTCAGCTATAGGACACTCCGACCTGAAGCTTAGTAACAGGAGATTAATAATTAGGAGGAATCAGACATGATATCTAAGGAAAAGAAAGCAGAAATCATTGCTACTTATGGAAGAAAGCCAGGAGACACAGGTTCTCCAGAAGTTCAGGTAGCTATCTTAACAGAAAGAATCGCTGAGTTAACAGAACATCTTAAGGTTAACCAGAAGGATCACCACTCAAGAAGAGGTCTTCTTAAGATGGTTGGTAAGAGAAGAGCTTTACTTGCTTATCTTAAGGATACAGATATTGAATCTTACAGAAATCTTATTGAGCGTTTAGGCTTAAGAAAGTAATTAATCAGGGCGGAGTGTATAACTCCGCCCTATTGCGTTGTTAATGGCAGAAGGGATACCCCGAGACCACTGAAATGTATATCATGACAGCAGTCTATGGTGTGTTTTTCAGTTGTTTCGGACCTTCTGTTAAATATATTATTCATGGAAGGAGTTCATATGTTTAAACAGTATGAAATGGAACTCGCCGGAAGAACTTTAAGAGTTGATATCGGTAGAGTGTGTGCACAGGCTAACGGTGCTGCATTAATGCATTATGGTGATACTGTTGTTCTTTCAACAGCAACAGCATCTAAAGAACCAAGAGAAGGAATTGATTTCTTCCCATTAAGCGTTGAATATGAAGAGAAGATGTATGCCGCAGGAAAGATTCCTGGTGGTTTCAACAAGAGAGAGGGTAAGGCATCTGAGAATGCTATCCTTACATCAAGAGTTATCGACAGACCTATGAGACCATTATTCCCTAAGGATTATCGTAATGATGTTACTCTTAACAACATGGTTATGTCAGTTGATGAGAATTGCAGACCAGAATTACTTGCTATGATTGGTTCTGCTATCGCTACATCTATTTCAGATATTCCATTTGACGGTCCATGTGCTACAACACAGATTGGTATGATTGATGGAGAATTCATCGTTAACCCATCTCAGGCACAGTGGCAGGATGGAGATCTTCAGCTTACAGTTGCTTCAACTAAGCAGAAGGTTATCATGATTGAAGCTGGAGCTAATGAGATTCCAGAAGATAAGATGATTGAGGCTATTTACAAGGCTCATGATATCAACCAGACAATCATTGCATTTATTGATAAGATTGTTGCTGAGGTTGGTAAGGAAAAGCATTCTTATGTAAGCTGTGCTGTTCCTGCAGAGATGTTTGAGGCTATGAAGCAGGTTGTATCTCCAGAAGAGATGGAGGTTGCTGTATTCACAGATGACAAGCAGACAAGAGAAAAGAATATTGATGCTGTAACTGAGAAGATGAAGGAAGCATTTGCAGATAATGAAGAATGGCTTGCAGTACTTGGTGAGGCTGTTTACCAGTACCAGAAGAAGACTGTTCGTAAGATGATCTTAAAGGATCATAAGAGACCAGATGGAAGAGCTATTACTCAGATCAGACCACTTGCAGCAGAGGTTGATATTATTCCTAGAGTTCATGGTTCTGCAATGTTCACAAGAGGACAGACACAGATCTGTGATGTTGTTACTCTTGCACCTTTATCAGAAGCACAGAAGGTTGATGGTCTTGATGAGAATGTAACTACTAAGAGATACATACATCATTATAACTTCCCTTCATACTCTGTAGGTGAGACTAAGCCATCAAGAGGACCAGGACGTCGTGAAATCGGACATGGAGCATTAGCAGAGAAGGCACTTGTTCCTGTTCTTCCATCAGAGGAAGAGTTCCCATATGCAATCCGTGCCGTTTCCGAGACATTTGAATCTAATGGTTCTACATCAATGGCTTCAACATGTGCATCTTGTATGTCACTTATGGCAGCAGGTGTTCCTATTAAGAGAATGGTTGCTGGTATTTCATGTGGTCTTGTTACAGGTGAGACAGATGATGATTATATCGTACTTACAGATATCCAGGGACTTGAAGATTTCTTCGGAGATATGGATTTCAAGGTAACAGGTACAACAGAAGGTATCACAGCTATTCAGATGGATATTAAGATTCATGGTCTTACAAGACCAATCGTTGAAGAGGCTATCAGAAGAACTAGAGAGGCAAGACTTTTCATCATGGATACATGTATGAAGCCTGCTATTGCTGAGCCTAGAAAGACTGTTGGTAAGTATGCTCCTAAGATTATCCAGACATCTATTGACCCAGCTAAGATTGGTGAAGTAGTTGGACAGCGTGGTAAGACAATCAACGCAATCATTGATGAGTGCGGTGTTAAGATTGATATTACTGATGACGGATTCGTTTCTGTATGTGGTGTTGAGCAGGCAGGAATGGATAAGGCTATGAAGTATATTAAGACTATCGTAGAGGATTTCGAAGAAGGCAAGATTTACGAAGGTAAGGTTGTAAGCATTAAGGAATTCGGTGCATTTATTGAATTCGCTCCTGGTAAGGAAGGAATGGTTCACATTTCTAAGATTTCTAATGAGAGAATCAACCATGTTGAAGATGTTCTTACACTTGGCGATCATGTAAAGTGTAAGTGCATGGGTAAGGACAAGATGGGAAGAATCAGCTTCTCAATCAAGGACGCAATGTAATTAACAATATATATTTGCATATAGAAAAGAGGATACGATTATGGTAGATCAGAATTGTGCATATTGTGTAGAGGGTGACCTCGTAGCTAAGTTTGGTATTAAGATATGTGAACTTGAGACATCTAAGGTATATCTGTTCAAAGAGCAGAGCCACCCAGGAAGATGTATCGTAGCACATAAGAAGCATGTTGGTGATATGAATGAGTTAACAGCAGAGGAAAGAGCTGCTTACTTTGAGGATGTTGCAAGAGTAGCAAGAGCTATCATGGCTGCTTTCCATCCAGATAAGGTTAACTATGGCGCATATGGTGATACAGGTCATCATCTTCATTTCCATCTCTGCCCTAAGTATAAGGACGAGTTCGAATGGGGTGGAGTATTCCTTATGAACCCAGATAAGAAGTATCTTACAGATGCTGAATATGCAGAGATGATTGAGAAGATTAAAGCTAATTTGTAATAATTTGAAATGAGGTATTTTTATGTCAGGACATTCAAAATTTGCGAATATCGCGCATAAGAAGGCAGCCAATGATGCAGCTAAGGGTAAAATCTTTACAAGACTTGGTAAGGAACTTATGATTGCTGTTAAAGAAGGCGGTCCAGATGTTAATAATAATAGTAAGTTAAGACAGGTTGTTGCTAAGTGTAAAGCTGCTAATATGCCTAATGATACAATTGACAGAGCTATTAAGAAGGCTGCAAGTAATGATATGTCTAACTATGAATCAGTTACATATGAAGGATATGGTCCTAACGGAACAGCTATTATCGTAGAAGCTCTTACAGATAACAGAAACAGAGCTGCTTCTAATATTCGTAGTGCTTTCACTAAGGGCGGCGGTAATGTTGGTACTCCAGGCTGCGTATCATTCATGTTCGATAACAAGGGTCAGATGATTGTTGATAAGGAAGAATATACTGGCGATGCCGATGAGCTTATGATGTTAGCTCTTGATGCAGGTGCAGATGATTTCAATGAAGAAGAGGATTGCTATGAAATCCTTACTTCACCAGAAGATTTTGATGCTGTTAACCAGGCATTAGCTGATGCCGGAGTAACATTTGCTTCAGCAGAAGTTACTATGATTCCACAGACAACTGTTGATCTTACATCAGAAGATGATATCAAGAAGATGAACAGAATCTTAGGTCTCTTAGATGAAGATGATGATGTTCAGAATGTATATCATAACTGGAATGAACCAGAAGAGGAAGAAGAGTAATTGATTATTATAGAAGGCTCTCATGCGATTGCATGAGAGCCTTTTTTGTAGAAGTTATTAGCAGAACAGAATAAGTAGTAAAAAAGCCGTTACCACAATCAATGTGGCAGCGGCTTTTAGTATTTTAAGAACTAAGATTATGATTAAAGATCAAATCCAAAGTATCTAACAGCATTATTGTATGAGATACCTTCAACAATCTTCTTTAATGCCTTCTCATCATCTGGATATTCACCATTCTCAACCCATCCACCGATAAGTTCACACATGATTCTTCTGAAGTACTCATGTCTTGTGTATGAGAGGAAGCTTCTTGAATCTGTAAGCATTCCGATGAAGTTACCAAGAAGACTTAAGTTAGCAAGGCTTGTCATCTGGTTAGTCATACCAACCTTATGATCATTGAACCACCAAGCTGAACCCTGCTGAATCTTACCAACAGCCTTAGAATCCTGGAAGCATCCGATAACTGTTCCGATAGCAGCGTTAACTGAAGGGTTAAGTGAGTAAATGATTGTCTTAGGAAGCTCATCTGTAGCATTAAGTGCGTTAAGGAACTGAGCCATCTCAGCAGAGCAGTCATATGTGTTGATGCAGTCATAACCTGTATCTGGTCCTAACTGATCATAACGAAGTCTGTTGTTATCACGGATTGTACCATAATGTAACTGCATTACCCAGTTACGCTTGTTGTATTCTTTACCAACAGATACCATGAATGCTGTCTTGAACTTGTTCATCTCTTCTGTTGTAATAGCAGAACCAGAGAATCTCTTAGCAAAGATTGCTTCGATTTCTTCATCTGTGTATGGCTTGTACATTACGTACTCAAGAGCATGATCTGATACTGAGCATCCCATAGAAGCGAAGAAATCCATACGGTTTCTAAGGGCATCCATTAATGAAGCAAATGAATTAACCTTAATTCCACTTACATTAGATAATGTCTCAAGGTAATCAAGATATTCAGGCTTTTCAATATTCATAGCCTTGTCAGGTCTCCAAGCAGGAAGTACCTGTACGTCAAATGTCTTATCATCTTTAAGTACCTGATGCCACTCAAGTGAGTCAACAGGATCATCTGTTGTACAGATTAATGTAACATTTGACTGCTTGATAAGGTTACGAACTGACATAGAATCTTCCTGAAGCTTTGCATTACAGAGATTCCATACTTCCTCAGCTGTGTCACCATTAAGAATACCGTTATATCCGAAGTATCTCTGAAGTTCAAGGTGGCTCCAGTGATAAAGTGGGTTACCGATAGCCATCTCAAGAGTCTCAGCCCATTTCTGGAACTTCTCGCGGTCAGAAGCATCACCTGTGATGTACTTCTCATCAACACCGTTAGTTCTCATCTGACGCCACTTGTAATGATCGCCACCGAGCCATACCTGTGTGATGTTCTCAAACTTTCTGTCCTCAGCGATTTCCTTAGGGTTGATATGGCAGTGATAGTCAAGTACTGGCATCTTAGCTGCATAATCGTGGAATAAATGCTGAGCTGTTGGAGTTGAAAGTAAAAAGTCTTTGTCCATGAACTGTTTCATGATTCATAATCCTCCTGTGAATTAAAATATTGTTGTGTTGCGTTTTATTATATCAGCGGCGATGACACTGTGATTATCAGCATCTTCACCGGATAAAACCTTCATAAGTACGCTTACCGCGCATGAGGAAAGTTCCTCAACCTTGCTGTCAACAGAAGTAAGTTCCGGTTCTGTACATAAAGAAAGAACAGAATTATTATAACCGATTACTTCTAAATCCTCAGGAACTTTAATTCCATGAGTATGTGCAAACTTAACCGCACCGGCAGCAATAGAGTCATCAGATGTCATAACGGCATCAAACTTCATACCTTTATCATACAGGTATGTAAGATAATCCTTGGCATGAGATATGTTCTTACCACACAGATGATGGAATTCATCCGGGAGAGTAATACCAGCTTCATTGATTGCTTTAAGATAGCCACGGTACTTGTTCATGCCACTGTATGAAGTACTCGTATATAAGTAAACTATATTACGATGTGAATTATTTATCAAGAGTTTTGTCGCATTGTATACAGCTTCTTCATCATTGCACATTACTGAATAAATGTTGTCAGCGTCCAGATAGCCGTTGACAAGCACAATAGGAACATCCTTAGCAGCATTAATAATGTAGTCATTGTTATGCTCACTTGTATTCTCTACAAACTGTGAACCTGCAAGAATTATTCCATCAACTCTTTTACTTAAAAGAAGTTCAAGATAATTCTTCTTATTATTATAATCTTTACCGGTACAGCAAAGGATAGAGTCATAGTTGTATTTTCTAAGTTCCTGCTCAAGATAATAAACAGCATTGGCAAGATATATATCAGATGAATCTATGCACATAATGCCGATTGTCTTCATTGTATTAAGACCAAGTCCTCTTGCAAATACATTAGGAGTGTAGTCTAATTCTTTCATTGCATTAATAACCTTGTCCCTGGTCTTTTCGGAAACCTTGGAGTTGCCGTTAAGGACTCTTGAGACAGTTGCTATGGACACACCAGCTTTTTTAGAAACATCATATATATTAATATTCATGTGCGACCTCATCTCTTGACGAATGTAAATGTATCGCTTAACAGAAATTGATAAAAAATAAATAAATGTAAGCGCTTACATATTGATAAATGAATTATACAATGGTATTATAATAAAAACAAGTGTAATGTAAGAAATTTTTAAAAAGTAGAAAAATGTATTGACTTACAACATTTTTAAGTATATTTTATTTATGAAAGCGCTTACATGCACTTATTTACATACCATTTACTGGTTAATAATTAGGGACCGTTATCGTAAGACGGATTATTCCCGATAAAAAAAGGAGATTTAAGATGCAGAGATTAAACAAGAGTATTACACATGCAGTTGACAGACCTGTTAAGGTTATGCAGTTCGGTGAGGGTAACTTCCTTAGAGCATTCGTTGATTATATCTTCGATGTAACTAATGAGAAGACAGATTTCAACGGTGGTGTTGTTATCGTTAAGCCTATCGAGTTCGGTACACTTGAGAGATTCCATGATCAGGAATGCCAGTACACACTTCAGTTAAGAGGTTTTGTTGATGGAGAGCCTAAGGAAATCACACGTCAGATTACATCAGTAGTAGATGCAGTTGCAGCTATCGAAGATTATGATAAGTACATTGAGTATGGTACAAGCGAGACTCTTAGATTCATCGTTTCTAATACAACAGAGGCTGGTATCGTATTTGACGAGACAGATAACGATCCTAATGCACGTCCTCCTAAGACATACCCAGGAAAGCTTACACAGCTCCTTTACAAGAGATATCAGAAGTTCAACGGAGCAGCAGATAAGGGACTTATCTTACTTCCATGTGAGCTTATCGCTGATAATGGTATTGAATTAAAGAAGTGCATCATGAAGTTTATCGAGCTTTGGGGACTTGAAGATGGATTCAAGGATTGGGTTAACAAGTATTGCTCATTCTGCCCAACACTCGTAGATAGAATTGTTCCAGGATATCCAAGAGAAGACGCAGCTAAGCTTTGTGAGGAATGGGGATATGAGGATCAGCTTATCGACAGAGCTGAAGTATTCGGTCTCTGGGTTGTAGAAAGTGATTCTAACCTTCCACTTGAGCAGCTTGAGAAGGAACTTCCATTCAAGGAAGCTGGACTTAATGTAGTATTTACTAAGGATCATCATCCATACAAGGAAAGAAAGGTTAGAATCCTTAACGGATCTCATACATCATTTGTATTAGCTTCATTCCTTGCTGGTAACGATAACGTAGAGAATTCTATGAAGGATCCTGTAATCAGAAAGTACATGGAAGAGACACTTTACAACGAAGTTATTCCTACACTTTCACTTTCTAAGGAAGATTGCGAAGAGTTCGCTAAGGCTGTTATTGACAGATTCCTTAACCCATTCGTAGATCATAGATTATTAAGCATTTCACTTAACTCAGTATCTAAGTGGGAAGCTAGATGTTTACCTTCATTCTTAGGATATGTTAACAAGTTTAACAAGCTTCCTAAGTACCTTACATTCTCTATCGCAGCACTTATGAGCTTCTATACATCACAGACAGAAGCTGAGTTCAACGGCGGTATTGTATTAAAGGGTAACAGAAACGGTGAAGAGTACAATATCACAGATGATAAGGCAGTTCTTGATTTCTTCAGAGACAATTCAGGAAAGTCTGCTAAGGAATTCACACATGCTTACTTAAGCAATACTAAGTTCTTCGGTGGCGAGGATCTTTCTAAGGTTCTTAACCTTGAAGAAGTTATTACTGAGTACATCACAGATATCAGAGAAAGAGGTATGAGAGCAGTTGTTAATGATTTAGCTCTTGACGACTAATTAACAGGCCCTTTGAGTGATTACAGAGCGGATGTTTTTATATTCATCCGCTCTTATTTAATATAATAATCGAATTGAATGGAGGACATATGCAGGATTTTATTAAGATTAATAAAGATGATAATGTTGCTGTAGCATTAAAGCCTATTGCTAAAGGCACAACTCTTAATGTTGCAGGAATTGATGTGACAACTGTAGAAGATATTCCACAGGGACACAAGTTCGTAATTAAGGCTATCAAGAATGGCGATCCAGTTATCAAATATGGTTTCAGAATTGGATTTGCACAGGCTGATATTCCAGTTGGAGCATGGGTTCATACTCATAACTTAAAGACAGGTCTTGGCGAGTTACTTGAATATACTTATGAACCAGAGGGACATAAGGATGTTGAGCCTACTGAGCCAGCTTATTTCGACGGATATATGAGAGAGAATGGCAAGGTTGGTGTCCGTAACGAGGTATGGATTGTTCCTACAGTTGGATGTGTTAACTCAATTGCAAGAGCAATTGAAGCAACAGCAAGAGCTAACAAGCCAGAAGGAGTAGATGAGGTAGTTGCATTTACTCATCCTTATGGATGTTCACAGACAACAGAGGATCAGGAGAATACAAGAAAGATTCTTGCTGATTTAATTAATCATCCTAATGCAGGTGCAGTTCTTGTACTTGGTCTTGGATGTGAGAACAGCCGTATTGAAGTCCTTAAGGATTATATCGGAGAGGTTAATCCAGACAGAGTTAAGTTCCTTCAGGTTCAGGATGTTGAGAATGAGCAGGAAGAAGCAGAGAAGCTTATGAATGAGCTTATGGCTTATGCAGCTACATTCAAGCGTGAGAAGGTTAACGCCAAGGAACTTATTATTGGTATGAAGTGTGGTGGTTCTGATGGATTATCAGGTATCACAGCTAACCCAACAGTTGGTCTTTTCTCTGATATGCTTGTATCTAAGGGTGGTACAACTATCCTTACAGAAGTTCCAGAGATGTTCGGTGCAGAGACAATTCTTATGAACAGATGTGCTAACAAGGAACTCTTTGAGAAGACAGTTCATCTTATCAATGACTTTAAGGAATACTTCATTAAGAATGGTCAGGAGATTTACGAGAACCCATCTCCAGGAAACAAGGATGGCGGTATCACAACTCTTGAGGACAAGTCTTTAGGATGTACACAGAAGTCAGGAAGCTCATTAGTAAAGGGTGTTCTTGCATATGCAGAGCCTGTTAATACTAAGGGACTTAATCTTCTTAGTGCACCTGGTAATGACCTTGTTGCTGCAACAGCTTGTGCAGCTTCAGGCGCTCAGATGGTTCTTTTCACAACTGGACGTGGAACACCATTTGCATCACCAGTTCCTACAGTTAAGATTGCAACTAACTCAAGACTTGCAGGAAATAAGGGTAACTGGATTGATTTCAATGCAGGAAGAATTGTTACAGATGATCTTCCACTTGAAGATGCAGCTAAGGAGCTCTTCCAGCTTGTATTAGATGTTGCTTCTGGTAAGAAGGTTAAGGCTGAGATAGCAGGATTCCATGATCTTGCAATCTTTAAGCAGGGTGTAACATTATAATTTTATAATAATTAATCCTAAAATACGGGGACTGCGAATATTGCAGCCCCCGTTATTTGTATGTTTAATACATCTGATAATGCATTATATGCATGCCTGAAAGTAGAATATACCGTCCTTGGTGAAAAATGCGTATATTCCATTATACTTCTCAACAACGGATATAATACTTTGTATTCCGATACCATGACCTAACTGTGATGTTACAGGAATCTGGTTAACAAACTGTGGCTCATCAGAGTAAGTGTTGGATATGTTAATGCATATTTTATTGTTCTTTTCAAACATTTTTATTGTAATTATACGTCCGTTATCTGATTGTATATCAGAGTTATTAATATTATCAGTGCTTGGATGGACGCAGGCGTTGATTGCATTTTCTATGGCATTGACAAGAAGGCTGCACAGGTCAGTAATCTTATATCCACTAAAGTCAGATGCGGTTACCGATACATGTGTGGTAATATCTGCTTCATGAGCTTTATTAATGTATGATGACAATATAAGGTTAATAGCTTCGTTATTGCAATAACGTGTAATTCTTGTGTTGTCAAGATTGATGTTTATCTCATTGATATAATCAAGAGCCTGTTCTGTCTGGTTATTGACAAGACAATTCTGTATGAAATTCATATGATGCCTTAAGTCATGTCTGTATATAGATGCCTGTTTCTGATAATCATTAAGCTGTGAAACTTCTTTTTCAGCCTGCGCCGCAGCAGCCGAAAGAATAATATTTTCACGTTCGGCAGAGTTCTTTTTATTAGACAGATGAAGCGTTACTATTGATAAAGTGAAATACAATATTACAATGAAGCTGTCCATGAATTCAATTATTACAGCCTTACCTGTATAGAGAAGGTCTGTATACACCGTGAAAGCATATTCAAGAACATAATAAGTTAAAGGAAGAAGGAAAAACAGGGAAATGATTGTTCTGGATTCTTCTTTCAGTCTGATTATGTATGGCGAAATATATTTAACAACAATAAGCAGGAGTGGAATAGTGACTGCTATAGTTGTGATATCTGAAATCATAGGGACATGAGGGAATATATACATAGCAAGTGTTCCAAACCATTTTCTCGGAGTGCACATAAGATATGCGGACATAACAGCTATTGATGATATGTATATATTCTGATGGCATATATATCTGATTACAAGAATCAGAGGTATATGTATGAATACCGGGTAACATTTATAAAGAGTTTCTTCGCCAAGAAGAATGTATGATATAGCCTGAAATATGGCAAATGCTATAATTGTAATTACAAACAGACGCTTATTATCTTCCCAGCATATTCCTGCAAAATAAAATGATACTATGATTCCGAATATCAGAACAAAACCATAGTTTATAAGGCTTAATATTGAGGCAGCAGCACTCATGGCTATTCTCCTTTGCTAAAATAAGTGTTAATTATTCTTCCATCTGGAATTCAAGGTATTGCTTTTTAATGTCTGACACACGTCTCTGCGCAACAGGTATTGTTTTATTACTGTTAAGCAGAATCTTTTCTGTATCAATAGTCCGTATGTAATTCATATTAACTATAAAAGAACGATGAGGCAGAGTGAATTCTTTATGTGCAATTAAAGTGTCACACACAGATGAGAATACATCCGTAGATACAATCTGCTCGTTATTCTTAAGATGCAGTATAACTTTTCTGTTAAGTGCTTCGGCATAGACAATGTCTGACAGATATATCTTATGAATGCCGGAATTATTCTTGATAATAAATGTGTCATACTGTTCGTTATGAAATATTTCCATAATATCATCAACTGTATTGTACAGATGTATCTTATCAACGGGTTTTAAAAGATAGTTAAATGCCTTGACAGTGTAACTTTCTACCGCAAATTCAGGTGAAGAGGTAAGAAATATCACAGGTGATGATTTGTCAAATGTTCTGATTTCTCTTGCAAGACTTAAACCATCCATAACAGGCATAATAATATCAAGAATGTATATGTCATATTTCTCGAACTCAGCAGTTGAAGCGAGTTCAACACTGCTGGAAAAGCATTTTATAATAAAATTCTGATTGTTGCATGAAGCATATTCATCCAATAATTCTTTGATTCGTGTTAATTCATCATGGTTGTCATCGCAAACAGCAATTTTCATGTCAATCTCCCTCATATTAATAAATAATATATTAAATAACTGTTAATTAATTATATATGGCATTGAATCAAATTGCCATATGTAAATCTAATCGTTCATGTCAAAATATTTGTAATTCGCGCAGGTCTCCCCACAAAATCACATAATTTATGTATTATAAATACAACATATAGCAGACGGAAAACTGAATATTAGAACATGTGGTTATAACATAAAGGAGGCGTTAAGATGAAAAGATTTCTAAGTATACTTTTATGTTCTGCAATGCTTGTTGTGTCAGTACCGGGGATGTACTACGCACAAGAGTTTGAAGGTCAGTCTTCTTATGATGAGAGTGCCCAGGTAAAGGAGATTGATTATCAGCTTAATGGAGGATATTACGTCAGTGGGTATGAAGCACCTGCTGAATATCCAGTTGCAGAACTGCCGGGCAAGGATGATATTGTCAATCAGGGATATGAATTTGGCGGATGGTATGACAATGAGAATTTTACAGGTGAACCATTAACTTCAATTGTGGATGACCAGTATGAAGGCGTGGTTGTTCTGTATGCCAG
Source organism: Eubacteriales bacterium (assembly GCA_030537195.1). Lineage (GTDB taxonomy): Bacteria > Bacillota > Clostridia > Lachnospirales > Lachnospiraceae > Lachnospira. The sequence goes on along the minus strand of JAUNOK010000013.1, from coordinate 61,987 downwards.
ATGGATTGAGAGATATTATTATATTGACATACCGGCAAGTGTTGATGCTGATAAAGATGACCTTGTAATATCAGGACATGCTGGTGGTTTGTATGAGAAAGATAAAGTAAGTGTTTCTGTTTATTCTAATAATGAATGGAACCTGATGAATGGAGATATCAGGTTAGGATATGAGCTGTATAATGACGATACTAAGATGTCGCTTGTTAACAATTCAGTAATAACAGAACTTACAGCTACTGGCAGGGATAATACAAGAAAATATATGACAAGATTGTTAGAAGTTCCCAGGTATGCAGGAACTTATACTGATAACCTTACATTTGATATTACATTTGAAACAACAAGATACAATATTAAGTATGAGACTAATGGTGGAACTCTTTATTCTGGGGAGAAAGATGATCAGAACAGAGAGATTGAACTGAAGCAGTCAGTATATGAAGCTGGAACAAAGCTTTCAGATCTTCCGGTTCCGGGAAAGGCTGGTGCTACATTCTTAGGCTGGTGCTACGATTCAGCGTGTACGAATTATGTTAAGCGAAGCGACAGACTTTTAAGTGATGTTGTTCTGTATGCATCATGGGTTGATGAGCAGGAACTTAAGACTGTAAGTATTGATACATATGCAAGAAGTTATGACGTTGATGCCAAAGGATTTACAATTACAGTAACAGATAAAACAGGTAAGTTAACTAAAGAAGATGTAAAGAATAATTTAACAATTAAGAATGTAAGTGATTCTTCTGACGAACCTTCAATAGATGTTGTTACGGGCAATGTGTTAGATGACGGGGCATATACATTTATAATAAAATGTAATGGCTCATGGCAGGAGGGATGTGGATATCGTCTTGAACTTTCAGATGACAGACTTTTCTTCACAGGCTATGATTCAACAATAAGAGAATATGATTTCACAGTATATAAGCCAGATGTAAAGAATGTAAATCTTGGCGATGATATTAAGTATATAAGTTCAGGAAGTTTAAGTAATCTTTTTGTTAATGGAGAGAGAACAGATAAGATTTCTGTAACAGTTATGACAGTTGGTTCAGATGGCACAGTTAGTCAGGAAGCAACTAAGACAACAGGTAATTTTACATATTCAGACAGTTCACTTTTCGTTGGTGATAAGATTGCAGTCTATGACGGTGATGTAGTTCCACAGATGGATGGCAATGTAATCTCAGATGAAGACGTTTCGTTTTTTGAGATAACATCAGTTAATGGCAATGAATATTCATACAGAGGAATGGCAGCAGAGGAGATTCTTTTCGTTCCAGATGTTCTTCCTGTTAATGTTGCTGATGATAAGGATAATGATCCTGATAATGACAGTATTACGGTATCACAGAGCAAGATGACCTATGGAGCAGACAGCCCATATGCCGGACTTGGTCTGGATGAAGATACAACAGTAGATGCAGGTGATTATCTTGCTCTTTATGAATCAGGTGATAATCAGGTACAGTACGCCATTATAACTAATGTATCAGCAGATAATGCAGATTATATAATAGCTTATAGAAAAGTAACATGGGATGAAGTACAGGCAGCGATGGATGTATACCAGACTGATAATGTAAAAGGCGAGAGCATATTACAGAATCAGGATGTCAGGAGCATTGAGCAGAGTGTTGAACAGCAGGCTGTTGACAGTGGATTTGCACAGAGTGTTGTTGATGAGGTTGCACAGGCTGTTGTAAGAACTGATTCTTATCAGGAACTTCAGGATTACCTTTCACAGACCATGAATGCAGATATCAGCATTGTTTCTGTTGACGGATTATATACAGCTGACAGCGGAAACAGTGAGATAGCTATATATGGCAGCAAGAAACCAACAATAAAGCTTGACCATGTAAGAGCAGAGCTTTCAACTGGTTTAAAGCATTTTGATAATGTAAGCGGATTAAGACTTGCTCTTGATATAGGGGTTGAGATTTCATTCTCTAATATGAAAGTAATTGTTTCTGCTACATTTGAACAGGAAGTTAAGATTAATATTAATGTAAGCGGTAAGGCAATCTGGAAGGTATGGGGAATATTCCCATATATTGATGATTACCGTGTAGCAGTTTCACTTGATCTGTATGATTACACAGGAATTAACTTTAATGTTAATGTAAGAACTGCTGAGGATGATGACGCAGAAAGCTCATCAAAGCTTGATGAAGCAATTAACGGAATTGCGGAAGAGTTAAAGAGCATGATGGAGCTCGGAACGACGTACATATCTGATAATTCTGATATGTCTACCCGACTGGAAGAACTTGGTGACGCCGGAGAGAATAAAGAGATATCGGTTGCAAAGAGCCTTGCTGAGAGATATTCAGACATGCTTGATGATGAGGCTGACTGGGTTGACCTTTATACCAAGTCTTTAACAGAATCACATGTCCGTGTAATCGGAATAATTGATATTGAATTCAAGATTGAATTCGTTGTTTCAGCTAATGTCAACATATCCATGGGCATGACATACTGGTATAAGAATGCTAAAAGATATGTCTACAGCATTATGGTATTTGACAGAAAGGTAACAAGTGACACTATTGACTTATGCGAGGAACAGTACGAGTTCTCAGTATATGCTATTGGAACAATTGGAATCCGTGCAGGTATAAGACTCAGCGTTTCTATAGGACTGATATCAACGAAGCTTGCCAGTGTAGGTTTCACGGCAGAGGTCGGAGGCTATGCACAGGTATGGGGCTATCTGTACTACCAGCTCAAATATACTGCATCACAGGGCAGAACTTCAAGTTCAATGGGTGCTATATATATGGAGATTGGTATGTATATGGAAGTCAAATTCCTGGCACAGGCACTGGCAGGAACTTTCAGTTATAATCCTACACTCTTTGAAAAGCAGTGGCCTCTGTACAGCGTTGGTGTAGTTGAAAATGTATGTGATTTCTCATACGATCAGGATTCTGTCAAAGATGTCAAGATGAAAAGAGATGTCAAGACTGTAAGACTTCCGGATACATATTTTGAAATGCAGTATCTGGATATGAAAGAAGGTCTTGACGAGAACGATGAATATTTCAGAAAAATATATGATGACAGTGACAGATATTATGTAATAACAATGACTAATCCGGCATTCTCATATGATCCGGATACTAACATAATTGCAGTTGATCCGGGCAGTGAGCCTCAGCAGGATGGAGAAATGATAATTACATGGAAGAACCAGAAGGGTTCATTTAACACCAGACCAATTACAAGAAAGATATCTCTTCACTGGGATAATTTAAGAGATGGTTACTATATTGCATTCCAGACTAACGGCGGTTCTGTAGTAGATGCAATTGTAGCTAAATATGGCAGACAGATTACCAAGCCGGAAGATCCTGTTAAACAGGGATATACATTTGCAGGCTGGTACACAGATGAGGCATTGACAAAGAAATACAATGTTCCTGATGTAATGCCTAATGAAGACAGAATTGTATATGCCAAGTGGGAAGCAGCAGATACAACTTATAATGTTGTTGATTATGTTGAGGGAACAGATGGTGTATACAGTGTATGGTCAACAAGACAGGAAACTGCCAAGACAGACGAAAAGGTTTCACCAAAGCCTGACGTAAGAAGTGGATTTGCAACTCCGGCAGTATTATCACAGATTGTTAATGCTGATGGAAGCACAACAATTAATTACTATTATGCAAGAAACAAGTACAATATCAAATTCGTATCAGAAGGAGAGATTGTATCAGAAGGACAGTATACATATGGAACGCTGATGCCAACACCTAATGTATACAGACCAGGTTATGAATTCGTCGGATGGGAGCCTGCTGTTACACAGACAGTTCCTGCAAAGGATACAACTTATACGGCAGTATGGAAAGAATCTGACGATGTAGTATATACAACAAAATATTATCTTGAAGATGCGAATGGTGGCTATGAGCTTGATAAAGCCAAGATTAGTAAAGGAACAACAGGACAGACAGTAACAGCTGACAGAGAATGGTATGATAACAGTCTTTACCATCTTTCAGAAGAATTACCGTCAGATGTTGTTACAGCAGATGGAAGCCTTACATTTAAAGTACGTTATGACAGAAACACATTTAACATAGAATTTAATCCTATGGGTGGAACTGTGAACAGAGAGAACATTACTGCAAGATGGGGAGCAGGTGTTATCACACCAGTTCCGGTAAGAGCAGGATATGCATTTGTAGGATGGTATACTGATAAAGAATGTATAGATGAGTTTGACGGAGTAATGCCAGCGGATAATATTACATTATATGCAAAATGGGAGGCTGGCAAAGTTAATTACACAGTAGAACATCTCATTGAAAAGCTTGATGGCAATGGATACGAGTTATATGACAGAAATGTATATACAGCAGATACTGACAGTGAAGTTACACCAGAAGTTAAGTATATGGAAGGATTCACTTCACCAGAAGTACAGACTGCCATTGTTAATGGAGAGGGTACAACTGTTGTAAGATATTTCTATAGACGTAATGTACACAGAATGGTTCTTGTACTAGATAACGGACAGGACGATATAGTATACGATTACATGTATGGAACTAAGATTGATGTTATTAATCCTGAAAGAACAGGATATACATTCACAGGCTGGAATGAGGATATCGTAAGTGAGATGCCTGACAGGGATATTACTTATGTTGCCACATGGAGTATCAACCAGTACACAATCAGCTTTAATACTGATGGCGGTAATGATATTGCACCTGTAACACAGGATTATAATACTAAACTGGATATCAGCGAGATTCCAGTTAAGAAGGGATATACATTCACCGGATGGGACAATGATATTCCTGAGTATATGCCTGCTGGTAATATGGTATTAACTGCACAGTGGAGTAAAGATGTATATAATATCACTTACAATCTTGACGGTGGTACAGCAGATAATCCGGATACATATGAGGTTGACAGTCCGGTTATTACTCTTGAGAGACCTAAGCGTACAGGTTATACATTCCTTGGCTGGAGCGGAACAGGTATTGATGGAACACAGATGAATCCGGTAATAACAACAGGTTCTACAGGAGACAGAGAGTTTACAGCTAACTGGAAAGAAAACAGTTATACTATCCAGTTTATCCCATATGGAGATGGAACTACAGGCTCTATGGAAGACATGAATCTTAAATATACTGACAGAGTATCTATCAGTGCTAATAAGTTCAAGAGAACAGGATATACATTTGCAGGCTGGTCATTAAAGGCAGGAGCAGATAAGGCGTATGGTGACAGTGAGGTTATCAGCGGACTTGCTGCAGGAGATAATGAAAGAATTACTTTATATCCTGTATGGACAGCTAATAATTATACAGTACATTTTGATACTAAGAATGGTGATGCAATTGCAGACCGTACATTTACATACGATAAGAAGTATCAGCTTCCAACAGCAACAAGATACGGATACACATTCCTTGGATGGTGTGTTGAAGATGGAGGTACTGTCACATATGTACCGGGTGCATCAGCTGATAATCTTATAGGTGAAGGCACAGTTACACTGTATGCAAGCTGGAGTCTTAACAGGACATTCACTTACAATCATCCATATTCTTACCGTGTAACAGACAACTCAAAGGAAGAACCTGTAAAGTTACATTTCTTCATAGATGGAGCATCAGGAACTTCAACAAGTGGATATACACGAACCAATTCTATCTTCATGGATGGTATATCTTTAAATGAGATAAAGAAATATTGTAGTACAATGACTATTACAATCAGTTATAACATTAAGATGGTAGATGATGGATATGCGGATGTAGATACTACATACAGAAAGAATTCTAATAAGGCATGGACTGGATGGCGTGAAGAAGATGTGGATCTTAAGAAGAATAACAATAAGACAATGACACATACGTACACTATAAGTCTTAACGATATTGATGCTGTATGCTACAGATTTGATGCGCATGGCACTGGATCTGATAAGTATGATTTAAGCAATATCAGGGTCAGCGTAAGATTTAACTAATTAATAGTTCGTACAGGCTGGTCATATGACCGGTCTGTATGAATTCCTGGGAGGGATTCAGATGAAGATATCAAAGAATAAAATGATGATTGCAGTAATAATAGTACTGTGTGCGATTGTAGCGATACTGGTTTCGGTATTGTTTATGAATAAGAACAGACGTAATGATGATAAGTTTAATCCTACACTCGATTCTGAGGCAGGAGATATACAGGATAATGATAATTCAGCAGGAGGGCAGGGACAGGCTATAAGAATTCCTGGATATCCTTCAATTACTGTTGATGCAGATAAAGAAAATGTAACAATGAATCTTTATAATCCGGATGGAAATCCATGTTACTTTACATTTGAGATAGTTTTATCAGATACCAATGAAACAATATACAAGTCAGATATGGTTGAACCGGGTAAAGCTATAACTAATGTAAAACTTAATCATGGACTTGCAGCAGGAGAGCATAATGCGGTAATTAAGATCAGCACAGCATCGCTTACAGATGGTAAGGCAATGAATGGTGCTAATGTTGAGACAGTTCTGGTTGCAAAATAAATACATCATTAATTAATGAAGAACGGAGGCTATTATGAGAAAATTCACAGCAGTTTTACTTAGTACAATGTTCATATTAGGAAGCTTTACTTCTGTTATGGCACAGGATTCAGATACCAAACAGACAACGGTAAGTGTATCTGTTGATCCTACATACATGGTTACAATTCCTGCCAATACAACTATAAAAAGTGGAGAGCAGTCAGCCAGCCTTGGAAAGATTACAATCGAGAATGTAAGACTGGAACCGGATAAGAGTGTAAATGTGTCTGTAGATGCAAGTGGTAAACTTAAGAACAGTAAAGATACATCAAAGACAATTCCTTACAAGCTTATGAATGGAGATAAAGAATTCAAATCAGTGTCTTATACAGAAAATTATGATAATACAATGCTTACATTACTTATTGATAAATCAGACTGGGATAAAGCATATGCTGGTACATATACAGATACACTTGTATTCACTATTTCATACAGATAGAGAGTGTACATGTAACTAATAATTAAATATCAAGCAATATAAAAAGAGTTGCCCGGTAAACCGGACAACTCTTTATTTCGTTAGAATCCAAATTATGAATTAAATAGATTATCTCTGAACTCTTGCGCCAGCACCACCAACGATACCTTCAACTTCCTTAAGAGAAGCCATTGTTGTATCACCAGGTGTTGTCATAGCTAATGCACCGTGAGCTGCACCGTAGTTAACAGCCTTCTCAGCATCTTCGAATGTCATAAGACCATATACAAGACCTGAAGCGAATGAATCTCCGCCACCAACTCTATCCATGATCTCAAGACCATCATACTGAGCAGCCTTGTAGATTTCTCCATCAGCCCAGCAGATTGCTGACCAGTCATTAACTGTAGCTGTCTTAACCTGACGAAGTGTTGTAGCAACAGCCTTGAAGTTAGGGTATGTAGCAGCAGCTTCGTTGATCATCTTCTTGTAACCATCAAGGTTAAGAGTCTTAAGGTTCTCATCGTTACCTTCGATTTCGAAACCAAGGCAAGCTGTGAAGTCTTCTTCGTTACCGATCATAACGTCAACATACTTAGCAACTTCCTTATTAACTTCCTGAGCCTTAGCTAAACCGCCAATAGCTTCCCACATAGATGGTCTGTAGTTAAGATCGTAAGATACGATTGTACCGTACTTCTTAGCTGCCTTACAAGCTGCAATAACAGTCTCGCAAGCCTGCTCAGAAAGAGCAGCGTAGATACCGCCTGTATGTAACCAACGAACACCTAAACCACCATCGCTCTTGTTCTTGAAGATGTAATCGAAATCGAAATCTTCTGGAGTAGCCTGAGAAATAGCTGTGTTAGCTCTATCAGAGCAACCCTTAGCACCACGGATACCAAATCCTCTCTCTGTGAAGTTGAGACCGTTTCTGCAAAGACGTCCGATACCGTCTGTCTTCTTCCAGCAGATAAGTGATGTATCAACGCCACCCTGCTCGATGAAGTCCTTCATAAGAAGACCTACTTCGTTGTCAGCGAATGATGTGATAACAGCAGTTCTCATACCAAAGCACTTGTGAAGACCACGGATAACGTTATATTCTCCGCCACCTTCCCATGCTCTAAAGCTTCTTGCTGTACGGATTCTGCCTTCACCTGGATCAAGACGAAGCATAACTTCACCTAATGATACAGCGTCAAAAGTACACTCTTCAGCTGGTCTTAAATTTAATTTCATTGTTTAGATACCTCCAAAATATTTTATTGCTACAACATTTTACCATATTAATCTGATTAATTCCATCATTTTTGCCTAATCTTTTCTATGTTTTAAAAGAAATATGATAAAATATCTCAGTGTTTGACAAAAGAATAGTGTAAATCCAAATAAAAAAGGAGATGCGGTCAACATCTCCTTTTTAAAAAATATGAGGGGGAGATAGAAAGAATTCTCTTTGCTATCTGTTAAGTAATATACATGATAAATGTGAGCAAAATGTGTATAATTAGTTAAACAAAAATAAAAATCATAAAATTCTATTTTATTGATTAATATTCTTCAATATGTTAATATCAAAATGTTATTTATATGTATGGAGGTCTATATATGCCAGATGATTTTAAAAAGGATACAAGCATAGAGGACGAGATTGAAAAGTCATTACAGAAGATGGTAGAAGAAGAAACTACAGTAGCCAAGGCACTTGTAGGAAAGAATGATGAGCCTTCTGGTTCTAACATGAAGGCAGTAGATATTAATGATGGTAAAACAAGGGTTATTCCACAGATAACTGATGAGATATTAAGAGAGCAGAGAAACAATTATTCAGCAGCTGATGATGAGCAGAAAGATATTATGGAAGACGATGATATCTTCTCTGAAGAAGATGATGATGAAACTGATGAGCCTGCAGATAATGATAATGCCAATAAGACGGAAGTCACTGATAAGAAAACCAAGAAGCCTATGGATAAGAAGACAAAGCTTATTCTTGCGGGAGTAGGTGCAGGGGTGGCATTAGTAATTATAATCATAATAATTGTTGCTAGTTCACTTAATAAAAAAAGTAAACAGAATTATGATTATTATTATAAAACAGGCATGAAACTGTATGAAGAAGGTAATTATGGAGATGCTTCCTCATATCTTAGTAAAGCTTCTAAAGAGAATGAAGGAAAGAAGAATCTTGATCTTAAGTACACATTGTACAGATGTTATGAGAGTTCTGGTAATGAGGATGAAGCTGTTAATGTACTGAAAGATATTCTTTCATATGATGAGAACTATGAAAAGGCTGTTAAGGCATTGGCAGATATTTATTATAAGAGAGAAGATGCTGATAATCTTACAAAGCTTATAAGAAAATATCAGGACGGCAAATGCAAAGATGCTGTAAAGAATTACATAGTAAGTGAACCGGTTCCATCTAAAGAATCAGGTTCGTATGATAATGACGTGGAACTTAAGTTTACATGTGATTCTGGCTGTGTTGTATATTACACAACTGACGGAAAAGAACCGGACAGCAAGAGTACATTGTATGATGGAACAGGTATTAAGCTTGAAACAGGAACAACTAAGATAAAGGCTGTTGCTGTCAACTCTATTGGAGTATATAGCAGTGTGGTCCAGCTTGAGTATGTTATAGAATATGGTGCGCCTTCTGCACCAGATGTAAGTCCAGCGTCAGGAAAATATTCTGCAGGAGAGAAAGTTAGAATTAATAACATTCCGGATAAATGCAAAGCATATTATACAACAGATGGTACAACCCCAACATCTTCATCAACAGAGTATACCGGGGAATTTGATATGCCAGCTGGTAATACTGTAATTGCATTTGTTATAATCAATGAACATGAGCAGAGCAGCACTGTAGTTAAGAGAAATTACAATGTAGAGGTAAAGAATACATATACATACAGTCAGGCAGAAAGTCAGCTTAAGAGTGTTCTTATATCTAGGAAGGTACTCAAATCAGACAGCGTGGCAGCAGATGGCTCAGGAGTTAATTTCGTCTATATTTCAAGAACCAAAGTTGGTGATAATGAAATGTATATTATCAGATATGATGTAATAAAGAGTGGTTCTACATCAACAGCAGGTTTATATGGCGTTGATACATCGAGCGGTAAGGTGTATACTGTTACTGGTTCGGAAGGCAGTTATTCTGCTAATGAATACTAAAGGTTGATAGTGCACAATGCACTTCATAATATTACTTTTTGAAAGGAGAATTGTAATGTATAAAATTCTTAAGGCTGAGAAGTTAGCAGAGAAGATCTTCCTTATGGATGTTGAAGCTCCTAGAGTTGCTAAACATTGTGAACCTGGCCAGTTCGTTATTGTAAAGATGGATGATTTGGGCGAAAGAATTCCACTTACTATTTGTGATTATGACAGAGAAGCAGGAACTATAACAATAGTTGTTCAGATAGTTGGAGCATCTACTGAGAAGATGTCACATCTTAAGGCAGGAGATGCATTTGAAGATTTTGTTGGACCTCTTGGATGTCCATCAGAACTTATAAGCAAGGATGTTGAAGAACTCAAGAAGATGAACATTGTATTCATAGCCGGAGGTCTTGGTACAGCACCTGTATATCCACAGGTTAAGTGGATGCATGAGCATGGCGTAGATGTAGATGTTATCGTTGGTGCTAAGAATAAGGAACTTATAATCTTAGAGGAAGAGATGAAGGCTGTAGCTGGTAATCTTTACATAACAACAGATGATGGAAGCTATGTAAGAAAAGGTATGGGTACAGATGTACTTAAGGATCTTGTTGCAGAAGGAAAGCATTATGATTTATGTGTAGCAATCGGACCTATGATTATGATGAAATTCGTCTGTCTTCTTACTAAGGAACTTGGAATTCCTACAATTGTCAGCATGAACCCAATTATGGTTGATGGAACTGGTATGTGTGGTGCATGCCGTCTTAAGGTTGGCGATGAGATTAAGTTTGCATGTGTTGACGGACCAGAGTTTGATGGTCATCTTGTAGACTTTGACCAGGCTATGAAGAGAAGTGCTATGTACAGAACTGAAGAGGGAAGAGCGATGCTTAAGCTTCAGGAAGGTGATACACATCACGGCGGTTGTGGACAGTGTAATTAGAAAGGAAGGATTTCAAAATGGACGTAATGAAGAAAGTGCCAGTCAGAGAGCAGGCTCCTGACGTAAGAAATAAGAATTTTGATGAAGTATGTCTTGGATATAATAAGGAAGAAGCTATGGAAGAGGCAACAAGATGCCTTAACTGTAAGAATGCAAGATGCGTTCAGGGCTGTCCTGTATCTATCGATATTCCAGCATTTATTCATCAGGTAAAAGAAGGAAATATTGAGGAAGCATACAAGATTATTGGTAAGTCAAGTGCACTTCCTGCTGTATGTGGCCGTGTATGTCCACAGGAGACACAGTGTGAAGGTCAGTGTATCAGAGGAATCAAGGGCGAATCAGTATCAATTGGTAAGCTAGAAAGATTCGTAGCTGACTGGGCAAGAGAGAATAATGTTGAGCCTGAGAAGCCAACAGAGAAGAAAGGCAAGAAAGTTGCTGTTATAGGTTCAGGTCCTTCAGGACTTACATGTGCCGGAGACCTTGCAAAGATGGGATACGATGTAACTATATTTGAAGCTTTACATGAGGCTGGTGGAGTATTAGTATATGGTATTCCTGAATTCCGTCTTCCTAAGTCAACAGTAGTTGCACATGAAGTTGAGAATGTTAAGAAGTTAGGCGTTAAGATTGAGACTAATGTTGTTATTGGTAAGTCAATGACAATTGACCAGTTACTTGAAGAAGAAGGATTTGATGCAGTATTTATCGGCTCTGGTGCAGGTCTTCCAAGATTCATGGGTATCCCTGGTGAGAACGCTAATGAAGTATTCTCAGCTAATGAGTACCTTACAAGAAGTAATCTTATGAAAGCTTTCAAGGATGAGTACGATACTCCAATAGCAAGATTTAAGAAGGTTGCTATCGTTGGTGGTGGTAACGTTGCCATGGATGCTGCAAGAACAGCATTAAGACTTGGAGCAGAGACTCATATTGTATACAGAAGAAGTGAGGAGGAGCTTCCAGCAAGAGCTGAGGAAGTACATCACGCTAAGGAAGAAGGAATCATATTTGACCTTCTTACTAATCCGACAGAGATTCTTACAGATGACAAGGGTAATGTTACAGGAATGAAGTGTATTAAGATGGAACTTGGTGAACCTGATGCTTCAGGAAGAAGAAAGCCTGTAGAGATTCCTGGTTCAGAGTTTGTTATGGAATTAGATGCAGTTATCATGTCACTTGGTACTTCACCTAACCCACTTATCTCTTCAACAACTAAGGGACTTGACATCAATAAGAGAAAATGTATCGTAGCAGAAGAAGAAACTGGTAAGACATCTAAGGAAGGTGTATATGCCGGAGGAGATGCTGTTACAGGTGCAGCAACAGTTATTCTTGCCATGGGAGCAGGAAAGGCTGGAGCTAAGGGAATTGATGAATTCCTCTCTAACAACTAATATATATGTACTAAGAATGCCGTGTTAATCGTAGTGGTTGACACGGCATTTTTGATACATAAATATTAATTAAACATTTTCTCAACGAACTGTTCTGAGAAATCCTCGGCTTCCTCATCTGAAAGCTCTGTAAACTGTGTAGCTAACTGTTCTTTAACATAAGCTGTACGGTTGAAATATTTCATCTCTTCCTGAATATCTCCAGTGTAAGAATTTTCAATATCTTCTTTAGTTATGTTATCTTCCAGCCAGTTGAGTACATCAGCAGCTTTCTTATCCTCAGTTTCAGCTTTGGCTTTGATTCTGTTAGAGTATTTTAAAGACCAGACACCAATTGCAATGAATCCGACAAATAACAGACCAAGAACAATGTTAATAAAAAGAAATGATGGTGCATCTTTAGTTACTATCTTAATGATTCCGATATCATTAAGAATCATAAGGATAATGCCGATACCACCACATATAAAGAATGTAATGGCAGAAGATAAATTATCCTTGTACTTTTCTGTGCTACTTTCATACAGGCTGCCTCCTGTGAGAAGAGTGTTGTCTTCGTTATTGTCCTGAATATTGTTATCAATGATGCCAGGCGTTTTATCAGACATAATGTTCCTCCTTGTTACTGAACTTACGAATAAGTTCTTTATTTGTTCAGCTATTATAGAATATAATTGTGAAAAAATAAAGAACATCTGGATTATTGTGGTAAAATATTATAAATGTGAATTATCAGATGAAATAATAAGAAGGAGAACAGTATGAAAACACTTATAGTAACAGGGGGAAGTCTTGATATTGAATGGGCAAAGGATTTTATTAAGACAATTAATGCTGAATATATAATTGCAGCTGACAGCGGACTTAAATATATTGATGAACTCGGACTTGTACCGGATATGATACTGGGTGACTACGATTCGGTGGAAGATGGATTGCTTGATAAATACAGAAGCATAGATATTAAGACATATCCTAGGGAGAAGGATTATACAGACACACATATTGCAATTATAAATGCGTTGAAGAGTGGAACTTCAGAGATATATATACTCGGAGCAACAGGTACAAGAATGGATCATACATTTACTAATATATGCAATATGAAGGCTGCAATCGACTGCGATGTTTCATGTTTTATATGTGACAGCCATAATAAAATATATCTTGTAAATGACCAGATGGGAGAAGTAAGCATATCGAAAGCAGGACAATATGGAGATTATGTATCAATAGTTCCTTTGTCAGAAGAAGCAGTTATAAGTCTTAGCGGATTTAAGTATCTGCTTGATGATTATGTACTCCATCAGGGCTTAAGTATATGCCAGAGTAATGAAATTAAAGAAGATGAGGCATTTATAAAAATAAAAAAAGGACTTTTGATTGTATTTGAAACTAAGGACTAAAAATGCTTGTATTTATTTCCAGATTGTAATAAAATTAACAAAGAGTTGCGCAATAGCAACATAAAAACAAGGGAGGTCTCGTAATGAGTAATACAACACAGGCATTATCAAGGATTGAAGCAATACTTGATGATAGCAGCTTTGTTGAAATCGGCGCTGGTGTGACTGCCAGATCTACAGATTTTAACATTCAGGAAAAGAAGGCTCCATCCGATGGTGTTATTACAGGATACGGAGTTATTAATGGTAATCTTGTGTATGTATACAGCCAGGATACAACTGTTCTTAATGGTTCTATCGGTGAGATGCATGCTAAGAAGATTTCAGCACTTTATGATTATGCTATGAAGATGGGAGCTCCTGTGATAGGTCTTATTGACTGCGCAGGTTTAAGACTTCAGGAAGCAACAGATGCTCTTGAAGGATTTGGTACAATTTATAAGAAGATGTCTATTGCATCAGGTGTTATTCCTCAGATCACAGCAGTTTATGGTAACTGTGGCGGAGGACTTGCAATCCTTTCTTCATTATCTGATTTTACATTTATGGAGGATAGCAAAGCGAAGCTTTTTGTTAACAGTCCTAATGCATTAGCTGGTAATAATGAATCTAAGCTTGATACAGCTTCAGCTAAGTTCCAGGCAGAAGCAGGTGTTGTTGATTTTACAGGAGATGAGGAGACTATCGCTAATGGCGTAAGACAGTTGGTTTCTATGCTTCCTGCTAACAACGAAGAAGATGCTGCAGTTTCTGCAACAACAGATGATCTTAACAGAGTATGCCCAGATATGGCAGCAGAGATTGCTGACCCTGCATTAGCTCTTGCAGATATCGCAGATGATAATGTATTCGTTGAAGTTAAGGCTTCATATGCTAAAGAGATGGTTACAGGATTTATCCAGGTAGATGGAATTACTATCGGTGCTGTAGCTAACAGAACAGCTCTTTATGATGAAGAGGGAGAAGTTGCCCAGAAGTTTGAGCCAGTTCTTACAGTTAATGGTGCTTATAAGGCAGAGAATTTTGTTAATTTCTGTAATGCGTTTGAGATACCAGTACTTACACTTACTAATGTTAAGGGATTTGAATCTACTGTGGCAGCTGAGAAAGGAATTGCAATTGCAATTGCCAAGCTTACATATGCATTTGCTAATGCAGATGTACCTAAGGTTAACGTTATTACAGGTGAGGCTTATGGAAGTGCTTATGTTTCAATGAACTCTAAGTCTTTAGGCGCTGATCTTGTGTATGCATGGCCAACAGCTTCTATCGGAATGATGGATTCACAGCTTGCAGCCAAGATTATGTATGCTGATGAGATAGCAGCAGCTTCTGATGTGGCAGCAACTGTTTCAGAGAAAGCAGCAGAGTATGCTAAGTTACAGTCAAGTGTTGAATCAGCAGCAGCAAGAGGATATGTTGATGCTGTTATTGACCCAGAGAACACAAGACAGTATGTAGCCGCTGCATTTGAAATGTTATTTTCAAAGAGAGAGGTTCGTCCTGACAAGAAGCATGGAACAGTATAATTAAGAGGTGACAATATGAAGAAGACTTATTTGAAAAAATTCTTATTGTTATTCTGCATGTTAGCCTGCGTATTCAGTATGACAGCCTGTGGTAATGCACAGATTGATACTAATACAGCCAAGGAATCCGTTAAGGATAACGAGGTTGCTGTTGTTGAGAATTATCTCAAAGACTGGGCAAAGGATATGATTCTTTACCTTGACAGCAATCAGGGCGAAGCAGGAACAGATGCTCTTATTGCAGATGCAGAAGCAGGAAGAACTCTTAATGATGTTAACAGTAAGATGTATATTGTTAACCAAGAGGGAATGAATGTTAAAACAATAGGATTATACAATAGCTGGAACAGTACTAAGGATGAACTTGGTAAGCTTGAAGAGGCTGTTGATGTTAATAATATTGACGTTAAGGTTAGCGATGAAACAAGTGAATTATGTACTATTTCAGTTAAGCTTAAGTTCGAAAAGAGAGAATGTACATTCGAATTCGTAATCAATACAGATTACACACTTGAGAGTGGTGCTATCAATCCATCTTACACAACAGGTGAAAAGATGGGTAAGGCTGGAATGAATACACTTATTGGTATGGGAACTGTATTCGTAGTTCTTATATTCATTTCATTCATTATTTCTCTGTTCAAGTATATAAGCGTATTCGAGAACAGAAAGAAAGAAAAGAAAGAAGCTGCAGCTACACCTGCTGCAAGTGTTCAGGAGGCAGCCGCTCCGGTTGTTACTGAAGAGGAGAATTTAGCAGATGATCTTGAACTTGTTGCAGTAATTACAGCAGCAATAGCAGCTTCAGAAGGAACATCAACAGATGGACTTGTTGTTCGTTCAATTAGAAAGGTTAATAATAGGAGGAAATAATCATGAAGAACTATACAATTACAGTTAATGGTAACGTATATGATGTTACTGTAGAAGAAGGAACAGGCAGCGCAGCACCAGCAGCTAAGGCAGCCGCTCCTAAAGCAGCTCCAAAGGCTGCACCAAAGGCAGCAGCACCAGCAGGCGCTCAGGGAGCAGTTAAGGTTAATGCTCCAATGCCAGGAAAGATTCTTAAGGTTAATGCTGCAGCAGGTGCTGCTGTAAAGAAGGGCGATGTATTAGTTGTCCTTGAAGCTATGAAGATGGAGAATGAAATCTGTGCTCCTCAGGATGGTACAATTGCAACTGTTGAGTGTGCAGCTGGTGATTCTGTAGAGTCAGGTAAGGTATTAGTTTCATTAAATTAATTATGATTCTGATATAAAGTGACTTACGGAGGTATAAGATGAGTTATATTATAACAACTTTAGGAAACCTCGTTCACCAGAGTGCATTCTTCGGACTTACATGGGGTAATTACCTTATGGTTCTGGTTGCGTTTGTTTTCCTTTATCTTGCAATTAAAAAAGGATATGAACCTCTGCTCTTAGTACCTATTTCTTTTGGTATGCTTCTTGTAAACCTTTATCCTGATATTATGTTATCAATAGAGGATTCAAGCAATGGCGTAGGTGGTTTATTACATTATTTCTATTTACTTGACGAATGGAGTATTTTACCATCACTTATTTTCTTAGGTGTTGGTGCAATGACTGATTTCGGTCCATTGATTGCTAACCCAGCAAGTTTCCTGCTTGGTGCAGCAGCTCAGTTTGGTATCTTTGCAGCATACCTTATGGCTATCCTTATGGGATTCCCGGATAAGGCAGCAGCAGCTATATCAATTATCGGTGGTGCTGATGGTCCTACTTCAATATTCCTTGCAGGTAAGCTTGGTCAGACTAAATATATGGGACCTATTGCTGTAGCAGCATATTCATATATGTCACTGGTTCCAATTATCCAGCCACCAATTATGAAGCTTTTAACAACTAAGAAGGAAAGAGAAGTTAAGATGGAACAGTTAAGACCTGTTTCTAAGCTTGAGAAGATTCTTTTCCCTATAGTAGTTACAGTAGTTGTAGTACTTATTCTTCCTACAACAGCACCACTTGTTGGTATGCTTATGTTAGGTAACCTTTTCAAGGAAAGCGGAGTTGTTAAGCAGCTTGCAGAGACAGCTTCTAATGCACTTATGTACATAGTAGTTATCATCCTTGGAACATCAGTAGGTGCTACTACAAGTGCAGAAGCATTCCTTAACCTTGATACATTAAAGATTGTTGCTTTAGGACTTATTGCATTCGCGTTCGGTACTGCAGCAGGTGTATTGTTTGGTAAGATTATGTGTCTTGTTACACATGGTAAGGTTAATCCGCTTATTGGTTCAGCAGGTGTATCTGCGGTTCCTATGGCAGCCAGAGTTTCACAGAAGGTTGGTTCTGAGGCAGATCCTTCTAACTTCCTTCTGATGCATGCTATGGGACCTAATGTAGCTGGTGTTATTGGTACAGCGGTTGCAGCCGGTACATTTATGGCCATGTTTGGCGTTATGTAAAAGGAGGATATTATGGCAGAACAGGTTAAAAAACCTTTAAAGATTACTGAGACAGTATTGCGTGATGCACATCAGTCTCTTATAGCTACAAGAATGACAACAGAGCAGATGCTTCCTATCGTAGATAAGATGGATAAAGTTGGCTATCATTCAGTAGAGTGCTGGGGAGGAGCTACATTTGATGCTTCACTCAGATTCCTTAAGGAAGATCCATGGGAAAGACTTCGTAAACTTAGAGATGGATTTAAGAATACTAAGCTTCAGATGCTTTTCAGAGGACAGAATATATTAGGTTACAATCATTACGCAGATGATGTAGTTGAGTACTTCGTTCAGAAGTCAATTGCTAACGGCATTGATATTATCCGTATCTTCGACTGCTTCAATGATTTAAGAAACTTAGAGACAGCTGTTAAGGCTGCTAAGAAAGAAAAAGGACATGCTCAGATTGCTCTTTCTTATACATTAGGTGATGCATATACACTTGATTACTGGAAAGAGACAGCTAAGAGAATTGAAGACATGGGTGCAGATTCTATCTGTATCAAGGATATGGCTGGACTTTTACTTCCTTACAAGGCTACAGAGCTTGTACAGGCATTAAAGGATGGTTCATCACTTCCTATCCAGATGCATACACATTACACATCTGGTGTTGCTTCAATGACATACTTAAAGGCAGTAGAAGCTGGTGCTGATATTATTGATACAGCTATGTCACCATTCTCAATGGGAACATCACAGCCTGCTACAGAAGTTATGGTTGAGACATTCAAGGGTACACAGTACGATACAGGACTTGACCAGAATCTTCTTGCTGAGATAGCTGATTACTTCCAGCCAATGCGTGAGGAAGCATTAAAGAGCGGACTTATGAATACTAAGGTTCTTGGTGTTAATATCAAGACATTACTTTATCAGGTTCCAGGTGGTATGCTTTCTAACCTTGTATCACAGCTTAAGGAAGCTGGTGCAGAGGATAAGTATAGAGATGTATTAGAGGAAATCCCAAGAGTTCGTAAGGACTATGGTGAACCACCTCTTGTTACTCCTTCATCACAGATTGTTGGTACCCAGGCTGTTCTTAATGTATTACAGGGTGAGAGATACAAGATGATTACTAAGGAGTCTAAGAAGGTTCTTGCTGGTGAATTTGGTCAGACAATCAAGCCATTCAATCCAGAAGTTCAGAAGAAGGCTATCGGTGATACAAAGCCTATCACATGCCGTCCAGCTGACTTAATTGAACCACAGCTTGAGAAATTCAAGAATGACCCAATTGTACAGCAGTACAAGCAGCAGGATGAGGATGTGCTTTCATATGCATTATTCCCACAGGTTGCTACAGAGTTCTTCAAGTATAGAGAAGCTCAGCAGACAAAGGTTGATCCTGCTAAGGCAGATACAGCTAATAAGGCTTATCCAGTCTAATAATTAATAATAACAGACCGTCATGTGCGCGAAAGCGTATGTGGCGGTCTTTTTTTGCAGCGAAGCTGCGTAGAGACTTGCCTTGCAAAAAAGCAGGACAGCAAGCCTGTAATCCATAATGTTCCCCTTGATATAAATGCATTTTACATGTAAAATTAAACCGTATGATTAAACAAAAGGAGCACGATTGTGATTAAGTTAGAACGATTTGAAGTTATGAATATGAATAACGCTATCAGAGGGGCAAGAAACCCAATGAACAGCTGGGCAAGAATGGATAGCTATTTTGATGAGGATGGGAAATTTGTTTTCGGACCTAATGATCTTGATCTCGCCAAAAGATTGTGTAAGGCAGGTTCAGACCACAGAAAGTTTATAAGGCAGATATTTGTTACAGTTGATATTACAGCACCTCTTTACTGGTGGAAGGAATATGACACATATAAAGTTGGTACAGTTGCCAACTCAACAAGTACAATGCATAAGATTCACAGTAAACCATTTGAGATGGAAGATTTCAGCACAGACCATATGACAGATGCAACTCTTGAGATGATGCAGAAGAATATTGATTTTCTTGAAGGAATAAGAACGGAATTCGTTGAGACTAAAGATAAGGCGCTATGGTACAGCATGATACAGCTTCTTCCAGAAAGTTATAACCAGATGAGAACATGTACTCTCAATTATGAGAATCTTGTTGGAATATATTATTCTAGAAAGGGTCATAAGCTTGCTGAGTGGCATACATTCTGTGACTGGGTTAAGGAACTGCCATATTTCTCAGAGCTTTTTATAGATAATGAGTGATTTTGAACAACATACTGATATATTAAGTCTTATAAGAGTACGTCTTCCCAAGCTTAGCAAAGGTCATAAAAGAATTGCCGAGTATATACTTGCCAACTATGAAAGATGTGCATTTCTTACAGCTGCAAAGCTTGGAGAAGTAGTAGGTGTAAGTGAATCTACAGTCGTAAGATTTCCGGCGGCACTTGGTTTTTCGGGATATCCAGAATTCCAGAGAGCATTAGAAGACATTTTACAGGAGAAGATTCATTCTTTTGACAGGATTGATGTACTTAATTCACATATGACAACCAACATGGTAGTGAATAATGTTATGTCAATGGATGCAAGAAAGATAGAACATACATTAAAGTCGCTTGACACAGCATCATTTGATATAGCTGTCGAGGACATAATGGCGGCGGAGAGTGTATATATAATCGGAGCAAGGTCATGTGAACCGCTTGCTGAGTTTTTAGGGTATTATCTGCGTATGATTAAGAAGAATGTACAGGTTGTAAAGACTGGTAATGCCAATGAACTATTTGAACAGATGATGTACATAGGCGAAGGTGATGTTGCAATAGGGATAAGTTTTCCGAGATATTCGATGAGAACACTTAAAGCGATGGAATTTGCCAATAACAGGAAAGCGAGAGTTATTGCTATAACTGATTCTATACATTCGCCAATGAATATGTATTCCTCATGCAATCTGTTTGCAAGAAGTGATATGGCATCAATAGTTGATTCGCTTGTTGCACCAATGAGCCTGATTAATGCCCTGATAGTATCACTGTGCCTTAAGAACAGTGAGCAGGTGGTAGAGAATATTGAGAAGATTAACGCATTTGTTGATAATTTCGAGTATTCCGGCAATGATGAGATTAATATGTTAGATGAAAATGTTGTCAATGAATTAAAGAAATGCATGGATAGTGCAGCAATTGATGAAGATAAATAAGAGAGAACGATAATGAGCAATGTTATAATAATTGGCGGTGGCGCAGCGGGAATGATGGCTGCGATAACTGCTGCCAGAAACAATAATAAGGTTACACTTATTGAAAAGAATGAAAAACTGGGAAAGAAGCTTTTTATCACAGGAAAAGGCAGATGCAATTTCACTAATGCCGGTGATGAGGAAGATATATTCAACAGTATAGTGACTAATAAGAAGTTCATGTACAGCAGCTTAAGAGGCTTTTCTAATTATGACTGTATGGGATTCTTTGATGAACTCGGACTTAAGTTCAAGATTGAAAGAGGCAACAGGGTATTTCCTGAGTCAGACCATTCATCAGATGTTATTGGAGCACTTTCAAGACAGATGAAAAAACTCGGTGTAAATGTTCTTCTTAATACACAGGTTGTAGCTGTTAATGAGGAGAATGGCGCATTTGCAGGTGTAGTGGTAAAGGATGCAGCAGGACAGAAGAATATTAAAGGCGATGCATGTATTATTGCGACAGGTGGCAATTCATATTCATCTACAGGCTCTACAGGGGATGGATACAGATTTGCAAAGGATTTAGGACACAGCGTTACACCAATACTTCCTGCACTTGTACCTCTTAATGTAAGAGAAGAATGGGAAGAACTTCTTATGGGACTCAGTCTTAAGAATATAGAAGTTACATTTTACGATGGAGATAAGAAAGTATTTACTGATTTTGGTGAGATGCTTTTCACACATTTTGGTGTTAGCGGACCTGTAATCTTAAGTGCAAGCAGTGTTCTTACAGGCATTGTTAAAGAAAGACCTGTAAGATTAAGCATTGACCTTAAGCCTGCAATTACTGATGAACAGCTTGATGAGAGAATATTAAGAGATTTTTCAAAGGAGCAGAACAAGGCATTTAAGAATTCATTAGATGAACTTCTGCCTAAGAAGCTTATTCCTGTGATTGTAATGCAGTCGGGTATTAAGCCTGAGAAGAAGGTCAATGAGGTTACAAGGGAAGAAAGACAGAGACTTGTAAAGCTTCTTAAGAACTTTGAGATGACGATAACTTCTACAAGAGGATTTAATGAAGCGATAATAACACAGGGCGGGGTTAATGTTAAAGAGATTAATCCTTCAACAATGGAGTCTAAGCTTATTAAGAATATATATTTTGCAGGAGAAGTTATAGACGTTGATGCAGTAACCGGAGGTTTTAATCTACAGGTTGCATGGTCAACAGCGTATGCTGCTGCAAGTCATATACAATAATTGAATTAAAAGGAGCAGAGAAAATGAGTGCAATAGCAATTGACGGACCTGCAGGAGCAGGCAAAAGTACAATAGCGAAGCTTTTAGCAAAGCAGTTAGGATATGTGTACGTTGATACAGGTGCAATGTACAGAGCTATGGCGGTATATTTTTCACAGAATAACATTAATCCTGATGATGAGAATGCAATTAACGGGGCTGTAGATAATATTGATATAAGCATAGAGTATAAAGATGGTGTACAGCAGGTAATTCTTAATGGTGAGAATGTTACATCACTTTTAAGAACAGAAGAAACTGGCAAGATGGCATCAAGAACATCAAAGTATGCGGCAGTCAGAACCAAGCTGGTTGCACTTCAGAGAGGCCTTGCAAAGAAAACAGATGTTATCATGGATGGAAGAGATATAGGAACGACAGTGCTTCCGGATGCATTTGCCAAGATATATCTTACAGCAAGTTCTGATGCAAGAGCTAAGAGAAGATATGATGAACTTAAGGAAAAGGGCGAAGAATGCAGCTTTGATGCTATCAAGGAGGATATTGAGAAGAGAGACTATGAAGATATGCACAGAGCAATATCTCCATTAAAGCAGGCAGACGATGCTGTACTTGTTGATACATCAGATATGAGTATAGAGCAGGTTGTAGCTGCTTTAAGCAGTATAATAGATGATAAGAAGGCGGGCAGATAATTGAAAGAAGTAATACTTGCAAAATCAGCGGGCTTCTGTTTTGGTGTACAGCGTGCAATGGATACTGTATATGCTGAGGCGGATAAGAAAAATGTATATACTTATGGTCCGATAATCCACAATACTGAAGTTGTCAACGAACTTGAAAGCAAAGGTGTTAAGGCGGTTAATGATATTTCTGAAATTCCTGAGCCTGATAAGGCTACTGTGATAATAAGATCTCATGGAGTATCAAAGGCTGTATACGAATCAATAAAGAACAGTGGGGCAAAGATAGTTGATGCAACATGTCCATTTGTATTAAAGATTCATAAGATTGTTAAAGATGCCAGTGCTGCGGGTGACCAGATTGTTATTATAGGTAATGAGAATCACCCTGAAGTTGAGGGAATCATGGGCTGGTCTGAAACACCTGTACATGTTGTTGATACAGTGGAAAAAGCTGAAGAATTGAAACTTGACAGAACTAAAAATGTGCGTGTTGTATCCCAGACGACATTTAATTACAAGAAATTTCAAGATTTAGTTGAAATTATAAAGAAAAAAGAGTACAATATTTGCATTAGTAATACGATATGTAATGCAACTGAGGAGCGTCAGAATGAGGCAAGACGGATTGCTCGAAGAGCTGATGCTATGATTGTTATAGGGGACAGCAGTAGTTCAAACACTCGTAAACTGTATGAAATTTGCAAGACGGAATGTCAGGAAACCTTTTACATTCAGACTCTTAGCGGCCTTGAGCTTGATAAGCTCGAATCATCAGACTGCATAGGTATTACAGCCGGGGCATCAACCCCAAACAATATCATTGAGGAGGTTTATACTAATGTCAGAAGAAAGCTTTGCACAGATGTTAGATAACGAAGAATGGAAGGAAATCCGCACAGGTGAAGTTGTAGACGGAACTGTTATTGCAGTTAAGCCGGATAAGATCGTGCTTAATATAGGTGGCAAATCTGATGGAATCATTACTCGTTCAGAGTACACATCAACTCCTGATGTAGATCTTACTACTGTAGTCTCAGTTGGAGATGAGATGAAGGCTAAGGTTCTTAAATCAAATGATGGTGAGGGACAGGTTGCTCTTACATATAGAAAGCTTGTTGCAGATAATGGCAATAAGAAGCTTGAAGATGCATTTAACAGCCAGGAACCAATCACAGGAGTTGCTAAGAACATTAAGGGCGGCCTTGAAGTTATCGTTGACGAAGCAAGAGTATTTATTCCTGCAAGCCTTATTTCAGATACATTCGTAAAGGATTTATCTGTATATAATGGAAAGGAAGTTACATTTGTTATCACAGAATATGATCCTAAGAACAGAAAGATCATCGGTGATTGCAAGCAGCTTATTGTTGCAGCTAAGAAGGCAGCAGCAGAGGCAGTTCTTTCTAAGATTAAGGAAGGCGATACAATCGAAGGAACAGTTAAGAATGTTACAGATTTCGGTGCATTCATTGACTTAGGTGGTGTTGATGGTCTTCTTCACATTTCAGAGATGTCTTGGGGAAGAACAGAGAATCCTAAGAAGGTTTACAAGATTGGTGATTCAGTTAAGTGCTTTATCAAAGAGATTAACGGAGATAAGATTGCACTTTCAGTTAAGTATCCAGATCTTAACCCATGGAACAATGCTGCAGAGAAGTATGCTGTAGGCAATGTTGTTAAGGGAACAGTTGCAAGAATGACAGATTTCGGTGCATTCGTTCAGTTAGAAGATGGAATTGATGCATTACTTCATGTTTCACAGATTTCAAGAGAACATATTGAGAAGCCATCAGATGTGCTTTCAATTGGTCAGGAAATCGAAGCTAAGGTTGTTGACCTTAACGAAGCTGACAAGAAGATCAGCTTAAGCATTAAGGCATTACTTAATGACAATGAAGCTCAGGAAGAAGCTCCAGCAACAGAAGAGTAATAAAGATATTATAAGGGCTGTGAAAACAGCCCTTTTTTAAACATATTTTTTAAATGAAAGATAGACACGGCCTTTCTTAGTTTCTTTTCCACAGCCCTGATAGATGAATTTGCCTGTTCCACGGATTACAAGAACATCATTAACTTTTAACTGATAGCTGTTGTTTTCCATCTGACGGCTGTTGATGAATATTTTTCTTGCCCTGAACAATTCGACTGCCTGACTGCGGCTTAACTTTGTAAGACTTGCAACAGCAGCATCAATTCGTTCGCTGGCAGATAATACTTCCATATCTTCAAGTTCAGGAGCACAATCTATATTATTAATATCGGTCTTATTACATTGTATATGCGTATGTTTTACGGTGGACAGATTGTCGATTATGAAATCAGCAATATGTGATACGCAGTAAAGATATGCATCTTTGCCTTTGATTGTTATATCACCAAGCATCTCTCTTTTAATTCCAAGATTCATAAGAGCACCGAGATAATCTCTGTGTGACAGTGATTCGGCATATTTCTCTATAAGAGGAGATATCTTTATAAGAGTTATTGGAAAATCCTCTTCATACCCGAGTGTTTCGTATGACCCGAACTGAATCATCTGCCGTTCACATGCATCGCTTCCTCCGAATGACTTGAAAGCTACGAAATTAAGAGCATTTTTCATCTGTGCAAATATTGACTGTTCATTAATATCAAGAAAATTAGTGTAAGTGTATATATTCTGGCGGAAAGAGCGGTTGGCTGCATCCATGATTTTGTTTTTTAATAGTGCTTCATTATCCATTTGATTATAAATATTCCTTTCGGGTTATTATTTACCAAGTATATGATTCAGAATATGCTGTATATACAATTTGCGTATTTCACTATCTGATGAGAAAACATCATCAAAGAGGGCAAATGTCTTAGAATCATCATAATTATGCTTATAAACAGGAATGTTAATTGTACCAGATACAGGAATAAATATTCCAGTCTTCTTTGCGTAGCAGTTGGAAGCGTTGCATTTAACACGGTTATTGGAATCAACATACTGTGCTATACTTTTGTGGATTGCTTCATCCTCAGATGGAAGGTAGTAATAATTCCTGTAATCTTTGAAGAAATATTTCATTGTATCAGAACATGCAGGAACTACGAGAGTCATTCTGCATCCTTTAATTATAAGATGAATATCATCAAGGCATATATGTCTGTCAACAGGTACGCTTACAGGCAGTGAACACTCAGCTATAAGACGAAGATATGCTCTGCCGTCGGAATCAGTATCTTTATCTATAACAGTGCTGTCGATGGTGTAAGAATCCATAATTACTGCATAATAAGAGATGAGCGGCAGCAGGCTTAGCATGCCTTCTATATCATCGTGGTTGTGAAGAAGCAGAAGTTTCCTGTAATTGTTGTGTTCTGCATCAGAAGGTCTTGATGAGAATTTCTTATATATGTCGATAAGCTCACCACCGGAATACATATCTTCGCGTTCTATCCCAAGAAAATGTTCGATAGTTTTCTGCTTGTAGTCAGAAAGTGACAGAATAGATTTACATTTTCTTGCAGTCTTATATAAGTCAAGGCTTTCAAGATGTGAAAGGTCAAGCACTACATTAAGATGTGCTGCACGTTCAGTGATAAAAGGAATATCGAAGGCATCCCCGTTAAAATGTATCAATGTATGAAAGTCTTTAAGAAAATCATTAAATGCAGTTAAAATATATGCTTCATCAGAATCAGACTCAGCTAGCCACTGTGAATAATGCGATATTCCGTCGCGGAAATATACAGTACCTATGAGGTAGACTATATTATAATTTCTTGAAAATCCTGTGGTTTCTATATCAAAGAAGCAGATACTGTCAGTATCCGGACATATTGTTTTTAAAATTCCAGTGTCTGCAGTGGTGCGCAGAGTATCGTTAATAGTTATCATGTAAAATCCTCGTTATAATGGTTTGATTTAACAAACCGATTGTTAAAAAAGTACTCATTTTCTCTTATTATATAGGAATATATACACAAAAAAAAGTAGATTTTTGCCATTTATTGAGATAAAATATTATTTAATAAAAACTTTATAAGGAGAAATATGTCATGGGAAAGTGTACATTTAAAGGTGGATGTCATCCTTATGACGGCAAAGAGCTTTCTAAAGATAAACCAATCAAAGAACTCTTTCCAGCCGTAGGAGAGATGGTATTCCCGCTTTCACAGCACATCGGCGCACCTGCTAAGCCAGTTGTTGCCAAGGGCGACTATGTCCTTGCAGGCCAGCTGATTGCCGAAGCAGGTGGATTTGTTTCTGCGAACATTCATTCATCTGTATCTGGTACTGTTAAAGCTATTGAGCCAAGAACATTGGCTACAGGCGGTAAGTGCAATTCTATCATTATCGAGAACGATGGCGAATTCAAAGAAGTTGAATATACACCTATGAAGTTCGAGGATCTTACTAAGGATGTTATCTTAGACAGGATTAAGGCTGCTGGTGTTGTAGGTATGGGAGGAGCTGGTTTCCCAACTAATGTTAAGCTCTCTCCAAAGAATCCTGAAGCCATAGATTACATCATCGTTAATGGTGCAGAGTGTGAGCCTTACCTTACATCTGACTACAGAAGATTATTAGAAGAGTCAGACAAGGTTGTTATGGGTCTTAAGATTGCTCTTAAGATATTCGACCATGCTAAGGGAATTATCGGTATTGAAGATAATAAGCCTGAGGCAATAAGAATCATGCAGGAAGCTACAGCTTCTGAGCCTGATATTGAAGTTAAGCCATTAAAGACTAAGTATCCACAGGGAGGAGAGCGTAGTCTTATATATGCAACAACAGGCAGAGCTATCAATTCAAGCATGCTTCCGGCTGATGCAGGATGTATCGTACATAATGTTGATACAATATTCTCAATCTATCTTTCAGTTATAGAAGGTAAGCCACTTACTAAGAGAATATGTACAGTAACAGGTGACGGAGTTAAAGAGCCTGGCAACTTCTATGTATGGTTAGGAACTAATTACAGACAGCTTCTTGAAGCTGCAGGTGGTCCTGTCGGAGAACCTGAGAAATATATCTCTGGTGGTCCTATGATGGGATTTGCCATGTACAGTCTTGATGTACCTGTTGTTAAAGGAAGTTCATCACTTCTTGTATTCCAGAATGATATCGTATCTAAGATTGAGTCATCTGCATGTATAAGATGTGGTAAATGTGGTGAGGCATGTCCAGAGCACCTTCTTCCAGCAAAGCTTGCCGGCTTTGCATCACGTAATGATGAAGAAGGATTTACTAAGTTCGATGGTATGGAGTGTGTAATGTGCGGAAGCTGTTCATATGTCTGTCCTGCCAAGAGACCATTAACACAGCAGATTAAGGCTATGAGAAGTACAGTACTTGCTAACAGAAGAAAGAAGTAGAAAGGTGGGCAATCAAAGTGAGTGAGATTTTTAACGTATCGACTAATCCTCATGTGCGAAGCGGGAATACTACTCAGACAATAATGAGAGATGTTCTTATTGCTTTAACTCCTGCCAGCATATTTGGTATAGTTAATTTCGGCCTCGATGCACTGCTTCGTATAGTAATCGGTATTGTTACTTGTGTAGCATGTGAGGCTTTATATCAGTATTTCATGCATAAGAAAGTTACAGTTTCAGATTTAAGTGCAGCAGTAACAGGTCTTCTTATTGCATTAAATATTCCATCAACATTAAATGTTGGTTTTGAAATCGTAGGATGTGTATTCGCAATTATCGTAGTTAAACAGCTTTTTGGAGGACTTGGACAGAACTTCATGAACCCAGCCCTTGCAGCAAGATGTTTCCTTCTTATTGCATATACAGGTCCGATGACTAATTTCGTTACATCTAACGGATTCTTAGATGCATATTCAGGGGCAACACCTCTTGCACTCCTTAAGCCGGGTGCAGAATCAACAGGCGTTGTTTCATTAGCTAAGATGTTTATTGGTACAACTGGTGGTGTTATCGGTGAGACTTCAGCAATCTGCCTTCTTTTAGGTGGTATCTACCTCCTTGCAAGAAAGGTTATTAACTGGAGAATTCCTGTAACATATGTAGGTGTATTTGCAGTGCTTATATTCCTTTTTGCACCAGGACATCATTTCGATGCAATCTACATGCTTGAGGAAGTATGTGGTGGTGGACTTTTACTTGGTGCCATCTTCATGGCAACAGATTATGTAACTTCACCAATTACACCTAATGGTAAAATCGTATTCGGATGCTGCTTAGGTCTTCTTACATTCATATTCAGAATGTATGGTGGTTCAGCAGAAGGCGTTTCATATGCAATTATCTTCTGTAACCTCTTAGTTCCTCTTATTGAGAGAGTGACAGTTCCTAAGTCATTTGGTAAGAAGAAGCCAGAGAAGAAAGCAAAGGAGGCTGCATAAGATGAAGAAAATAGTTAAAGATGCATTAGTTTTATTTGCTATAACACTTGTAGCCGGAATTCTTCTTGGTATTGTATATCAGATAACACTTGATCCTATTGCCAAGGCTAATGAGAATGCCAAGGAAAAGGCTTACAAAGCAGTTCTTGCAGATGCAGAAAGCTTTGAGACAATAGATGCCCTTCCTTCTGATGATGATATCAATGCTTCATCAGATATAGACTTTTCTAAGGATAAGGTCAATGAAGTTGCTATAGGAAAGAAAGGCAGCGAGACAGCAGGTTATGTTGTAACAGTTACAGACAGTGACGGTTACGGCGGAGATATCAAGTTTACAGTTGGTATCTCAACAGACGGAAAGGTACTTGGAGTATCATTCCTTTCAATCAGCGAAACTGCTGGTCTTGGTATGAGAGCTAAACAGGACCCATCATTTACATCGCAGTTTACAGCTAAGTCTGATGCAGTTGCATCATTCTCAGTAGTAACAGATGGTTCAGCATCAGAGAGCAATGCTAATGTAGATGCAATTGGTGGTTCTACAATTACTTCTAAAGCAGTCACAAAGGGTGTAAACTATGCACTTGCAGTTTACAAGCTTGTGGCAGGAAACTAGGGAGGTGCGGACTTTGAATAAATGTATAGAAAGACTTTATAATGGTATTATTAAAGAGAATCCTACCCTGGTACTTACACTTGGTATGTGTCCTACACTTGCGGTTACTACATCAGCAATCAATGGTATAGGTATGGGACTTTCTTCTACAGTAGTACTTGCATTATCAAACCTTATGATTTCATTACTTCGTAAGGTTATTCCAGATGGTGTAAGAATGCCAGCGTTCATCGTTGTCGTTGCATCATTTGTTACAATGGTACAGTTCCTTATGCAGGGATTCCTGCCAAGTCTGTACGATTCACTTGGAATATATATTCCTCTTATAGTTGTTAACTGTATTATCCTTGGACGTGCAGAAGCATATGCTTCTAAGAATCCTCCAATCCCTTCATTCTTTGATGGAATTGGTATGGGACTTGGATTCACAATAGCTATCACAATCCTTGGAGCAATAAGAGAGCTTATCGGTGGCGGTACAATTTTCTCAGATGGTACTAACGCATTATTCGATCTCTCAACAATCGGTTACACACCAGCAAGTATCTTTATCCTTGCACCAGGAGCATTCTTTGTTCTTGCATTCATGATTGCTATTATGAACAGAATTAAGAGAAAGAAAGGCATGAAGCCAGCAGAAGTTCCTGATTACACAGAAGAGATAGAAGAAGCTAAGGCTGAGGCTAAGAATAACTAAGGGAGGTAAATATGGGATATTTTTCACAGTTATTATTGATAGCTGTAAGTACAGCAATTGTCAATAATGTAGTTTTAAGCCAGTTCCTCGGTTTGTGTCCTTTCCTTGGAGTTTCTAAGAAGATAAACACAGCAGCAGGAATGGGTGGCGCTGTTATCGGCGTTATCACTATTTCATCAGCTGTCTGCAGTCTTATATATGACTGTATACTTACACCGCTCAAGCTTACATACCTGAATACAATCGTATTCATCCTTGTAATTGCGGCACTAGTTCAGTTTGTTGAAATGTTTTTAAAGAAGACATCACCATCTCTTTATGAAGCACTTGGTGTATACCTTCCACTTATTACAACTAACTGTGCAGTACTTGGTATTGCACTTACTAACGTACAGAACTATAACACAGCAGCAGGACTTAACATTGGTCAGAAGCTTTTAGATTCTGTAGTCAGCGGATTAGGAACAGCTGTTGGTTTCACAATAGCAATCATAATCATGGCTGGTATACGTGAAAGAAACGAATTCAATGATGTTCCAGAAAGCTTTAAGGGAATGCCTATCGTATTACTTACAGCAGGACTTATGGCTATCGCATTCTTTGGATTTTCAGGTATTATTTAAGAGGAGGACGACAAGATGTCAGGTATAATTATTGCTGCAGTTGTTGTAAGCTGCACTGGTCTTCTTCTCGGACTTTTCCTCGGAGTAATGGGTAAGAAGTTCTATGTTGAAGTAGATCAGAAAGAGATAGATGTAAGAGCAGAACTTCCTGGTAACAACTGTGGTGGTTGTGGATATGCCGGATGTGATGCACTTGCTAAGGCAATTGCCGCAGGAGAAGCTCCAGCTAACGCATGTCCAGTTGGTGGTGCACCGGTTGCAGCCAAGATTGGTGCAATCATGGGCGAGGAAGTTGGAGACTCAGTAAGAATGACAGCATTTGTAAAATGTGCTGGAGACTGCGACAAGGCAAAAGAAAATTATGTATACTCAGGTGCTATGGATTGTACAGCAATGAACGTTGTTCCTAACGGAGGTTCTAAGGCATGTACATATGGATGTATGGGATATGGTTCATGTGTTAAGGCATGTCCTTTCGATGCAATTCATATTGTTAATGGTATAGCAGTGGTAGATAAGGGTAAATGTAAAGCATGTGGTAAATGTGTTGCTACATGTCCTAGACACCTTATTGAAATCATTCCATACAAGAGCAACTATACAGTTAACTGTTCATCTAACGACAAGGGTAAAGACGTTATGTCAGCATGTTCTGTTGGATGTATCGGATGTATGTTATGTACAAAGCAGTGTGAGTTCGGTGCTATTACAGTAGAAAACAACATTGCACATATTGATTATTCAAAGTGTACAGGTTGTGGAAAGTGTGCTGAGAAGTGCCCTAAGAAGATAATACATCTTCATTGATAATTTAATCACAATAAGTTATAATAAGAAACTGCCGTAGGCTTGCGCTTATGGCAGTTTCTAAGTTTTAGAAGAAAAGAGAAGATACACCTATGGCAAAGACAAAATCAAAGTTACAAGATTTTTATAAAAGACTGGATTCCAGAAAATCAACATATTTTCTGGTTTATTCAGTTATTTTTGCTGTCCTTGCCATAGGTGTGTTTTCTTTTTATTTCTTTACAGGAAAGACATTTATATGGGAAGTTGACGGCTGGGAACAGCATTATAAGGCACTTATATATTATTCCCAGTACTTAAGGGATTTCTTTAAGAACATATTCATCAATCATCAGTTTGCAGTACCTCAGTGGGATTTTGCAATAGGTGAGGGAAGTGATGTTATCGGAACATTTCACTATTATGTGATTGGTGATCCATTTACATTCTTCTGTTTCCTGTTTCCTGCAAAATACATGTATATATTCTACGAGGCAATGATTCTTCTAAGAATATATCTGTCAGGAATAGCATTTTCGTTATTATGCTTTTATACAGGACATAAGAAAAGCTATGTTCTTCCGGGAGCAGTTACTTATGCATTCTGCTACTGGGCAATATACAATGCGGTAAGACATCCTTTCTTTCTTAATCCGCTTCTATATTATCCTCTGCTTGTTCTAGGTGTTGAGAAGATAATCAGGGAAAAGGAAATGTGGCTCTTTACAATAACAGTAGCTGTTGCAGCAATGAGTAACTTCTATTTCTTCTATATGCTTGTATTCACAACGATTATATATGTTGTTGTAAGATTCGTATTCTGCTATGGAAAGAATCTGAGAATGTGGGGAAAGGGAATATTAAGACTTGCTGTTTCGTCAGTTACAGGATTGTGTATGGCGGCAGTTGTATTCCTTCCAGTGCTTCATGTTTTCTTAAGCGACAGCAGATTCAGTACACCTAATAAAATGGGACTTGTATATCCGTTCTCGTACTATGCAAAGCTTCTGGGACTTTTTATTATTGAGGGTGATAATTTCTGGACATGTATGGGATTTGCGATTCCAGTGTTACTTGCAGTTTTTCTGATGTTTAAGAGCAGGCGTAAGTATACAATGCTTAAGACATATTTTATTATAAGTGTTGTAATGATATGCATACCGTTCTTCGGACAGGCAATGAACGGATTTTCATATATGTGCAACAGGTGGATATATGCATTTGCATTATTATGTGCATATATACTTGTGTGCATGATGCCGCGTCTTATAGCGATGGAAAGAAAAGAAATACGATTTATTGGTATTGCACTTACAATATATTTCGTGGTGTGTATGTGCGTAAAGTATTCAAGAAATGGCAAGCTTATAAGTGCTGTTGCAATCGGTGCAGTCCTGCTTGTGTGCTTGAGCATTAAGAATATTAATGAATATAACAGATGTATGATGGTGACGGTAGCGGTTATGCTGGCGGCATTAGCTAATGGAATATGGAAAAATGCTTCATTTGGAGACAATTATGCGGCACAGTGTATAAGTGTTAAGATGGCGCAGGAAGATGTGTTTGGAAGCGAGCAGGAGCTTGTAAGTAAAGACGCTGATGATGCAGATTTTGTCAGATATTCAGGTTCAGGACTTTCATATAATACGAACTGCATAACAGGAATATCTTCCTCTAATCTGTACTGGACACTTACCAATCCGTATGTATCCAAGTTCAGATATGACTGTGCAATAAGGCTTGATACGCTTCTTCCTCACAAATACACAGGCTATGATGACAGGTCATCACTTATAACATTATCATCTGCCTCAAAGTACCTTGTGAGCAAAACCAGCGGGCTTGTTCCGTATGGTTTTACTTATGAAGCAGAGAATGATGATTATGTAATGTATAATAATGACAATGCGCTTCCATTAGGCTTTACCTATGATAAGGCTGTTAATAAGAGTGAATGGGGAAGTTTAAGTGCAGTCGATAAGCAGAAGGCTATGCTTCAGGCTGTTGTTATTGGCAGAAGTGGCAGAGACACCAAAGAGGCGCTGCCAGACAGGGTATCTGTTAAAGATTTAAGTTATGACAGTCAGATTAAAGACTATACAATGGATTATAATGCCAAAGAGGTACAGTGTACTGACAATACATTTGCAGTAACTAAGGCAGGTGCTAAGGTAACATTTAACTTCACAGGTACTGGCTCAGGAGAGACTTACTTTAATATCAATGGCCTTGACTATGAGGGAGCAGCACAGTTCCAGCTGTATTTCGGAAAGAAGAAGTTTGACCCGTTAGACCTGTATTCCAAGGCGGACTGGAAAGAACTTTCACATGATGAAAAGAAGAAAATCTTTAAGAATTTCATATACTGGACACAGTCTACAAGCAGTGTTAAGCTTGGAATTACGACTGATACAGGTGTAACAAAGTCTATGAATTACTTTACATCTGATTACAGCTATTACAGTAACCAGCATGATTTCAGTGTGAATATGGGATATTCAGAACAAAGCGTAACATCAGTTACAGTGACTTTCCAGAAGATTGGTGTGTATTCATATGACGACATACAGATTGTATGCCAGCCTATGGACAGTTACGCTGACGAGATTAATGCACTTAAAGAAAATGTATTAACAGATGTAGAGCTTGGAACCAACAAAGTTACAGGACAGATATCGCTTGATCGTGATAAATATCTGTGTCTTACCATCCCTTATTCAAAGGGCTGGAAGGTATATGTAGACGGAGAGAGACAAAAGCTATATAATGCTAATGGCCAGTATATGGCTGTATATCTTACAAGCGGAACACATCATGTAACACTTAAGTATTCGACACCGCTTCTTAAAGAAGGGGCTTTAGTGTCACTTGCAGGCTTGGCGGTATTTGTAATGCAGATAGTAATTAATAAGAGAAAGAAGAGGAAATAATAATGTACAGAGAAGTTGCGAAACTTATTATATATGGTAATCATGAGGACACCATCCTTATGAAAATGTCCGATATTTTCAAAAAGTTTGACAGGGACGAGGAGACTCCTGACAAGCTTATAAGTGATATATATGAGCAGATTAAGAGAATATTAGAGGTTGCCACAGATTATGGCTTTGATAAGAATTTATGGCATAATTACCTTACATTCTATCTTATAACTAATGAGAATCCATTCAGCCTTACATGTGAGAAGGTTGGCGCTAATGATGGAAGCGTTAATGAATTTGCCAAGAATGACTTCAAGGTATTCATGAACCTGTTTAATTATGATTTCAAGCCTATTGAGGACGCACTTGGAATCAACTGCTTTTCACTTATATCTGATTATAAGGCTATTGTTAAGAAAGAGCTTATGTACAATAAGAATGTAAGTGAAAAGGTACAGGCTTTAAGCCTTAAGCTTGAGACAGCAAAGGACGAGAATGAGTTCTTTAATTATGTTACAGATTTCTATAAGGCTTATGGCGTAGGAATGTTCGGCCTTAATAAGGCATTCAGAGTAATAGGCGGCGATAATGGTGTTACATTTACACCTATTAACAATATGGATAAGGTTATGTTAGATGACCTTATTGGTTATGAAATCCAGAAGAAGAAGCTTGTTGAGAACACAGAGGCTTTTGTTCAGGGAAGAAAAGCTAATAATGCACTTCTTTTTGGTGACAGCGGAACTGGTAAGTCTACATCTATCAAGGCTATTGTTAATGAATATTACGACCAGGGTCTTAGAATGATAGAGATATACAAGCATCAGTTTAAGGATTTGTCTAATGTTATAGCAAGTATTAAGAATAGAAATTATAAGTTCATAATATATATGGATGATTTATCTTTCGAAGAATTCGAGATTGAATACAAGTTCTTAAAGGCTGTAATTGAGGGCGGCGTTGAGACTAAGCCTGATAATATTCTTATCTATGCTACATCTAACAGAAGACATCTTATCAAGGAAACATGGAATGACAGAAATGATATGGAGAACAATAACGGACTTCACAGATCTGATACTATTGAAGAGAAGCTTTCATTAGTAAACAGATTTGGATGCCAGATAAGTTACTCTAAGCCATCACAGAAGGAATTCTTTGATATTGTTATCGGTCTTGCAAGAAAGAACAATGTTAAGATGACAGATGAAGAGCTTATGGCAGAGGCTAACAAGTGGGAACTTTCACATGGTGGAATCTCAGGAAGAACTGCACAGCAGTTTATCAATTACTGTCTTGGGGGTAGAGAATGATTTCATACATTAAAGGCGAACTCGCTGAAATCCTGCCGGATGTAATCGTTGTGGAAGCTAATGGAATCGGATATAATATATTCGTTCCGGGTTCTGTGCCTGGTGAACTTCCGTCAGTTGGCAGTGAAGTTAAGATATATACATATATGAATGTCAAGGAAGATGAATGTAGTCTGTTCGGTTTTCTTACAAGGGATGATTTAAGCATGTTTAAAATGCTTATCTCAGTTAATGGCATCGGACCTAAGGCGGCACTTGGTGCATTATCTAATATCTCAGCAGATGATTTAAGATTTGCAGTTCTTGCAGATGATGTGGCAGCAATCAAGGCATTGCCGGGTATCGGACCTAAGACAGCGCAGAAGATTATAATTGAGCTTAAGGATAAGTTAAAGCTTGATGAAGTGTTTGAATCAGCGCTTTCTAAGACTAAGAAGGCGGATAATAACAGCAGTACCAATAATATCATGATGATAAGAAATGATGCTGTTGAGGCACTTGTATCACTTGGATATTCAAGCAAAGACGCGCTTGTTGCTGTTAAGGAAGTGGAAGATATAGAGAATAAGGATTCTGAGACGGTTCTTAAGGAAGCGTTAAAGAAACTGGCTAAATTCTAGCGTTATTAAGAAGCATTTATATATAATTAACATATAAGAGGAGAAAGTATGGAGAAGAGGATTATATCAACACAGATAACTGAAGAAGATTATGGTATTGAGAATTCCTTAAGACCATTATCTCTTGATGACTATGTTGGACAGAACAAGGTTAAAAGTAACCTTAAAGTATATATTGAGGCGGCAAAGGAGAGAGGAGAGGCACTTGACCATGTGCTTTTCTATGGACCTCCGGGACTTGGAAAGACAACTCTTGCAGGCATAATTGCCAATGAAATGGGTGTTAATATAAAGGTTACATCCGGTCCTGCAATTGAGAAGCCGGGAGATATGGCAGCTATACTTAACAACTTAAGCGAGGGCGATATACTTTTTGTTGATGAGATTCACAGACTTAACAGACAGGTGGAAGAAGTGCTGTACCCTGCGATGGAAGATTATAAGATTGATATTATGATTGGAAAGGGTGCAACAGCAAGGTCTATAAGACTTGATCTGCCACAGTTCACTCTGATAGGTGCAACAACAAGGGCTGGTCTTTTATCAGCACCTTTAAGAGACAGATTCGGTGTTGTAAGCCATATGGAATTCTATACAGTTCCGGAGCTTGAGAAAATCATCATCCGTTCAGCCAATGTACTTAATGTTGATATTGATTCGGATGGGGCACACGAACTTGCAAGAAGGTCAAGAGGAACACCAAGACTTGCCAACAGACTTTTAAAGAGAGTGAGGGATTTCGCTCAGGTAAAATATAACGGCCATATCAACAAAGATGTTGCTGACTATGCACTTAACCTGTTAGATGTTGATAGAGATGGATTAGACCGCAATGACAGAATTATACTTACAACAATAATAGATAAATTCGATGGCGGTCCTGTCGGAATTGAGACACTTGCAGCTTCAATTGGTGAGGATTCAGGGACTCTTGAAGATGTTTATGAGCCATATCTTATACAGAATGGATATATTAACAGAACTCCGAGAGGAAGAGTTGCAACTAAAGCAGCGTATGATAATCTTAGCAGACCGTTTAAAGAAAAATAATATAAAATTATCTAAAGAAACTGTTTTATAAGTTGAATAATAAGTGTATTTATTATATAATTAATATGTTTATTTCTACATATATGGAGGGGACTTATGTCATCAAAGAATACAGCAGAGGTAATTCTTGGAGGTAAAGTAATCAAGCTTGGAGGATATGAGAGCGAAGAGTATCTTCAGAGAGTTGCATCATACATTAATAATAAGATTACAGAGTTTAATAAGGATGAGGGATACAGACGTATGTCGGCTGAGATGAGAGCTGATATGATGTATCTTAATATTGCTGATGATTACTTCAAGGCCAAGAAGATGGCAGACGGGCTTTCTTCAGATATAGAGAATAAGGATAAAGAGATATATGATCTCAAGCATGAACTTATTGCTGCACAGATTAAGGCAGAGAGTTCTGCGAAAGAGATTAAGGAATTAAAGAGTGAGATTAACAAGTACCAGAAGAACATTGTCAAATTAGAGACAGAACTTAATGATTCTAAGAAGTGATTCACATAAGATTTTATGGAATAATAATAACGGCTGTTGCAAATGCATTTGCAGCAGCCATTTAATTTAAAGGCGGTTACAACTATGAATGTTGATAAGAGAAATACACAGGTAGAAGTTCTTGCCCCGGCAGGTTCACTTGATATTATGAAGGCAGTTGTTGCAGCGGGTGCAGATGCTGTATATCTTGGTGGCAATATGTTTGGAGCAAGGGCGTTTGCCAATAATTTTAATGACGAAGAGCTTATCAGTGCTATAGAGTATGCACATTTATTTGGAAGAAAGGTTTATTTAACAGTTAATACTCTTCTTAAGTCAAGAGAGATAGAAGGCAGTCTTATAGAATATCTTATACCGTTCTATGAGGCAGGGCTTGACGCAGTAATAGTGCAGGATATGGGTGTGTTTAACCTTATAAGAAAGCATTTTCCTGATATGGATATACATGCAAGTACACAGATGACACAGACCGGTGTGTATGGCAGCAGACTTTTAAAGGAGCTTGGAGCAACAAGAATTGTCACATCAAGAGAGATGAATCTGCAAGAGATAAAGCAGCTTCATGATGAGCTTGATGTGGAGATAGAAAGCTTTGTGCATGGAGCGTTATGTTACTGTTATTCAGGACAGTGCCTGCTTTCAAGCTTTAACGGTGGACGAAGCGGTAACAGGGGAAGATGCGCCCAGCCATGCAGAATGTCTTATGATGTGTATGATAATGGTGCAAAGATTAATGACAGAAACAACAGTTATGCATTAAGTCCTAAGGATATGTGTGCTTTACAGATACTTCCTGATGTCATAGACAGTGGCGTATATTCCCTTAAAATCGAAGGCCGTATGAAGAATGTCACATATGCGGCTATGGTAACACACATTTACCGTAAATATGTTGATATGTATCTTGAAAAGGGTCGGAAGGGCTTTAAGGTAGATAAGCAGGATATGGATGACCTGTCTGATATATATAACAGAGGTGCTTTCACAACAGGCTACTATGACAGCGTCAAGGGAAAGAAGATGATGTCTCTTAACCGTCCTAATCATATGGGAACAGAGTGTCTTAAGGTTGTGTCTAACAAGGCAGGAAGAATTACATTTAAGGCACTTAAGAATGTGAACAGGGGCGATGTCTTTGAGATTGATAAGGACCATTCTTTTGAGAGCGGTGCTGATGTGGCAGCAGGACAGACACTGGTTGTCAATCTTCCGAAGAAATATCCATTGTATGAGGGAAGAGTTGTCAACAGAATGAATAATGCGAGAATTAAGGCTTATGTTGCTGATAATTATGTCGGAACATCACCTAAGATTCATGTCGATATGAAGCTTGTTGTAAGAAAGAATCAGAATATATCGCTCACTGTAATGTATAATGGAATTAAGAAGTCATGTACAGGAGAGATTGTTACAGAAGCACAGAGCCGACCTGCATCAGAGGAGGATCTTGTTAAGAATTTAAAGAAAACCGGTGATACATGTTTTGTGGTAGATAATACGGAAGTGGAACTTGATGACGGAGTATTCGTTCCAGTCGGCTGGATTAAGGAATTAAGAAGAAATGTACTTGAGCAGCTGGAAGCACATTTAAAACACAGTCTTGTAAGAACCTATAATAAGCCGGATTGTGTTGAAGTGGAGAATGAGGAAGAGACACTTAATGATAATAATTCTTCAATAAGAAAAGCTGTATATCTGCACAATATTAATCAGGTGAAGCAGGCAGCAGCAGTTTCAGGAGTGCAGAGTATATATCTTGATTATAAGATGTTTTATACATGTCAGGATGATGATTTGAAACGCTGTGTTTCTTATTGTGAGTCACAGGGAATGGATGTATATATGGTTCTTCCACATATTCTTAAAGCTGATAAGTATGATAAGTTCAAGAAGCTTTGTGAGAAGGCATCTTGGTGTGGTATCAGCCGTTTTATGTGCAGGAATATTGAGCAGATTGGATTTCTTGGAAGTGATAACTGGAAGAAATTAACTGACAAGGTGCATATTATTACAGACAGCAGCATATATATATTTAATGCATTTGCCAAAGATGAATTAAGAAAGCTGTGTGAGAAATCTGGTGTTATTCTTGACAGAATGACTCTTCCTCTGGAACTTACAGACAGGGAGATGACGCCTGTGGCTGGCACAGATACGGAGCTTGTTGTATATGGTAGTGTACCGCTTATGGTTTCTGAACAGTGTGTAAGAAGGACTTACGGCAGATGTGATGGAAACTGGGGAAGCGTAAAACTTACAGGAGTTAAAGGCAATGAATATACAGTTAACAGTATGTGTGAATTCTGCTATACTGTTATGAACGGTGAAAGGCTTAATCTTACACAGGAAAATCTTGAAGAATTCCAGAACTGTGTAATTCGTTACGAATTTGACGAAAGCATGGCTGATGATATACAATTAGTTATGTCTGATGGGGTAAGTGGAGGTACTACGGGACATTTTCATCAGGCTATTGACTAAGATTAAGTGACCTGGATAAAGGAGATTGCGATGCAGTCAGTTTTTATTGAACTTACGAAATACATTTTTGCATTTCTTATGGCTTTCTATGTCCTATCTGCATACAGAGGGGCAATAATTCATAAGGAAGAGAAGAGAAAAGGTATATATATACAGCAGTATCTTATAATATTTGCCATACATTTTCTTGGGTATTATGTTCTGTATATTATGAAGAATGATGTTAAGTATATAGGCTTTTACTTTGTACAGCTTATATATCTTATAGTGTTTATTGCATTCTATTATATACTGTATCCAAAGGCTTCAAGGCTGCTTGTTAATAATATGTGCATGCTTATGTCTGTTGGCTTTATTATGATAGCAAGACTTAATTTTGACAAATGTGTCAAACAGTTCGTTATTGCTGTGCTTGGAACAGTAATTATGTTCCTTGTTCCATGGCTTATCAAATCTGTCAAGAGCTTCAGAAACTTTGGCTGGCTATACTGCGTTGCCGGACTTGTGCTGTTGTGTGCGGTTTTACTTGGCAATAAGGTATACGGAGCCAACCTTACATTGAGTATAGGAGCGTTTTCTGTACAGCCAGCCGAATTTGTCAAGATTCTGTATGTTATGTTTGTTGCATCTATGTTTAATAAATCAACAACATTTAAACAGACATGTATTGTTACGGTATTTGCGGCATTGCACGTGATTATTCTTGTGCTTTCAACTGATCTTGGAGCAGCTCTTATATTCTTTGTTGTGTATATTGCAATGCTTTATATTGCTACAAGAAAGCTTTCGTATGCGGGGGCAGGACTTCTTGCAGGAGCGGGGGCATCAGTTGTTGCATATAAGCTGTTTTCACATGTAAGGGCAAGAGTTGTGGTATGGCGTAATCCATGGGAATATATTGATACGAGTGGATATCAGATATGCCAGTCTCTTTTTGCAATCGGTATGGGGTCATGGTTTGGATACGGACTGTGTCAGGGTATGCCGGATAAGATACCGGTAGCAGAGAAGGATTTTATGTTTTCTGCTATTACAGAAGAATTCGGACTTATATTCTCAATATCCTTATTCTTAGTGTGTCTTAATAATCTTATTCTTATGATGAATATAGCTTCAAGATGTAAGACTCTCTTCTATCGTCTTGTAGCTGTCGGGCTTGGTGTTACATATGGGGTGCAGGTGTTCTTAACTGTTGGCGGAGCAATCAAATTCATACCGATGACAGGCGTTACGCTTCCTTTCGTAAGCTATGGAGGAAGTTCAATATTAAGTTCGCTTATAATGTTTGCACTTATTAATGGAATGTACAATATGAGACAGGATGAAGGTGACAGGAAAGATGGCAGAAAGCAGAAAACAACCCAGACAAAGAAAAAAGCAAAACGTGCAGAGTGATATAGTAGATACAGAGAAGAAGAATCTAAGAAATAAAGAAACTAATGTAATTGCATTCTTTTTTGTAGGACTCTTTGTTGCTGCAATTGTGTATCTGTGCGTATTCAATATAAAGGATGCAGGAACAATTGTTAATAATCCGTATAATAAGAGAGTTGATAATCAGGAAAGCAAAGTTGTAAGAGGCGATATATTAGCAGATGATGGAGATGTTCTTGCAACAACGCTTACAGATGATGAGGGCAACGAAACCCGTTATTATCCGTATGGGAATCTGTTCTGCCATTCGGTTGGATTTACTTCTCTTACGGGAATGAAGACTGGAATAGAGCAGTCGCAGAATTATTATCTTCTCAGTGAGACGGATAATGTACTTGACCAGATTGGAAATGATCTGTCAGGTGGTAAAGCGAAGGGACACAATGTTACAACAACACTTAATGTTGAACTTACTAGAGCTGCTTATAAGGCACTTGGCAATAATAAGGGTGCTGTTATAGCAATGGAACCATCTACTGGCAAGATTCTTACTATGGTATCAAATCCATCTTTTGATGCCAATGCTGTTAATACAGATTATGAAGAATGGATCACATATGATAGTGCTGACTCGGTACTTTTAAACAGGGCAACGCAGGGATTGTATCCTCCGGGATCAACATTTAAGATAATTACAGCACTTGCATACATAAGACAGAATCAGAATAATTATTATAATTATTCATATGATTGTGATGGACAGGCATATATACCAGGAGGAACTACTATAGCCTGTTTTGACCATACGGCACATGGATATCAGGATTTAAGAAAAGCATTTGCTAATTCATGTAATTCTGCATTTTCAACGATTGGTGCCGGACTTAATAAGACATCATTTATTAATCTGTGCAGTACATTCCTCTTTAATTCTAATCTTCCAGTAGGATTTGAGTATTCCAAGAGCACAATGACTGTGACGCAGGATTCTTCAATAAGTGAGATGCAGGAGACAGGGATTGGACAGGGCAGGACAATGATGACACCACTTCATAATCTGATGATTGCAGCGAGTGTTGCCAACGATGGTGTTATGATGACTCCTTATATTGTTGACAGTGTAAGTGACAGTGAGGGGAGAATGGTTGTCAAGAACAAACCGTCAGCAGTTGGAACAGTAATGTCTGCGGAAGAAGCTGAGTATCTCACAGAATGTATGAGGCAGGTGGTAACATCTGGTACAGGATATGCAATGAGAAATTCGTCATATGAGGCAGCTGGAAAGACGGGCTCGGCACAGTATGATGATTCTGAAAAATATCACAGCTGGTTTACAGGATTTGCACCATATGACAATCCGCAGATTGCTGTGTGTGTAATACTTGAAGGTGGATATTCAGGTGTTGCAAGTGCCCAATATGTGGCAAAAGCTGTATTTGATACATATTTCGGTTATTGATATTACTGACAGAAAATTGTATAATATATTTAAAGATTTTATGGAACGGTAAAACTGAATTATTATGGAAAGATGAGGGGAAAGCTATGAATGGTAATCGTATTAAAGTTACATTGTACAACAGAACATTTAAAGAAATAGACATGTCAGATTTTACAAGAATAACAGAAGGCCTGTTTTCTAACAGAGATGATATTGTAGCTATCAGTTTTCCAGAAGGTGTAGAGATAATAGCATCTAATGCTTTTGAGAATTGTAGAAGACTTGAAAAAGTTGAATTTCCAGATTCACTAAAGCTGATTGAGAGTGAAGCTTTTATTAACT
The DNA here is from genome assembly GCA_030537195.1 of Eubacteriales bacterium. Lineage (GTDB taxonomy): Bacteria > Bacillota > Clostridia > Lachnospirales > Lachnospiraceae > Lachnospira. Next base: position 17,833 of record JAUNOK010000013.1, on the reverse strand, counting down.
GCACAAGTCTTAAAGAAGCTGATTATGGAAAGAATGTAACTGTAGCTCCGGATGCATTTAAAGGATGCATTAATTTATAATCAGATTAATTAATAGGAAGCCTTTGAGGGGCTTCTTATTTTTTATGGGCGTATCTGACTAAAAACTTGACAAATATTTCTGCATAATATAGGATTTCTTACAGTGGCCTGACTATGCGTTAGTGCTGTGTGCGTGGGCTTGCAAAAGATTTTAGAAATTCAGCACAGAAACGAGGAAGATAATGAGTAAGAAAAAGACATTTGTTACACTTGAACAGCTTAAGGAAATCGATAAGACATATCCGACTCCTTATCATCTTTATGATGAGAAGGGAATCAGAGAGAACGCTAAGAGATTAAAGGAAGCATTCTCATGGAATAAAGGATATAGAGAGTATTTTGCTGTGAAGGCTACTCCTAATCCATATATTTTAAAGATATTAAAGGATTATGGATGCGGTGTTGACTGTGCATCTATGGCAGAGCTTATGATGGGATATGCTCTTGATTATAAGCCGGAAGAGATTATGTTCTCATCTAATGATACTCCTGCAGAAGAGTATGCATATGCTAATAAGATAGGTGCTACTATCAATCTTGATGATATTACTCATATTGAGTTTCTTGATAAGATATTAGACGGTAAGTTCCCTGAAACAATGAGCTGCCGTTACAATCCGGGCGGATATTTCCAGCTTGGAACTTCTATTATGGATAATCCGGGTGATGCCAAGTATGGTATGACACATGACCAGATTATTGAAGCATTTAAGATATTAAAGAGTAAGGGCGTTAAGCATTTTGGTATTCATTCGTTCCTTGCAAGTAATACTGTATCTAATGAATATTACCCAACACTTGCCAAGATTTTATTCGAGCTTGCAGTTGAGTTAAGAGATAAGACTGGAGCAGATATTAAGTTTGTAAACCTTTCAGGCGGCGTTGGTGTTGCTTACAGGCCAGATCAGGAGCCTAATGATATTGCTGTTATCGGCGAAGGTGTACACAAGGTATATGATGAGGTTCTTGGTGCTGCTGGAATGGGTGATGTTGCAATCTATACAGAACTTGGAAGATTCATGCTTGCTCCATATGGCTGCCTTGTAACTAAGGCTATTCATGAGAAGCATATCTATAAGGAATACATCGGAGTTGATGCATGTGCATCTAACCTTATGCGTCCGGCAATCTATGGTGCATACCATCATATTACTGTTGCAGGTAAGGAAGATGCTCCTTGCGACCACAAGTATGATGTCACAGGTTCTTTATGCGAGAACAGTGATAAGTTCGCGATTGACAGAATGCTTCCTAAGATTGATATGGGTGATTATCTTATTATCCATGATACAGGAGCACATGGTTTCTCTATGGGATATCAGTATAATGGTAAGTTAAGATCAGCAGAGCTTCTTCTTAAGGAAGATGGCAGCGTACAGATGATCAGACGTGCAGAGACAATCAAGGATTACTATGCTACATTTGATTTCTGTGATGCATTGGATAAGTTGAATTTAAAATAAACGAGGTTTGATACATTGAAGAATTTAGGTTATATAGCAGGCGAGATTACAAAGGGAAAGAATCTTTCAGAGAATCTTTTAAAATATGGCAATGGAATGTGTTCCATGTATAATGGACTTGGATTTATCAAGATGTCCATGAATTATTATACTGTGCTTGATATCGCAAGAGATTTGCAGAATGATAAAGACCTTCTTAACATGGTTGACAGACTTAATGAGCTTGTGGAGCGTTTCGTGGAGAATGATGAATGTGATGATTATGAAGCATTTAACGAACTCAACGCATTCCGTGAACAGATTATTGAGATTATGGAAGTTATAACAGCATATGTAGACAGATTAAGAATATATGAGCATGTTCTTAACAGGGTAGAGTACAGATTTAACGAAGGTGAACTTGATTACGACTACTATAATACCTATATGACTAATGAGATTATGCATTATATATTATCTGATAAAGATAATGTGGTTATTAATGGCAAGATTTCAGAGATAGTAGGACAGCTTCCTGTAAGAATGTTAAAGGACAGATTCTTCGAGCATATCAGAGACGCATTTACACTGTATCATGGTGCAGGAAAGGATTCAATAGATGATTTCTATTATACTTTAAGCACAAGTGCCATGCTTTCAGGTGAAGCAGGATTTGGTAAGTTCCCAGATGTCTATGATATATATAACACACTTGCGGGAGCTGACTACAAGAATATTGATAAAGACGAATATGTAAGACTTAAGGGGGCACTTGATATTGCGACTGAGAAGATGACAGACTATGCTGATGTATATGTTCTTCTTACACAGGTTGTCAATGATGCGCTTACAGTAGTTCTTACAAGAAGAAATACACTTGACAGAATAGAAGAGATAGAGAATGCCAAGAATGTTTTAAGTAAGACAAGAAATGCTTATATAACAGGTGAAAGCTTTGAAGATATTTCAGAGGATTTTGCTGCATTTGAGGGAAAGCAGGAAAGAATACTTGAGGCAGTATCATCTGGTGATTATGCAATAGAGTACAGCCTTGCCAACTTTGTGGACGAGCTTAAGGAATATGAGCTTTTGTCTGCATATAATGCTTTATCTAAGACACTTAAGTTACAGTCAGGAAGTGATTTCGTTAAGCTTGAATCAGAGGTATTTGCCGAGGTTCCTGATAATTCCTATGCTGATGAGACAGCGGAGAAACTTATCATGGAACTTGATGACAGCTTTAAGAACATGAATGTTATGGTTAAGAGAGCTGTTATGGCGTCAGTGCTTTCAAGCCTTCCGGTATTCTTTAACAATACAGAAGAGATACAGGCTTATATTAATAATTCTCTTATGCAGTGCAATGATGAGGCAGAGCAGAAAGCAGTTGTTGAGATTATTAAGGCATTGATAAGTGACAATTAATAAAATGTGCTGATGTGAATATAGGAATTTCAGGTTTTCGGGGGATAGTAAGTTGAAGTGGTACAGGAATCTTTATCTTGGCGATAATGCAAGAAAAGCTAAATACAAGACATTTGGTCTTATCAGAAAGAACAGATTTACCATAGATACTTATATTATTGCAATTTCTGATAATCCTGATAATATTCTTGATATATATTCAGCCAATATGCTGAAACAGCCGCATTTTAAGAACAAATCATACAGAGATAAAGTGTATGTTGTAGGGCTTGCAAAGGGCAGAAATGAGGCTCTGGAACTGGTAAGATGTATAGTTGACGACACATACTCCCATACAGGGAGTGTTGACGTCGCAGGGTATCTTAAGTTTGGTACGAAATTAAGAAAAGATAACTGACAGATTGTTGGAAAGGTGGGACTATGCTACATGTTTTATTGCTTATACTTAAGATAACAGGCATAGTTATCGCATGTATCTTAGGTCTTGTCATACTTATTGTGGCAGCAGTTCTTTTTGTACCGGTAAGATACAGGGCTGACGCTGATTATCATGGTAAATTCAAGGCACATGCGAAAGTGTCATGGCTTGGAATATTGAGACTGCTGGTTTCGTATGATGAAGAACTTGAAGTAAAAGCCAAGGCACTTTTTATAACGATTTACAGCAATGACGATAATAAAGAGAAATCTTCAAAGCACAAGAAGGCTGAGAAGAAGAAATCAGAACATCAGAAAGAAAAGAACATTTTTTCAGTAAGTGATGAGGAAGCTAAGAAGCTTACAGAAAAAGAGGAAAAACCGCAGATTAAGATGGCTGAGGCTGTGAGTGATACGAAAGAAGATGCACAGGCTGTCAAGAATAATGTGGAAGATATCAAAGAGTCGACAGAGAGCCTTAAAGATGCTGTATCAGATGATGAATCTAAGATAGCACAGGATAAGAACTTCTTAGATAAAGTTAAAGATAAATGCTTTGTTATATATACGAAGATTAAAGAGATAATAAAGCTTGTAAAGGACACAGTAAAGAAGGTTTCTGGTGCGGCTGACAGGCTTAAAGAAAAAGTGAACAAGGCAAAAGAATTTGTGACAGATGAGGATAATAAGGCACTTTTTCATTTTCTTGTGGAGCAGCTAAAAGCACTTATTAAGGTTATAAGACCTAAGAAATACAGAATTAATGCAAGAATTGGATTTGAAGATCCGGCAACAATGGGGAAAGTTCTTGCATATGTTTCGATTTTTTACGGAATGTCAGGTGTTGACCTTTCTTTAGAACCAGTATTTGGTGAGGATGTTAAGGAAGGCAGCATATTCCTGAAAGGAAATATCCGTATATTTTCAGTGCTTGTGATAGCATTAAGAGTGTATAGAAATGAACAGTTTAAAAAGTTTATTTCCAGATAGATGAAGTTATGTTATAATGTTAACAGAACTTCGCAAAACAAGGAGGGCTTTTATGGCAGAGAATAATTTTGATTCAACAGTTGCGTCTCTTTTTAAGGGGATGGACACATTTATATCAGCTAAAACTGTTGTTGGAGATGCGGTTACGGTTAATGATACAATTATCCTTCCGCTTGTTGATGTTTCGTTTGGAGTTGGAGCAGGAGCATTTGCAGGGGACAAGAAGAACAATGCAGGCGGTGGAATGACTGGAAAAGTTACACCAAGCGCAGTTTTAGTTATTCAGAATGGTGCAACCAAGCTTGTTAATATTAAGAATCAGGATACAGTAACTAAGATTCTTGATATGATTCCTGATATCATTGATAAATTCAAGGGCAAGGATAAAGAGGTTGTTACTGATGCGGACATTGATGCCGCAATAGAAGATGCAGCAGAGTAGTTTTTCATAACTGAAAGGAACGTGCATATTATATAACATACTTATTAAGGAAGTGTATATATGTGCAGACTGCTTGGATTTATATTCTTCTGGATTGCTGTAGGCATGATAATAACACTGTTTATAATGGATAATGTGTTCTTATGTGTATGCATAATAATTACATTGATTGTTGTGGGTTATAACATGTTCTGCCAGTAATCAGAACAATATGTTGTGCTTTTGAAAGAATTTTGATGAAATTTCTTGAAAAATATGTTGCAAAATATTTTTTTATCTGATACAATAATTTCTGTTGTGGGTAAATTACCCAATACCGGTAAGGAGGTGTTATTGAAATGGCTAAATGTGCAATTTGCGAAAAAGGTCCTCACTTTGGTAATGCAGTGAGTCATTCTCATAGAAGATCTAATAAGATTTGGAATGCTAATGTTAAGTCTGTTAAAGTTAAGGTTAACGGAAATGCTAAGAAGATGTATGTTTGTACTTCATGCTTACGTTCTGGTTTAGTTGAGCGTGCATAATCTATGAGCTTTAAAGTTAATACCAGTATATTAAGGTGAATTGCGCAAAACGCGATTCACTTTATTTTTTAGATATTCATTTGATAATCAAAGTTTAATAAAGAATATGAAAATGTGTTTATTTTTCTTCGGAAAGATAGTATAATATTTGTGCTATTTATATACATATTTTTATGTAAAGTTTGACTGCGCGAAACTTGCATCCGGATTCCGGGTGTTAACAAATACAAGACGCAGTATTGGAGGACTATCTATGAAGGGAACTTTGGAGAATAAACTTGGAAAAGTTTCAATTGATTCAGAAGTTATTGCACAGTATGCAGGTTCTACAGCAGTTGAGTGCTTTGGAATCGTAGGTATGGCTGCTGTAAGCATGAAAGACGGACTTGTAAAGCTTCTTAAAGGAGACAGCCTTACAAGAGGAATCAGTGTAGTTATAGATGAGAACAATCTTATTGAGATTGATTTTCATGTTATTATTTCTTATGGTGTAAGCATTGCTGCAGTAGCAGATAATCTTATCGAGAATGTTAAGTATAAAGTGTCAGAATTTACCGGCCTTGAGATTAAGAAGATCAACATTTATGTTGAAGGCGTAAGAGTAATTGATTAATAGGAATATTGTTATAATGCTTAATTGCAGAATGGAGGATAATCGTGGCAACTAATACAATAGATGCAGCACTTGTGCAGAAGATGTTTCTTGCAGGAGCTAAAAACCTTGAGTCTAAGAAAGAATGGATTAATGACCTTAATGTATTCCCTGTACCAGATGGTGATACAGGTACTAACATGACTCTTACAATTATGTCAGCAGCTAAGGAAGTAAGTGCTATTGCTAATCCTAATATGGAGAATCTTTCTAAGGCTATTTCATCAGGCTCTTTAAGAGGAGCAAGAGGTAACTCTGGTGTTATCTTATCACAGCTCTTAAGAGGATTTACTAAAGAGATGAAGGGCGTTTCTGAGATTACTGTTGAGACACTTGCACTTGCAACAAGCAGAGCTACAGAGACAGCTTATAAGGCAGTTATGAAGCCTAAGGAAGGAACAATCCTTACTGTTGCTAAGGGTATTTCTGATAAGGCAGCTGAGATTGCATCACAGACAGATGATATTGAAGAAGCAATGCGTATTATTATAGAGCATGCAGAATATGTACTTTCTAAGACACCTGATATGCTTCCGGTTCTTAAAGAAGCAGGTGTTGTAGATTCAGGTGGACAGGGACTTGTTGTAGTTCTTAAGGGAATGTATGATGCTCTTACAGGCAAGGTTACAGATTTCTCATTAACAGAGGCTAAGCCTGTTAAGGAAGAGACTGCACCAGGAGCTGGAAAGGGCGCTGCAGTAGAGAATGTAGAGATTAAGTTTGGATATTGCACCGAGTTCATTATTATGCTTGAGAAGGAATTCGATGAGAAGACTGAGGCAGACTTCAAGGCATTCCTTACATCTATAGGTGATTCTATAGTGTGTGTAGCTCTTGATGATATTGTTAAGGTCCATGTTCATACTAACCATCCAGGTCAGGCATTTGAGAAAGCATTAGAGTATGGTCAGCTTACTAAGATGAAGGTTGACAATATGAGAGAAGAACATAACCAGAAGGTTGTTGCACAGTCAGAACTTCAGGCTGCAGCAGCTAAAGAGGCTATGGAAAAGAATGCTGAAGTAGAAGAAAAGAAGGCAGAACCAGCTAAGGACTTTGGCTTCATTACAATTGCACCAGGAAGTGGAATTGCTGAGATATTCAAAGGACTTGGTGTTGATGAGGTTATCGAAGGTGGTCAGACAATGAACCCTTCAACAGAAGATATCCTTAATGCAGCAGATAAGATTAATGCCAAGACAATATATGTTCTTCCTAATAACAGCAATATTATTCTTGCAGCTAATCAGGCAGCATCAATTGTTGAGGATAAAGAACTTATAGTTATCCCTACTAAGACAGTACCACAGGGAATTACAGCTATGATTAACTTTGAGACAACACGCAATGCTAAAGATAATGGCGATGCGATGACAGACAGTCTTTCAACAGTTAAATCCGGACAGCTTACTTATGCTGTAAGAGATACATCAATTGACGGCAAGGAGATTAAGAAAGATAATTACCTTGGATTAGGTGATAAGGGACTTGCTGCAGTTGGAACTGATATGGATGAAACTCTTCTTGAGATGATTGAGACAATGATGTCAGATGAAGCTGAACTTATAAGCGTTTACTATGGAGCAGATGTTGAAGAGGCTGCTGCCGAGGCAGTTGTTTCTAAGATTGAAGAAAAGTTCCCTAATGTAGATGTTGAACTTCAGTTTGGTGGACAGCCAGTTTATTATTATATTGTATCTGTTGAGTAAGAATTATGAATATAACAGAATTAAAGGGAATCGGCGCTAAGACAGCTGAGAATTTTAACAGGCTTTCGGTATACACAGTATCGGATCTCGTGGGGTTATACCCACGGGATTACGATGTATACCATGAGCCTGTTTTTGTTAAAGATATAAGCCGCGAATCAGAACATACTGAGGTTGCTATTGAAGGACAGGTGTGTAAAAGTCCTGATATATACGGAAGCGGCAGACTTAAGATATTAACTGTGACTATAAAGGATTATAATGGTGACTCAATAAAATGCAGCTGGTATAACATGCCATTTTTAAAGAATACATTAAGACTTGGAGCAAGATATGTATTCAGGGGAAGACTGGTTAATAAAAGAGGCTGGCTGTTAGAGCAGCCTAAAATGTATACGCTTGCCCAGTACAAAGAACTTCAGGGAACGCTGCAGCCAATATATCCGCTTACTAAGGGCCTTACTAATAATACCGTTACCAAGGCAGTTGCACAGGCACTTGAAAAGTACAGCGCAGGACTTGAAAAGGAGTATATACCTGATTATATAAGAAAGAGATACTCGCTTGCTGAGCATAATTTCAGCGTTGTTAATATACATTTTCCTAAGACAATGGAGGAATATGTGCAGGCAAGACACAGACTTGCGTTTGAGGAATTCTTTTTGTTTACGCTTGCAACTCTTTCACTGAAAAGTGTCAATGAGCGTATACCGAACAGTTATGTCATACCGGAAAGTAAGGAAAAAGATAGGTTTCTTGCGAGCCTTTCGTATTCGCTTACCAATGCACAGTTAAGAACAGTGTCAGAGGTTGCTGCTGATATGTCTGGTGAACACCTGTGCAGCCGTCTGATACAGGGTGATGTAGGTTCAGGAAAGACAGTTGTTGCAACACTTGCACTTATTAATACTGTTATGGCGGGATATCAGGGTGCGTTAATGGCACCTACAGAGGTTCTTGCAAGACAGCATTATGAATCACTTACTAAAGGCTTTGAAAAAGCTGGACTGGATATTAAAGTGGAACTGCTTGTCGGTTCAATGACGGCGAAACAGAAAAGAGAAGCATACGAAAGAATTGCTGATGGAAGTGCAGGAATAATAGTAGGAACGCATGCACTTATACAGGAAAAAGTTGAATATAAAGAGCTTGCACTTGTCATAACAGATGAACAGCACAGGTTCGGAGTAAACCAGAGACGTGACCTCTCACAGAAAGGAAAAAGCCCGCATATTCTTGTAATGAGTGCAACGCCGATTCCAAGAACTCTTGCAATTATTCTTTATGGTGACCTTGATATATCAATAATTGATGAAATGCCGGCAAACAGACTTCCAATCAAGAACTGTGTTGTGGATGAAAGCTACAGACCGAAGGCGTATACATTTATACAGAAACAGGTTGCTTCCGGCAGACAATGCTATATAATATGTCCAATGGTTGAGGACAGCGAGGCAGTTGAAGCGGAAAATGTTGTTGACTACACGGCAATGCTTAAGAAAGAGCTGCCAGATATAAGGATTGAATATCTTCATGGCAAGATGCGTCCTTCATTAAAGAATGAGGTTATGGAAAGATTTGCGGCACATGAAACAGATGTGCTTGTTTCAACCACAGTTATTGAGGTTGGTGTAAATGTGCCTAACAGTACGGTTATGATGGTTGAGAATTCAGAGAGGTTCGGACTTGCACAGCTTCATCAGTTAAGAGGCCGTGTCGGACGAGGAGAATATCAGTCGTATTGCATATTTGTTACGGGCAATAAGTCGGAGAAGATAAGAAAACGACTGGAAATCCTTAATAAATATAATGACGGATTCAAGATTGCAGAGGAAGACTTAAGACTGCGTGGCCCGGGAGATTTCTTCGGAGTAAGGCAGAGCGGTGACTTTGATTTCGGAATTGCAGATGTGTTTACGGATGCAAAGACTTTGAAGGAAGCGTCTGATGCGGCTAAAGATATGTTAAAGAAAGACCCCGAGTTAAAGCTTGAGGATAATGTGTATCTTAAACAGAAGGTTGCAGAGTATACAATTAAGTGCTTAGAAAAGATTAATCTGTAAAGGAGATGTACACATATGAGACAGATGGAATTTACAATGAGCAGACCTAATCTTGTTAAACCGGGAGATGAGGTTGATATTACAGAAGGAAAGCTTCCAAGTAGCTATTACTATACGATAGAGCCGGCAGTTGCGATGTCTGGAAATTATTCAACACCTGACAGGTTAAAGTCAAGACACGGAGTAGTTAAAGAAGTCGGTGAGACTAGCAGGGGCTATTATGTGCTTGCAGAATTTGATGAATGATTATATTGATTAGAATAAAAACAATGCCTTTCACATATATTTTTTACAAGTATATGCGGAAGGCATTATTTTTATATGCACCGCCTTAATAGCAGGGAGGAATGTATGTCTGACGGAAAGGAAAACACAAGCTTTAATCTGTACGAAGATATAAAAAAACGCACTAACGGGGAGATATATCTTGGCGTGGTTGGTCCGGTACGAACAGGAAAATCAACATTTGTAAAGAGGTTTATGGATTTATGTGTAATTCCTGAGATTGCGGATGCCAATGAGAAGCAGCGTACGATTGATGAATTGCCACAGAGCAGCGCTGGAAGCACAATTATGACAACTGAACCGAAATTCATACCGGGTGAGAGCGCCGCAATCTGCATGGCAGATGATATTAAGATTAAAGTGCGCGCAATTGACTGCGTTGGATTCATGGTTGACGGGGCGATGGGAGCAGAGGAGAATGGTAAAGAGAGAATGGTTAATACTCCATGGGCAAAAGACCCGGTTCCATTCTCAATGGCGGCGCAGATTGGGACAGAAAAGGTGATTGAGGAACACTCGACAATAGGAATTGTTGTGACTACAGATGGCTCATTTACAGGCATAGAGCGGGATAATTATGTCAAGGCAGAGCAGATGGCAATAGATAAGCTTAAGAAGATTTCAAAGCCATTTGTTATTATATTAAACTGCGTTAAGCCTTATGCAAAGGAGTCGGTACAGCTTGCGGAATCGATGAAAGAAAAGTACGGTGTAAATGTATACGCCCTTAACTGTGAGCAGCTAAGAAAAGAGGATATTGACAGGGTTATATCAGGTGTGCTTAAGGAATTTCCTGTTTCACAGCTTGATTTCTATGCGCCTGCATGGGTTGAAGTGCTTGAGTCTTCACACTGGCTCAAGACACATATAGTTGATGCGGCACTTGGGATTCTTGATGGCATTAATGTTATGAAAGATGCATACCGTGAATGGAATAATACATGCGAGTACATAGAAAAGGTTGATATAAGAAAAGTGGATATGTCAACAGGAAGGATAGAGATAGAATTTAAGCTTTCTAAAGATCTGTATTATAAGATATTAAGTGAACTTACCGGAACGCAGATTAACAATGAGCATGAACTTATAGATATGATTAAATCTCTTTCTGACAAGAAGAATGAACTGGGAAGCTTTGGAGATGCAATAAGTGAAGTTAATCTTAATGGTTTTGGCGTTGTTACTCCGTCAAAAGAAAATATTGAGCTTGAAGAGCCGGTTGTAATTAAGAATGGCAATAAATATGGAGTTAAGATTAAAGCTAAAGTACCATCTATTAATCTGCTTAAGACAGAAATAATGGTCGAGATTGCACCGATTGTAGGAAGTAAGAATCAGGCAGATGATCTGATTGAATACATTAAGGGCAATATGAAGGATAATCCTGACGGAATCTGGGATACCAATATATTTGGAAAGACGATAGAACAGATTGTATCAGACGGAATCTATGAAAAAACACATAATATGACACCGGAGAGCATGGGAAAGATTGGCGATACACTTGAAAAAGTGATGAATGAGAATTCGGGACTTGTGTGTCTTATTGTGTAAAAAATACTTTATTTAGTCAGTGGACTATGGTAAAATACTGAATATATCTGTATGTGATAACCAAGGAGGATACACACATTATGAGTAAGAAAGTAGAAGATTATGTAAGAAGCATACCTGATTTTCCAGAGCCAGGTATTATATTCAGGGATGTAACAAGTGTTATACAGAGTCCTGAAGGATTAAAACTTGCAATAGATGGAATTACGGATCTTATCGGCGATACTGAGTTTGATGTTGTAGTCGGACCAGAATCAAGAGGGTTTATATTTGGCGTTCCTGTTGCATATAATACAGGAAAAGGATTTGTGCCTGTAAGAAAGAAAGGAAAGCTTCCATGTGAAACTATCTCAGCTGATTATGAGCTTGAATATGGCACAGCTACTATAGAGATGCATAAGGATGCGATTACTCCGGGACAGAAGGTTATTATAGTTGATGACCTTATTGCCACAGGTGGTACAACAGAAGCTATAATCAAGCTTATTGAACAGCTTGGCGGCGAAGTTGTCAAAGTTATATTCCTTATGGAACTTGAAGGCCTTAAGGGCAGAGATAAGATTGCCGGATATGATGTTGAATCAGTAATTAAATACCCAGGTAAATAATTAATCGGGCTGCTTTATATAATAAAGCAGCCTTTTTAAGATTGATAACAGGAGGCAGATATGGCGACACCACATAATGAAGCACAGACAGGAGACATAGCAAAGACAGTTCTTATGCCGGGAGATCCCTTAAGAGCGAAGTATATAGCAGATAATTATCTGACAGATGTCACATGCTTTAATACAGTCCGTAATATGTTAGGATTCACTGGCAGCTACAAAGGATGCAGAATATCTGTTATGGGAAGCGGAATGGGAATGCCTTCAATGGGAATATATTCATATGAGTTATATAATGTATATGATGTGGATAATATTATAAGAATTGGCTCAGCTGGTGCGTTTGATGATGACCTTAATCTTATGGATATTGTGCTTGGAATGGGTTCGTGCACAGATTCTAATTTCGCAGCACAGTATAATCTTCCGGGCACATATTCTCCAATTGCAGATTTTACGCTGTTAAAAACTGCATATGATGTTGCACAGGAGAAACAGATGCGGGTTAAAGTTGGCAATGTGCTGGCATCAGATGTGTTCTATAATGATGATATATCAGTTAATGACAGATGGAAAAAGATGGGCGTGCTTGCGGTTGATATGGAGTCAGCAGCGCTGTATATGACTGCTGCAAGATGCAGAAAACATGCACTTACTATTCTTACAATAAGTGACCACCTCTACAGGGGTGAGAAGCTGTCAGCACAGGAGAGACAGACAGGATTTACCAATATGATGGAGACAGCTCTTGAAACTGCAGTAAGATTGCAGGATAACAGGTAGATGGAGGATTTATGACTAATACAGATTTAGAGATTATTGTTTTTGTTCTGCTTGCTGTTGCAATCGGCGTGTATATATGTGTGAACAGCAGCATTAAGCGTAAGAAAGCAGCAGAGAATGCCATAAAGAAATCGTGGGGCAGGCGTGCTGTATATAAAGGAACTGATGAGAGTTTTGAATATATATCACATTATGCAAAGTCCAATCCAAGTGAGTCTATGATAGATGATATAACATGGAATGATCTTGGTATGGATGAAGTATTTAAAGGCATTAATAATACTAATTCATCTGTTGGACAGGAATATCTGTACAAGATGTTAAGAGAGCCTGTGGCTGATGCAGAACAGTTAAAAGAACTGGACAGGCTTGCAGATGAATTTACAGCTAATAAAAAAGAAAGAATCACAGTCCAGAAGATATTCCGGAACATGGGAAAGAGCCGTAAGATAGCAGTTACAGATTATATCGGATATATAATGGATATAGAGCAGGGAAGCAATCTTGTGCATTATCTTGCATGGGTATTTCTTATAGCTTCAATTCTTGTTACGGTTCTTGTAACTCCGGTGCTTGGAATATGGCTTATAATTGCGTCAGTAGCATTTGCAATAATTACTTATTACAAATATAAGGCCAGAATTGAGAATTATTTCAAATGTATCAATGTCATCACTAAGATGGCATCCGCATCAGAAGATATATGCGACAGTAATATAAGTTTCCTGGAGCCGGAAAGTAACAGGCTTAAAGAAATATTAAAGAATTTCGCTAAGATAACTAAAGGTTCATGGATGATAGAATCGGGTAATGTTGACGGTTCACTTGCTGAGGTTGTACTTGATTATCTCAGAATGATTACTCACATGGATATTGTGAAGTTTAATAAGATGACAAAGCTTATAACTGCAAGAAGTGAGGATGCATATAATCTTGTGGATACACTTGGATTCATAGAAGCATCAATTGCAGTTGCATCTTTCAGGGAAAGCCTGCCATTTTACTGCAAACCTGAATTTGTGGGTAATACTAATAACTTAAGCGTTAAAGAAGTGTTCCATCCGCTTATAGATAATCCTGTATGCAATTCAATAACAACTAAAGGCAATGTTCTTCTTACAGGTTCTAATGCGTCAGGTAAGTCAACATTTTTAAAGACAATAGCAATTAACAGTATTCTGGCACAGACTATAGGAACAAGTCTTTCTAGAGAATACAGAGCACCTGTATACAGAATATATTCGTCAATGGCATTAAGGGATGACCTTGCTAATTCAGACAGTTACTATATTGTTGAGATTAAGTCATTAAAGAGAATTCTTGATGCAGTTGGTAAGACAGGAAGACCGGTTCTTTGCTTTATTGATGAGGTGCTTCGTGGAACTAATACAGTCGAGAGAATTGCGGCGTCATCAGAGATATTAAAGAATCTTAATACAGACATGGCATTGTGTTTTGCGGCAACACATGATATCGAGCTTACGTCAATACTTAAGGACTGTTACAGCAATTATCATTTTCAGGAGGAAGTTACTGAGGATGAGGTTAAGTTTGATTATAAGCTGTATAGTGGACCTGCAACGACAAGAAACGCAATCAAGCTTCTTAATGTTATAGGCTATGATAAGAACATAATTAAGGGAGCAGAACGGCGCGCGATGCATTTCCTGACAGATGGAAACTGGAAATCTTGATAAATGTTGTTTCTTGTGATATTATAAATTATTGCGAAGGCTTTTATTATAATTCGTGGAGGTAATACGTATGGTTGGGTTAGTTAGCGTACTTGTAGGCGAGATAGCTTACGAAGCGGTTAGATTTGTTATAATGCTTGCGTTACTGGTACTTGCAGTATTCGTAGGTGGTAAACTCCGAAAGGCAGCAGATGCCAGAAAGGCAGCTAAGATGGCTGCATCGGAGAATAAAGAGAAAGAGATTACTGAATAATCAGGAGGAAGTTAAAGTGCAGTACAGAGGTGTGAATGAATTAAGAAGATTATACCTTGATTTCTTTGAAAGCAAGGGACATTTGAAGATGAAGAGCTTTTCTTTAGTTCCACATAATGATAACAGTCTGCTTATCATTAATTCAGGTATGGCTCCACTTAAGCCATATTTTACAGGACAGGAGATTCCACCAAGAAGAAGAGTTACAACATGTCAGAAGTGTATAAGAACAGGTGATATCGAGAATGTAGGTAAGACAGCAAGACATGGTACATTCTTCGAGATGCTTGGTAACTTCTCATTTGGTGATTACTTTAAGGATGAAGCTATTCACTGGTCATGGGAGTTCTTAACAGAGACTGTAGGACTTGATCCAGACAGATTATATCCATCTATATATCAGGATGATGATGAAGCATTTGATATATGGAATAAGGAAATCGGTATTGCACCTGAAAGAATATTCAGATTCGGTAAGGAAGATAACTTCTGGGAGCATGGCGCTGGCCCTTGTGGTCCATGTTCTGAGATATATTATGACCGTGGTGAGAAATATGGCTGTGGTAAGCCAGGCTGTACAGTAGGATGTGACTGTGACAGATATATGGAAGTATGGAACAACGTATTCTCTCAGTTTAACAATGACGGACATGGCAATTACACAGACCTTATCCAGAAGAATATTGATACTGGTATGGGTCTTGAAAGACTTGCAGTTGTTGTTCAGGACGTTGATTCTATCTTTGATGTTGATACATTACAGGCACTTCGTAACAAGGTGTGCGAGATGGCTGGTGTTACTTATAAGGAAGATGAGAAGCAGGATGTATCTATCCGTGTTATCACAGACCATATCCGTTCAGTAACATTTATGGTAAGTGATGGAATTATGCCGTCTAATGAAGGCAGAGGCTATGTATTAAGAAGACTTTTAAGAAGAGCTGCAAGACATGGCAGACTTCTTGGTATTGAAGGAAAGTTCTTATCTAAGCTCTGTGAGACTGTAATTGAGGGCTCTAAGGATGGATATCCTGAATTAGAGGAAAAGAGAACATTTATTACTAAGGTTATCTCAGAGGAAGAGGATAAGTTTAATAAGACTATCGACCAGGGATTAAGTATTCTTAATGATATGGAGGCTGAACTTGCTTCTAAGGGAGACAATGTATTATCAGGAGCAGACGCATTTAAGCTTTATGATACTTACGGATTCCCTATTGACCTTACTAAGGAAATCCTTGAAGAGAAGAATATAACAATTGATGAAGCTGGCTTCAATGCTGCTATGGAAGAGCAGAGAGTTAAGGCAAGAAATGCACGTAAGGTAACTAATTACATGGGTGCAGACGCAACTGTATATGATGAGATTGACCCTGCTATAACAAGCGCATTTGTCGGATATGACAAGCTTACTAATGAATCTAAGATTACAGTTCTTACAACTGAGGAAGAGGTTGTTGATGCTTTATCTGAGGGCGACAAGGGAACTGTTATTGTAGATGAGACTGTATTCTATGCTACTATGGGTGGTCAGGAAGGCGATAAGGGTGTTATTAAGACATCTGAAGGAGAATTCGCTGTTGAGACTACTATCAAGTTAAAGGGTGGCAAGATTGGTCATGTAGGAACTATGACTAAGGGCATGATGAAGGTTGGAGATACTGCAACAATGGAAGTTTCCCCTGCTTACAGAGCAGATACATGCAAGAACCACAGTGCAACACACCTTCTTCAGAAGGCTTTAAGAACTGTTCTTGGTGATCATGTTGAGCAGAAGGGCTCTTATGTTGACCCAGACAGATTAAGATTCGACTTTACACATTTCCAGAGCATGACTAAGGAAGAGCTTGCTAAGGTTGAAGATATTGTTAATGAAAAGATTGCTGAGGCTATTCCAGTTGTTACTGATGTAATGACAATTGAGGAAGCTAAGAAGACAGGAGCTATGGCACTTTTCGGTGAGAAGTACGGCGAGAAGGTAAGAGTAGTTTCTATAGGAGATTTCTCTAAGGAATTCTGTGGTGGTACTCATGTTGCCAATACAGCCAATATCAGACTTTTCAAGATTGTATCTGAGGCTGGTGTTGCTGCAGGTGTAAGAAGAATTGAGGCTCTTACAGATAAGGGCGTTATGAAGTACTATGCTGAACTTGAGAAGACTATTGAAGAGGCAGCTAAGGCAGCCAAGGCAGAACCTGTACAGCTTGTTAAGAAGATTACATCAATGAATGATGAGATTAAGTCACTTATGAGCGAGAATGAGAAGCTTAAGGCAGAACTTGCTAATAATGCACTTGGAGATACAGCAGAAGATATCAAGGAAGTTAACGGTGTTAAGTATATCGCAACTAAGGTTGACGGCGTTGATATGAATGAATTAAGAAACCTTGGCGATAAGTTAAAGGGTGAGATTGGTTCAGGCGTTGTTGTTATTGTCAGCGCACAGGGTGCTGATAAGGTAAGCGTTATTGCAATGGCAACAGATGATGTTATTGCCAAGGGTGCTCATGCTGGTAACCTTATCAAGGCTCTTGCTCCTATTGTTGGAGGTGGCGGTGGTGGCCGTCCTAACATGGCTCAGGCTGGTGGTAAGAACCCTGCCGGTATTGACGAACTTATTGCTAAAGTACCTGATACAATTCTTGCACAGATTGGATAATTGGGGCTTGACGATTTGCAAAAATGTGATATAATGTTTTTTGTGCGATTAGTAAATACCCTATTTATGTAGTTTGGCGCACAATTTGCAACAGAAGGGTGGTCAGGAAGTAGTATGTCAAATGTCATCGTTAAAGAAAACGAGTCTTTAGATAGCGCATTACGCAGATTCAAGAGAAACTGTGCTAAGGCAGGCATTCAGCAGGAAATTCGTAAGAGAGAACATTACGAGAAGCCAAGCGTAAGACGTAAGA
>JAUNOK010000031.1 GCA_030537195.1 Eubacteriales bacterium | reverse complement strand
AAGTATTTGCAAAGACAGATACGATATGATATATTTAATGTGCAGTTTTGAAGGAACAATCCTTCTCCTACAAGATAGGGGATTGGTCAAATGGTATGATAGGGGTCTCCAAAACCTTTGGTGGGAGTTCGATTCTCTCATCCCCTGCTATTTAAAGGATTTAAGTTGAGTTTCAGCTTAGATCCTTTTTTTGCATATAAAAGAGTATAAATAAAAGATTAATCGGGAGGAACATAACAATGAGTGAAGCTAAATATGAGCATATAATACATCCATTTCCACCGTTGTATAACAGTAAATCAAGAATACTGGTACTTGGAAGTCTGCCATCAGTTAAGTCAAGAGAGCAGATGTTTTTTTATGGACATCCGCAGAACAGATTCTGGAAGATGATTAGTACGGTATTTGAAGAGATTGTTCCACAGACGATAGAACAAAAAAAGGCACTTATGTTAAAGCATAATATTGCCATGTGGGATACGATATACAGCTGCGATATTATTGGTTCTAGTGATAGCAGCATTAAAAATGTTGTGCCAACGGATCTGAAGAGTATAGTAGATGATTCTGAGATTAATAAAGTTATATGTAATGGGAAAACATCAGGAAAATACTATGAAAAGTATCAGATGAAGTATCTGGGAATTAAACCGGATATTCTTCCATCAACAAGCCCTGCTAATGCTGCATATTCATTAGAGAAACTTGTTGATATATGGAAAAAATCACTTGTGATTGAAAAATAGTAAATTATTATTTTAGATTGTTATATATTAAGCTGTTATTTTTCAGGTTTAACAACATTAAGAGGCATCATAAGATGATCTATAAGGATACGATAAGCTTCGTCGCCATTACCATCTTTAAGATATTCGAAATATTTCTTATGTTCATCAAGGGTGCCGGTTACTCGGCCTTCAACTTCGAGAGCTGACTGTGATGTAAGTTTTATCAGGTACATTAGTCTCTGAAAAATATGATTAACTTCTTCATTGTTTATATATTTTACCAGAAGAAGATGAAATTGATGATCATAGTTGATAAAATCTTCGTAATTATCAGTGTCAGGATTATCTTCAATGCTTTTACACTGAAGATCTAGTATATTGCCAAGTTCTCTTATAGTTCGCTGGCCTCTTGCTGTGTTAATATCTGCAGCAAGACAGTGTGTGCAGAAACCTTCTATAGCACATCTTATCTGAATAGTTTCCTTCATGTCTTTCTGATTAAGCTGTCTTATACGGAATCCCTTACTTGGGATAACATCTATATATCCATCCTGGCTTAAGCACTGTAGTGCTTCGCGCATAGGAGTTCTGGATATGCCAAGTTCCTTTGATAATTTAGTTTCTGAATACAGACTGTTTACATCAAGTCTGTTGGAAAGAATTAAATCTTTAATATAATTATAAGCTTCCTGCTGAAGCGATGACATAAGCTGCATGCTCTAAAATTCCCTTCAAAATACATTTTTACGATTAAGATAATAAACAAAAAAATAAGTTTGGTCAATATTAAATCAAAAATTCGTATACCGGTATACTGGTTTTGTTGAAAATGCACAATGAAATTGTGAAAAGTTTGACTACTTTTGATAATTGATTCTAAACCGGTATACTGGTATACTGCAATCATCAAGAAAACAACAAATCATTTTTCAGGAGGAAAAAAGAATGAACACAACATTTGAATTAGGAAATTTAAAAGTAATCGATTTAACAAAGCCACTTGATCCAAAGACTGAGTCAAGAAGATGCCACCTTATCAGATACAACACAGGCGGACCAATTCCTGACTTCCATACAGCTATGGATCTTACAAGCCACCTTGGAACACATTGTGAGTGTCCTTATCATCATGATGACAACTGGCCATCAGTTGCTGAACTTCCACTTACAACATTCATGGGAAGAGCAATCTACGTTGATTTTAAGGATACATTACCACACAGAAAGCATATCAGTGCAGCAGATCTTGACAAGGCAACAGAAGGCTGGGTAAAGGAAGGAGATATCCTTATTATTGATTCTTCTTACAAGCTTGATCCATTTACACCAGATACTAACACAGACAAGGATCAGAGATTACTTGTTAATGGTGAGACAGCACAGTGGTGTGTAGATCACAAGATTAAATGTGTTGGTTTCGGTGACGGAGTTTCAATTGAAAACTGCAACGAAGATGTTAAGCCATTCCATGACATCTGTATGGCAGAAAACATTGTATTCCTTGAAGTATTAAAGAACTTAGACAAGCTTACACAGGATACATTCTTCATGTCATATTCACCACTTCCAATTTACGGACTTGATTCTTGTCCTATCCGTGCTTATGCAATTGAGGGACTTGCAGAATTTTCAAGATAATTAGTTAGAATAATAAGGAGATTACAGTTATGAAGATTGCAGTTCTTGGTGCAGGTGCCATGGGTTCAATATATGGTGGACATCTTTCATTACACAATGATGTCTATATGATTGATAAGAAGCAGGAAATTGTTGATAAAATCAATGCTGACGGACTTAAGCTTTTTGAGAATGACAAAGATGTAGTTTACAGACCTGAGGCAATGACAGACAGTGCTAATCTTGGAAAAGTTGACCTTGTAATACTTTTTGTTAAAGCACTTTTTTCTAAAGCAGCACTTGAAGAAAACAGACATATAATTGGAGAACATACATATGTAATGACTCTTCAGAATGGAGCTGGACATGAGGATATTCTTTCAGAGTTCGTTCCTAAGGAAAGAATTATCATCGGTACAACAGAGGATAATGGAGCAGTTCTTGATTTCGGCTATGTAAGAAGAGGCGGAAAAGGAAAGACTAATATCGGAATGCTTGTACCTGACAGCGACGGAATGCTTGAAAAGATTAAGGAAAGCTTTGACTCATGTGGATTTGATACACACATTTATAATAATATCCAGCAGCTTATATGGGATAAGCTCTTTACAAATGTGTCTCTTTCAGCTCTTACTGGTGTACTTCAGGTTCCAATCGGATTCATTGCAGCAGATGAATATGCATGGAACATGACTGTAACTCTTATTAAAGAAGCACTGGCAGTTGCCAAAGCTTTAGGTCTTGAGTTTGACGAACAGGAAATTATTGAGAGAGTAAGAAATACTTCTATCAGTTCACCAGAAGGAAAGACTTCAATATATGCAGACCTTAAGGCGGGAAGACGCACAGAGGTTAATACAATAAGTGGAGCAGTTGTAAGAGCCGGAGAAAAGACCGGAGTAGATGTTCCAACTCATAGAATGATTGTCAACATGGTTCACGCTATGGAAGACAGAGACAGAAAGGAGACGAAATAATGATATTTTCATCTATTAATTCAAAGGATGATTTTACTAATTATCCGCAGGCAGTACAGAGAGCGATTAAATATTTAAAAGAAAATGATTTTGTTAATATGGAGCCAGGTGTTTATGAGCTTGAAGGCAAGCTTATGTATGCACAGGTATTTGATGCAGAGACTGGTCCTGTAAGCGAGAAGAGACCAGAAGTTCATGAGAAGTACCTTGATGTACAGTTCTTAGCTTCAGGAAGAGAAAAGTTAGGCTTTACTCCTGATACTGGCAATTATGAAGTTGATGAAAAATTCGATGAAAGAGATCTTATTTTCTATAAATCAGTAGAGAATGAAGGTTTTGTTACATCAACTCCTGGATGTTTCTGTGTATTCTTCCCAACAGATGTTCACAGACCAGCATGTGCTGACGGAGATCCTATGACAGTAAGAAAAGTAGTAGTTAAGGTAAGTACTGAATTATTAAAGTAATTTCAGGGAGGTTTTTATGGGTAAAAAGTTTATTGCATTATTTTTATGCATGAGTTTATTAGTCTGTTCTGCGTTGACGGGGTGTAGCAATAACACTACAGCAGACGGACAGGAAGTTAAGATTATAAGAGTTGCGTTCAACCAGAATGAGGATCACCCTCAGTATAAGGCTATGAGAGAGCTTGGCGATAAGTTCGAAGAAGCAACTAACGGAAGATATAAGATGGTTATTTATCCTAACGGAGTGTTAGGTGAGCAGGGTTCTATGGCAGAGTTCATAAGAACCGGAGCACTTGATATGGCTATTGTTCCATGTTCAGTTCCAGAAGGATACGATTCAGATTTTGCTATCGTAGGTGCACCTTATCTTTATGATGATATGGATCATTTAAGAAGAACTACATTATCAGGTGCATTTGATGAGCTTTTCAAGTCAACAAGAAAGTTCAATTTCGAAGTTCTTACTGTATATACAGCAGGTGAGAGAAATATATATGCAAGCAAGCCAATTAACACACCAGATGACCTTAAGGGTATGATTGTACGAGTTAATGATTCAACAACATATCTTAACATGGTTAAGTATATGGGTGGTGTTGGTACAGCAATGTCACAGTCGGAGGTATACACAGCACTTCAGCAGGGCGTTATTGATGCCGGTGAGAACAGTGAGAGAGTATACACAGACTTTAAGCATTACGAAGTTGCCAAGTATTATTCATACACAAAGCATATTGTTCATCCTGACGTAGTTATTGCAAGTACTAACTTCCTTGACAGTATGTCAGCTGCCGATAAGGAAATATTTGATAAACTTGTTGCAGACTCAACAGATTATGAATTTGATGCATTTGCAGAATCAGTGCAGGAAGCTAAGAAGGACGCTGAAGCAAACGGTGCAATCTTTGTATATCCAGATACAGAGTTATTCAGAGAAAAATGTCAGCCACTTCTTGACAGCATTTCAGGTCAGTCAGAAGTTACTAAGAAAATATACGATAAAGTACAGGCTTTAAGAGAGGAGAAATAATATGACAGCAGTTAAAAAAGTATTAGACAAAATTACATCATATTCAAGTGTTGTAATATTCATTGCAATGGTACTTATGGTAACATATCAGGTCATAGCAAGATATTTCTTCAAAAGCCCAAGCAGCGTTACTGAAGTACTTACAAGATACTGTTTCGTATGGCTGATTATAATATCAGCAACATATATGTTCGGACAGAGAGAGCATATTAATATATCAGTTATTAAGGATAAGTTACCTAAAACACCTAAGATGATAGTCAGCATAATTATTGAACTTGTTACAATCTGCTTTGCTGGACTTGTAATGGTATATGGTGGTTTTACAATCGCAAGAATGAATCTCGTACAGTTAGATACAATTCTTCATATTCCAACAGGTGTCATCTATTCAATTATTCCAATATGCGGTGTGATTATAATCTTCTACAGCATCTATAATATTGGACTTGAACTTAAAGCAAATAAGCAATAATTATGAGGAGGACTTTCGCATGAGTATAGCATTACAGGTAGCCTTAGTTATGGTTACAATATTAGTTATATTGCTGATAATCGGTGCTCCTATCGGTGTAGCAATCGGTCTTTCATCAGCAGTTTCAATGATATGCATGATTCCAGCCAATGTTTCTTTTGCAACTTCAGCACAGAGAATATTCGCAGGTTCTAATTCATTTTCACTTATAGCCATTCCATTCTTTATCCTTGCGGGTAATATAATGAACAATGGTGGTATTGCAACAAGACTTGTTAATTGTGCCAAGGTTATTGCCGGTAGAATGCCGGGAGCACTTGCACAGTCAAATGTAGTTGCTAACATGTTATTCGGAGCAATCAGTGGTTCTGGTGCAGCTGCAGCCGCAGCTATGGGAAGTACAATCGGACCATTAGAGGAAAAAGAAGGTTATGACAAGAACTACAGCGTAGCTGTAAATGTAGCTTCTGCTCCAGTTGGAATGCTTATTCCACCAAGTAACACAATGATTGTATATTCAAGTATTGCAGGTAGCGTATCTATCGCAGCACTTTTCATGGCTGGTTATATTCCAGGACTTCTCTGGGGTGGTGCAGTTATGATTCTTGCAGGTATCATGGCTAAGAAGCGTGGATACCAGGCAGAAGAAAGAGTAACATTTAAAATCGCAATGAAGACATTCTGGCAGGCAATTCCAAGCCTTTTACTTATTGTAATTGTAATTGGTGGTATCCTTACAGGTGTGTTCACAGCTACAGAAGGTTCAGCAATCGCTGTAGTATATGCAACAGTTCTTTCACTTATATATAAATCATTTAAGTTAAAGGACATTCCAAGAATTGTTCTTGAATCAGCAAAGACAACAGGTATCATTACATTCATGATTGGTCTTTCATCTATCATGTCATGGGCAATGGCTTTCACAGAAATCCCAGATATGATTGCAACAGCAATCCTTGGTCTTACAGACAATAAGATACTTATTCTTCTTTTAATAAATGTGCTGTTACTTGTTGTAGGAACATTTATGGATGTAACACCAGCAATCCTTATCTTTACACCTATATTACTTCCTATATGTACAGCATTTGGCATGAGTCCAATACAGTTTGGTATTCTTCTCTGCTTCAACTTATCAATCGGAACAATTACACCTCCGGTTGGAACAATCCTCTTCACGGGATGCCGTGTCGGTGGAGTTACTATTGAAAGTGTTATAAAGTACATGTTACCGTACTTTGCTATCATTTTCGTAGCATTATTACTGGTTACATACATCCCTGCGATTTCTATGTTCTTACCTAAGATTCTGGGATTAGTGTAATAAATATCTTTTTTCCTAATATAATATAAAAGGCGCGGACTGCTCTTAGTGGTGGTCCGCGTCTTTTAATTTGCCAATAAATAAATACTATGATATCATTAATTATTATATAATAAAGGAATGATTCAGATGGATAATGTTATTATAAGAAGCATGAAAGAGGAGGATTCTTTAGAAGTTCTTGAGATGATGAAGGTGTTTTATGCTTCACCGGCCCTTATCTCAGACCCTTCGGAGGATGTTATGAGAAGGGATATTGCTGATTGTCTGGGAGATAATCCATATATAGAGTGCTTTGTGTTTGAGGATAACGAGGGTGTTATCATGGGATATTCAATGGTTGCACACAGCTATTCTACTGAATGTGGCGGCAATTGTGTG
This sequence comes from Eubacteriales bacterium, assembly GCA_030537195.1. Lineage (GTDB taxonomy): Bacteria > Bacillota > Clostridia > Lachnospirales > Lachnospiraceae > Lachnospira. The sequence continues at coordinate 19,822 of JAUNOK010000031.1, read as the reverse complement.
TGGGTTGAGGATATATATATTAAGCCCGATTACAGAGGAAAGAGTATAGCCGGTGAGTTCTTTGATTACCTTGATAAACTGTATGGAAGAGAGGCTGTCAGATTCAGACTTGAGGTTGAAGAGGAGAATGAAAGAGCAGTGAAAGCATACAAGAAAGCTGGATTTGAGAAGCTTGGTTATGTGCAGATGGCTAAGGATTATTAATTGGAGTTATTATGAATAATAATTATAATGAAAGAAGCATGAAGATTATTGACCTTAAAAAAACTATCTTAGAGGACAATGATGCTGATGCTGACAGATTAAGAGAAGAGTTAAAGAAGAATAGTGTATATTATATGAATGTAATGTCAAGTCCGGGTTCAGGAAAGACCACAACTATACTTGGCACAATTGACAGGCTTAAGGAACATTTTAATATAGGTGTAATGGAGGCTGATATTGATTCTGATGTGGACGCACTTACTGTAGCTGAGGCAGGAGTGGCAGCAGTACAGTTACACACAGGTGGAATGTGTCATCTTGATGCTGATATGTCAAGACAGGGAATGGCTGCGTTAGAAGCAGAGACTGACGATGCATTTGACATTGTTATACTTGAAAATGTTGGTAATCTCGTGTGTCCTGCTGAGTTTGATACAGGAGCATGTCTTAATGTGGCAATTCTTTCTGTACCGGAAGGAGATGATAAACCACTTAAATATCCGCTTATGTTCGAGAAATGTCAGGCTGTAATTATTAATAAGATTGATTCAATGCCAGCATTTGATTTTGATATGGACAAGGTTAAGGCTAACATTGCAATGAGAAATCCAGAGGCGGTAGTATTTCCTGTATCAGCAAGAACAGGAGAAGGAATGGATGCGTGGTGTGAATGGCTTAAGAGCAATGTGACACAATATTTAGGAGATAAGCAGAATGGGTAATGTAAGAGTAATTGATGTACATCAGAGTGTGTATGCAGTTAATGATGAGATAGCTGCCAGGACAAGGGCAAGGCTTAAGGAAGAGAAGACATTTATGATTAATCTTATGTCAAGCCCGGGAGCAGGTAAGACTACGACTCTGTTAAGAACAGCAAAGATGTTAGGAGACAGATACCGTATAGGAGTTATGGAGGCAGACATTGATTCTTCTGTTGATGCTGAGAAGATGGCGGCAGCAGGAGTTGCTTCAATTCAGGTGCATACAGGCGGTGAGTGTGCGATGGACGCACAGATGACTATGCAGGCACTTGATGAGTTTGACACTAAGGGGCTTGATCTTCTTGTTATGGAGAATGTGGGTAATCTTGTATGTCCGGCTGAGACGGACACAGGAGCGTCGCGGAATGTTGTTATTCTTTCGTACCCTGAGGGCGATGATAAGCCACTTAAGTATCCTCTTATGTTCGAGGTGTGTCATGTAGTTCTTATTAATAAGATTGATACTAAAGAGTATTTTGATTTCGATGACGAAGCAGTTGTTGAAAGAATTCACGAAAGAAATCCATTGGCAAAGGTGTTTTTCGTATCAGCTAAGACTGGTGAGGGCTTTGATGAATGGATAAGCTGGCTTGACAATAATATTAAAGAATGGATTGGAGGTACAGTCTGATGGTAGACAGTCGTAATTTCAAGAAACAGAATCAGAAAGGACAGGGGTTAAAGAAGCATAAGTGGATTCCGCTTGTTGTTATTGTATTGCTTGCACTTATCCTTATTCTGATACAGTATTTTATGCTGGATGTTATTACAGCAGTTAATGGTGTGAAGTAATTATATATTCATGAATTCAGATAAGTTTAATAATCCCCAGCCCTGCAGGTTATCCGGCAGGGCTTTTTTAGTGCAGCAGGAATGAAGACGTTTCTTTATCTCTTTAGGTGACATGTCTTTTTTCATAAGAACGTTGGCAATTGCACCGGAAACAACGGGGGCAGACATGGAAGTGCCGCTCTTTATGGAATAGCCATTGACAGAATTATTGCATGAGCGGATATATGAGCCATTAACAATAAGTTCTGGTTTTACGATACATTCGCTTGTAGGCCCTCTTCCTGAATAGAAATCTTTTCCATCAGGGGAACCGACAGTAATGATCTTCTTACAGGTTCCCGGAATTGCAACTGTCTGTCTGCCCGGACCGTCATTACCGGCGGCAGCGACAACAATAATATTGTTGTCCCACAGATTTTCAATTGTTTTCTCGAGCGCAATAAGATTTTCTTTTTCACCAAATGTAGTTGCACCAAATGATATATTGACAACTCTTATATTGAGCTCTTTTTTGTGGGAGGTTATCCAATCTGCGGCATCTATAACATTTTCAATTCTGCCATTACCGAGTCTGTCTAAGACCTTGATTCCGGCGAGGCTGGCAGCAGGACAGATTCCTTTAATTCTGCCATGGCTTGCGAAGCCGCTTCCTGCGATAATTCCACTCACATGAGTGCCGTGTCCACAGTCGTCATATGCGTGTTTTCTGCCATTAACGAAATCTTTGAAAGCCACTATACGGTTTTTAAAATCTATATGAGGATATATTCCTGAATCTATTACAGCAACAGTCATTAATTTATTCATAATAATTATTTTCAGAACATAATATATATATTTTAGTATATTCAAATGATGTGTTATCGTGCAGTTATATTGATTTGGCAGGAACAGAATCATATTATATTCCAGGTCAGAGTGAAATTATTGAATATGCTTATTCTATTATGTCATAATATTTGCTTTTTAGCGGTTCATGGAATATAATATGTGTATCAATAATTAATCGTGTATGAGAGGTTTATGTTATGGATAATAAGAGAATTGTAGTTGCCTTAGGAAGAAATGCATTTGGAGAGACATTTCCAGAGCAGCAGCAGAATGTTAAGAAAGCAGCAGTGGCAATAGCTGACCTTGTAGAAGCTAAGTATCAGGTTGTTATTACACACAGTAACGGACCACAGGTTGGTATGATTCAGACAGCAATGACTGAGTTCGCGAGACTTGAACCTGATGACAGAACAGTTGCTCCTATGTCTGTATGTGGAGCCATGAGTGAAGGTTATATTGGATATGATCTTCAGAATGCTATAAGAGAAGAACTTATTAACAGAGGTATATATAAGACAGTTTCAACTATTATTACTCAGGTAAGAGTTGATCCTTTTGATATTGCTTTCAGCGAACCATCTAAGGTTATTGGCAGATTCATGTCTAAAGAAGAAGCTGATGCAGAAGAAGAAAAGGGCAATTATGTAGTTGAAGAAGAACCAGGTAAGTTCAGAAGAATAATTGCTTCACCTATGCCAATCGATATATATGAGATTGACGCTGTTAAGGCTTTACTTGATGCTGATCAGGTAGTTATTGCAGCAGGTGGTGGCGGAATCCCGGTATTACAGCAGGGCTCACACCTTAAGGGAGCAAGTGCTATTATTGAGAAGGATTATACAGCCGCTAAGTTAGCAGAACTTGTTGGAGCAGGAACATTACTTTTCCTTACAGCATATGACAAGCTTACTATTGGAAAGGGAACACCAGAGGAGAAGGTATTTGATACAGTTTCTGCATCAGATCTTCACCAGTATATTAAAGAAGGTCATTTCCCAGCAGTTACAACTTTCCCTAAGGTTGACGCATCTATCAGATTCGTAACAGCAGATAAGGAAAGAAAGGCTGTTATAGCTAATCTTGAGAAGGCTAAAGAGGGTCTTGCAGGAAAGACAGGAACTACAATAACAGCATAGTAATTACATAATAATTAATTGAGTCAGATAATGAAGGACAGGTACCATGGATGTGCCTGTCCTTTTTAGGTGCGCCTGGCAGCACTTTTACAGCCAGAAAAACAGATATAAGCAAAAAACATGCAAATGTATACCGAATACGACGTGAAAGCGACGGATTGCGACGAAATAATTACAGAATAAGACATTTGTAACACAAACAGTTATAAAGATGATATAATCACCAGGTCGGAAGAATAATCATGATTGGGGGAAGATTGCTGGTATTTAACATGTTTTACAGGGAGAATGTAATGTGCGTATGTTTTGAGAGAAATTTCCTTGCGATGGGCAATTCATTGGAGGATTTCTGGAGCATTAACAAAAAGTACATGCAGGGATTTTCTAGAGAGGAGGATGAAGAGTACATAAGACAATATAAAAAAGTTCTTATCGTTATGTCGAAAGATTTTTTGACAGATCTTAAGTCACTATATTATATGGATGTGTTAAGAAGTCTTAAGGATAAGGGGGCAATCAGTGTGATGGCAATGATTGAGAATAATGTAGTGCTGCCTGGCAGATATAGCTGGATTAACGATGAGGATGTGGACAGAATTGCTTTTTATTAATATTTACTTGCATTTATGGGCAGGAATCTCTATAATCAACTTTGTATGATTATTTTTATAATAGAGTATTAACTATTATGCGTATTTTTTTGGAGGAGATTATTAATGATTAGTGCTAATAATGTAACACTTAGAATCGGGAAGAAGGCTCTTTTTGAGGATGTTAATATTAAGTTCACAGAAGGCAACTGCTATGGACTTATAGGTGCCAATGGTGCCGGAAAGTCAACATTTTTAAAAATTCTTACAGGACAGATAGAACCTAGCAAGGGTGATGTAACTATCACACCAGGCCAGAGATTATCTTTCTTAGAGCAGGATCACTTCAAGTATGATGAATATAATGTTCTTGATACAGTAATCATGGGTAATGAAAGACTTTACCAGATTATGAAAGAGAAAGAAGCTATATATGCCAAGGAAGATTTTACAGAGGAAGATGGTAATAAGGCAAGTGAGCTTGAGGCTGAATTCGCTGATATGAATGGCTGGGAGGCTGAGTCAGATGCTGCACAGCTCCTTAACGGACTTGGAGTTGGAACTGACCTTCATTATAAGACAATGGCTGAGCTTAATGGTAGTGAGAAGGTGAAAGTACTTCTTGCAAAGGCTCTTTTCGGTAATCCTGATATTCTGCTTTTAGATGAGCCTACTAACCACCTTGATCTTGATGCTATTGCATGGTTAGAAGAATTCCTTATTAATTTCGATAATACTGTTATTGTTGTATCGCATGACAGATATTTCCTTAATAAAGTATGTACACAGATTGCAGATATTGATTATGCCAAGATTCAGCTTTATGCAGGTAACTATGATTTCTGGTATGAGTCAAGCCAGCTTATTATCAAGCAGATGAAGGAAGCTAATAAGAAGAAGGAAGAGAAGATTAAGGAGTTACAGGACTTCATCCAGAGATTCTCTGCCAATGCTTCTAAGTCTAAGCAGGCTACTTCAAGAAAGAGAGCTCTTGAGAAGATTGAGTTAGATGAGATCAGACCATCAAGCAGAAAGTATCCATATATTGACTTCAGACCAGCCAGAGAGATTGGTAATGAAGTGCTTACAGTAGAGGGAATCTCTAAGACTATTGATGGTGTTAAGGTGCTTGATAATGTATCATTTATCGTTAACCATGATGATAAGATAGCATTTGTAGGTTCTAATGAGCTTGCAACAACTACACTTTTCAATATTATTACCGGCAATATGGAACCTGATGAGGGAAGCTATAAGTGGGGTGTTACAACTTCACAGGCTTATTTCCCTAAGGATAGTGCTGCAGAATTTAACAGAGAAGATACTATTGTTGAATGGCTTACACAGTATTCACCAGATCCAGATCCTACTTATGTAAGAGGATTCCTTGGAAGAATGCTTTTTGCCGGCGATGATGGTGTTAAGAAGGTTAAGGTATTATCAGGAGGAGAGAAGGTAAGATGCCTTATCTCTAAGATGATGATATGTGGAGCTAACGTATTGGTATTTGATGATCCTACTAACCACCTTGATATGGAGTCAATTACAGCTCTTAATAACGGACTTATTAAGTTCCCAGGTGTAACATTATTTACATCACACGATCACCAGTTCATCCAGACAACAGCTAACCGTATTATGGAAATCGTTCCAAGCGGACAGCTTATTGATAAGATAACAACTTACGATGAGTATCTTGCAAGCGATGAGATGGCAAGAAAGCGTCAGGGATTTGCAGAAGCAGCTTCTGATGATGAAGATTAATAATTAGCAATGGACAGCCGCACATTATGTGCGGCTGTCTTAGTGTATGAGAATATGAAAGATTGACAAATACCACACATTTGTTATACTTATTACATGTTATATATGCAGGGGAGCATAAGGACTGCGAAAGCAGTGGCTGCTGAGAGGGATTAAGTTCCGACCCGTAACCTGATGTGGATAATGCCACCGTAGGGATTCTTTAGAGGGCTTTTTGGCTCTTCATTTGATTGTTTCAATATCGAATTTCCACAAGGCTTATGATTTTCCTGCTGATTACCAAGAATGGAGGAATACATATGGAATACGCAACACAGATGGATGCCGCAAGAAAAGGCATTGTTACTAAAGAGATGGAGATTGTTGCAAAGAAAGAGAATATAGATGTCGAGAGTTTAAGACAGCTTATAGCTAAAGGACAGGTTATTATTCCTGCCAATAAGAATCATAAGTGCCTTGATCCTAACGGTATCGGTAATAAGTTAAGAACTAAGATTAATGTTAATCTTGGTACATCAAGAGACTGCATTGATCTTGATATGGAGCTTGAGAAAGTTAATAATGCTGTAAAGATGGGCGCAGAAGCTATCATGGATCTTTCTTCTTTCGGAGATACACAGAAGTTCAGAAGAAAGCTTACAGCAGAATGTCCGGCAACAATAGGAACAGTTCCTATATATGATGCAGTTGTATATTATCATAAGGCACTTAAGGATATTACAGCACAGGAGTGGCTTGATATTGTAGAAATGCATGCTAAAGACGGTGTGGATTTCATGACTATACATTGTGGTATCAACAAGGCTACAGCCAAGAAGTTCAGAGCAGACAAGAGACTTATGAATATTGTATCAAGAGGCGGCTCTATTATATATGCATGGATGGAGATGACAGGTAATGAGAATCCATTCTTTGAATATTATGACAGAGTGCTTGAGATATGCCGTGAGTATGATGTTACAATGAGCCTTGGAGATGCGTGCAGACCGGGATGTATCATGGATGCTTCTGATATCTCACAGATTGAAGAGCTTGTAACACTTGGTGAGCTTACAAGAAGAGCATGGGAGAAGGATGTCCAGGTGATGGTTGAAGGACCGGGACATATGCCTCTTAACCAGATTAAGGCTAATATGGAGATTCAGCAGACAATATGCAAGGGTGCACCTTTCTATGTATTAGGACCTCTTGTTACTGATATAGCACCAGGCTATGATCATATTACAGCAGCAATCGGTGGAGCTATTGCTGCTACTTACGGAGCTTCATTCCTCTGCTATGTAACACCTGCAGAACATCTTAGATTACCAGATCTTAACGATGTTAAGGAAGGAATAATTGCTTCTAAGATTGCAGCACATGCGGCTGATATTGCAAAGGGTGTTCCTGGAGCAATGGACTGGGATTACAAGATGGATAAGGCCAGAAAGGTTCTTGACTGGGAAGCAATGTTTGATGTTGCCATTGATCCTGAGAAGGCAAGAGCATACAGAGCTTCATCTAAGCCTGAGAAGGAAGATACATGTTCTATGTGCGGTAACTTCTGTGCTGTAAAGAATATGAACAAAATTATGGAAGGCGAGATCGTAAGTATATTTGATGAATAATTAATACTTGATATTAAAGGCGGAATACGCATGAGAATGTGTGTTCTGCCCTTTTCTTATATTTGCCTTGAGAGGGGATAAATGGTATAATATCATGATGCGTGATGATGATATGAAGGAGTGAAAGTTATGGCAAATACAGCCAGCAGGAATGGCAGAAAGAATACCACTCAAAGCAGAAAAACGGGTACTCAGGGGAAGAAAACAAGCACTCAGGGAAGAAAACCTGCTGCACAGAAGTCTTCTAAGGGAAAGAAGACTGGAAAGAATGTGCAGACACAGACTAACCAGTTAAAGAATGACTGTATAATTCTTTTTTCTATAGCATGTGCGATAATTCTTATACTTAGTAATTTCAATATTGCCGGAACTTTAGGAAGAGGTATCAAATGGCTTATGTTCGGGCTGTTTGGTGTTATGGAGTATATATTTCCGGTACTTCTTGCGGGAAGTATAATTTTTCTTATGGTTAACAGGGACTTGTTAAGAGTTGCAAGAATTAAGACGGCGGCAGCATATGGTCTGTTTATTGTTTTATGTGCAATGGTGCAGTGTGTATACAACAATCCTGATATTGCAGACAACAGTATAGGAAGCATATTTACATATTGTGCAGATTATAAGGCAGGAGGCGGCTTCTTTGGAGCAGTGCTATGTAAGGCATTAAGTCCTATAGGACTGATTGGAACATTTGTAATACTTATGATACTTGCAATAATATGTGTAGTTATTATTACAGAGCGTTCTTTTATATCAGGACTTAAGAAGGTTGGCAATGGCAGCCAGCGTCTTATGAAAGAAGCTAAGGAAGATTATTCAGCCTACAAGGAACATTCAGCAGGCAGACAGAATGATATGTCTGGTGATGAATACAGAAAGTTAAGAGAAGAAGAGCGTGCCAGGGCAAGACTTAAAAAGATTGAGAAGAAAGAAAAGCAGCTTGCAGAGAAGAAAGCAAGAGAAGAATATCTTGCCAATGCCCGTATGAATAATGTTGTGCGCGGAGTTACTTCGGATACTCTTATAAAGGGTACAGAGGAACAGGCTCCAGATATAGATATTCATGAGATAGTCGTTGATACAGAACGCAACGATAAATATTCTCAGGATATATATGAGCCTGATTATAATGTACAGAAGTCTGATATCAATTCATATGAGACTGGTAAGAATGTGAGTGAACCTGACGAGGATACATTTGAACTTGCATATGATGATATTGATAATAATGATTATTATTCAGATAATGAATCACATGGGGATGATATCCAGCCGGATTACATGAATAATGATTATATGAGTGATGATGAGGTTACAGGTGCTGCACCGGAAGATGCGGCTGAGTATGTGGAAAGCTCATATGAGGATGAGACTCCATATGATAATGATGAGACATTTGAAAATGATGTGACTAACGAAGAGCATAAAGAGGAAACGGAAAAGGAACCAGAAAAGGTTAAGCCTGTACACAAGACTAAAAAGGCATATAAGTTCCCACCGGTAAGTTTATTAAAGAAGAATCCGGGTGCAGCTTCAGGCGGAAAGGCAGAATACAGAGTAACTGCACAGAGGTTACAGGAGACTCTGCTTACTTTCGGTGTTAAAGTTACTATAACTGATATAAGCTGCGGACCTACTGTTACAAGATATGAGTTACAGCCGGAACAGGGTGTCAAGGTCAGCAAGATTGTATCTTTGTCAGATGATATCAAGCTTAATCTGGCAGCCGCTGACATAAGAATTGAAGCACCTATTCCGGGCAAGGCAGCTATCGGTATTGAGGTTCCTAATAAGGAAGCCGGAAGCGTATATTTCAGGGAACTTGTTGAGTCTAAGGAATTCAGGGAAAGCCAGTCAGCAATATCATTCGGAGTTGGTAAGGATATTGCAGGAAAGACTATTATTGCGGATATTGCGAAGATGCCACATATGCTTATTGCGGGTGCGACAGGTTCAGGTAAATCAGTATGTATCAACACTATAATTATGAGTATTCTTTATAAGGCAAAGCCGGAAGATGTAAGACTTATAATGGTTGACCCTAAGGTTGTTGAGTTAAGTGTATATAATGGAATACCACATCTGTTATTACCGGTTGTGACTGACCCTAAGAAGGCTGCGGGAGCGCTTAACTGGGCTGTTAATGAGATGACAGACAGATATAAGAAGTTCGCTGCAATGCAGGTTCGTAATATTAAGGGATATAATGATGTAGTTATTAAGAAGAACAAGGAAGGCATAGACCCTCCTATGGAGAAGCTTCCACAGATTGTTATTATCATAGACGAGCTTGCCGACCTTATGATGGTTGCGCCGGGTGAGGTCGAGGATGCAATATGCCGTCTGGCACAGCTTGCGAGAGCAGCCGGAATACATATGGTTATAGCAACACAGAGACCTTCTGTTAATGTAGTAACAGGACTTATCAAGGCAAACATTCCGTCTAAGATAGCATTTGCAGTATCTTCGGGAATTGATTCAAGAGTTATCATTGATATGAATGGTGCTGAGAAACTGCTTGGAAAGGGTGATATGCTTTACTTCCCATCTAATCTTCCAAAGCCACTCCGAGTACAGGGTGCATTCGTATCTGATGAGGAAGTTGAAAATGTTGTATCCTTCCTTAAGGAGAATGCAGAGGAAGTATCTTATGATGAGAGTATCGCACAGGCTACTGTAAGCCAGGAGAGTATGCCGGGCAGCAGTAATAAAAGTGATGATGAGAGAGATTCACTTTTTGCTGATGCGGGAAGATTCGTTATTGAGAATGAAAAAGGCTCAATAGGAAGTCTGCAGAGACATTTTAAGATAGGTTTTAACAGGGCTGGACGAATTATGGACCAGCTTGCTGACGCGAAAGTAGTAGGACCGGAGCTTGGAACCAAGCCAAGAAAGGTCGAGATGACAATGGAAGAGTTTGAAACACTTCTAAAGCAGCAGTAATGTAAGTAATATATACTATAAAATAAGGAGACGTAATGTATGAAGCTTTCAGAGATATTAAAGATATGTTCAGAGAATGAAGTCACAGATTTCAGATACAGTGTTATATGCGGTGATACTGAGTCGCAAGTGACAGGAATTACATCTGATTCAAGAAAGATGCAGGATGGGTATGCATTTGTATGCATTAAAGGTGCTGTGAGCGATGGACATAAGTATATTGACCAGATTAAGGATAAGGCATCTGTAATTGTTGTCCTTGATGGCGAGTATGAAGCCAAGGATTGCAAGGCAGCAGTTGTAAGCACAGATAATACAAGACTTGCACTTGCACTTATGTCGGCAGCAGTTTACGGCAATCCTGATAAGAAGCTGTTTACAATAGGAATAACAGGAACTAAGGGAAAGACAACAACTACTTATATGGTTAAAAATGTGCTTGAAGCATGTGGTATCAAGACAGGTCTTATTGGAACGATTGAGACTATCATCGGGGACGAGGCAGTTCCTGCACATAATACAACACCTGAATCAATAGAGATTCACCAGTCATTTGCGAAGATGGTGGAGGCTGGCTGCAAGGCAGTTGTTATGGAGGTGTCTTCACAGGGACTTAAGCTCGACAGAACAGCAGGTATCATGTTTGATATAGGTGTGTTCACTAATCTTGAGCCTGACCATATCGGACCTAATGAGCATGAATCATTTGAAGATTATCTTAACTGCAAGGCTAAGTTATTCAAGCAGTGTAAGGTTGGTATTGTCAATGCTGATGATAAGCACACTAAGGATATACTTAAGGGGGCAATATGTGAGGTTGAAAGCTATGGTATCGGAGATAATGCTGATATTAAGGCTGAGAATATTGAACTTTTACATGAACCGGGCAAGATTGGACTTACATATGATTGTACAGGACTTGTTAATATGAAGGTTGAGCTTAATCTTCCGGGAAAGTTCTCTGTATACAATTCATTATGTGCAATCGCAATTACAAGGCATTTCGATGTTGACAGCGAGGCACTTAAGGAAACTCTTAAGCATGTTAAGGTTAAGGGAAGAATTGAGCTTGTAAAGGTATCTGATGATTTTACTTTAATGATAGATTATGCACATAATGCGATGGCTCTTGAGAGCATTCTTACAACTCTTAAGGAATATCATCCACACAGACTTGTATGCCTGTTTGGATGCGGCGGAAACCGTTCTAAGGAGAGAAGATATGAGATGGGTGAGGTTTCAGGAAAGCTTGCTGACCTTACTATTATCACATCGGATAACCCAAGATTTGAAGAGCCGGAGGCAATTATAGAAGATATCAAGACTGGTATTGCCAAGACTACTGGAAAGCATGTTGATATTACAGACAGAAAAGAAGCTATTAAGTATGCAATAGAGCATGGTGAACCTGGGGATATTATCGTTCTTGCAGGTAAAGGACATGAGGATTATCAGGAGATTAAAGGCGTAAAGTATCCAATGGATGAGAGAGTTCTTATCGCAGAGGTGCTTGAAGAATTGAAGGGTAATTAATGTACGCAGATGTAATTATAGACATTTCAATTGAACAGCTTGATAAGACATTCCAGTATGCAGTTCCTAAGGAACTTGAAGAAGTTATTGAACTTGGTATGTCTGTAGATATTCCTTTTGGCACAGGAAACAGGCAGATAACAGGGTATGTTGTCGGTTTAGGAGACAAGGCAGCATATCCTGTTGAAAAGATAAAATACATTACGGGAATTACTGAAGGCAGAGTGACTGCGGTAAGCAGAATGTTAAAACTTGCAGCGTGGCTAAAGCACAATTATGGCTGTACCATGAATCAGGCGATTAAGACGGTTATTCCTGTAAAAGATAAGGTTAAGCAGAAGGAAAAACGCTCGGTTAATCTTATTATAGATAAGGCAAAGGCACAGGAATATCTTGATACATTTGCAAAGAAGAATGCCAGGGCTAGATACAGACTATTAGAGGCACTTATTAATGAGCCTGTAATAGATGAAAGTATTATTAAATCCAAGCTTAATATCACGGCACAGACGGTCAAAGCGTTTGAAGATATGGGGATTGTCGAAGTCAGGTCAGAGGATATGTACAGGAATCCGGTAAGAAATGTTACGGGAGAAAGAAAACATATTGAGCTTAACAAGCAGCAGAGAGATGCTGTGGACACAATAATAACCGACTATGATAATGGTGATTATAAGACTTATCTGCTTCATGGTGTTACAGGAAGTGGAAAGACTGAGGTGTATCTTGAGACGATTGAGCATGTACTGAAGCTGGGAAAACAGGCAATTGTGCTGATACCGGAGATTGCGCTTACATTCCAGACTGTACAGAGGTTTTATCACAGATTTGGAGATAAAGTATCTATTATGAATTCCCGCATGTCCAAAGGGGAACGGTATGACCAGTTCCTGCGGGCGCAGAGAGGCGATATAAGCGTAATGATAGGACCGCGTTCAGCGTTGTTCACACCATTTTCAAATATAGGCCTTATAGTAATAGATGAAGAGCATGAAGGGGCTTATAAGTCAGAGACAGTTCCCAGATACCATGCAAGAGAGGTTGCAGACCATATTGCCAGGGAAGCAGGAGCTTCAGTGATATTAGGCTCCGCAACTCCTTCAATGGAGAGCTATTATGCAGCAATGAATGGCAGTATACAGCTTATTAAACTTGACAGCAGGGCAGGAAGCGGAAAGCTGCCATCAGTTGATGTTGTTGACCTGAGGGAAGAGTTAAGGCTTGGAAACAGGACAATATTCAGCAACAGGTTAAGAGCACTGATGAATGACAGGCTTGCAAAGCATGAACAGATAATGCTTTTTCTTAATAAAAGAGGTGTGGCAGGCTTCATATCATGCCGTGCATGCGGAAAGGTTATGAAATGCCCGCATTGTGATGTTTCACTTACGGAGCATATAGGCGGCAGGCTTATGTGCCATTACTGCGGATATACAGCGCCTAAGATAACGGTGTGTCCATCATGTGGTTCAAGATATGTTTCTGGCTTCAGGGCAGGAACAGAAGCTGTTGAAGAACAGGTTAAGAAAACATTTCCACAGGCGAGAGTCTTAAGAATGGATATGGACACTACAAGAGGTAAAGATGGACATGAAAAGATTCTGTCAGAATTTGCTAACGGTAATGCGGATATTCTTATAGGTACACAGATGATTGTCAAAGGACATGATTTCCCTAATGTGACTCTTATGGGAGTACTTGCGGCAGATATGTCGCTTTATGCAAGTGATTTCAGGGCCTCTGAGAGAACTTTCCAGCTTCTTACACAGGCTGCAGGAAGAGCAGGAAGGGCAGAGAAAAGCGGTAATGTAGTTATACAGACTTATACGCCGGAGCATTTTAGTATTGTTAGCGCGGCTAATCAGGATTATAATGCTTTTTATGAGCAGGAAATTGCTTACAGAAAGCTGTGTGGATATCCACCAGTAGATAATCTTATGAAGATTATGTTATCATCAGCTGATGAAGCATTATTGATTAAGATTGCAGCATGGGTTAAAGCATTTGTGGATAACAACTGCAAGGTTAAAGGACTTATGTGTATAGGTCCGGCAGATGCGCCCATATATAAGATTAAAGATGTGTATAGTAAGATAATCTATGTAAAACATAAAGACAGGGAAGTTCTTACTGATATATATGAGAAGCTTGATGATAATATTGTAGGAAATCAGGCTTTTAAGAATATTAATGTACAATATGATATTAATGGATAATCAAGAGGAGGATTATATGGCAATAAGAAATATCAGAACACTTGGAGATGATATATTAAGATCTAAGGCAAAAGAGATTACAGAGATGACACCAAGAATTGAAGAACTTATCGATGATATGTTTGAGACAATGTATGAGGCTAACGGAGTAGGTCTTGCAGCACCTCAGGTTGGAATCAGAAAGAGACTTGTTGTTATTGACTGTGGAGATGATCCGATTGTTCTTATCAACCCGGTTGTATTAGAGACAAGCGGAAGTCAGACAGGACTTGAAGGATGCTTAAGCGTTCCTGGAAAGACTGGTGAGGTTACAAGACCTAATTATGCCAAGGTTAAGGCACTTAATGAGAATATGGAAGAGATTATAGTTGAAGGGGAGGAACTTCTTGCAAGATGCCTTCTTCATGAGATTGACCATCTTGATGGCATAATGTATGTTGATAAGGTTGAAGGAGAACTTCTTTCTACAGATGACCTTGAAGAAGAATAATTAATGAAAAAGGGGAACAGGATGCGAGTAGTATTTATGGGTACACCCGATTTTGCGGTTGGAACACTTAAAGCAATAATCGAAGCAGGACATGAGGTGGCAGCAGTTGTCACACAGCCTGATAAACCAAAGGGAAGAAGCAAATCGCTTGTTTTCTCACCGGTTAAGGAAGAAGCTGTGGCACACGGAATCACAGTTTTACAGCCAGCAAGAGCAAGAGATGAAGCATTTGTTGAAGAATTAAGAACATATAATGCGGACGTAATCGTTGTTGTAGCATTTGGACAGATACTTCCTGCAAGCATTATTAATATGCCGAAGTATGGCTGTGTTAATGTTCATGCATCACTTCTTCCTAAGTACAGAGGAGCATCACCAATCCAGTGGGCAGTTATTGATGGCTGTGAGTATTCAGGCGTTACAACCATGAAGATGGATGAAGGGCTTGATACAGGTGATATCCTGATGGTTGAGAAGGTGAAGCTTGATGCTAAAGAGACTGGCGGAAGCCTTTTTGACAGATTAAGTGATGTTGGCGCAAAGCTTTTAGTAAAGACACTTGATGGACTTGAGGCTGGAAGTATTACACCTGTTAAGCAGGACGATTCAGAAAGCACTTATGTAAAGATGCTTCATAAGTCATTCGGTAAGATGGACTTTAATAAAAGCGCTGCCGAGCTTGAAAGGCTTATAAGAGGACTGAATCCATGGCCTAGTGCATTTACTTATATAGACGGTAAGATGTTAAAGATATGGGATGCAGATGTTGCAGATAATATCAGTGAAGTACAGACAGATGAAGTTAAACCGGGACAGGTTGTCGCTGTAGATAAGAATACATTTACAATTGCCTGCGGACAGGGCTTCTTAGTTGTTAATGAGGTACAGTTGGAAGGCAAGAAGAGAATGGACAGTGGTTCATTCTTAAGAGGCAACCAGTTAGAAGCAGGTGTAATGTTAGGAGAATAAGCAGAATCTTAAAGGATTCAGAAAAGAGGTATTATGGTAGCTTTATATAGTTATTATGGATATGGATATTACTATGATCCAATGTACATTCTGATAATAATATCATGTGTTATTGCACTGATAGCACAGGTAAAGGTAAAAAGCACATTTAACAAGTATTCCAAGGTGTCATCTTCAAAAGGAATGACAGGCGCTATGGTTGCAGAGCAGCTTTTAAGAAGCCAGGGAATATATGATGTATCTATTCAGAGAGTATCAGGAAGCCTGACAGATAATTATAACCCAAAGAATAAGACACTTAACTTATCAGATTCTGTGTATAATTCAACATCTGTTGCTGCAATAGGCGTAGCAGCGCATGAAACAGGACATGCTATTCAGCATGCTTACGGATATGGACCATTAAGCTTCAGGACGGCATTGTTTCCATTGGCTAATATTGGTTCACAGGTATCATGGATATTTATTGTGCTTGGTATCATATTCGGCTCAACTAATATACTTGTTGATATCGGTATTCTTATGTTCAGTCTGGCAGTACTTTTCCAGCTTGTGACATTACCGGTTGAGTTTAATGCCTCAGCAAGAGCTTTACAGCTTCTTGAGTCAGAAGGATTTCTGTATGGGGACGAGAACAGACAGGCAAGAAAGGTTTTATCAGCAGCAGCCATGACATATGTTGCGGCAGCAGCTACAGCAATTTTACAGCTTTTAAGACTGATTTATTTATTTGGAGGAAGACGCCGTGACTGATTCGGTGAATTTAAGGGCAGTTGTACTGGATATACTTATGGAAATCAATGAGAAGGGTGAATTTTCACACCTTCTCATTAATAATGCACTGACAAAGTACCAGTATCTTGATAAGAACAAAAGAGCATTTATAAGCAGATTATCACTTGGAACAATCGAGAACAGGATAGAACTTGACTATATAATAGACCAGTTTTCTAAGACTCCTGTAAGGAAGATGAAGCCTCTTATAAGAAATATATGTGAAATGTCTGTATATCAGATAATATATATGGATAATATTCCGGTTTCAGCAGTATGCAACGAGGCGGTAAAGCTGGCTACAAAGCGCGGATTCACAGGACTTAAGGGCTTTGTGAACGGAGTCTTAAGAAACATCGCAAGAAATAAAGACAATATCATATATCCAGATAGAGATAAGGATATTGAACAGTTCCTTTCTGTAAAATACTCAATGCCATTATGGATAGTGAAAATGTGGCACGAACAGCTTGGTATTGATAAGACTGAGGAAGTTCTTCAGGGATTTAAGCAGGAGAAAAAGACTTATATAAGATGTAATACGGCAAAGGCTTCAGTGGAAGAGATAAAGAACATTCTTTCACAGGAAAATGTATCGGCAGCAGATGTTGAAGGCATACCGTATGCATTAGAGATTAAGGATTATGATTATATTGCAGGGCTTAAAAGCTTTCAGGACGGTCTGTACCAGATACAGGATATAAGTTCAATGACAGCAGGGTATATGACAGGCTTTAAGGCTGGGGACACAGTAATTGATGTGTGCGCGGCACCTGGAGGAAAGAGTATTAATGCAGCAATAAGCGTGGGTGCTGATGGTAAGGTATATTCGAGAGATGTATCAGACTATAAAGCAGGACTTATTGAAGAAAATGTATCAAGACTCGGGCTTGATAATATAGAGGTTCAGGTAAAAGACGCTCTTGTAATGGATGAATCCATGAAAGAGAAGGCAGATGTTGTTATAGCAGACCTTCCGTGTTCGGGGCTTGGCGTTATGGGAAGAAAGCCTGATATCAGATATAATATAACAGAGGACAAGCTGGTTTCATTAAAAGAGCTTCAGCAGAGCATACTTTCTGTAGTACAGGCATATGTTAAGCAGGGCGGTATAATGATGTATAGTACATGTACTATCAATTCAGAAGAGAATGAAGCTAATGCTGACTGGTTGTGTGAAGAATATGGCTTTAAGAAGATAGAATACAGACAGATTCTGCCGGGAAAGAATGGCGGAACAGATGGATTCTTTGTTGCAAAACTTAGGAGAGAATAGACATGACAGATATTAAGTCACTTAATTATGATGAACTTGTAGCTTATATGGCTGAGCTAGGCGAGAAGAAGTTCAGGGCTGGGCAGCTTTATCAGTGGATGCATGAAAAACTGGCAGACAACTTTGATGAATGTACCAACCTTTCCAATGCATTAAGACAGAAACTGAAAGAAACATCAGAATATGTATGTTTAGAACCGGTAAGGGTACAGCATTCCAAGCTTGATGGAACAGAAAAATATCTGTTCAGATTATCAGATGGTAATTATGTTGAAAGTGTACTCATGAAATATCATCATGGTAATTCGGTATGTATATCATCACAGGTAGGATGCCGCATGGGATGCAGGTTCTGTGCTTCTACACTTAACGGTAAGGTAAGAGACTTAAGACCATCAGAAATGCTTGACCAGATATACAGAATACAGAAGATTACAGGGGAGCGAGTAAGCAATGTTGTAGTTATGGGTTCGGGAGAACCTATGGATAACTATGATAATCTTATTAAATTCATTGAGCTTCTTAATGATGAGAGAGGACTTAATATTAGTCAGAGAAATATTACAGTGTCATCATGTGGAATAGTACCTAAGCTAAAGGAGCTGGCTGACCTTAAGTTACAGATAACTCTTGCTATTTCACTTCATGCACCTAATGATGAATTAAGAAAGACAATGATGCCTATAGCTAATAAGTATTCAATTGAAGAGATAATGGAAGTGTGCAGATATTACATAGAGTGCACTGGCAGAAGAATATCATTCGAATATAGTCTTGTTAAAGGTGTTAATGATTCCATGGAATGTGCAAAGCAGCTGACAGAACTTGTTAAAGGAATGAACTGCCATATTAATCTTATACCTGTTAATCCTATCAAAGAGCGTGATTATAAGCAGACTGGAAAGGATGAGGTATACGCATTTAAAAATAGGCTTGAAAAGAATGGAATAAATGTTACAATTAGAAGGGAAATGGGCAGAGATATTGATGGTGCCTGTGGACAGTTAAGGAATAAGTATATGGAGGATGTTGATGAGAGCAACGGCGATTACTGATATAGGCAAGACGCGTGCCGTTAATCAGGATTATATATATACATCTGTTGACAGGGTTGGATGTCTGCCTAATCTGTTTATTGTAGCAGATGGAATGGGCGGTCATAAGGCTGGTGATACAGCTTCACGTTTTACAGTTGAAACTATTAAAACTCTTATAGAACAGTCACAGGGAAAAGACGCAATATCTGTTATTAATGATTCAGTTAAGATGGTTAATTCGCTGCTTTTACAGAAGGCATCTGAGTCAGAGGATTATTATGGTATGGGAACAACTCTTGTTATTGCTACCATATATGATAATGTGTTAAGGGTTGCTAATGTAGGAGACAGCAGACTATATGTCATAGATGACAATGATATAACTCAGATAACAAGAGATCATTCACTTGTTGAAGAGATGGTTCTTGCAGGACAGTTAAGTAAAAGTGAGGCAAGAACGCATGCGAAGAAGAATGTTATAACAAGGGCAATCGGAGGAGAAGAACAGGTTGAACCTGAGATGTTTTCAATAGACCTTAAAGAAAACAGCAGAATACTTATGTGCTCTGATGGACTTACTAATATGCTTGAGGATGCAGAGATATTAAGCATAGTAAGGAATAATGCTGATATAGATGATGCAGCAAGAATGCTTGTTGACAGAGCGAATGAGAATGGCGGTAAGGATAATATTTCAGTTATAATTGTAGAACTGTAAGTGAAAGGGATAGGTTATGTTAAGAAAAGGAATGTTTTTAGCTGACAGATATGAGATAATCGAGCAGATTGGCACTGGCGGAATGTCAGATGTATATAAAGCAAAGTGCCATAAGCTCAACAGATATGTTGCAATTAAGGTTATGAAGTCAGAATTTAGTGAAGACAAGACATTTGTATCT
>JAUNOK010000012.1 GCA_030537195.1 Eubacteriales bacterium | reverse complement strand
GATGAAGAGTGATGAGGTTGTCTATGTTACGGAAATAATTCCCAATTTTCTGTTGCTCTGAAAAGTTCGGAACAAGAGTCTCCACTTTATTTATAACTGTCTTAGATAAACTGGGAACTCCTGTAGACTCATCCATTGCTTTCCAATTTATGTTTTGAAAAATATCAAATACAAAATATATATCGTAATTATCATTAGGAATGCAGTAAAACAGTGTGTCAACAGTCCAAAATGGTGCTTTTAAAATATAAGGTTTATCAATTGTTCCTTTTCTTCCAATACCAATTGCATCTTCATCATCGGAAAGAGCTTCGGAAACACTCAACATATAACCACCAGTTCCATACACAGGAATATTGCCTTCTTCTAAATGCTTATAGTCTCTACCACTACAAACTTTAATAACCTCCCCCAACTTACGCTGTTCCCAAGTGTCTGTATTTATTGATACTAATACAATAACATATTAACCGTGAGTCAAATATAAATAATAACCTTGCATTTTTAAGGTTGATATTGTATATTATAGATACTAATTGGGGTATGCATTTGCGGATGCATACTTGAGAGGGGCAGAGAAATCTGTCCCTCTTTTTAATTTTGAAATGATTTTTTAAAATATTTACGCAACCAACCACAACACAATTCCGACTTTTCTGACAACTACAATTGGTGGAATTCACATTTTACAAGGATTATAATACATACATAACAACAGAAAGGACTGACATTATGCTACAGGAGAATCTTATTATGCTGAGGTCGCTTGCCGGTAAGACGCAGGAGGATATCGCAGAAGTTATTGGAATATCGAGGCAGGCGTATGCCAAATGGGAGCGTGGTGAAACGATTCCTGATATTGAAAAATGTGGCAGGCTTGCAGAATTTTATGGCGTGACGATAGATTCCTTGATTAATGACGATGTGCAACTTGAAGGGCAAAGGATGGCGCCGGCACCGAAGGGCAAACATATGTGGGGTGTTGTCACAGTGAATGACCGCGGGCAGATAGTTATTCCCAAAGAAGCACGAGAGACATTTGGGCTTGGGAATGGCAGCAGGCTGGTTGTTCTTGGCGATGACAATGAGGGCATAGCCCTTGTTAAAGCGGAGCAGTTTGAAGAAAAACTTAGCATGGCAATGTCGGTTCTTAGTAAAGATATTAAGGAATGAGGTGTTAAGTATGATATGTCCCAAATGTAATAAGGAAATGCGGAAAGGATATCTTTTCAGCAGCAAAGACGGCGCATTCAGCTTTGCCGATGAAGTGCCTGGAGTATTTACAAATGCTAAGACTGCCAAAGGATTTGTTGAGATCACACCGCTTAAGGCGAGCCACAGAACGAAAGTGGAAGCATGCATATGTGAGAATTGCAGGATAGTACAATTTGAATATTAGATTTAAAAACAGAGGAGCACACACATGAACACACAACCATTTACCATATCACCAATTCCAGATGACATATTTGCCAAAATGCAGGGAAAATCATTTAAGGACAACTGCACCGTTCCAAGAGAAGATTTGAGGTATCTTAAGGTTTTGCATGTCGGATTTGATGGGAAAACGCACACAGGTGAGCTGGTTGTGAACAGGTTGATTGCTGATGATGAGCTTGATATATTTAAGCAGCTTTACGAGGCTGGTTATGAGATTGAAAAAATCAGACTTATTGATGAATATGACGCTGATGATGAAAAGTCAATGAGTGATAATAATTCTTCAGCATTTAATTTCAGATACATTTCTTATTCAACGAAGCTGTCAAAGCATGCATTAGGGTTGGCTGTCGACATCAACACGCTTTATAATCCTTATGTGAAAAATGTTGATGGCAGAAGAAATGTTGAGCCTGCTAACGCTGAAAAGTATACAGACAGAAGCATTGAATTTCCTCATAAAATCGACCATGACGATTTGTGCTATAAGGTGTTTGCAGAGCATGGATTTGAGTGGGGCGGCGATTGGGAACATGCGAAGGATTACCAGCATTTTGAGATGCCAGATGAGTGGATTGAGAAAAGTTCGTACATAAAAGTGTGATAAAAAACATTTTTACGTCCATAAAAATGTAAGGTAGGTGACAACATGAATTGCGAAGATATGACAAGAATCCCACAACTGAATAATGTTCTGAATATGAAGGCGGGAGCTGCAGGCATGAAGAATACAATAAGGTGGATATATTTTGCAGACTGCCTGCAGTGTGTTAAGAATGAGTATCATGTTGAGGATTATATTCATGGCGGTGAGTTCGTGGTGCTGACGAATCCTGATGTGACGGAGGATAAGAATAAGCTGATGGCGCTGATTACAAGCATGGTCGATTATGGGATTGCGGCGCTTGGAATCAATGAGGGACAGATTTTGCCGGAGCTTATTGAGTATTGTAATAAAGAAGGACTTCCGCTTTTTGAACTGCCGGAGAAATTCCCGCTTGTAGATTTGTCGCAGATATTGTGTAAAAGACTCGTTCTTGAAGAGAACAACAGAAATCTTGAGGAGCAGGTGTTTGCGTCAATCCTTGATGCAGAGCATCTTAACCGTGACAGCGTGCTTGAGCAGGCGCAGTTTCTTGGAATTGATCTGACAGGAAGCTTCTGTGTTGTTGAATTTGTATTTGGAAAGAACCGTCGTGGCAGCAAAGATTTATTATCAACCGGACAGGAGATAAGAAGCATTATCAATATGGAGTTCTCATTTTATTCAGGAAGCGTGCTTGTAATGCCACAGACGGGAAGCGTTCTTGCACTTGTTTCAACGGACAGGATAAGTGATGAGGATTTGAAGGCAGTATTAAATCGTATTATTGAAAATGCTGACAGGAAACACCATATTTGTCTTAAGGCTGGAATTGGAAGCAGCGTGGAATATCTTGAAGATGTGAAGAGCAGCCGAAGAGAAGCGGCGGAGGCAGTTAAGGTTGCTTTGGTATCTGATACGGAGGAGAGAATCTTCTTCTATAAAGAGCAGGGAATATATACATTTATATCGAAGGTTACAGACAGCAGGTTTCTGGACGATTATGTTGTGAAGAATATCGGCAAGCTGATAGACGCTGACGAGATTAATAACGGCAGTCTGTGCGAGACACTGGAGAGCTTTCTTAACCACAACTGCAATGTAAAAGAGACTGCACAGAGTCTGATTATTCACAGAAATACGCTCAATTACAGGCTTAATAAGATAAGAGAACTGCTTGGGGTTGATTTCGAGAATCTGGATACATGCCTTGAATTAAAGCTAGCATTTATGATAAGAAGCTACCGCGGCAGAAAATAAATACAAAGCTGGATGAAATTATGCTTTTGTGCACGGTGCACAATTAATATAGTTAATCAGAAACATTGATAAACAAGGAGAAAATAGTATAATTCAGACCATAAACAAAATAAATTAAAGTTTTTGAAAGACAAAGGCGTCGAGAATGAATAATTCTCGGCGCCTTTCTGCGTGAGTAGCGATGAGAATAGCAGGTATTCAAAAACTTCATCAATAAGGAGGATTTTATTATGACAACTACAGAATTATCAAAGGCACTTCCAGAAATTATTACAGAGCAGGTTCCAGGACCTAAGTCAAAGGCACTTCTCGACAGAAGAGACGCAGCAATTCCTAAGGCACTCTGCGGAAAGGCTTATCCAATATGTATCAAGCAGGGCGGCGGAGCAATGTTTGAAGATCTTGATGGCAATAAGTTCCTTGACTGGGTTGGAGGCGTTGGCGTTCTTAATATCGGTTATTCTAATCCAGAAGTAATTGAGGCAGTTAAGGCACAGACAGAGAAATATTTCCACACAATTTTCAATGTATATGTTCATGACGGATATGTAAGCCTTGCTGAGAAGCTTAACGAAATAATGCCATGCAAGGGTGATGTAAAGAAAACATATTTTGCTAACTCAGGTGCTGAGTGTGATGAAAATGCAATTAAGATTGCCAAAGCATTTACAAAGAGAAACGGAGTTATCTGCTTTACAGGTGCTTTCCACGGAAGAACTAATCTTACAATGGCACTTACAGCCAAGAAGGTATATGCAGTAGGCATGGGACCTTTCCCAGCAGGTATCTACAGAGCACCTTATCCATATCTTTACAGAGCACCTAAGGGATACACAGAAGCAGAGGCAATTCAGTATTACATAGATGAACTTAACAGAATATTTGATGAAGGCGCACCAGCAAGTGAAATCGCCTGCATGATTGTTGAACCATTCCAGGGCGAAGGCGGATTTATACCAGCACCAATCGAGTGGGTTAAAGCAGTAAGAAAGATATGTGATGACAACGGAATCTTAATGATAGCTGATGAGGTTCAGTGTGGTAACTGCAGAACAGGAAAGTATTATGCTTCTGAGTACTGGGCTGAGGCAGGTGCAGCACCTGATATTATCACAACAGCCAAGTCACTTGGTGCCGGACTTCCAATCTCAGCAATCACAGCAAGAGCAGAGGTTATGGACGCAGCTCCAGCAGGAACTATCGGTGGTACATTCTGTGGTAACCCTGTTGCAGCAGCCGCAGCACTTGCAGTAATGGATGTTATGAAGCGTGATGATTATGCAGCTAAGGCAAGACACATTGGAGAGACAGTTATGAAGCGTTACAAGGAGCTTCAGGACAAATATGATGTCATCGGTGATGTAAGAGGACTTGGCGCAATGGTTGGTATAGAGTTCGTTAAGGACAGAGAGACTAAAGAGCCAGCAACTAAGCTTGTTGCAGACCTTATCCAGAATGCTATCCAGAAGGGACTTCTTCTTGAAAGCTGTGGTACAGCAAGTAACACAGTAAGATTCTTAGCACCTCTTACAATGACAGATGAGCAGATGGAGAGAGGTCTTGAAATCTTCGAGGAGGCTTTGAAGGAAGCATTGGAAGCGTAGTGCAAATGTGGTTTTAACCACAACTTAATTGTGGGAGGATATATTATGGAGCAGAAATCGAAATTTGATAAGGTAATGGGTGCCTGGGACATACTTGTTATCGCATTTGGCGCGATGATAGGCTGGGGCTGGGTAATTAATTCAGGTGACTGGATTACAACTGCCGGATTTATGGGCTCAATCATAGCAATGCTTATCGGTGGCG
Source organism: Eubacteriales bacterium (assembly GCA_030537195.1). Taxonomy (GTDB): domain Bacteria; phylum Bacillota; class Clostridia; order Lachnospirales; family Lachnospiraceae; genus Lachnospira. Next base: position 80,578 of record JAUNOK010000012.1, on the reverse strand, counting down.
TTATGGTATTTTTCGTAGGACTTACCTACGCAGAACTTACATCAGCAATGCCTCAGTGCGGCGGTGAGCATGTATTCAGTTACAGAGCGATGGGACCTACAGGTTCTTTCGTGTGTACATGGATGATTATATTAGGATATGTGGCTACCTCAGCATTTGAGGCAACCGCACTTCCAACAGTTATTACTTACCTTTTCCCTAAGTTTAATCAGGTTTACCTTTATTCAATAGCAGGAAAAGACATTTACTTAACAACAATCCTGTTAGGTGTCGGCGTTGCGTTATTAATTACATTTATTAATATCAGAGGTGCTAAGACAGCAGCTATATTACAGACAGTCCTTACAGCAATTATCGCTATTGCAGGAATTCTTCTTGTAGTCGGTTCAGCAATCAACGGCGATGGTGCTAATATTACAGGACAAATGTGGGAATCAGGCACAGGTACAACTCTTGGCAGCGTGTTCAAGGTAGCCTGCATGACACCATTCCTTTTTATAGGATTTGATGTAATTCCACAGGCAGCAGAGGAAATTAATGTGCCATACAAGAAAATTGGTAAGATAATGCTTCTGTCTATATTCTTAGCTGTTGCATGGTATCTTCTTATCATATTTGCAGTCTGCTACATAATGCCTCAGAGTGCAATCGCACAGGAAATGTCATCTCAGAACGGACTTGTATCAGCCAAGGCTATTGAGATTGCATTCAGGTCACCGCTTATGGGCAAGGTTCTTATTATCGGTGGTTTATGTGGAATTATAACATCATGGAATTCATTCCTGATGGGTGGCAGCCGTGCACTTTACTCAATGGGTGAGTCACTTATGATTCCTAAAATGTTTGGTAAATTAGGAAAGCATAAGACTCCTGAAGCAGCAATTATCCTTTGCGGTATTGCCTGCGTTGCAGCTCCTTTCTTTGGAAGAGGCGTTCTTGTATGGTTAGTTGATGCAGCTTCATTTGGCTGTGTTATTGCTTATATGTTTGTTTCAATTTCATTCTGTATCCTTCGTAAGAAGAAGCCTGAGATGGCAAGACCTTACAAGGTTAAGGCAGGTAAATTTGTTGGAGTTATGGCAGTACTTATGGCAGGTTTCATGACATTACTCTATATTGTTCCAGCTTCATTCTCAGCAGCACTTGTATGGCAGGAATGGGTTGTAGTTGGTATCTGGCTTGCACTTGGTGTATTCTTTTACTTCTATTCTAAGAAGAAATACGGTGCAGAGTTCGGACGTGATATATTCATTGTCGAGGACGGTGGAAAGGCAGAGGAGCAGGAAGCTCTAGTACTTCCAAATGCAAAATATCCGGACAGACATTTTGTTATTACTGTCGGTTGTGAGTACGGTAGTGGCGGACCACAGATTGCCAAGATGGTTGCTGACAGATTAGGAATCGAGTATTACAACAGAGATCTTGTTGATAAGGTCGTTGCACAGATTGGTGTAGATAAGGGACTTGTTGAAGAGGCTGATACAAAGATTGGCGTAAGATACGCATTTGATACATCATACGGTGTAAGATATGCCAATCTTTCTAACCGAGTTATCGATGCACAGTTCCAGGCAATTAATGATTTTGCCAACAAGTCATCATGTGTCATTGTTGGACGAAGCAGTGATTACATTTTAAGAAACAGAGATGATGTTCTCAATGTATTCATATATGCACCTCAGGAAGATGAGATTGCTGCAGTTATGAAGGAAAAGGGCATTAAGAATATGCGTAAAGCTAAGGAAGAATGGGAGTCTGTTGATAAAGCACAGCACGCAAGACATGAGTACATCACAGGAAAGAAGCGTGGTGACAGACATACAAGAGATATGCTTATTAACAGCAGTATCTTAGGCTGGGACGAGACAGCGGATATGATTATTGATATGATTGACCGCAAGTTCGAGCAAGATGATGCAAAGCAGTTAAAGAAGGAGGCTTAAGACAGATGAAAGGCTTTTCTATAAAGACAGAAATACAGGAATTTGATACATTTGAACAGTTTGCCAAGGAAGCCGGAATTGGTGAGAATGACCTTGTATTATGCGGTGAGCATACATTTGACAAATATATTGCTCCGCTTAACACAGGTGTCCAGACACTTTTCCGTGAGAAATACGGCAAAGGTGAACCGACAGACGGCATGGTTGATGCGATTCTTAATGAACTTCGTGATAAGACTTATGACCGTATAATTGCAGTTGGCGGCGGTACAGTTATTGATATTGCAAAGGTTGTTGCGGTTGCAGGAAAGGATGATACTGTAGATGACCTCTATGATAAAGTAGGAAGTCTTAGCAAAGTTCATCCGCTGATTATTGTTCCTACAACATGCGGAACAGGAAGCGAAGTTACTAATATTTCAGTAATTAATCGTGTCAGCAAGGGCGTGAAGATGGGACTTGCAGACCCGGCAATGCTTGCAGACAGTGCAGTCATGATAACGAATATGTTAGACTCACTTCCATATAAGATATTTGCAACGTCTTCAATAGATGCAATGGTTCACAGTGTTGAATCCTTCTTAAGTCCTAATGGCTGCAGTATCTCAAGAATTTTCTCAACAGAGGCACTTAAGACTATTCTTACATGCTGGAAGAAATCTGTAGAAGCTGGAGGCGAAGACGCATGGAAGACATACGCAGCAGATTTCTTAAAGGCTTCTAACTGGGCAGGACTTGGATTCGGCTATGCAGGATGTGCAGCGGTTCATGCTTGTGCATATCCATTAGGTTCTGTATATCACATACCTCATGGACAGTCTAACCAGCTTATGTTTAAAGATGTCATGAAGATGTATAAAAAGATTAAGCCAACAGGCAGAATCAATGACCTTGAGGCCGTAATCGCAGAAAGTCTTTCTGTAGCACCTGAAAATGCGCTCGAAGAACTTTATGCACTTATGGACAAAGTGTTAAAGAGTGCGCCGCTTGAAGAATTCGGAGTGAAGAAATCGGACCTTGCAATATTTGCAGGTGATGTAATAAAGACTCAGCAGAGACTCCTCAGGAACAACTATGTGCAGCTTAGTGAGGAGCAGATACTTGAAATATATGAAGCTGCATATTAATAAATGCTTATATCTGTATTCATAATAAAACTATCCCCAAAATGCGGCGTGTCAGGAAACTGGCGCGCCGTATTTTATGTGAAATCCCCTTGTGAATTACTATTACAAGTGCTATTATCACAATATGGTTAGCATAACCTAACAAAAGCTAGTTGCTACTATAAAAATATGTAGGAGGGAATATATGTTTATAGATATTAAAGATGCAAGAAAACATTATGGCGAGGGCGAAACACTTGTCAACGCACTTGACGGCGTGAGCCTGTCTTTGGGAGAGGGAAAGATATATGTAATTCTCGGTCCTTCAGGTTCAGGAAAGAGTACACTTCTTAATATGATTGGAGGTCTTGATTCGCTTGATTCAGGTGAGATTACAATTTCAGGCAGGAATATAAGCAGAAGCGACAAGAAGAAAATGACAGATTACAGAAGGGAAGATGTCGGATTTGTATTCCAGTTCTACAATCTGATTCCAGACCTTACAGTGCAGGAAAATATTCAGGTTGTTGCTGATATTGCAAAGCAGCCAATGGATATAGAAGAAGTAATGAAAGCACTTGATATTGACAAATATAAGAACCGTTTTCCGAAGGAGCTTTCAGGTGGCCAGCAGCAGAGAGTTGCGATAGCAAGAGCATTAATCAAGAATCCTAAGATTCTTCTGTGCGATGAGCTTACAGGTGCGCTTGATTCCAAGTCATCAAGAAATGTCCTGAAATTCATAGAGAAAGTCAATGAACAGTTTAAGACTACAATTATAATCATAACACATAATGAAGCAATAGCTGATATGGCTGACACAGTCATAAGAATTAAGGATGGTCAGGTTGCTTCCTGCACAGACAATGGCAATAAGCGTAGTGCAGAAGAACTTGAACTGTAAAAGCAGAAGTACAAGAATGAATTTTAAAATGTGATTATGAGGAGGCTGGTTATGACTCTTAACAAGAGATATTTAAGAAATGTTAAAGAGAATCTGTCATTTTATATAGCTGCGGCAGTTCTTACGGTAGTTGCCCTGCTGCTGTTCTATCTTTTTTACATAGCAGGAACAGGAATTAAATCCTATGGTGACCAATTCTTTATAGATAATAAGCTGGAAGATGCCACATTTACAACATATGTGGAGATACCTGATAATGAGATTACTAATATTGAGAAAAAATATAATGTTACATTTGAAAAAGAGCATTATGTAAATATTAATGAGGACGGATATAAAGTAAGGGTTTTCAAACGTAATAAGAAAATCGACCTTTATGAGGTGATTGATGGAAATGACATATCTAACGATGATGAGATTGTTATATCAAAGGGATATGCTGAAAGTGAGCATGTGAATATTGGCGACAGGCTCACAATTAAGGGAAAAGAATACAAGGTTACAGGATATTTCTTAAGACCTGATTACCTGTATATGCTTGAGAATACTGATGATTCATACAAGAATATTACATCATTTTTCCTTGCATACATGACAGATAATGCATACGATGCGCTTGAGGCAAATTCATGCCAGTACAAGGTAGTATATGGTGATGACAGTGATGTGACACAGTTCAGAAAAGACATGAACGAGCAGTACAAGATAAACAGCTATCTTGCTAAAGACAACAACCAGAGAATTACAATGGTTGATGACCAGGCAACAATGTTCCTTATTATGGCATATGTATTCCTGTTCACCCTTCCGCTTGTTACAGTTGCACTTATAGCTATAATAATAGGCAGAAAGATAAAACAGGAACAGAAAATGATTGGTACACTGTCAGCACTTGGCTACACCAGGAGACAGCTTATGTGGCATTACAGCGTACTTGCCATGATTCCGGGACTTGCCGGCGGAATTATTGTTACGATTGTTACCAAGATAATACAGCAGCCATATGGCGAACTGAGCCTTGCAGATTATGAGCCAATGCCGGTTAAGTTCACACTTCCAATCCCGATAGCACTTATAGGAATAATAATTCCTACAGCTATCTACATGCTTGAGGCAGCATATAAGGTATCTAAGCTGTTAAAGAAAGATACAGTAGAAATGCTTAATGGCAATGTGGACGGAGACAGCAGAACAAGACATGTATTAGTTGGTAAGAAAGGAAAGGTAAGAAACAAATTCGCATTAAGAAGTATACTTGCCAATCCGGGAAGAAGCTTTGTTGTGTTCTTAGGCGCATTTTTGGGAGCGCTGATGATAACGGTTGCGTTTATGTTTATAGACTCTATCAACAATGTAATTGACAGAGGAGCTGACAGCATGGGCAGCTTTAAGTATGAATATGTGCTTAACCGTTTAAAGACAGATGATGTGGCTGGAGCAGATGAGCTAGTTATAGGAAAATACGAGCATGACGGCTCTGCATTTTCACTGATAGGCGCTGATACAGATGTGAAGTATCTGAATATCGATACTGAGGACGGCAGCAGGGCTGACCTTTCTAATGGATATTATGTTACAAATGTAATGGCATACGCCTATAAGCTCAAAGCCGGGGATGAATTTACATTTGTCAATCCTATTACAATGGAAGAAAAGAAAGTTACAATAAGCGGAATTATAATGAATGACAGCCAGAAGCTGCTCGTGAGCAGTCAGGATAAAGCAAGGGAACTTCTGGGATGGAGTGACGGAACATACAACGGACTGCTGTCAGAGAAGAAACTTGACTTAGGCGACGAGATATCTAAGACGGTGACATCTGATGATATCAGGGAGCAGATGCAGACAATTCTTACAGAGATGGGCGCAATTATATATTCACTTGCGGTAATCGGTGCGATTATATGTATTGCGGCACTGTATGTATCAGTAAATATGCTTATTTCAGAGAATCGCCACAATATATCCATGCTTAAAGTACTTGGTCTTAAGAACCGTGAAATCAACAGAATGGTTATTGATGTAAACCATGTGATAATACCATTTGGCATAGCTGTCGGCATGCTTGCGGGTTATTTTATAATGGTAGTGGTATTCAGGATATATTCGGGAATTGAGGGCGTGCTTTACACACCGGCAATAACTGCACAGAGCATAATACTGACTATGGTAATAGTGATTGCGTGCTATGCAGTATCACTTCTTATAGTGAGAAGAAAGGCTGACAGGGTTGATATGGTTGAGAGCCTGAAAGACAACAGAGAGTAATTTGTGAATAGCAATAAATCAGTTTTTGAGTAAAAATGCATTAAGAAAATGATGTATTTTAAGACTGCCTATACAAAATGCACAAACACTTGCGTAAATCTTTGTAATTTTAAGCCATTTCATTTTTATCCTTATTATGGTATTTTTAGCACTAGAGGCGATTTATTTTGCATGATATCGGACACTGCCAGCAAAATAACGCCTCTTTTGCTATTATCTATAGTGTAACGGAGGTAACTATGTTAAAAAGGGTGAAAAAGGTTTTTGCATTTGCTGTAGCAGCGTTGTTTATATGTTTTACAGCAGCACCAGTGTTGTCAGCTAATGCGGCAACACAGAATTCATGGAATTTCAAGAATTCCAATTTTAAGAATTTAGGAACTATTAAATCAAGTACTACAGTTGACGGACTTGGTCTTATGGCAACAAGCAGTAAGACTATGAATGTTAAAGCGGAATCTGTAACGGTGGATGGAACAGCATATACATATTGTCTGGCACTTTCTGGTACAGGCTCTACATCATACCGTTCAGTTAAAGTACCAGTGTCAGGTTCTGATACAATTAAGGTAGTGTTAAGAAGCAGTGGAAGCTCTACCCGTAATTTAATTGTAGCTGATTCTAACGGAAAGAAGCTTGGAACTATTGCAGCTAATAAGACAGCTTCATTAGGAACATATTCTTATTCAGGCTCTAAGGGATACATATATCTGTATTCAGAGAACAGCGGAATCAACATTTACAAGGTACAGGTTGATTCTAAGAGCAGCAGTTCTTCATCTGGTAGTTCATCAGGCTCAGGAAGTTCTTCATCTGGCAGTTCATCAGGTTCAGGCAGCTCTTCATCAGGAAGCAGCTCATCTTCAGGTTCATCTGTATCTGGTGATTATGTAGTTAAGGCAGGGGGAATGTCTTTATCAGATGCACTTAAGAAAGCTAAGTCTGGTCAGACAGTAGTTATTGATGGAACAGTTAAGTCCGGAGCTGTTTCACTTCCAGCAGGTGTTAATCTTGCAGGAAAGAATAATGCAACAATTGATTTCTCTCAGACAAGCGGAAGCTCAGGAAGAGGAATTACAATATCAGGTAATGGAAGTACACTTTCTAACATAACGGTTAAGAATGCTTCTGATAACGGAATCTTTATTTCAGGTTCTAATAATACATTAAAGTATGTTACATGCTGCTATAATGAGGATGCAGGTTTTCAGGTAAGCAACGGTGGAGCATATAACAAATTTTATAATTGCAAGTCTCATCATAACGCAGATGCCAAGGGTGAGAATGCTGATGGATTTGCAGTAAAGCTTCATTGTGGCGAAGGCAATTACTTTGAAAACTGTGTTGCTGAATATAACAGTGATGATGGATGGGACTGCTACGCAGCCCACGGAGCAGTTACACTTGTAAACTGCCAGGCTAATTACAACGGTATGTGCAATGGAATCTATGGAGACGGTAATGGATTCAAGATGGGTGGAGTAGATAATAAAACTCCAGGAAAAGCTGCTCACCTTGATCCTGTTAACCATAAGCTTATTGGTTGTACAGCTAAAGGTAATTATGCTAATGGTTTCGACAGAAACAACCAGAGTGGTGTTGTAACTATGAAGAACTGTATTTCAGATTCTAATAAGGGCAATAATTATCACTGGCCACTTACAGGAAAGCCATCAGCTCTTGGTTACAAGGTAACATTTGGTAAGGCTATTATTGAGGATTGCACTAATATTAATGGTAAGGTTAATATTACAGGAGCAACTCTTAAGGGAAACTGCAAGGGATTCTAATATTATAGCAGTCAGACCAGAGATAATAAGATATTTCACAACAGAATAATATAATAATGGCATGTCCGATTTGTTCAATCTGACATGCCATTTTTAAACTATCCCAATTAATATTTAATATAACCCGGGTTAATCGATTATATGATGATTAAGCCATCTGCGTGAGTGAAAACGTATAGTGAATATTATACCGCGCACAGTCCAGTCGGCAAACATACCAATCCATACAGCAATAGGACCAAAGCCGCATACACGGCATAAGAATATCGTAAAGCTTACACGGCATAACCACATGCTTGCGCAAGATGTTATCATTGAGAACTTTACATCTCCGGCGGCACGCATGCCGTATGCAGGGATGAATGATAATACCCATGATATTGGCTTGGTTATTGTTATGAAAAGGGTCATCTCAAAGCACATTCTTGCGCTCTCTGCTTCCATTCCGCCAAGTATTGTAATTGGCTTGCACAATGCAAATACGGCAAGGCAGCTTGTAATAATTGCAATCTCTGCCATCTTGCTTAACTTCTTTATATAATATATGGCTTCATCTTTTCTTCCGGCACCGATGCACTGACCAACAATTGTCATAAGTCCGATGCCTACACCCTGTGCAGCAACTCCGTTAAGATTCTCTAAGATGTTGGTTACAGCATTGGCAGCAATAGCAGCAGTTCCGAGAGTTGATACTGTTGACTGGATTGCAAGTTTTCCGAACTGGAACATACTGTTTTCGATACCTGAAGGAATACCGATATATAATACTCTCTTAATTAAATCCCAGTCAGGACGTATTGCATAATATCGGTTTACACATATAGTCTGTGATGGGTTTCTTAACTTGATTATTACAACAACTGCACAGAAAACTCTTGAAGCAAGAGTTGATATTGCAGCTCCTGCAACTCCCATTCCAAGCCCGAATATAAGAATTGCATTACCTCCTATATTGAGAAAGTTGGATATTATTGATATTGTCATAGGACTTTTACTGTCCTTTTGTGCTCTCATAATAGAAGCGCCTGCATCATACAGTCCTATAAAAGGGAAAGACAACAGCGTGAACAGGAAGTATACCTGTGAATCAGCCATAACATCAGCTTCTACAGAACCAAAGATAAACTTAAGCATAGGAACACGCAGAATTAGGCATATTGCAGATACGAATACTGACAACACGGTCATTACAAGAAATACCTGTCTGGCAGCTTTGTTAGCACCCTTGGGATTGTTACTTCCTATGTATTGCGAACAAAGAATGGCGCCGCCTGCTGCAAGTGCGGATAGAGCCTGTATCACAAGAATGTTGATGGAGTCAACAAGCGATACGGCTGATACAGCGGAGGCTCCGACATTACTTACCATCATAGTATCAACGGTTCCCATAAGTGATGCCAGGAGGTTTTCCAGCATGATAGGAATAAGAAGTTTCCTTATATCAATATTATTAAAAATGTGTTCTGAACTGTTATTCATTGAAATCACTCCATAATAATTTACATACAAAATTGCAACTAACATAATTTATTCCTAAGAACATATTATGTCAAGTATATTTGTTAATAAAAACATATTGCATAGTTGTTTGCTGTGGATTAGTATGTTATTATTTATATAGATGTTTTTTGGAAACAATGTTGATAAATGTATGCCACTGGCAGATAAGGATAATACATATGGATAATATATTGAATATGCTGAGTGTACTTGGAGAACACTTCTCGCTAGTAATAATAGGTTGTATTGAATTACTTGTGGGAGTGTTTTTTATTGTGCACTCTTTTAATATGAAGAGAAGAAAGCGGAAAGTCGGCAATATTTCGGAAGTAAAAGGAATAGAAAAGACTTTTCTGGATGAAATAGAGAATAGAAGAGGCGAGGTCTTTGTTATAATGAGAAACGCAGATAAGATGCCTCTTTATGTTGCTGGTGATATAGAAGATCTGTTGGGCGTTACAATAGACATGTTACAGAAGGATGTGACATGTCTGGGTAAAGTATTTAAAGACAGGGCTGAGGCTGCCAGATTATGGAAGCAGTATATTAGCTGGGACGAGCATGAGCCATATGATGTTGAATTCTTAAGAGATGATGGCAGATGGGTAAGACTGGCTGTGTCATTAAGCAGAACAGGACAATATCATATTATATACATGTGGGAAACAACACAGTATCACGAGATGCTTGATATGTATGAAGAGAAAACAAGACTGGCTGAAGAAGAGAGTCGTTCTAAAACAACATTTTTATCAAGAATGTCTCATGAGATAAGAACACCTATGAATGGTATTATGGGTATGCTTACACTTGCAAAGAATAAAGTTCCTAAGGATGATATTGTTAACCAGTATCTTGATAAAGCAGAAGAATTATCAGAGCATATGCTTTCACTTATTAATGATATTCTGGATATGTCAAGAATTGAAGCAGGAAAGGTTGAACTTGAGGATGCACCATTCAGCCTTAAAGAGCTTGGCAAGAAACTTTATGATATGTTTGCCAAGAATCTTGAAGAGAGAGGAATTAAGTATTCGGTTAATTATGAGAATATCACAGTTGATGATGTCATAGGTGATGAATTAAGAATAAGCCAGGTGATAATTAATTTCCTGTCTAATGCAGTTAAGTTTACAGATCATGGAGAAGTAAGTGTTACATTCAGACAGATGATGCTTAAGGATAATATACTTGATCTTCTGGTAAGGGTACATGATACGGGAATAGGAATGGATGCAGACTTTATTAAGAAGATATTCAGACCGTTTGAACAGGAAACTGTTGATACCTCGAAGAAATATGGCGGAACAGGACTGGGAATGGCAATTACTGATAATCTGGTTAAACTTATGGGTGGAGAGATTGTAGTAGAGAGTGTTAAAGGAGAGGGTTCAGACTTTTTTGTATATCTGCATCTTCCGGTATCTGCATCTTCTGTACAGGAAGAGGTAACTTCAACAAAAGAAGATGAATCATTATATGATAATACATTTGAAGGTAAACGGATTCTTATGGCAGAAGATAATGAAATTAATGCAATGATTGTAGTTGAGATTATGCAGGGTATGGGTGCAGAAATTGAAGTTGTTGGTAACGGTAAAGAAGCGGTTGCAAGTTTTAGCGGGCATGAGGCTGGATATTATGACTTTATATTAATGGATGTCCAGATGCCTGTAATGGATGGAAGAACGGCAGCAAAGACTATAAGGGCACTTGATAGAGAGGATGCTGCGAAGATTCCTATATTTGCACTTTCAGCAGATGCATTTGTTGAGGATGAGAGACTGTCATTAGACAGTGGAATGAATGGACATTTTGCAAAACCTCTGGATTTTAAGGTTTTACAGCGTAGAATCGGTAAATTTTTAGGGGGGGGGCAGAACCTCGCACGGTAATAGGACGGGAGTAATATATGGACGATAAAAAGATTAAGAAAACTGTCAGAAATGCTTCGATAACACTGGCTGTTACAGCCGGAGCAGCAATTGGAATTGCGGGATATACTTCAGGCAAAGGATTCATACCATCATTATCTGACAGAGAATTTAATTTTAATCAGGTACATTTCTCAGGCGATAATGATATTGTTGGTCAGGAGAATAATTCTGATGATGACAGCAGGATAATAGAGAAGGATAATAATTCCCAGAATAATGAGCCAGGTGGTAATAATTCCGGATATCTGTTTGATGGCAGACTCCTTGATCCGACCCAGCCGGGTAATGCATTTAATATTATTAGTTCAAGACAGGATGATGGAAATATATCTGACGGAATTGATAATCCAGGAGGACAAATATTTGATATTGTCGGTAATGGAGAGAATTCAGATGTTATTATTGCAGGAGGACTGGGAAATGGTGGCGCTGGTACCAATTCATCAGGTAATAGCGGTACTGGAGGTGCGGGAGATAACCAGGATAATAATGATGGACAGGACAGAGAAAATGACATTTCACAGACTGCAAAAGATCCTGAGATTGAAAAACCGCGCCCAGGAATAAGCTCATCATTTGATTCCAAACCATATGATGAGGGAAGTGTTACGGAATCACCAGATAATATAATGCGTGTAGTTATAAAAGCTGATGAATCTTTAGATGCCAATATGTTATATAAGGGTCAGAGTATAGATGCATATACAATATTCTGTGCGCTCGATACTTATATAATTAAGAAAGAGGATGGTAATCCGGTTGTATATCTGTGGGGAAAAGAGTCTTACGACAGATATATAAGAATAAGCAGTGTTTCATTTGATGGGGGACAGACATGGACAAATGATTATCCGGTTGCCATACCTTATGATTTGAATGAAGATGACTTTGTTATTAATGCTGAATACAGACTGTCAGTTAATGATGAATGGATAAGCAGTGAATTCAGCTATGCCCCTAAGGATAATAAGTTATATGTTCTTTCAGATTCAATCAAATCTGAGAATGAGGTTATTAACAGCAGCAAAGTGCTTAATTATAACCAGTATCCTGATGTGGGAAGTGTTGTTAATCTGTACCAGTATCAGAGGAGCCTGTTTGATGGTGAAGAGATTACAAGGCTTTTTCCTGGATGGAAAGAAAATGGAAGAATGGTTCCATGGATGTATACGGCTGAAGTGGGAAGACATATTTTGCAGCCGGCAGATATGGTATCAATTGATAGCAGCTATAAAGTAAAGATAAAGAACAAATGGCTTAATTATGATGGACGTGTTGATGCAGCAGGTAATGTATATTGTTCATTACAGACACTTGTCAGAATATCCGGCATAAATAGTTATACATCATCAGGTGTCAGTCATATAGGAACGTTGGATGTACCTCAGTATATTCAGGCAGTAGAGCTGGAAGATAAGCTTGATATTGATTATATCAATATTCCGGAATCTGTTATATATGTTAATAATGATGGAACTAACTTGTTAATCAGAGAAGGCTTTGAAGTAGCAGAAGATAATCCTAATTATACATCATATTCAGGAGTCCTTCTTGATAAGCAGGAGACCATGATAATAGGCATCCCGTATAATATGAAAGAACTTACTATCAGATCGGGAATTAAGAGTGTTAATCTTACAGAAAGCAATAATCTTAAGAGTCTGAATTTAGGAATGCAGGATATATCAGAGATGCCGGACATTAATTACAATTATCTGGACAAATGCAGCATAACTGTAGATGAGAATGTCCTGGATGATTTCATATTGAATAATTATCAGGCTCTTGCCAATACACAGTGCCTTATAGCAACTGAAGAACAGCCAGATGTTACATATAAGGTAATAAGAACTACAGTTGTTAATAACAGCGGGAAATTGAGCCGGGTAATAAAAGGAACAGGTTCAAGTGTCATTATGTCAGATGATATAGAGAGCATAGGGAGTACAGCTTTTGATGATGCAGATAATGTAAAGAAACTTGTAATGCCAGATAAAAGTGATGTTATATTTGAAAAAGACTGCCTGAAGAACAGTTCTGTCGAAACAATCCTTTGTTCAAGTGAAAGACAGAGAGATAGTGTATTAAGCCAGCTGGACGAAGCTGGAAAAGATAATATACAGGTATATGTCATGAAGGTTTCGACAGACGGTTACTCATATTACAATGTAGAAAAAGATGGTGTTAAAGAGAACATTCTTGTAAGGGCACCTGAGGATATTACAGAATTTAATGGAATTATTGAGAATGGACTGATTGTTATTAACGAAATTGATTCCGAGTGTTTTGCAGAATGTAGGAATCTTGTATGGGTGACACTTCCTGAAGATGTTACAGAGATAGGATATGAAGCATTCAGAAACTGTATTTCATTACAGGGAGTGTTAATAGAGACAACAGATACTATAGTAATAGGCAACAGGGCATTTGAAGGTTGTGAAGCATTGAGATTTGTAGCATCTAATGCGATGAATGCAGTTATGACAGATGGCTATAATCCGCATATATCAGACAGATATGAAACTGGAGTTGACAGAAACGATTATTTCTTTATACTTAGCGGGACTTCAGGATATGGCAGCAATACAGACAGTGTCTCAGGAGTTAGTGGTATTGAGCGGTTCAAATTAGTTGATGCAGGTGGAAGCAGACTGCTTTATGGAGCTGATGCTAACGGACAGGAATTTGTTCTTATTAGGTCAGGAAGTGACTTGTCTGGAAGTATAGAGATTCCATCAGGCATAATGTATATTAATAAGTATGCATTTGCAGATGCTGGTAATAAAGAAGGATTCACAATCAACTGGGAAGGCCTGGACTGGCTATTTAGTATTCAGAATGGAGCATTCATTAATTCTGGACTTTCAGGTGATGTTAATATAAGTGCAGAGCAGGGAATGCTGCTTTATGATATGGCATTTAGTGGATGTACCGGAATTACAAATGTATCAATAAAGGGTACAATATATTATCTGGGAGAAGAAGTATTTAATACATGTACATCACTTAAGAACGCTGAATTCGGAGCTTTTGATTCATGGATGGGAGTATTATATGCTGGATTGTTTAATGAATGTAATGCGCTTGAAAGCATAAAGTTTAATAATTATGAGCCACCACAGCTTGTGATATATGGAAGTTATGGATTCCAGTTTAATTATGCATGGACTAAGGAAGAAGAAGCTGAACATATAAAGCTGATTGTGCCAGAAGGTACAGAAGAAAGTTATATATTATCATGGCGTTATATTATGTGCGGTTATACAGGCATATATTATGGATCTCCTTATCTTGATATGTGGAGTGGAATCCAGAGCGAGCTTATCGACTGGGATACAGCGACACTTCCAACGAATGAAAAAGTTGATGCAACAGTTAGAGAAAGACTTCTTGTGACTGAGAATTATATAAGAAAGATGATGGGATATGAGCAGATAGATGAACCTACAGGATACTATCCGATGAGAGTGACTGATGGACTTATCACACTTATAGAAACACCATCATATATAGAAAATATTGATTTTACAAGTGATTACTTAGGATTGCCTGATGGATGGTTCGTAGATTACATAGGAAGCAGAGCATTTGAAAAGGCGCATGGACTTTCACATGTTACTATAGCAGATAATCTTGTGGGTATATATTCTGAGGCATTTGTTAACACAGGAGGAAAAGAAGGAAAGCTTACAATAGAATTCCTTGGTGATGTTCCGGTGCAGCTTATTGCAGATAATAATGGTACATTCAGCTTCGGCATTAATAACGTAAACATAACAATAATCGTTCCACAGGGAACTAAAGATGCATATATTGATGCATGGTCTGGACTTATAAGTAAAGAACAGCTGAATCAAATGATTATAGAAAGGGAGAATACAGAAGAATGATAGTTGAACAGTCGAGAAGAATTATAGCTGAGGTAAGCAAAGGATTTATCGGAAGCAGGGATATTATTGAGAAAGTGCTTATGACTATCTATGCAGGTGGACATATTCTGTTGGAAGATTGTCCGGGAGTTGGAAAGACAACTCTTGCGGTATCATTTTCTAAAGCCCTTGGACTTAATAATAAAAGAATACAGTTTACAACAGATACGCTCCCTTCTGATATAACTGGATTTACAATGTTTAACAGAGAGAAGAACACATTTGAATATGTTGAAGGAGCAGCAATGTGTCAGTTACTTCTTGCGGATGAGATTAACAGAACTTCGCCTAAAACACAGGCAGCCCTGCTGGAAGTAATGGAAGAACATTCGGTTACAATCGATGGAATAACACACAGACTTCCAAGTCCTTTTGTATGTATAGCAACACAGAATCCGCTTGGTTCAGCAGGAACACAGGCACTTCCAGAATCGCAGCTTGACAGATTTATGGTATGCTTATCAATTGGTTATCCGACACTTGAGAATCAGATGAAGATAATAAATATGCAGAATAAGGAAGATGCAACAAGTGAAATCAAAACAGTAACGGATGCACAGAATATACTTGATGTACAGAAATATCTGGCTTCGGTCAAGACTTCAGACCAGGTATTAGAGTATGCTATACATCTGTGTGAAGAGACAAGAAAACATTCTATGGTATCACTTGGAATATCACCAAGAGGTGTTACAGCGCTTGTTAAAATGGCTAAAGCAAATGCTGTGTTAAGAGAACGTAATTATGTTATTCCTGAGGATGTTCAGGCTGTATTCATAGATGTATGCGCACACAGACTTGTTTTAAGACCACAGGCAAAGGTTGAAGGAACTACCGCAAGGGATATATTAATGGAGATTCAGGGACAGATTAAGCCGGCAGCAGTGTAAGAGAGGAAATGATACATGAAAGCTAACAGAATAGGGTATATATTACTGATTGTTTTACTCATGCTTATGTTGTTTTTCTTTGGAAGACCGTTTCTTGCATATTCAATAGTTTTGCTTGTGATAATTGCAGGGATAATGGGACTTATGTTATTGTGCGATGCGTTTAACATACATGCGGGACTTACTGTAAGAAGAAGCGGACAGTTTGGAAAGGATTTGCCATACACACTGAGTATAGGTACAAGACATGGACTTCTGGTAACAAGAAGCGTACTTGTTGAACTTGAGATATATAACAAAATGTTTAACAGTACTACATATAAGACATTATTATTTGAACTTAATGATGGAAAGAATGACTGTGCTATTAATCTGCTTGCAGGTCAGTGTGGAGAGCTTAATTTTAAATGCCGCTCAATATATATTATGGATATGCTTAAGTTGTTCAGAATTAAGACGAAACCTTTCAAAGACTGCAGTTCAATAATATATCCAAAGCATCTTAATGTTAATGCCAGTTTGTCAGATATGATACGTGGCGAGACAATGACAGAAGGAAATATGCAGAACAGAAAAGGTAATGACAGAAGTGAAATATTTGATACAAGGGAATATCAGAGCGGAGATGATGTACGTTCAATTCACTGGAAATTGTCAGGTAAAACAGATAAATTAATAGTAAGGGAATCAAGTGAACCGTCACATTATGATGTAGTGATTATACCAGATTTTGCACACTATAATGGTGATGAGGAGGTTAATATTGATGAACTTAATACAGCTGTAGCCATGACAACTGCTGTTGCAGAACAGCTTATGCAGAAGGGAGCACATTTCTGTGTTATGATTCCTACGCAGAACGGTCTGTCAGAGATAGAAATTGCAAGTATCAACGATTACGAAAGAATGATGGCACAGGCAATGTGCTACAGAATTCTTGATAAGGCAGGAACAGGACTTGAATATTTTCTTATGGAGCATAAAGAAAAATACTTTACAAGAATGGTAATTGTATCTGCGGGAAGATACAGACAGAATCTTGCCGGATTAGAAAACTATATGGGAATTACAATTATTAATATCGTTAAAGACAGACAGGAAATGTATATTGATTCCCATGAAGGTTTCGAAATTGTGGAGATACCTGCAGATGCAGAAGAGACTGATAAGTTCCACATAATATGTTAGTTACAGAAATGGAGATTGCTATATAGATGAAACATTCAAATGTCCAGGTTGTGGACAATAATAACAATAGCAGATATAAAAAAATAATATGGATAATTGTTATGACAATTCTTATGGCAGTTTCTTCACTCATGGCTTTTGTAAGTACATGGGATGTATATCTGCCATACAGGTACTATTATCTGATACCTGCAGTAATTGCGGGGATTGCGTTTAGTGCGGCAGTATATTATCTGAAAGAACATCTTCCATGGATAAGGCTTGTATTAATAGTTCCTATGCTGGCAGTATTCGTGCCTGCCGGGCTTACAGGAGGAATTAATGGTGCAAGAATATGGATTGATGTAATGGTATATAGCTGGAATACAGCACATGAAGGCGGTCTGGCATTATTAACTGTAACTGGTGATAATAGGGATATTCTGGCATTTGCAATTCTTGTATCAGTTATTATTGGAGAGACCGCATTCTGGTTTGCATCTGAGAATGCAGTTCCGCAATTCGAAATACATATTGTCATATGGCTGCTTTTACAGCTTTTCAGCGGTAATATAAATGTTCTGGCGAGTACTACATTAATAGCTGCCGGAATAATAATGGCTGCCTGTGGAAAAGCATTTTATATAACATTCCGAAGTACGATTATGTGTGTGATTATATTCATCGCATTCGTTATGGCAGTAAGTATTGATGATAACGAAATTAAAAATGTAACAGATGCAAGAACATATATCAGAGAACAGATTGATGATATAAGATATGGAGAACCAAAGCTTCCTGAAGGCAATATCAGGGAAGCAGCAAAGTTAAAGAAATCAGATTCAGATATGCTTGAGATATGGTCTGAACAGGAGAAGAATATATATCTTAAGGGATATGTGGGAGTATCTTATGATTCAGAGAAGGGAACATGGAAGAAGTTGTCTGATTCAGCTTATGGTGGCGATAATTATGGAATGTTAGACTGGCTGGATGCCAAAGGCTTTAATCCATTGTCACAGTCTGCGTTATACTATTCATTAAGTGAGAGACAGGACAAGCCCGAAGCTAATTCAATGAGAATTACAGTAAAGAATGCATCCAGAGATTATGTGTATGTTCCATCTTCTGTTAATACATTTATACAGGGAAAAAAGAAGAATAATAAAGATATGAATTATGCCGGCAAAGGATTGCGCGGAAGCAGCCAGTATGAGATTAGTGAGATATCAGGAGCAAGACCGGCAGAACTGATGATTGCTGAAGACTGGCTTACACAGCCGGACTCACAGGAACAGCAGAATTATGTGGAGGCAGAGGCTGTATACAGAGATTTTGTATACGATAATTATACCTCAGAAACAAAGCAATATTATGCACTTATGAACAGCATATTCTGGGATGATTATGAAGCACAGACAGATGGTGTATATAGTGCCGTAAGCAGAGTAAGAGAAGTGCTCAGGGCAAGACTTACATATAATGATGATATTCAGGCGGCACCGGAAGGCAGAGATCCTTTAAAATGGTACATCACAGATGCATATCAGGGTAATGCAGTAATATATGCGTCAACAGCTGTATTGGCATTAAGAGCATATGGAATTCCGGCAAGGTATGTTGAAGGTTATTATGCATCATCGTCAGACTTTGCAGGTAGCAGTGAGGGCCAGATTATGGTCAGTGGCGATAATGCACATGCCTGGGTTGAAGTGTATTTTGATGGAATAGGCTGGCAGCCAATAGATGTTACACCGGGATATTATTATGAGACGGCTGCATTGCAGCAAATGGTTAATTCTCCAGATAGTGTTCGTAAAACAGCGACTGTTGATGATGATAAGAATTCAGATGCAGGAAGAGTTATAGATGATAATAATAATGATACGCGTACAACAGATGAAATAATAAGAAAAGTATGGAATACCGGACTTATTATAATGGGAATAGCAGCATTTATTATAATTATTGTTGTGGCATTCATTGCTATACTGCAGCTTGTATATGTAATTGTCGGGGTACATCGTAGAAAAATGTATGAACAAAGTTCTACAGCTAATAAAGCCAGAATACTTAATCAGTACATATATCAGCTTCTCAGGGTAAAAGGAATAAAGGCAACGCTTGGCTGGAATACGGATGAAGTTGATAATGTAATAGCTGCAAGATTTAAGAATATAGAGCAGGGAGATTACGCAAGAGTGTGTGTAATTCTTGAGAAAGTTGTCTATGGTGGTATTGAATTAGAAGGCTATGAACTTAGAACACTTGAGACATTTGCAAGAGAGATATTCTCAGATTACTCAGGCGATGGCTGGAAAACAAGAATAAAAACAGCATTTACGGCATACAAAATACAATAAAATACTTGACTTTAAAGTATGGTTATGATATCTTAACAAAGCACTGCAATAGCAGTGCTTATGCGGGTGTAGTTCAATGGTAGAACACTAGCCTTCCAAGCTAGATACGTGGGTTCGATTCCCATCACCCGCTTTATTTTTTTGTCAAAATGTGGTTATTTCATGGTGATGTGAATCGAACCCAGGTTCGGTCTCCGCTTCGCTCCGGTCGGTGCCAAGAAGGTGCCACAGGCACCTGGCACCCCATCACCCGCTTTTTTTAATGCGTAAATTTAATATTTTGAGGATTTCATTGTATTTGCAGGTTGGATAAATAAGTGATATAACAGAAGTGCCAGATATATAAGAGGCAGAAAAGGTGAGTCTATGAAATTAAAGAAATTAGCGATATGGGTGATTGTTAGTGTTTTGTTAGCAGGAGGTATTATTGCGGGGGCTATAATATTACGAAGCAAACCAGAAACAAAAGATAATCTTATTAATATGGCTAAAATCGCGAAACCACATGGTGATAAAACACATGTGATAGTCAGGGTTTCACAGAATATTGGTAATGAAGATTTGGATGACCCTTTCAATGATATAAAAGAGGATTCCGATGACGGTGTATCAATAGCCTGTTGGGGTGACAGTATGATGGAGGGATTCGGAACTGATGAGGCATATATACTCACAAAAAATGGAAGAGTTGATATAAGTTATTATACAGCTCCATATACATTGGGAAGACTTACAGGAATTAATACATATAATTTTGGAGTATCAGGTGAAACATCTGCAGAGATTGCAAGAAGAGCGGGAGGTCTTAAAATATATACGGACCGGGATATCAACATTAATAAAACAACATTTACAGATGTATGTTTTATGGATGATGAGGACAAACCTGTATATATGTATGATTTCAGCGGATACGGTATTGAATATAATGAGTACCCTGATACAGTGTATATAAATGGTGTTCTCTGTCAGATTGATAAGAGACGTGAAATAGATGATTATGAATTCTGGGAAGATGATGACAACGAAGAATATAATATAGATGATTTTATTGTTGGTATAAAAATATGTGATGATACGGAATATAATCAGCCAGAATATATGTATGTGCCAGAGGGAACAATTGTAACTCCTAAGGTGGCATATGATCATAAGGATGACATTCTTATACTTGAAATGGGAAGCAATGGTGGCTGGGATGATTATGATGATCTTATTGCACAGTATCAGGCAATAATTGATTATACTGGATGTGAGAATTACATCATAATTGGAGATACAGATGATCCGGGAACATCTTTAGCGGATGACAGCCAGTCATATATGGAGGATAATGACGACTATGTTGGAACAGATGATACAGCATGGGAGGCGGCGTTAAGAGAAGCATTTGGTGAACATTTCTTTAATACAAGAGTATATATGATTCAGAATGGATTAAGTGACTGCGGTCTGAAAGCAGGGAAGATAGATGAGTTGTATGGGGCATTTGGATATATATCTGTAAAACTCCGTTCAGACTGGACGCATTTTAATGCATATGGTTATTATTCCAAGGGCGTTGGAATCTACAAGAAAGGCGTTGAACTGGGGTATTGGGACTGATATGTATAAATGTTATATAAAGGATAGTTTACATGAGTAAGAATAAATACGAAATAGATATGTGCAATGGCACAATAATGGATAAGTTAATATCATTTTCAGTGCCTCTGATGCTGTCTGGAATACTGCAGTTAATGTTTAATGCTGTGGATATAATTGTTGTTGGAAGATTCGCAGGAAGCCAGTCACTGGCAGCAGTTGGCTCAACAACAGCACTTATTAATATGTTTGTTAATCTCTTTATAGGAGTTTCGTTAGGAGCTAATGTGCTGGCCGCCAGATTCTATGCGTCAGGAAAACATAAAGAGATGTCAGAAACAGTGCATACTGCGATAACATTTGCAGCAATAAGCGGAGTTGTTATGGCACTTGTCGGTCTGTTAATGGCAAAGCCGGCACTCGAGCTTATGGGAACGCCAGATGACGTAATTAATCTTTCAACATTGTATATGAGAATATATTTTCTTGGTATGCCATTTTTCATGCTTTATAACTATGGTGCGGCTGTTCTTAGAGCAGTTGGTGATACCAAGAGACCACTGATGTTTCTTATTGTAGCGGGAATTATAAATGCGTGCCTTAATATGGTGCTTGTAATTGTGTTTGGGCTTGGTGTTGCGGGAGTAGCAATCGCAACAATATTTTCACAGTTTATATCCTGCGTGCTTGTATTAAGATGCCTGTATAAGACAGATGCAAGTTATCAGTTAAGATTCTCAAAGTTAAAGATAAAGGGCTGTTATCTTAAGCAGATATTTCAGGTAGGTATTCCCGCTGGAATACAGAGTACAGTTATCAATTTCTCCAATGCACTGTTACAGTCTTCGGTTAATTCATTCGGTTCGACGGCAATGGCAGGATATACAGCAGCCAACAATATTCTTGGTTTCCTGTATGCATCAATTAATTCAATAACACAGGCATGTATGAGTTTTACAAGCCAGAATTACGGTGTGAGAAAGTTAAAGAGAATGGACAAGGTACTTATAGACTGTGCAATACTTTCAGTAGGAGTATCGCTTGTATTCGGTTGTGGCGCGTACATCTTTGGTGATAAAGTGCTTATGATATACACTAACAGCGAAGATGTTATCAAATGTGGTGTTGAGATATTGTCAATTACAACAGTGCCATATTTCTTATGTGGAATAATGGATCTGTTTCCAGGAGCGCTCCGTGGCATGGGATATTCCCTTGTACCAATGATACTTTCAGTTATTGGTACAGTAGGTATGAGAATATTCTGGATATTCGTTGTATTCCCAAGCCACAGAACACTTTATGATCTGTTCATATCATATCCGGCATCATGGACGGCAACAATAATTATGCAGGTTATATGTTTCCTTGTAGTACGCCGCAAGGTGCATGCACAGATTAATTCTTAATTAAAGATTGTTTTGCTTTAGTCACTTCTTCGGAAGTGGCTTTTAATTTATAAAAATACTTTGAATATCAAAATAGTATTGACAAATCAAATTCTCACTTATATAATTGGTTCAAATATATTAGTTAAATATATTTAGATAAAATTATTTAAGGAGAACAAAACAATGACATTTGAAAAGGTAAAAGAAATTATTATGGATACTATTAACTGCTCAGAGGACAAGATTACATTAGAGGCTAATTTAAAGGATGATCTTGGGATTGACTCACTTGATTCAATGGAACTTATGATGGCAGTTGAAGATGCTTATGGAATTACTGTTCCGGAAGAAGAACTTCCTAATCTTACATCAGTTAAAGCAATTGTTGAGTATGTGGATAAGAATGCAGCTTAAATGGATTGAAGGTAGATAGTTATGGATATTAATGATATTTATGGACTTATTGATAAGTTTGATGCCAGCAGTTGTGGAGAACTTAAACTTGAGCTGAGTGGTGCAAGCCTTGAATTAAAAAAGTCAGTTCTGGAAGCCGGGCATAATACAGGTGTTACGGTAAAGAAAAATAATGTTCAGGAGAATTTACAAGAGGAAGTTGAAAATGTCCAGCCTCAGACACCGTCCACTATTAAAGAAATCAAAGCCCCATTGGTAGGAACTTTTTATACAGCGGCAGGTCCTGATGATGAGCCTTTTGTAAAAATCGGACAAAGTATTCATGCAGGTGATGTGATTGGAATTATTGAAGCCATGAAACTTATGAATGAGGTTACAGCAGATTGTGATGGTGTGGTTAAGGAAGTGGCAGCAGAAAACGGTGCTATGGTTGAGTATGGACAGCCGCTTGTAATCCTTAATTAACGGAGGTGTCAGAGGTGTTTAAGAGAATACTGATAGCAAACCGTGGAGAGATAGCATTAAGAATAATAAGATGCTGCCGCGAGATGAACATAGAAACAGTAATTGTGTATTCGACAGCAGATAAGAATTCACTCGCTGTTATGGCAGCAGACAGGGCTGTGTGCATAGGACCGGCAAAGGCGTCAGATAGTTATCTTAATGAGAATGCAATAATAGAAACAGCACTTCTTACAGAATGTGAAGCAGTCCATCCGGGTTATGGCTTTCTGTCCGAAAATGCTGCATTTGCAAGGAAATGTGAAGAAAATAATCTTATATTTATAGGACCATCAGCGGACATAATAAGCAGCATGGGAGATAAGCAGTCGGCAAGGCAGCTTATGATTGAATGCGGTGTACCGGTTGTACCCGGCTCTGATGGCCTGGTTGCAACAGCAGAGGAAGCAGCACACATTGCAGAAAGAATTGGTTATCCGGTACTTATTAAGGCGTCAGCTGGAGGCGGTGGAAAAGGAATGCGCAAGGCATTCAGCAGAGAAGATATAGAAAATGCATTTGAAACCGCTAAAAGCGAGGCTGTTGCAGCATTTGGCAATGGTGACATGTATATAGAAAAATTGGTGCTTAACCCCCGTCATATCGAGATACAGATACTTGCAGATAAATATGGCAATACAATATATCTTGGAGAGCGTGACTGTTCAATCCAGCGTAATAACCAGAAGCTTTTAGAGGAAGCACCTTGTGCAAGACTTGGCAAAGATAAGCGCATGGTTATGGGTGAGACAGCGGTAAGAGCAGCTAAGGCGGCAGGGTATTATAGTGCAGGAACGGTTGAATTTGTTGTAAATGAACAGGGTGATTATTACTTTATAGAGATGAACACCAGAATACAGGTTGAACATCCGGTAACGGAGCAGGTTACAGGAATCGACCTTATAAAAGAACAGATAAGAATAGCCGCCGGTATGAAGCTTGGAATTACGCAGGAAGACACATTTGTAAAAGGACATGCAATCGAGTGCAGAATAAATGCGGCTACACCGGGAGTTATTAAATTCTTACATTTTCCTGATGGATATGGAGTGAGAGTTGAGAGTCATCTGTTCGAAGGTTATGAGGTAAGCCCGTATTATGATTCAATGATTGCCAAGATTATTGTGACAGGAAGCAGCAGACTTGAGGCTGTAAGGCGCTTAAGAAGAGCACTTGAGGAACTTATAGTTGAAGGTATTAAGACTAACAGAGAGTTTATGCACCTTCTTACATATCATAAAGATTTTATAAGAGGCAGTTACAATACAGGTTTCTGGGAGAAGAATCATACCGAAATTGAAAAGTGGCTTAAGGAAGGAATTGCGGTTAAATGAATATCAATGACATTTTCTTAAAGCGTAAGAAAAGGTGGGGTACTATCAACAGATTAAGGGATAGTGAGGAACAGGCAGACGGAAGCCTTACACCATTAAGAAGAATTGCACTTATAAGTGATGACAAAAGTTTCAGGGAATTGTATGCACAGATAAAGACAGACAATCCAAACAGTTTTCCGGGCTATGAGAAAAAGCTTGATGCTAACAGATTAAAAACCGGACAGCAGGACGCAGTAGTTACAGGCACATGCCGTATTGGCGGTGTCAAAACAGCGGTTGCGGTTATGGATAAAAGATTCCTTATGGGAAGTATGGGAATTGCCGTTGGTGAGAAAATTGCAAGGCTTACAGAATACGCAATGAAAAGAAAACTGCCGCTTATAATATTTGCAGCGAGTGGTGGTGCAAGAATGCAGGAAGGACTTTTCTCGCTTATGCAGATGGCAAAGACAACTGCGGCAATTGAGAAGTTTAAGGACGCAGGCGGATTATTTATATCGTATCTTACCAATCCGACAACAGGTGGCGTGAGCGCAAGCTTTGCAAGTCTTGGCGACATAATAATTGCCGAACCGGATGCACTTATATGCTTTGCCGGACCGAGAGTAATTGAACAGACTATTGGACAGAAGCTGCCGGAAGGGTTCCAGCATTCAGAGTTTCTGCTGGAGCATGGAATGATAGATATGATAGTTGACCGGAAAGATATGAAAGACACATTGTCTAAAATATTGCAAATGCATGTTAATACCGGAGGAGAAGCATGAGCAGTGAAAATGTTTTAACACCATATGAGAAAGTCCTTGCGGCAAGAAAAAGTGACAGACCGGATATTATGAAATATATAAATGTTATATTTGACGATTTCATAGAAATGCATGGCGACAGATATTACAGAGATGATAAGAGTCTCATTGCAGGAATTGCTTTATTTAACGGAAAACCAGTAACTGTTATGGGAAACCGCAAGGGAAAATCCATAGAAGAGAATATCAGATATAACTTTGGAATGGCTTCACCTGAAGGATACAGAAAAGCAGTCCGACTTATGAAAGAGGCTGAGAAGTTCAGACGGCCGGTCATAACATTTGTCGATACACCGGGTGCATATCCGGGCATGGAAGCGGAAAGCAACGGACAAAGCAATGCGATTGCGGGAAGTATAGCTGCAATGCTTAAGCTGACTGTTCCGGTTATATCAGTAATCACAGGAGAAGGCGGAAGCGGCGGTGCTTTAGCACTTGCTGCAGCCAACAGAGTATATATGCTTGAAAATGCGGTATATTCAATTCTTTCACCGGAAGGCTTTGCATCAATAATATATAAAGACGCAAAAAAAGCACCGCAGGCAAGTGAAATTATGAAGCTTACGGCACAGGACCTTCTTACTGCCGGACTTGTTGACGGCATAATTGCAGAAGGAGACAGGTGTTTTTCGGATATATCAAGGATGTTGGAAAAAGAACTTGGCATTCTTGGAAGAATGAAACCAAAAGAAATTGCTAATTCAAGATATGAAAAATTCAGGAATATAGACAGGGGAGAGATAAAGTGAAAGGCATTCAGATAGTGTCCACAGGGAAAGCACTCCCGGAAGAAATAATAACGAATGATGACTTAAGCCGGATTGTTGATACAAGTGATGAATGGATAACAACAAGAACCGGTATTAAGAAAAGATACAGATGCAGACAGGAAAATACGACATCACTTGCTGTTAATGCTGCAAGAAATGCAGTAAAGCAGGCGGATATTAATACAGACGATATAGGGGCGGTCATAGTTGCAACTTCAACAGCAGAGAACGCATTTCCATCAACTGCGGCAATCGTGCAGAAGGAACTTGGCCTTAGTGAAAATGTGCTCGCATTTGACTTAAGCAGTGCATGTACGGGTTTTCTTCATGCATTAAATGTAGGTCATGCACTGCTTAACAGTACAGATTATAAGTACATACTTCTTATAGGAAGCGAGCAGATGTCTAAGATAATAGATTATACTGACCGCTCAACATGTGTGCTTTTTGGAGATGGTGCAGGCGCAGTTCTTATAAAAGCGGATGACAATATGTATGAACAGATTAATTACACAAGAGGCAACGAAGATGTGCTTGTATGTAAAGGCTTAGGTGCGCAGGATGCTTATGTACAGATGAATGGAAATGCGGTGTTTCGTTTTGCGGTTGATGTACTTAAGCAGGGAATTGATGAGATATTGAAAAAATCGGACATGACAATTGCGGATATAGATTATATTGTGTGTCATCAGGCTAACGAAAGAATAATCAATCATGTAAAGAAAAAGTATCCCGGTCATGAAGATAAATTCTATGTAAATATAGCAGAATACGGTAATACATCGGCAGCAAGCATACCAATAGCACTTGATGAACTGGCAGAAAAGGGTTGCCTTAATAAAGGCAGAAAGTTAATTCTTGCAGGCTTTGGAGCTGGACTTAGCTGGAGCTGCGCATTGATAGAAACATAAGTAAGGAGCATCATAATGAGATTAGATAAAATGTTAGGGATAAGATATCCATTTATACAGGGAGGAATGGCTAATATTGCAACGGGAGAATTCGCTGCGGCAGTAAGTAACGCAGGAGGACTTGGGCTTATTGGTGCAGGTGGAATGAACACGGATATGCTTCGGGAGAACATAAGAAAATGCAGAACACTTACAGACAAACCATTCGGTGTGAATCTTATGCTTATGAATCCGGAAGCTGATGCAATGGCACAGCTGCTTGTAGAAGAAAATGTAAAGATTGTAACAACAGGTGCAGGAAGCCCGGCAAAATACATGGAAAACTGGAAATCGCATGGAATGATGGTAATACCGGTTGTTTCTAGTGCAGCGCTTGCAATAAGAATGGAGAGGTTCGGAGCTGATGCAGTAATTGCGGAGGGAACAGAAAGTGGCGGTCATGTTGGTGAGATGACAACAATGACACTTGTTCCAAAGGTCGTTGACAGTGTGAATATTCCTGTTATTGCAGCAGGAGGAATCGCAGACGGAAGACAGCTTGCAGCCGCATTTGCACTGGGAGCTGCAGGGGTCCAGATGGGAACATGCCTTCTTGCAAGTACGGAGTGTCCTATACATGATAATTACAAGCAGGCGATACTTAAAGCAAAGGATAACGATACAATAGTTACAGGAAGAATTGCAGGTACACCTGTGCGTGTCCTTAAAAATGATATGTCACGCGAGTATGTAAAGCAGGAAAAGGCAGGTGCTGATAAGATGGAACTTGAAAAGTATACACTGGGTTCGCTTCGTAAGGCGGTATTTGACGGTGATACAATGAATGGTTCGCTTATGGCCGGCCAGGTTGCAGGTCAGATTGATAAGATACAGCCAGTTGGAAAAATATTTGAAGAAATATATTCAGGGTATGAGACTGTACGAAAGGAATTATATGCAGATTAAGAATAAGGTGCTTGATATTCCTGTAATTCAGGGCGGAATGGGCGTCGGAGTTTCGCTTTCTTCACTTGCCGGTGCAGTTGCAGCAAGTGGTGCGTGTGGAGTCATCAGTTCCGTTAATGCCGGATATGCTGAAGATGATTTTGAAATTAATCCGATAAAGGCAAACTTAAAAGCTCTTGATTATCATATAAAGAAAGCAAAGCAGACTGCAAAGGAAAGCGGCAAAAATGGACTTGTTGCCGTGAATATTATGACGGCAGTTTCTCATTTTGCAGAAAGCTGCAAAATAGCAGTTTCAGCAGGGGCAGATATTATTATCTCAGGTGCCGGACTGCCGCTTAATCTTCCACAGTTTACCAAGGGAACAGATACGCTGGCAGCACCGATTGTTTCAAGCGGCAGGGCAGCTAAGATAATTATGAAAACTTATAAAAAACATTTTGATGTATATCCTGACATGTTCATTATTGAGGGAAGCATGGCGGGAGGCCATCTGGGATTCAGTGCAGATGATATTATCAATGGAAAAGCACAGAGCAATGATGAAATATTGTCAGATGTACTCCGGGTGACAGAGGAGGAAGGTGTAAGAATTCCTGTTTTTGTTGCTGGCGGGGTGTTTGACGGAAGTGATATGGCACATTACATAAAGAAAGGCGCTGCTGGTGTGCAGATAGCGACAAGATTCATTGCAACCAGTGAATGTGATGCATCAGATACATTTAAACAGGCTGTTGTTAATGCGAAGAAAGAAGATATCCGCATTATCAAAAGTCCTGTGGGAATGCCGGCTCGTGCAATTAACAGTCCATTGCTTGAAAGAATTGATAAAGGTGAAAGATTTCTTGCAGAAAAATGTAATGGCTGTCTTACAGCCTGCAAAAAGGATGACAGTATTCCATATTGTATCAGCAGGGCGCTTATAGCGGCAGTTAAGGGTGACTGGGATAATGGACTGTTCTTTGCAGGAAGTAATGCAGAACGGGTTGACAGGATAATGAGTGTACAGCAGCTTATTGATGAGATTATGACGGAATATAGATTGAATAAATCGGACATACAGGTTGCTGATTGAACTAATCGGACATTTGAACTGATCAGATATGAAAGGAAAGATAGAGAATGGGTGAGAGAAGAAAAGCACTTATTACAGGTGCAAGCCGCGGAATTGGAAGAGCTATATGCGTTAAACTTGCAAGCGATGGTACAGATATTGTGTTTAGTTACCGTTCAGGTGATGAGGCTGCCATGGAAACAGTTAAGTTATGCAGAGAATATGGAATAGAGATTCATGCAATTAAGGCGGATGTGAGTGATTCAGAAGAATGTGAGCGCTTAATTAAAGAGGCTGTGGATTTGCTTGGCGGCAGAATTGATGTACTTGTCAATAATGCGGGAATTACCAAGGACAACCTTATTGGGCGTATGAAGGATGAAGATTTTGATGCAGTTATAGATGTGAATCTAAAAGGAACATTTTACATGATGAGGGGTGTTTCAAGGCTTATGTTAAGACAGAGAGCAGGAAGAATTATTAATATGAGTTCTGTTGTTGGTGTTATGGGAAATGCAGGTCAGGTTAATTATTCTGCAAGTAAAGCTGGTGTTATTGGTATGACAAAGTCGCTTGCAAGAGAGCTTGCATCAAGACATATTACTGTAAATGCGGTTGCACCCGGAATGATTGAAACAGATATGACAGGCTCAATGTCAGATGCTGCCAGAGAAAAAGTGCTGGAGAATATACCTTTTAAAGAGATGGGAAAGCCGGAAGATATTGCAGAGGCAGTAGCATTTCTTGCGGGTGATGGAGCGCGTTACATAACCGGACAGGTACTTTGTGTAGACGGAGGGATGGCGATATGAGAAGAGTTGTAATAACAGGTATGGGAGCGGTTACTCCTGTCGGAAACAATGTGAATGATATGTGGGAGGCTGTAAAGGCTGGTAAATGTGGTATTGGCAGGATAACACATTATGATACAGATAAAAGTGCTGTCAAGCTTGCCGGTGAAGTAAAAGATTTTGACTCAGAGAGTATTGCAGACAAAGCAGAATTAAGGAAAATGGACGATTTCACAATATATGCACTTGCAGCTGCAGATGAAGCAGTAAAAGATTCAGGGATAGACTTTGACGAAGAGAATACCTTAAGATGCGGCGTGATATTATCAAGTGGAATTGGAGGCCTTACAACTATCCAGAGAGAATGTTTAAGAGGTGAAAGTAAAGGCTATGACAGGGTTTCACCACATTTTGTTCCTATGTCAATAACTAATATGGCGGCAGGACACGTCGCAATCAGATTCGGGCTTCATGGTATGTGCACATCTGTTGTGACAGCATGTGCGAGTGGAACTAATGCAGTTGGAGATGCATTAAGACAGATACGTGATGGATATCAGGACGTAGTTGTGTGTGGTGGAGCAGAAAGCTGCATAACTGATTTTGGAATTGGTGGCTTTACATCAATGCATGCATTAAGCAAATCAGAAGATGTAAGCAGGGCATCTATTCCGTTTGATAAGGAAAGAAGCGGATTTGTTATGGGAGAGGGCGCAGGTGTACTTATTCTTGAAGAGTATGAACATGCACTGAACAGAGGTGCCAAGATATACTGCGAGGTGGCAGGCTATGGCTCAACATGTGATGCTAACCATGTTACAGCACCGCTAGAAGATGGGAGCATGGCAGCACAGGCTATGATGGAAGCAGTTAAGGATGCAGGGGTGTCTGCGGACAGAATAGATTACATCAATGCACATGGAACAAGTACTAAGCTTAATGATAAGGGTGAGACTAATGCAATAAAGAAAGCATTTGGTGAGCATGCATATAAGCTTGCAATAAGCTCTACCAAGTCGATGACAGGACATATGTTGGGGGCCAGTGGAGCGGTTGAAGCTATTATATCGGCGCTTGCTGTAAAGAATGACATAATCCCGCCAACTATTAATTATCGCGTACCAGATGATGACTGTGATCTTGATATTGTGCCAAATGTGGCAAGAAGTACCAGCGTTGATTATGCCATGTCTAATTCTTTAGGTTTTGGCGGTCATAATGCTTCAATTGTTCTTAGAAAGGTGGTGTAATTATGCAGCTTAATTCAGATGAAATCCAGCAGATTCTTCCACACAGATATCCATTTCTTTTAGTAGACAGGATAACGGAGTGTGAGCCGGGGAAGAAGGCTTGCGGCATTAAATGTGTATCTGCCAACGAAATGCATTTTGTAGGACATTTTCCGCAGAAAAAAGTAATGCCGGGTGTACTTATTATTGAGGCTCTTGCACAGACTGGAGCGGTTGCGCTTCTGTCAGAAGAAAAGAATAAAGGACATATAGCACTTTTTGCAGGTATTAAAAATGCAAGATTTAAGTCACAGGTTACACCGGGTGATGTACTTGAAATGTCTTGTGAGATTATAGCAAGAAAAGGACCAGTCGGAGTAGGAAAAGCAGAGGCTTATGTTGGCGGTAAACTAGCAGTATCTGCAGAACTTACATTTGCAATAGAATAGAGCAATTGTTATAATAATAAACAATTAAAAAAGCTTTGGAGGTAAAGTAAGGTGCTGCAGGATTCTTTTAGTAAGGTGTATACCAAGTTCAAGATGCATTTTTATCAGAAAATGTTTGAAAAGTTACAGGAGAGGGAGACTTCTCTTACAACGGTCGAGACTTTCTGCATGGAGATTATATATGCACTTGATAAACCAACTGTAGCACAGTTTGCCCAGATGGCGAATATATCATCGCCAAATGCTGCGTATAAGATTAACAATCTTGTAAAGAAGGGATATCTTAAGAGGGTACAGTCTGATGAAGATAAGAGAGAATATCATCTTGAGGTAACGCAGAAGTACATAGATTATTATAATATCAGCAATACATATCTTAAAACTGTAATGGACAGGATTGAGGGCAGATTCTCAGAGGAAGAGTTAAAGACTATGGAGCATATGCTTGATGTTATAAGTGAAGAACTTATGCCAGAGATAAAGTATTAGATTAAAGACTTGACTTTGTTATTAACATGTTATATATTTCAGAAGACGAAATATATAACATGTTTTTGTGTGCAGAAAAAGGAGGACAAGAGGGGCTATGGATTTAGCACTTATTACCGCAAAGCAGGTATTTGAATTATTCATACTTATATTGTGTGGAGTTGTTATTGGAAAGATTAAGATGGTTAATGAAGAAGGCAAGGGTATGCTTTCTAATCTTCTTATATATTTTGTTGTTCCATTTATGATTATTAATTCTTATATGTCAGGATATAATGCTGAGATTCTTAAGAATATGGGCAGAATGCTCTTTTACAGCATACTTACAATATGTATAGGAATGGCTTTATCGATTGTCATAACATTTTTAATGAAAAAGGAAGTCCGCGGCATTATAAGATTTGCAACTACATTTTCTAATGCGGCTTATATGGGATTCCCGCTTATTCAGGCAATGTACGGTTCCGAAGGTGTATTGTATGCGAGCGTATATGTTACTGTATTCAATATTCTTTTATGGACTGTAGGAATTGTGTATGTTTCAGAAAGTATGAGCTTTAAGGAGCTGTTAAAGAAGATAGTTACATGTCCGCCAATTATATCAGTTGCCGTCGGTCTTGTGATATTCCTTGCAAGGATTCCGGTTGCGGGAGTCCTTAAAGATACATTTAATGTTGTCGGAGGCATGAATACTCCGCTGTCTATGATAATAACAGGAATTACTATTTCACAGTTCCCATTATTGAGCATATTAAAGGATAAGAGAGTATATTTTACGGTTATTCTCAGGATGTTTATTATACCGGTAATCTGCACTCTGGTTATGTATCTGATACATGCCCGTGGAATGGTTGCTGTTATTACAATTATACTTGAGGCATGTCCATGTGCAGCTATTACTACTCTTTTTGCGATTAAGTTCGGTCACGACCAGAAGCTGGCAGTTGGTGCAGTTACTTTGTCAACTTTGATAAGTATAATTACACTGCCTTGTCTTGCATTGCTTGCCGGAGAGATTATAATGTAATAAAAAGCAGTCTCAGGGGGGATAATGAGCAGAGGTAATGCATATAAAAAGAAATCACATAGAATAGAAATTATAACATCAGTTGCAGCAGTTGTTGTGCTGTATGTGATACTGGAAAGTTTCGGGGTTACATGTCCGATAAAGTACATAACAGGTATATCATGCGCAGGCTGTGGAATGTCGAGAGCGTGGATTGCTTTACTGCATTTTAATATTCGTGATGCGTTCATGTATCATCCACTTTTTTTCCTTCCACCGGTTGTTGTAATAGTTATGCTTCTTAAATCTAAAATAAATATAAAATTTTATAAACTTTTTATGTTTACAATAGCGTGCGCATTTGTTATAGTTTACTTGTATAGAATGATTATTGGAGGCGGTAATATAGTGGTTTTCGAGCCGCAGAACAATATTGTGTTCCGTATCATTCGCAAACTAAACTTATAAAGAGGAGGAGATATTATGTTTTGTACAAAATGTGGAAAACAGATTCCAGATTCAACAAAGTTCTGCCCATATTGTGGTGCTAATTGTTCGCCAGAGCAGGATATTGCTAATCAGGCCGGTCAGGTATTCAATAAGGCTGAGCAGGAGTTAGGAAGCGCTTTTGATGAGGTTAAGCAGAGCTTCACTAGTAATAACAATAACCAGGATAATAATCAGGGGTACAATGCTAATCAGAATTATAGCAATGGTTATAATAATGGCACAGTTCCACCATATTCAGGCGAGAGATTAAAGGACGACAGAGGACTTGTATCTTACATACTGCTTTCAATTATTACCTGTGGAATTTATGGTTATTATTTCATCTATAAGATGGCACATGATGTTAATGTTGCCTGTGATGGGGATGGAAAGAGTACATCAGGACTTGTTGCATTTATCCTGTTATCATTTATTACATGTGGTATCTATGCATGGTTCTGGTACTATAATCTTGGTAACAGACTTGCAGCTAACGGACCACGTTATGGCCTTTCAATTCAGGAGAATGGTACAACAGTTCTCTTATGGTTAATCTTTGGTTCATTTATCTGCGGAATCGGACCATTTGTTGCAATGCATATTCTTATTAAGAATTCTAATATGATATGTAATGCATACAACAGAGCACATGGTTTAATGTAATGTGTTGATAATTAAAATGTTAATCCTGCTTTCAGGTGGTTTGGACTGCCTGGGAGCAGGATTTTTATATTTGAAGCATTATGTAATTTACAAGAATGCATCCCATTATAAAGCAAGAGAATTTTTCCGGCAACTCTATAATAAAATATAAATACAAGAATGGAGGGCAACAATATGCTTAACACTATATGTTTGGAAGATTATGGAAAAGACTTGCACTCATGCAGCAATGAGGAGTGCTTTCATGCACTTATGAAGCTGGTGACACAAAAGGGACGTGATAGAATCGTGAAAGACAATGGCAGAAAGGTTTACTACATATCTGCTGAGTTCCTTATAGGAAAACTCTTATCCAATAATCTTATTAACTTAAGGGTTTATGATGAGGTTAAGGAAGAACTTGCACAGGCAGGGAAGAATCTTTCAGAAATTGAAGAACTGGAAGTAGAGCCGTCACTTGGCAATGGCGGACTTGGAAGGCTTGCAGCATGTTTCCTTGATTCGATTGCCAACTTAGGCCTTAACGGTGATGGCATCGGACTTAACTATCATCTTGGACTTTTTAAGCAGGTGTTTGAGAATGGAAAGCAGAAGGAAGTGCCTAATCCGTGGATTGGTAAGGACAGCTGGCTTGTTCCGACAGATGTGACATATACAATTAATTTCGGTGGAATGAGCATTGTTTCAAGAATGTATGATATCAATGTGTATGGTGAGAAGAGAACCAATAAGCTTCATCTGTTTGATGTGGAGACAGTTGATGAGAGTATCGTAAGAGAGAATGGCATAGACTTTGACAAGTCAGATATTGCGAAGAACCTTACATTGTTCCTCTATCCTGATGACAGTGACGAGCAGGGAAGACTTCTTCGAATCTATCAGCAGTATTTCATGGTAAGCAATGGCGCAAGACTTATATTGGATGAATGCAGGAATAAATGTGCAGGCACCGGAAAAACATTTAAGAATCTGCCAGAGCTTGCGGTTATCCAGATTAATGATACGCATCCGACAATGGTAATTCCAGAGCTTATAAGACTTCTTACTGAGAATGCAGATATAGACGGAAGTCCGATAACAATGGACGAAGCAATCGATATTGTATCAAAAAGCTGTGCGTATACTAATCACACAATTCTTGCCGAAGCCCTTGAAAAATGGCCTGTAGACTATCTTAACAGAGTTGTTCCACAGCTTATGCCAATTATAAGAGAGCTTGACAGGAGAGTCCGTGAGAAGTACACAGACCCGTCAGTGTATATAATTGATGATAACAATCTCGTCCACATGGCACACATTGATATCCATTATGGAATGAGTGTCAACGGAGTTGCAAAGCTGCACACAGAGATATTAAAGAACACTGAGCTTAATAATTTCTACAGGATATATCCAGAGAAATTTAACAATAAAACCAATGGAATCACATTCAGAAGATGGCTTATCCACTGCAATAACGAGCTTGCAAAATATATTGAGACACTTATTGGAAGTGAATACAGACATGATGCTAAGAAGCTAAATGATCTTCTAAAGTTCGTTGGAGACAAAAATGTTTATGATAACCTTTTAAAGATTAAGACGGACAACAAGGAAAATCTGGCAGAACACCTTAAGCGTACACAGGGAATAGAGATTAATCCGAAGTCAATATATGATATACAGATAAAGCGTCTGCATGAGTATAAGAGACAGCAGATGAACGCCCTGTATATAATATATAAATATTTTGACATCAAGGCGGGCAATATTCCTAAGACTCCGGTGACAGTAATATTTGGCGCAAAAGCTGCACCGGCATACACAATCGCGAAGGATATAATTCATCTGATACTCACCCTGAGTAAAGTGATTGAGTCTGACAAAGATGTAAGCCCATACCTTAAAGTGGTGCTTGTAGAGAATTATAATGTAACACTTGCCGAGAAGCTTATTCCAGCATGTGACATATCAGAGCAGATATCGCTTGCGTCTAAGGAGGCGTCAGGAACAGGCAACATGAAATTCATGCTGAACGGTGCTGTGACACTTGGAACAATGGACGGAGCCAATGTTGAGATTGCCGAGCTTGTAGGAAGTGATAATATCTATACATTTGGCGCAGCGAGTGATGAGGTTATTGCACATTATGAAAAATGTGATTATAACGCAAGAAAACTGTATGATACAGATTCGCTTATTAAAAAATGTGTGGACTTTATAATATCAGATGCAATGATTCAGGCTGGTGATTCACATAGTCTTAACAGGCTGTATAACGAAATTGTAGGAAAAGACTGGTTTATGGCACTGCTTGATCTGCGAAGCTATATAGAGACTAAGGAAAAGGCTTTGTCAGATTATGAGGACAGATATGCATGGGCTGAAAAAATGCTTATCAATATAGCAAATGCAGGTTTCTTCTCATCAGACAGAACAATCCGCCAGTATAATGAGGATATATGGAAATTATAATTAACTGTCAAAATGTCGTAATATATGGTACAATCTTAATTAATGTAAATATATTAATGACGGAGGTTTTGTTTTGAAAGAGAGAGAAAAATTCGGTTCGCGTCTCGGCTTTATATTAGTGTCGGCTGGGTGCGCGGTAGGACTTGGTAATGTGTGGAAATTCCCATACATATGCGGAGAGAATGGTGGTGCGGCATTCGTACTCATCTATCTTGTATTCCTTGCAATTCTTGGATTTCCTATTATGTGTGCTGAGTTCACTATAGGACGAGGAAGCGGAAAAGGAGCTGCAAGGGCATTTGAAGAGTTAGAGACTAAGGGAAGCAAATGGCATCATTTCAAATGGGTGTCAGTAGTCGGAAGTTATATACTTATGGCTTTCTATACTATGGTTGCAGGCTGGATGCTTTACTATGCATGGCGCGAAGCAAGTGGCGCATTGGCAGGGTTAGAGCCAGATGAAGTGTCAGGTGCATTTGGAACGATGCTTTTACAGCCGGGAACAATGACGATCTGGATGATTGTTGCGGTATTATTATCATTCGGTGTATGTGCACTTGGATTACAGAAGGGTGTTGAGAAGATTACCAAGGTTATGATGTCACTCCTTCTTATCCTTATCGTTGTACTTGCTGTTCATTCACTTGTACTGCCTAATGCATCAGAAGGTGTTAAATTCTACATGGTACCTAACCTTGATACTATTAAAGCAAGAGGTCTTGGACCAGTTATATTTGATGCAATGACACATGCATTCTTTACACTTAGTGTTGGTATTGGTGCGATGGAGATATTCGGAAGTTACTTAAAGAAAGACAGAACAATAGGTGGAGAGGCTGTTAACATAATCCTTCTTGATACATTTGTTGCTCTTATGGCTGGATTCATCATTATTCCTGCATGTTTTGCGTATGGAGTTGCTCCGGGAGCTGGTCCATCACTTTTATTTATTACACTGCCTAATATATTTAATCATATGGCAGGCGGAAGAATATGGGGAACAGCGTTCTTTGTATTCATGTCATTTGCAGCATTATCAACTGTAATTGCTGTATTTGAGAACATTATAGCTTTCTATATTGACCTTAAAGGATTTTCAAGAAAAAATGTGGTTGCTTTTAACATCATATTCATGATTCTGCTTTCACTTCCTGCGGTATTCGGCTTTAACAAGCTTGCAGGTTTCCAGCCTTTAGGTGCAGGAAGTTCAATTATGGATCTTGAGGATTTCCTTGTTTCATATAATCTTCTTCCTCTTGGAAGCATGATATTCGTATTATTCTGTACGAAGAAGAACGGATGGGGCTGGGAAGGCTTCAGGAAAGAAGCTAACGAAGGTAAAGGACCTAAGCTTCCTGACTGGTTAAGATTCTATATGAGTTATATATTACCAGCTATTATTGTGGTTGTATATCTTAAGGGATATTATGATACATTTAAACCAATGGGAACAGGCTACCTTGTTGGATGGATGATATTTGCATGTGTATTGCTGATTGCAATATTTGGAATTGCTAATTATAAGAAGAAAGATGCGTAAGCTATGACTAAGAAAGAACTTGTGTTAGAAGTTATCAGAAGATTAAAGGCAGAATATCCGGATTCGGAGTGCAGTCTTGATTATGATGATGCGTGGAAACTGCTTGTAAGTGTAAGACTTGCGGCACAATGCACTGATGCAAGAGTAAATGTTGTGGTTAAGGGGCTGTATGAGAAGTATCCTGATATAGCCTCACTTGCTGCAGCAACTCCGGAAGAGATTGAAGAAATTGTAAGACCGTGCGGGCTTGGAAAAAGCAAGGCAAAGGATATATGTGCATGTATGCGTATGCTTCATGAACAGTATAACGACAAAGTGCCTGACAGCATGGATGAGTTGTTAAAGCTTCCGGGAGTTGGAAGAAAAAGTGCCAATCTTATTATGGGAGATGTCTTTGGAAAGCCGGCAATTGTTACAGATACACACTGCATAAGGCTCTGTAACAGAATCGGGCTTGTTAAGGACGAGAAAGAACCTAAAAAGGTTGAGATGGCATTGTGGAAGATAGTTCCACCGGAAGAAGGAAGTGGATTGTGCCACAGATTTGTGGACCACGGAAGAGAAGTGTGTACTGCAAGAACTACGCCACATTGTGAAAGATGCTGCCTTAATGATATATGTAAGAAAAATGGGATAAAAGTGTGATTGAATATACATATGTATTGTGGTAGTATCTAGGTGTTGTTCGTATATTAATGAACAGAATGTATGGGAGGGGAACATGGAATTAAAAGAGTTAATCAGACACGCAAGAGAAAATAACTGCTCAGATCTGCATATTACAGCAGGAGATGCAGTGGCTATAAGAAGATATGGAGAACTTAAGCTTCTTGATATTGTACCGTCAATTGAGGAAACAGAGGAAATGATATATTCTATTCTCGATGAGGATGACATAAAAGATGTCCAGTCAGGAAAAGATATTGATGTTGCTTCATCAGATGAGACCGGTGGTCGATTAAGAATTAATATATATCACCAGCGTGGCAATATTGCAGCAAGTATCCGTCTTCTTGATCCTGTTATACCATCATTTGAAGAATTAGGACATTCAGGAAAGCTTTTTTCTAAGCTTGTTGAGAAAAGATCTGGTCTTATACTAGTAACAGGACCTACAGGAAGTGGTAAGTCTACAACACTTGCAGCAATGATTGATTATATTAACAATAATATGTCAAGACATATTATTACAGTAGAAGATCCTATCGAGTATGTATATGGATTTAAGAAGTCAATGATACATCAGAGACAGGTTGGAAGAGATGTACCTGATTTTGCAACAGCATTGCGTTCGGCACTTCGTGAAGATCCAGATGTTATTCTCGTAGGAGAGATGAGAGATTATGAGACTATCA
Organism: Eubacteriales bacterium; assembly: GCA_030537195.1. Classification (GTDB taxonomy): domain Bacteria; phylum Bacillota; class Clostridia; order Lachnospirales; family Lachnospiraceae; genus Lachnospira. Next base: position 40,603 of record JAUNOK010000012.1, on the reverse strand, counting down.
ATGCAGCAATCACAGCTGCAGAAACAGGACATCTTGTATTATCAACACTTCATACAAGAAGTGCTGCACAGACAGTTGAGCGTATAATCAGTGCATGCCCTATAGAGGCGCAGTCAGCACTTATAATACAGCTTGCATCTGTATTAGTGGGAGTTGTAACACAGACACTTGTACCTCGTGCAGAGCAGGAGGGAAGAATTGCAGCTACAGAGATAATGCTTAATAATACAGCAGTAGCTAATCTTATTAAAGAGAAGAAAACTAATCAGATTCAGACCGTTCTTCAGTCTAATATGCAGTCTGGTATGCATACAATGAATTATTCGCTTGCTAATCTTGTTAAAACAAGGGTTATTTCAAGGGATGTAGCGCTCAAGTTTTCAGAGAATCCTACAGAACTTGCAAAGAGCATATAATTTAAGTAACAGAAAGAAGGAATTATATTATGCAGTTAAGTACATTACAGAGTGAAATGATTAAAGCCATGAAGGCAAGAGACAAAGAGAGAAAAGATTCTATCGCAGTTCTTGTTTCAGCAGTTAAGAAGGTTGGAATCGATGAGGGATGCAGAGATGATATTCCTGAATCACTTGTAGATCAGGCAATTCTTAAGGAGATAAAGAGTGTTAAAGAGCAGATTGATACATGCCCTGCAGACAGAACAGAATTACTCGATGAATATAAGTCAAGACTTGCAGTTATGGAAGAATTTGCACCTAAGATGTTATCTGCAGATGAGATTAAAGCAATCCTTACAGAAAAGTTTGCAGATGTTCTTGCAACTAAGAATAAAGGTCAGATTATGAAGGCTGTTATGGGAGAACTTAAAGGCAAAGCTGATGGTAAAGTTATTAATCAGGTAGTCGCAGAACTTTGCAAATAGTGTACAAAATACAGAACAACAAAAAATGATTTGAAAATAAAGCCAATCTACTGTATTATAGTCTATAGATATTACGGACAGGACTATAATATAGTCGAGAGGCTTTTTTTATGAAAAGAATTAAATTAATTAACAGAATTATTTATTATATTATTCTTTTGGGCTTCCTTCTTTTTATTGCATCTGGCTTCATATTCAGTAGTGTGGATAATAAGGCACCTGCACAGGATAGGACCAGAATAACTGTACATCCAGAAGATACCAGATATTCAGGTGATGGCAGGATTGAATATTATCTGAAACTTAATTCAAGTGCGGGAGATAATATGGCGCTTGCATTCGTCAGCAGACATCAGGAGGTAGAGGTGTATGCGGGAGGAAGTCTGATATATTATATCAAATCACACAAGTCTGTATATGGATCAACAACGGGAACTAACTATACAATAGTTAATATTCCACCATATACAACAGATATAGTAGTAAGACTTACTAATGTTTATAAAGGGTCTAAGATACGTGAAACAACATTTGAATATGGTGATGAGACCGGAATTGTTAAAGAACTTATATCAGAGTCGCTTATTCCAGCGGCTTTAAGTTCATTTATAATAATGGTCGGAGTGGCGATGGTAGTACTCTGGATTGCATGCAGAAAGAGAATTGCACAGACTCAGGCATTGCTTTATTTTGGTGTGTTCGCGCAGTTAATAGGTGCATGGGCTCTTAATGAGACTAATCTGGCGACGCTGCTTATCAGTGACAGAAAGATAGGTTCACTTATAGGTTATATGCTTCTTATGCTTATGCCTATTCCTTTTGTGCAGGCAGAGAAGAATTTCTTCCAGATAATAAAATCTCATATAAGTAACACATTTTGTGCAATATTTATGATTACGGATATTGTGCTTCTGGTATGTCATGTGACAGGAATATGTGAGTTTAGAAACAGTGTGTATGTTATACATCTTATGCTTGTTATGTCTATGATATATTTCTGTGCAGTTGTTATCAAAAGAATTCAGGATAAAGGATTTGACAGAAAGGTCAGAGCTAATATAGTGGGAGCTGTAGCACTTGGAGTGTCTATGGCAGTAGATCTTATAGCGTACTATAAAGGAATGCAGCAGACGGATGTACTGGGCAAACTGGGAATGCTTATATTCATAGTTGTTATTGGATATGAAAGTATTTCAGAGGCATTTGAGAAGATTAAAGAGGGTCAGAAGGCCGATTTCTATAAAGAGATGGCGATAACTGATACAATGACCGGACTGTATAACAGAGCGGCATTTGATGAGTGGGAGAATGAGACATCTGATTATGAGGGATATGCTATAGCAACATTTGATCTTAATAATCTTAAATGGTGCAATGATAATCTTGGACATGCGGCTGGAGATGCCTATATACAGGCGGCAGCCAGAATTATTAAAGACATATTTGGAAGACATGGCAAATGTTATCGTATAGGTGGAGATGAATTCTGTGCTGTAATTAACCAGAAAGAAAGACATTTTGATATTGGCAGGCACGTAAGACAGCTCAGGGAGCTTGAGGAGCAGGCAGAGATGGAATTAGAGATTACAGGACTTAATGTACAGATAGCATGTGGATATGCTGAGTATGATATTAAGACTGATAAGGATTTTGAAGATACAAGAAGCAGATCAGATAAGAGAATGTATGAGAGTAAGAGAAAACTGAAAAGTGAGTAAGTTATGGATAAATATGGAGTTTTAAAGCATTATTTTGGCTATGATTCTTTCCGTCCAGGTCAGGAAAAGTTAGTAGATGCTATACTTGCAGGCCGGGATGTATTAGGAATTATGCCTACAGGAGCAGGAAAATCATTATGTTATCAGGTGCCGGCATTGTTAATGTCCGGCATTACTCTTGTTGTGTCACCTCTTATATCGCTTATGAAAGATCAGGTTGGGGCACTTAACCAGGCAGGTGTACATGCGGCATATATTAACAGTTCACTGACAGATAACCAGATTACAAAGGCACTCGCATTGGCAAAGCAGGGACGTTATAAGATTATATATGTGGCACCTGAAAGACTGGAAACATGGGGATTTCTTGATTTTGCAACACATGTAGAGATATCTATGATTACTGTGGACGAGGCACATTGTATATCGCAGTGGGGACAGGACTTCAGACCAAGCTACCTGAATATATTGTCATTCGTAAAGAAGCTGGCAAGACGCCCGATAATAAGCGCATTTACAGCTACTGCAACAAGTAAGGTAAGAGATGATATATTGCAGATTCTTTCACTTGAGAGACCGGTGATACTTACTACAGGATTTGACAGAAGCAATCTGACATTCAAGGTAAAGCATATTAAGGATAAAGATTCATATATACTTGATTATCTTGTAAGCCACAGGCAGGACAGTGGAATTATATACTGTGCTACAAGGAAAAATGTTGAGAAAGTGTATGACATGCTTAATGCCAATGGTCTGTCAGTAACTAAATATCATGCAGGACTTTCAGCTGAAGAACGAAAAGAAAATCAGGACTCATTCATATATGATATAAAGCCTGTTGTTGTTGCAACCAATGCATTTGGAATGGGAATAGATAAGTCTAATGTAAGATTTGTAATTCATTATAATATGCCGCAGTGCATAGAGAATTATTACCAGGAGGCAGGACGTGCCGGAAGAGATGGTGAGGATTCTGAGTGTGTACTGCTTTACTCTCCACAGGATATTATGATTAATAAGTTCTTCATTGAACACAGAGAGCCTAATCCTGAGATTGATGCACAGGAACAAGCAAGGCTGATGATGCTTGATAAAAGAAGACTTAATGCAATGGTTGACTATTGTAAGACAACAAGCTGTTTAAGAGAGTATATTCTTAAATATTTCGGGGAAAGGCCGGATAATTCTGAGGGCGGAAGATATAATTGCCATAACTGTTCTAACTGTGTTGTTGATGAGGCAGAGCAGGAGGCAGATGAGGCGTATATGTATCCGGGCAACCGTTTTAGTGCACCTGTATCAAGGAATGCTGCAATGGTAGCAGACAGAATGAAGCGTTCCGCGGCTGCTGCAAAATCAGCCTATGCAACACCTAAATCAAAGAAACCGGAGGATGCGCTTAATGAGAGAGGCGTCATATTATTTAACAGACTGCGCGAGTTAAGAAAGCAGATAGCTGTGTCAGTAGGCGTCCCACCATATGTAATATTCTCAGACAGGACGCTTATAGATATGTGCCTTAAAGTGCCGTTTAACGAAGAAGAAATGTTGTCAGTAAGTGGTGTCGGTGAGAACAAATACGAGCGCTACGGCAAGGTATTTATGGATGAGATATATGATTTTCTTGATGGAATGAAGCAGAATCTGGCAAGATAAGAAATGGAGATATCAATGAAGAATTATAAGATGATAATAACTTATGATGGAACCAGATATTATGGATGGGAACATCAGCCTACTACAGATATGACAATTCAGGGCAAGTTAGAATCAGTGCTTTCTGCCATGACAGGAACTGAAGTTGAGGTTATAGGTGCAGGAAGAACAGATGCCGGTGTGCATGCAAAAGGAATGGTTGCCAATGCACATATGGAAACAAGGATGAAGGAAGACGAGATATGCGATTATATGAACAGATATCTTCCAGAGGATATCTGTGTACAGGAAGTCCGTGTTGCTTCTGACAGATTCCACAGCCGTTATAATGCACAGGGTAAGACTTACTGTTATACATGTTATGTTGGGGATAAGAAGCCTGTATTTAACAGAAAATATGTCAATATAATTGAAGGAAAATTAGATGTTGAAGCCATGAAGAAGGCTGCAGACATACTTGTTGGAGAGCATGATTTTGCATCGTTCTGTGGCAATCCTAAGATGAAGAAATCTACAGTCCGTGAGATTTATTCAATAGATGTATCTTTAAAGGGTTCATTTCTTAATCTGACATATCATGGAAGTGGATTCTTACAGTATATGGTAAGAATATTAAGTGGTACTCTTCTTGAAGTAGGACAGGGGAAGAGAACACCGGAGAATATGTATGAGCTTTTAGAGGCACGCAACAGAAGCCTTGCAGGTGCAACTGCGCCGGCGAAGGGACTATGTCTTCTGAAGGTTGACTACTCGAAGGAAGCTTAGTAGTCCGGACGCCGTACAGGCTGTGCCGGATAGGGGGTGACGGTGTCATCATGCATCTGCCCTCAGGATTCCTATGTCTAGTGAAACTAAATGCCGCAATCTGCTGAGTTTTTTATGCGGCTTGTAATCAAACGCGCTTCGCTTGAACGAGATTACAAGCCCCAACCTTTAGCAGATTGCGGCATTAACTTTCACACGACATATGAATATTCGGGCATATACCTGATGACACCGTCACCCCCTATCCGGCACAGCTCTGTACGGCTGACTTCTTCTCCTTCGAGTGGTCAGCCTCCGGACGAATGCCCGCCTGCGGCATTGCATTCTGGGGGTTGGCTGGGAAAGTGTGACGCCCGCGCCTGCCGTGGCAGGCTTGCCCGCTTAGTAGTGGGGTGGTGGCTTTGAGATGGGTAGATGTTGTGCAAGACCGATTTATGCCGAACCGTGTGTAAGTTAATGCCGTTATATACAAAAAGTGCTGTGTAAAAATCTCGTTCAAGCGAAGCGCGTTTGATTTTTACACAGCTAAAAGACATTGTATATGACGGCATTTACTTACACTAGGTGCAGGCATCCATGAGGTCTTGTATAACATCTACCTATCTCAATGCCCACCCTTGTACTAATTATAAAACCTTCGACAAGAAATCCTTCAATCTTTCACTCTTAGGATTACCAAAGAACTCCTCAGGTGAACCCTCTTCATTGATGACACCATCGTAGAAGAACATGCATCTGTTGGCAACTTCTTTTGCAAATCCCATCTCGTGTGTTACGACAATCATTGTCATTCCTGATGCAGCAAGTTCTTTCATTATGTTAAGAACTTCGCCAACCATTTCAGGATCAAGTGCTGATGTTGGTTCGTCGAAAAGCATTATCTCAGGATTCATTGCAAGAGCTCTTGCAATTGCAACTCTCTGCTTCTGACCACCACTTAACTGATTAGGATAAGCCTCTGCTTTGTCAGAAAGACCGACTCTTGCGAGAAGCTCATCAGCTTTCTTGTCAGCTTCTTCCTTGCTCATAAGTCCTAACTTAGTAGGGGCAAGTGTTATATTTCTTCTTATAGTCATATTAGGGAACAGATTAAAATGCTGGAATACCATTCCAATCTTTTCTCTTAATTCATCTACATTTACACTTTTATCTGTAAGATCCTGATTGTGGAATAATACATGACCTTCAGTCGGAGTTTCAAGAAGATTAAGCGAACGTAAAAATGTTGATTTACCGCAGCCAGATGGTCCGATAATTGCAATAACCTCTCCCTTGCGAACAGTTGTATTGATTGATTCCAATACAACGTGGTCGCCAAAAGATTTCTTTAAATCTTTAACTTCAAGTATGATTTCGTTAGTATTATCGCTCATTGTTTCTTAACCTCCTCTCAAGTTTCTTAACAAGTTGTGAAAGACCCATAACCATTACAAGATAGATGATGGCAACACCAATAAGTGGAAGCATTGGATCATAAGTTATGCTTCGGATAATATCGCCGCCTCTTGTAAGGTCGTTAAGGCCGATGTAACCACTGATAGATGTCTCTTTTAACAGAACAATGAACTCGTTAGCAAGCGCTGGGAGAACATTCTTGAATGCCTGTGGAAGAATAACACTTATCATAGTTGTCTTATAAGAAAGACCAAGGCTTCGTGCAGCCTCGAACTGTCCATTATCAATAGACATGATACCTGAACGGAATATCTCAGCAACATAAGCACCTGAGTTAATACCAAATGCGAGTATGGCAACGATAACCTTATCAATCTGTACAGAACTAAATATTACATAGTAAATAATAAGGAGCTGAACCATTGTAGGTGTTCCTCTGATTACAGTAAGATAAACATTACATATGAAGTTAAGAATCTTCATACGACCAGTTTTATCGTGGTTAGAACGTACAACTGCAATAAGGAAACCGATAACAACACCCATAAGTGCTGCAAAGAATGCAATGATTACAGTGTTTAACAGACCTTTAAGAAGGTATGTATATCTTGCTTCTTTGATGAAATCTGTCTTGAACTTCTCGGCAAAGCTCATGCCTGTTGCAGATGAATTATCATCACGGACAATAATAACCTGCTTAGAAGTTGTATAAGTAGTTGTGAAATCGATATTTTTCTTACGCTCGTCAGTAACTGTTATACCAGCCATACCGAAATCAGCTTTACCAGAAGATACAGCAGTGATAATTGAGTCGAATTCCATATCTTCAATCTTTAAGTTCATGCCGAGATAATCAGCAATAGCCTGGGCTATATCAGCATCAATACCGATAATAGAACCACCTTCATAGTATTCATATGGCTTGAAATAAGCATTTGTAGCCATAACAAGAGTTCCATTAGTACGGCTTACACCGTCTGGTGACTTGTATCCTGAAAATGTAGCATTATCACCAACATAATCATCAATAACTTTCTGGATAGTTCCGTCTGCCATAAGTACTTCAATAGCCTCATTGAGTTTAGCAGTAAGAGAATTGCCTTTCGCAACACAGATGGCATAATCCTCATTTGCAAATTCTTCTTCAAGAATTGTGAGGTCTGGATTGGCTTTGACAAATGCTAGGGCAGGTTGTTCATCAATAACAACAGCATCAGCTTTACCCTGCTTTAAAGCCTGTATAGCATCAGAACCTTTGTTGTATCTTGATACGGTTGTGCCAGAACCGTCAGTTTCGTAATCACTTACGAGAGTATCACCAGTTGTTCCCAACTGAACACCAATAGTCTTGCCTGCAAGATCATCTACAGAAAATACAGTGTTCTTAATCTTCTTTCCCTGACATGAAGTAAGAAGAACAGAAGAGAACAAAAGAGTGAGGGCCGCGAAAACCAGAAGGAATCTCGACCTGTTCTTTTTAAAATTCATTAGTAACTCCTTTCCATGCGAACTGTGTGTATGGACGCTGCAAAGCGAATATATTTATCTGCGGAGCACGCTTTCGCTTCTTGTCGCTAGCAACGGACACTAAGTTCACCGCAATTAGGCTTTCTTTGAAAGCCGCTTGCGGTTTACTAAGTGCCGGCTGCTCCAAAGAGCATCCGCAGCTAAATATATTCACTTCTCAGCTGTGTATACAACAGTTCAATATAATATATTTTATTAATTATACACGCATAGTAGGGAGATTAGCAATTAAAATATTTGCAATGGAAGAAATTGTGGAGTGTGGCTGGATTGGACGTTGAAGTAGTGGAATACACGGAGGAAGTCCAAAAGGGGTAAGCAAGAGAGGCGGATTGGACGTTGAAGCAGAGGGGAGGCATGTGGTAGTCCAAAAGGAGCGGGAAAGAGAGGCGGATTGGACGTTGAAGCAGAGGGGAGGCATGTGGAAGTCCAAAAGAAACAATTATGTACATGGGAACAGTCGCCAAGAGCAGGCGTCCGTTCCCACAGATAGAGATTATCAGTTGCTATTGCCGCATATGCCATTGCAAGGTCCGGCACATGCGCCTGAAGAAGTCTGGGTGCTGTTGCTGCAGCTTCCACAACCCTGATTGTAACTGGTCTGGCTGCCATTGCCGTTATTGCCAGTGTTCTGGCATGCGGTGCTGTTAGTGTTAAGAGTGTCGGTGCAGTCATTCATACAAGGCTTCTTGCAGTCCTTCTTTAAGTTGCCTTCGCATGAAGGTGGACTTAAATCGAGAGGCTTGATCGCTCTGTCTAAGAGGTTGCCGCATACGAACTTGATGCAGTCAGATTCCTCACCAGAAACAATGCTGCCCTTAGGAGTTGAGATTCTGCCAGCGCTTGTTACGCGGTAGCCACAGAAGTAGAGGCTCTGTAAGATGAGGGTGAGTCCTACAGTAATTTCATCGTCTGTGGTATCAAGGCCTAAAAGTTTAGGGATTGCGTAGAGGTTAAGTCCCTGTGTTACGACATTGTCAGATGATAAGAAACCTATGCTGTTAAGTGCAGGCGTGTAAACAGGAGGGTCTGCGTTGTTTGAGTTGTAGGAAACTCCGTAAGGAGCAAATATTTCAAGGGTGACAGAGGTTGGATTGGTGTCTTCATCGTAAGTATCAGCTGTAGTTGAGTTAGGAAGGTAGACTGCCGTTGGCGTGAGAGTTGCTAATGCCCTGCATGACTCATCATAAAGCGTTACTGCAAATGTTACAGTAAGGTTGGTGAGTGTCACAGAGTAGCAGTTAGGTCTACCGGCTATCTGGGTGATTTCAACATTTTCATCACCATAAGTGTAGGCTATATCTATAACACTGACTGATGCATTGGTAGCTGTTGGATAAGTCGTTGAAATATCTGTGCCGACAGCGAATGTGGTACACAGATTAATACCTATCTCATCATAGATAAGAGGGGCGAGAATACTGAGTTCATCGGGTGAACCACATATAGGATTCGTGCACACATCAAAGCAGCCATTAGGCATGTTCTGCACAATATTGCTTACGATGCGGGTAGAACCACATTTGCTGCATTTACATTTAGCCATTATCTTTTCCTTCTTCGTTTCTTTACTACATTATATGTTCTATCTATATTCGCGTGACCATATAATAGTATAAAAACAGGAGTGTCCTTTTATGGCAAATGTATACACAGCCGGCAACGACAGACGGCTTATAATCTATAGCATAGCACGATATATATTTTTGAGAACAGCGTACATAGACGGGATAGAGCGCCCGATAATGCTTGTGTCAGACTTCCTTGACGGACTTTCAGATGTGGTACTCGGAGATACAATATATTATGCATATCAGAATCAGAATGGAGATATCCTTTTGAAAAATGTAATGAATAATGAAGCACTTTTTCATGTGAAAAGCAGCGAGAATCCGGATATGCACTGTCCACAGCTTGTGGTAAATAATGACAGGCTGATACTTTTTTATATGGTGACTAATCCGCTGACGGACAGACTGTCACTGCGAGCCGTCTATCCACTTGAAAACGGCGTCAGCCTTAATATTCCTGCCGAATGTGAAAATGTTGATATGTATGAAGTATTTGGAATTCAGGGGAAAGTGTTCTTATATGTGGACAGTTTCTATGAAATAACAGCAGAAGGACAATTCATACAATGTCAGGATACAGAAAGACAGGTGCAAAATGAGCAGAAAATATCGGAGTATGAAAACCAGCTTAATACATATATGCAGGAAAACAGACAGGCAATGCAGACAATAAGCCAGCTTGAGGCAACAATAGAGAGTGCTAAGGCGCAGTATAACGAACTTATGGAGACTGCAATTGCATATCGGGACGAGGCAATAAAGTGGCGGAGTAAATTCATATAGACACAAACTTCATATTTTATAAGCACCGCCTGCTAAATTAGCAATTCTTAACGTGTTCCAGCCCCCTGTGGGCCAGTGTGAGCCTGAGTGATGGGAGTTACGGGCTACAATAAAATATGAAGTTTGTGCAAATATTTATTGAAATATTCCTCCATAATTGCGATAATAGTACAAATGGAGGAATTATGGATAATAGGAAGCTAAACAGACGAAATTTATTACAATTATTATTTGTGCTGGCGGCATGTGTTGTGGGTGGCCGCTCTATATTTGGGTTCTTTGCACTGCTTACAGGATATGCGAGTGCAACGACAGAAGTATCTGCATTTGCAGCTTCGGAGATGTATATGATGTTTCTTATATTTCTTGTATGCATAATCGGAAGCCTTGTTATGAGTTGTCTTAGCAAGGCTAAGGTGAGCAGGACATTTTTTCTGATACGCAATACGGTGCTGATTGTGGCACTTGTGCTTGGCAATATGTCTTTTCCTAATATAACAATCATGAGTACGGTTGTTATGTCTAAGTATATAGGTGATACAGGAATGTATGATTTTGCGATGAGCTCGCCGCTTCTTGTGTCAGCGTTAAGACAGCCATATCTGTTTTACACATATATGGTGGCAGAGGTGCTTATGATAATTCTTGCGTGTGTGACAGCATATAAGTACATTGTAGACAAGAAAAAGAACAGTAATTATAATAATATGTACATGTAAATGTGTCTGCTGCACTTATCAGGTGTGGCAGACAATTTTTGCGCAGATAGTAAAATGCGCCGAACATACGGAAATTACATGTGGGAGAGAATAAGATGAAAGTAATGACACCACATTATTATAAGGATTTCAAATGCATTGCAGGAGTCTGTACAGATACATGCTGTGCAGGGTGGGATGTTGATGTTGATAAGAATTCTTACAAATATTATAAAACAGTAAAGGGTGCTTTTGGGAAGCGCCTGAAAAGTGTGATGGTGCCGTCACAGGACGGGGAATGTACATTTACACTGAAAGAAGGGGGACGTTGTCCTTTTCTTAATGATGATAACCTGTGTGATCTGTATATAGAACTTGGAGAGGATAAGCTGTGCGAGACATGTGCTGAGTTTCCAAGATTTATTAATGATTATGGCAATATAAGGGAGATTGGTATAGCACCATCGTGCAAGACTGCGGGCGAGCTGATGTTTTCTTATAAAGATGAGCTTACATTTGATACGGTGGAGGACAGTAGTCTTACGCCAGAGCCTAACGATATAGATGCATATACATATATGCAGCTGAGGCAGGCAAGAATAGTGGCTTTCGGCATAATATCGGACAGAGATATTAATATATTCGAGAGACTGATGCTCTACCTTGATTATGCAAAGCGTATCCAGAAGCATCTTGATGCTGAGAGAGACGATCTTATAGCAGGTGTTGCAAAGCGGTTCTGCGGACTTGATTACAGAGAGAATCTGCTGGATAAGCTAAAGAGCAGGGGTATAGCGTCACGTGATACAAGACTGATAAAAGGTCTGAGGCATTTCTTTGATGATTTCAAAGGAATGGAGGTAATCAATCCTGACTGGAATATCCATGTTGCAAGAGTGCGACAGTTCCTTGACGGACTGGCGGATGATGCAGAGCTTGCGGCTGTAATGAAAGATTACCATGTGGGAAGCGATGCATTTGCACATGAATATGAACAGCTTGCAATGTACTATGTATATAGATATATGCTTGACGCAGTTAATGATTATGATGTCCTGCTTAAAGCCAAGAATGCGGTTATAGGCATACTTGCCGTGGACATCATGGCAGCAGCCAACAGGTCATCCGGCTGCACGCCTGATTTTACAATGCGCGTTGATATAGCACATTTGTATTCAAGACAGTTTGAACATTCATATTACAATTATGAAGTTTATAGAGAGTACTTTGGCACAAAGAGATGTTATTCGTATGAGTTTCTTATGGACGCTTTAGTGTCACTGAATTAATGGAGGAAGTTTTCTTATGAAAATGATTATGAGATTCCTTAAGGATTACAAAAAGGAATGTGTTCTAGCACCACTTTTTAAGATGCTTGAAGCGATATTCGAGCTGTTTGTGCCGCTGGTAGTATCATCAGTTATCGATAAAGGTATTGCCAATGGAGATAAGGGATACATCATGCAGATGTGTTTTATGCTTATACTTCTTGCCGTTATAGGACTTGTATGTGCTATAACAGCGCAGTATTTCAGTGCGAAGGCTGCAGTTGGTGCGGCAACCGGAATGAGACACAGTTTATTTGCACATATCCAGACATTCTCATTTACAGAGATGGATACACTTGGTACATCAACACTTGTAACAAGAATGACAAGTGATATTAATCAGGTACAGAATGGTATCAACATGGTACTGAGACTGTTCCTTCGTTCACCATTCATCGTATTTGGTGCGATGATTATGGCATTCACAATTGATGTGAAGGCAGCACTTGTATTCGTTGCAGCAATTCCAGTTCTTACACTTATCGTATTCGGAATTATGCTTACAACAAGACCAATGTATAAGAATGTACAGGCAGGTCTTGATAAGATTCTTGGAATAACAAGAGAAAACCTTACAGGTGTAAGAGTTATCAGAGCATTCAACAAGGAACAGGACGAGGTAAAGCGTTTTAAGAACGATAACGAAAGCCTCAATAGATTACAGAAATTCGTTGGTAAGATATCAGGACTTATGAATCCGCTTACTTATGTTGTTGTAAATGTATCAATTATTGCACTTATCTGGATTGGCGGAGTAAGAGTTAACGCAGGTGCTCTTACACAGGGACAGGTCGTTGCCCTTTACAACTACATGTCACAGATATTAGTTGAGCTTATCAAGCTTGCCAACCTTATCATCACAATTACTAAGGCACTTGCTTGTGCAGGAAGAATTGAGTCTGTATTCGAGGTAACATCTGGAATGGCAGATGGAAGCGTCAAGGAAGTTGCAGCTAAGGAAGAGCAGCCAAGCGTTGAGTTTAAGAATGTTTCGCTTACTTACAGTGGTTCAGGTGCACCTTCAGTTGAAGGAATTAACTTCAAGGCTATGAAGGGCCAGACAATCGGCGTTATCGGTGGTACTGGTTCTGGTAAATCAAGTCTTGTTAATCTTATTCCAAGACTTTACGACGCTACACAGGGTGAAGTACTTGTAGATGGTGTCAATGTTAAGGATTACGATATTGAGACTTTAAGAAATAAGGTCGGTATCGTTATGCAGAAGGCAGTACTTTTCAAAGGTACTATAAGAGAGAATATGTGGATGGGTAAGAAAGGTGCTACTGATGAGCAGATAGATGAAGCACTTGAGATTTCACAGTCTAAGGAATTCGTAGATTCCAAGGAAGGACGCCTTGACTATCCTATTGAGCAGGGTGGTAAGAACCTTTCAGGCGGACAGAGACAGAGACTTACTATTGCAAGAGCAATCGTAAGAAAGCCGGATGTGCTTATTCTTGATGACAGTGCATCAGCCCTCGATTTTGCAACTGACGCAGCACTTAGAAAAGCCATAAGGGGAATGAAGAATTCACCTACAGTATTCATTGTTTCACAGAGAGCAGCATCACTTATGTATGCTGACCTCATCATTGTATTAGATGACGGACAGGTTGCAGGAATGGGAACACATGACGAACTTCTTGCAAACTGCGAGGTATATAAGGAAATATATGAATCACAGTTTAAGAAAGCAGATTCAGAAGGGGGTGTAGCATAATGAAGAAGAATAAATCAACATTTGTAAAGCTCCTTAAAAGAATTAAGAAGCACAGCTTTTTTATAATATTATCGCTTATTATGGCAGCAGTAACTGTTGCAACTACACTTTATGTACCAATCCTTGTAGGTCGTGGAATTGACTGCATTATCGGTGTTAATAATGTAGATTTTGCCAAGATTGTGAATATACTTATAAGAATTGGTGTATTTGTTGGAATTACAGCACTTTCACAGTGGCTTATGAATATATGTAACAACAGAATAACATATGAAGTAACAAGAGATATAAGAAATGAGGCTATAGAGAAGATTCAGGTTCTCCCGCTCAAGTACATTGACGGACATTCATATGGTGAAATTGTGAGCCGTGTAATTGCTGATGTTGACCAGTTTGCAGATGGTCTGCTTATGGGATTCACACAGTTCTTCACAGGTGTCATGACTATACTTGGAACACTTATATTCATGCTTACAATCAATGCTAAGATTACACTTGCAGTTGTTGTTATTACACCACTTTCACTTTTCGTTGCAAGCTTTATTGCCAAGAAGACATTTACAATGTTCAAACTCCAGTCTGAGACAAGGGGCGAGCAGACAGCACTTATTGATGAAATGATTGGTGGACAGAAGGTAGTTAAGGCTTACGGCTATGAAGATGAAGCAGTAAGAAAATTCGATGAGATTAATGACAGACTTCAGAAGTATTCGCTTAAGGCAATCTTCTTCTCATCTATCACTAACCCTTCAACAAGATTTGTAAACAGCCTTGTATATGCGAGTGTTGCGATTGTAGGTGCATTTTCAGCTATCAACGGCGGTATCACAGTTGGTCAGTTATCAAGCTTCTTAAGTTATGCTAACCAGTATACTAAGCCGTTTAACGAGATATCAGGCGTTGTTACTGAGCTTCAGAACGCCCTTGCCTGCGCAGCAAGAATATTTGAACTTATTGAAGAAGAACCTGAGATTCCTGATGCCCCAGACGCTAAGGTTGTTGAAGAGGTTGACGGAACAGTTGATCTTAATGATGTATGCTTTTCTTATGTGCCTGACAAGAAGCTTATTGAGAACTTCAATCTTCATGTTAAGAAGGGACAGAGAATTGCGATTGTTGGTCCTACAGGATGTGGTAAGACAACAGTTATTAACCTTCTCATGAGATTCTACGATGTTAACAGCGGAAGCATTGATGTATCAGGAACTGATATCAGAGAGATGACAAGAAAGTCTTTAAGACAGGGCTTTGGTATGGTTCTTCAGGAAACATGGCTTAAATCAGGAACTATAAGAGAGAATATCGTTATGGGTAAGCCGGATGCCACAGAAGAAGAGATTATTGCAGCAGCCAAGGCAGCACATTCATATGGATTCATCAAGAGAATGTCTGATGGATTCGATACGGTTATAGGTGAAGACGGAGGCAATCTTTCACAGGGACAGAAGCAGCTTTTATGTATAACAAGAATTATGCTTGCAAAGCCGCCAATGCTTATTCTTGATGAGGCTACATCTTCTATTGATACAAGAACAGAGATAAAGATACAGAACGCATTTGCAAAGCTGATGGAAGGAAGAACAAGCTTTATCGTAGCTCACAGACTTTCAACTATCCAGTCAGCAGATGTTATCCTTGTTATGAAGGACGGACATATTATTGAGCAGGGTAATCATGAAGAATTACTTGCCAAGAACGGATTCTATCACAAGCTGTATTACAGCCAGTTTGATACAGCAGCCCAGAATTAATGTGGAGAGATATATATGTTTATAGAGGCGGAGAATATTAGAAAATCATACGGCAGGCGAAATGGAGTGCTTAACGGCGCTTCGTTTCATGCAGCCAGTGGAGAGTATATTGCCATAGTCGGTGCCAACGGCTGTGGCAAATCTACTCTTCTGGAGATATTGGCAGGAAGTCTTAAGGCAGATGGAGGAAGTCTTAAGATAGATGGGAAAGATGCATTTGCAGATGCAAAGATTTTTCAGAAATACATAGGTTTTGTGCCGCAGGAAAATCCGCTTATGGAGAAACTGTCTGTAAGGGATAATCTCAAGTTCTGGTATTGTGATACCGGAAGAGATATGGAAGCAGACTTACAGAGCGGTGTTCCGGCAGTATTAGGCGTGTCAGGATATCTTGACAAACGCGTTGATAAGCTGTCAGGAGGCATGAAGAAGCGTTTAAGCATATGCTGTGCGCTGGCGAAGAATCCACCTGTGCTTATATTAGATGAGCCGGGAGCATCGCTTGATATTGTGTGTAAGCAGGATATTATGAATTATCTGTCTGCTTATACGAAAAGCGGAGGTACAGTTATTATAACAAGCCATGAAGAAGGGGAATTAAAACTGGCTGACAGAATGTACCTTTTAAAGAATGGTGGTCTTAATGAGCTTGACCATCCTGTTATTGGTAATGAACTTTTAGAGCTTATTCACAGATGATTTTGTTGGGGGATTAGATGAGAAAGAAGCTGGAATTATTAAAATTGCAGATTAAATCCGCATTTTTATCTATACCGAAGATAATTCTTGGTACGATAGTGACGGCTGTACTTGTGATTGCGGTAAGCGCATGTGCAGGCATTGCGACGGCACAGGACAGTGACACGAGAATGAAAGTTGCTGTTGTGTATCCTGATTATGATGAGACAGAAAACTCTGATTCGGCAGATAATAAGGAGTTTCGATATATTAAGATGGCATTCAATTATGTCAGTGAGATAGACACAATTAAGAATGTCTGCACATTTGAATATACTGACAGACAGCAGGCGATAGATGGCTTGAGAAACAATTACTATGTTATGGCTATAATTGTGCCGGAGAATATGATAAGTGATATCATGTCCGGCGAGAATACACCTGTTGAGGTTGTGTGTCCCTCAGAGGGCGTTAATAATACTTCGATGATATTCCGTGAGATGGTGAGAGCGGGCGGTTCTGATCTTGCGACTGCGGAGGCGGGAATATATACATTTGACGACCTGTTTAACGGGGTTCTTAAGAATTACAGGGGACTGCGTGGAATACATGAGAATAAGCTTAATGACATATATCTTTCTTATGCGTTAAACAGAAGCATATACTTTAAGACAAGAGATATATCAGTTAAAGAGGGCTTAAGTACAGCACAGTTCTATGTGTGTACGGCGATTGTCATGCTGCTTCTGTTCAGTGGAATAACCTGTGCGGGCAATATGAAAGGTGAGAACAGGGCACTTGCAAAAAGTCTTAAGGGTGCGGGAATATCAGCATTTGATACAGGATTAGCAAGGACTACGGGAATCAGTATTGTGTATATAGTCATATTTGCAGTGCTTTTTATGATAACTAATATAATGAAGCTGGGAATTCCGGCGATATCGGGAGTTTTAGCGGTTTCGTCAGTGGGAGAATTCATTGCATCACTACTAGGGATTGTGGTGCTTGTGTATGCGGCAGTATCGTTTATAAACTGCATATTCGCTGTTGTTGATGACACTGTGTATTCGGTAATTACAGTGTTTATCCTTGGAATGGCGTGCATGTATGCGTCTGGCTGCATTGTTTCGTCAGCATTTCTTGCACCGGGTGTGCGTGCAATTGGAATGTATCTTCCGACTAACGGTTTATTCACACTTGCAGGTCAGATAATCAAGGGAACTGTGGATATCAGTACCATTATGACAAATGTTTTGTGGATAATTATATTTCAGGCAGCAGGGGCATTGGCGGTTAAGATAAGGAGAGACAGATAATGAAGAGATTATTATACTGGCTGTATCTGCTGGTAAAAAGGCAGTTAAAGAATCCTGTGATTGTCGTGGTGCTTATTGCAATGCCTGTTGTGGCATTAATAATTACCCATACAGCTTCTCTTAAGGAAGCAGAGCCTGTAAGGGTTGGAATAGTGCTTGAAGATGATGATAAGATTGCTGTGATGACGAGAGATTATCTTGTTAATGGTGATTATTCGGTAGAATTTTATGAGGCAGAATCTAAAGAAAAGCTTGAACAGGATATAATGAAAAAAACAGCAGAATGTGGCTATGTAGTTGGCACAGGGCTTAAGAGTAAGCTTGATTCAGGCAGCTATAGTGATGTTATAGAACTTATAATATGTAAGTCTGATTTTGTGAGTTCAATGACTGATGAGATATTCTTTTCAGCTATGTTTAAGGCATATTCACCAGAGGTTGCGGTTAATTATGTCAATTCGGTGGAGAAATTTAAGAAACATTCGGAGAAGGCAGAAGAAGAGATAAGAAAAGGGTATGAAGAGTACATATCCGGTGATGATACATTCAGGATTGATTTTAAGATAATTGGAGATAATCAGGATACAGTTGCGAAGTTAGAGGATAAGACGGGACAGTTTCCATTAAGGGCACTGCTCATGATCCTTGTATATATTGGCGGACTTTTTGGAATTGTTGAATATTATCTTGATAAGAATTCAGGAACTTTCATAACATTGCCGCGTATGTACCGTGTTGCAGGCAAACCAGTGTATGCATTCATATCATGTGTACTTTTTGCGGTATCAGCAATTATTACACTATTAGCTGCAGGACAGCTTAAAGGTGCATCAGATATACTTCATATGGCTGTGTATGTAATAGCTGTTACATTATTTGCATGGCTTGTGGCAATACCTGTAAGAAGCGCCAATGCAATGATTTCAATAATACCGGTGCTTCTCATAGCATGTCTTATATTATGTCCGGTATTCATTAATATAACGGCTTATGTGCCATTTACAAAATATATAAGAGCATTGCTGCTTCCGTGGTATATGCTTAAGTAGGAGGAGAATGGAATACGATGAATAATAAGAAAAAACGTGTATTTGACATTATCCAGATTGGCTATGCAGGCGATGTTGCAAGCCGTACATTTGATATTGCTATAACTGTTGCAATTATAATTAACCTGTTCATTGCAATATTTGATACATTTGACCAGTCAATACCATACCAGACGGTATTAGATATTATAGAGTGGATTACGGTTATCGGCTTTACTGTTGAATATCTTCTTAGAGTGTGGACGGCAGAATATCTTTATCCTAATAAACGCACTGGTATTGCGAGGCTGAAATACATATTCTCAGGAAGCGGTATTGTTGACCTTTTATCATTCCTCCCGAATTACCTTCCAGTGTTCTTCCCAGCAGGAGCAGTTGCATTCCGTATGTTCAGGGTTATAAGAATCTTAAGGATATTCCGCGTTAATTCATATTATGATGCGTTAAATGTTATAACAGAGGTAATCAAGCGAAAGAGAGACCAGATACTATCTTCTGTATTCATCATTGTGATGCTTATCATAGCATCATCACTGTGCATGTACAGCTTAGAGCATGAGGCACAGCCGGAAGTGTTTAAGAACGCATTTTCAGGAATATGGTGGTCTGTATCAACACTTCTTACGGTAGGTTATGGTGATATCTATCCGGTAACAGTGCTTGGAAAAATGTTCAGCATTATCATTACATTTCTCGGTGTCGGAATGGTCGCTATTCCAACAGGTATCTTATCTGCCGGTTTCGTTGAGCAGTACAGTATTATTAAGAAGTCGACAGATTATCTTATGGAGAAGGAACTTAAGTTTATTAAGCTTATTATAACTAAGGACCATAACTGGAATGAAAAGAAGGTATGCGAACTTAATCTTCCAAAGGGACTTATTCTTGCAGCTGTATTAAGAAATGGTGAGACGCTTATGCCTAAGGGGGATATGAAGCTTTTTGAGGGTGATTGTGTTGTAATAGGAGCAAGAGACTGTGATGTTAATGTTGATGTGAACTTAAAGCAGGTTGAACTGCGTGAACATCATCCGTGGGTAGGACACAAGATAAAAGAGCTTGATATATCAAGGCATACACTTATAGTAATGATAAGGCGCGGGGATAACGCAATAGTTCCGAATGGTGATACTCTTATTAAGTCAGGGGATATCGTATTCGTGTTCTCTAAGCGTTATATGGCTGATGCGCAGACAATAAGTGTATAGATGGTGATTAATTATGATGATACTGGTAACAACAACAGATGCATTAGCTGATGAAAAGCTGTATGAAAAAGCCTATTCGCTTGTTCCTGAATACAGAAGAGCTAAGGCAGACAAGATGAAAATGCGTGAGAATAAATTACAGACAGTGGCAGCAGGTCTGCTTCTTAATTATGCAGTTGGAAAGTGGAACGTGATGTCAGAAGCGGATAATGTTCTTTATGAAAATGTGGACATTATTTCTGTAATTCAAGCAAATAATCAGTACTTTGATTATGAAATAGCGTATAATTCACAGGGAAAACCATATTTTTTGTTACATCGTGAAATTTTTTTCAATATTTCTCATTCGTCGAATTATGTAGTATGTATTATAGGCAACAGACCGGTTGGAATTGATATAGAAGGAGGACGCGAAGGTAGACAGAATCTGGCACGACGCTTCTTTGACAAGACTGAGGCTGAGTGGATAGAGGAGTGTGACAGTGACGAGAGATTCTTCAGAATATGGACTCTGAAGGAGGCATATGGCAAGGCTACAGGCCGCGGTGTGCTTGACATTTTGGATAAAATAGTTTATAGATTAGAGCATGGGGAAATTAAGGCGTACATAGGTGGAATTCCCCAGAATTTCACTATTGTAGAGAAGGAAATAGATAAGTTCAGATTATCAGCAATACAATTGTGAAATTTATAGCAGACTGTCAAATATTAAGTTGAAAAATAACTATAAAGACGGTATAATACTTAGTATGTATATCTATGGAAAAGCCTAAGGAGGGTTTTATGAGCAGAAATCATTTTAATGAATTAAGTCCATGTGAAGCATTAATTATGAAGCTTATATGGGAGGCACCACAGGACATTCCTGTGCAGGAACTTATCGATCAGTTAAGAGACGATTATGGAAAGGATTACGCAAGAACAACTGTTGTTACTTTCGTAGGTAAGTTAAAGGACAAGAGATTTGTTGATACATACCGTAAAGGAAAAGCAGCATTTATCCATCCACTTCGTTCAGAAGAAGAATACAGAAGACAGCTGTTAAAGGAAGAGGCTGATTTCTGGTTTAACGGTAAGGCTGTTGATATGGTTGCTTCCATATGCGAATCACAGACATTAGAAGATGATGAGATTAAGAGAATTAAGAAGATTCTTAATGGTCTTAACAAGTAATAATTAATATTTATATTAAAAAAACATCACCTGACATTAATCCGTCAGGTGATGTTTTTTTATGTCTTGCTGAATATTTAAATATTAATTATTCTTATCCTGATATTCAAGAGCTGCTGTTATGAAGCCTCTGAATAATGGATGTGGACGGTTAGGTCTTGACTTTAATTCTGGATGAGCCTGTGTGGCAACAAACCAAGGATGATTCTTTAATTCTATCATCTCAACGATTCTTCCATCAGGAGATATTCCTGAAAGCATCATTCCATTATCAGTAAGAACCTTTCTGTAATCGTTATTAACTTCATATCTGTGTCTGTGACGTTCATGTATAAGCTCTTCGCCGTAGAGTTCATAAGCCTTGCTTGTCTTATCAAGTACGCAAGGATAAGAGCCAAGTCTTAATGTGCCACCGATATCATCAATGCCTTCCTGATCTGGCATAAGATGTATAACAGGATGTGTTGTGTTAGGGTCAAGCTCAACACTGTGCGCATCATCGTATCCGATAACGTGTCTTGCAAATTCAACGATTGAAAGCTGCATTCCTAAGCATAATCCCAAGAATGGAACGTTGTGCTCTCTTGCATAACGGATAGCCTCAATCTTTCCTTCTGTTCCTCTGTCACCGAATCCGCCTGGAACTAATATACCTGATACATCTGAGAGAAGCTCATCAGCAGTTTCAGGAGTTACAGTTTCGGAATCAATCCATTTGATAGTTACATCACATGAATTATATACGCCACCGTGCTTTAATGCTTCAACAACACTGATATAAGCATCGTGGAGCTGGATATATTTACCAACTAATGCAACTGTCACCTTCTTAGTAGGATTCTTCCATGCCTTGCACATTGCTCTCCATTCGTCAAGGTCTGGTTCTGGACAGTCAAGATGCAGACATTCACAAGCTACCTGCGCAAGATGTTCTTCTTCCATTGCAAGAGGAGCATCATAAAGAATCTCAACATCTAAGTTCTGAAGTACATGAGATTTAGGTACATTACAGAAAAGAGCTATTTTGTCCTTAATACCAGCCTCAAGAGGATGCTCTGTACGGCATACAAGAATATCAGGACGGATACCCATTCCCTGAAGTTCCTTAACACTTGCCTGTGTTGGCTTAGTCTTCATCTCGCCTGAAGCCTTAAGATAAGGAATAAGTGTTACATGGATAAGAATTGCATTCTCATGTCCGACTTCATGCTGGAACTGTCTGATTGCTTCAAGGAAAGGCTGACTTTCGATATCTCCGACAGTACCACCGACTTCAATGATTGCAATCTTAGTTTCGTCAGTTGAATAATCTCTGAAAAAACGGCTCTTTATTTCATTAGTAATATGAGGGATTACCTGAACTGTGCCTCCGCCGAAATCTCCACGACGTTCTTTCTGTAATACTGACCAGTATACTTTACCAGTAGTTACATTAGAATTCTTATTAAGGCTCTCATCAATAAATCTTTCATAGTGACCAAGATCAAGATCTGTCTCAGCACCATCATCAGTTACAAAAACCTCGCCATGCTGGATAGGATTCATAGTACCTGGATCAATATTAATATAAGGGTCAAATTTCTGCATAGTTACAGAAAAACCACGGGCTTTAAGCAGTCTGCCTAAAGATGCGGCAGTGATACCCTTTCCTAAACCGGAAACAACACCGCCTGTTACAAATACGTATTTAACAGCCATCTTTTCCTCCAATCTGAATGTGTATTCAAAAAAATATGCAATATTATACAGCCCTGTATTATAAATTTCCATAGTTTAAAGAAAAAAACTAATAATATAAAGTAAATATAAACATCTTATTAAACCCTTAGATTTGGGTTGATTTATATTTTTTCCTTCTTTATAATGAAAACAGGCTTATTTGGAAATGCTTAAGATAAGTACAGTATCATATCAGGAGAAGAGTATGGATAATTATAACAACAACGGTTATAACAATGGTTATAATAATAATAACGATAACCGCAACAATAACCGTAATAACAACAATAATAATAAGAAGCCGAAGAATGTTAACCTGATAATATTCATTATTATAGCAGCAGTTGTAACATTTATCGGACTTACGCTTCTTAGCAATATGTTTAAGAATGCGACATACAAGGAGATAAGTTACGACCAGTTCATGCAGATGATAGATGAAGATAAGGTCAAGAAAGTAGCATTAGAGCAGGACAGAATCCTTATCACACCTGTTGATGAGGAGAAGCAGTCTGGTATAGCAGGAGTTTCATATACTTATTATACAGGATATGTTAATGATGATACTCTTGTACCTCTTCTTAAGAGAAAAGGAATTGAATTTGAGGGATATATTCCAGATTCAAGTTCTTCTATAGTAGAGTTCCTCGTAGCGTATGTGCTTCCATTCTTATTCATATATATAATCTTCGCATTTGTATATAGAAGAATTGCCAAGAATGGCGGTATGATGGGCGGAATGGGCGTTGGAAAGAGCAATGCCAAAGTATATGTCCAGAAAAAGACAGGCGTTACATTTAAAGATGTGGCAGGACAGGACGAGGCTAAGGAATCACTTACAGAGATTGTTGATTTCTTACATTATCCTGACAAGTATGCCAAGATTGGTGCGAAGCTTCCTAAGGGTGCTCTTTTAGTAGGACCTCCGGGAACTGGTAAGACACTTCTTGCCAAGGCTGTAGCCGGTGAGGCAGATGTACCATTCTTCTCACTTGCAGGTTCTGATTTCGTAGAGATGTTCGTTGGTGTAGGTGCATCACGAGTAAGAGACTTGTTCAAGGAAGCAACAAAGCAGGCTCCTTGTATTATATTTATTGATGAGATTGATGCTATTGGTAAGAGCAGAGATTCGAAGTATGGCGGTGGCAATGACGAGCGTGAGCAGACATTGAACCAGTTACTTGCAGAGATGGATGGTTTCGATTCATCTAAGGGAATATTCATTCTTGCCGCAACTAACAGACCGGAAGTACTTGATAAGGCACTGCTTAGACCAGGACGACTTGACAGAAGAATTACTGTTGACAGACCTGATAAGAAGGGAAGAATTGAGACTCTTAAGGTACATTCTAAGGATGTGCTTATGGATGATACAGTTGATTTCGAAGAGATTGCAATGGCAACAAGCGGTCTTGTAGGTTCAGATCTTGCCAATATCATTAACGAAGCAGCTATTGCAGCAGTTAAGGATGGACGTAATGTTGTAACACAGAAGGATCTTCTAGGAGCATTTGATACAGTTGTAGCAGGTAAGGAGAAGAAAGAGAGAGTTCTTAGCAAGAAAGAGAAGCAGGTTGTCGCTTACCATGAGATTGGTCATGCGCTTATAAGAGCTATCAAGAACAATTCTGATCCAGTCCAGAAGATTACTATTATACCTCATACTAACGGCTCACTTGGTTATGTGCTTAACTTCCCGGAGGAGGAGAAGCATCTTGAGACTAAGGATGAACTTATGACAGACCTTGTATCACTTGTTGGTGGACGTGCAGCAGAAGAAGTTGTATTCGGATCAGTTACTAACGGTGCTTATGATGATATCAAGAAGGCAACTAACCTTGCCAAGACTATGATTACAAGATACGGCATGTCAGACAGATTCGGACTTGTTGCATTATCAACAGTTGAGGATGAGTACCTTAGCGGAAGAGCATCTATGAACTGTGCACAGGCAACAGAGGCAGAGGTTGATGATGAAGTTAAGAAGCTTATTGCTTCATGCTATGAAGAAGCTAAGCAGATTATCAGAGATAACAGAGAAGTCATGGATCAGCTTGCAAGATATCTGTATGACCATGAGACTATCACAGGTAAGGAATTCATGAAGATATTCAGAGAAGCGAAGGGAATACCTGAGCCAGTTGATACTTCATCATTCTCAACATCAGAGAAGGTTGCAGAGAGCGTAACTTTCAATGAAGATGGCAGTTATTCATCAACAGTGAGTGGTGAGCCTGAAAGTGATATATGGAAGAACATAGGTAACCATTCAGATGATAATAAGAATGAGCATCATGACGATTCAGATAATAAGAATGATGGCACACAGGAATAATAAGAATAATTAAGTTTACAGACAGGAGCCGGAGATAATCAGGCTCCTGTTTATTATTATTGCGTGTAGATATATGACGGAAAATGTGGTATATTTTTTCTATTGATTTGAATATGTATCGTTAATTAATCGGTTGAATTTAAGGGGAAAATCTATGAGTTTTACACATTTGCATGTGCATACAGAATATTCACTGCTGGATGGTTCCAGCAAGATTAAAGAGATAACTAAGAGAGCGAAAGAGCTTGGCATGGACAGCCTTGCAATAACTGACCATGGTGTAATGTATGGTGTTATTGATTTCTATGAGGCGGCTAAGAAGGTCGGAATCAAGCCTATTCTTGGATGCGAGGTATATGTTGCTCCTGGCTCAAGATTCGATAAAGGAGCAGGACAGAGCGAAGATAAATATAACCATCTTGTACTTCTTGCAGAGAATAATACAGGTTACCAGAACCTTATGAAGATAGTTTCCAAAGGATTTACGGAGGGATTCTATTATAAGCCAAGAGTAGATAAAGAAGTGTTAAGGGAATATCATGAAGGAATTATTGCAACAAGTGCGTGTCTTGCAGGAGAAGTGCAGAGATATCTTTCAAGAGGCATGTATGAGACAGCAAGAGATGCTGCATTAGAGCTTCAGGATATATTCGGTAAGGGTAATTTCTTCCTCGAATTGCAGGACCACGGAATTGCGGAACAGCATTATGTCAATCCACAGCTTATGCGTATGCATAAAGAGACAGGAATTGAGCTTGTATGTACCAACGATGTGCACTACACATATGCAGATGATGTGGATGCACACGATATATTATTGTGTATCCAGACAGGTAAGAAACTCTCAGATGAGAACAGAATGCGTTATGAGGGCGGACAGTTCTATTTAAAGTCAGAGGAAGAGATGGCAGAACTGTTCAAATACGTACCGGAAGCTGTCGAGAATACACACAAGATAGCAGACAGATGTAATGTTGAGATAGAATTCGGGGTTACAAAGCTGCCAGCATTTGATGTACCTGAAGAATATGGAAAGAATTCATGGGTATATCTTAATGCGTTATGTTATGAAGGATTAAAGAAGAGATATCCTGACAAGACTGCAGATGTAAGTCTTGAAGATGTTATAGAACAGGCAAAGGCATCAATAGTGGCTGACAGAAAGGACGTTGTCATAAAACGTGCGAAAGACACTAACGATATATTCCAGAGACTTTCGTATGAACTGTCAGTTATCTACTCAATGGGATATGTGGATTACTTCCTTATTGTGTGGGATTACATTAATTATGCCAAGACACATGACATTCCGGTAGGACCGGGACGAGGCTCGGCAGCAGGAAGTCTTGTTGCATACTGTCTTGGAATAACAACACTTGACCCTATTAAATACAATCTTGTCTTCGAGCGATTCTTAAACCCTGAACGAGTATCCATGCCCGATATTGACGTGGACTTTGCGCCGGATGGCAGGCAGAAGGTTATTGACTATGTTATAGAGAAATACGGTAAAGAATGTGTATGCCAGATAATTACATTTGGAACAATGGCAGCAAGGGCTGTTATCAAGGATGTAGGACGTGTTATGGACCTTCCATATGCAATGGTTGATAATATTGCCAAGATGATTCCACAGAAGGTCGGAGTCACAATAGACAGTGCCATGAATGGTGATGCAGACAGGGATATTAAGCCTAATGCGGAATTAAAAGCACTGTATGAGCAGGATGCGACAGTACACGATCTTATAGATAAAGCGAAGAGACTTGAAGGTCTTCCAAGACATGCATCAGTTCATGCGTCAGGTGTTCTTATCAGTCAGAAGGATGTTGGTGAGTATGTTCCTGTTGCGGTAGGTGCTGATAATGTCAAGGTTACACAGTTTGAAGGCCCTACACTTGAGCACCTTGGACTGTTAAAGTTCGACTTCTTAGGTCTTAGAAACTTAACTGTAATCCAGCAGACAGAGAAGTGTGAACAGCAGATTGACCCTTCATTCTCGGTAGATAAGATACCTTATAATGATAAAGCTGTATTTGAGTGCATAAGTCAGGGCAAATGTGCCGGCATATTCCAGTTAGAGAGTGGTGGAATGAAGAACTTCATGAAGGAGTTAAAGCCAGACTGTTTAGAGGACTTAATAGCCGGTATATCACTTTATAGACCGGGTCCTATGGATTTCATTCCGCAGTATATTAAGGGAAAAGAGAATGCAGGTAACATAACATATGAGTGTCCTCAGTTAGAGCCTATACTAGAGCCTACTTACGGCTGTATGGTGTATCAGGAACAGGTTATGCAGATTGTACGTGATCTTGCCGGATATTCATGGGGCGGAAGTGATAATGTGCGAAGAGCCATGGCTAAGAAGAAGCTTGATGTAATGGAGCAGGAGCGCCAGAATTTTGTATATGGCAATGAAGCTAACGGAGTACCGGGCTGTATTAAGAACGGCATAAGTGAACAGGTAGCCAATAAGATATATGATGAGATGATGGACTTTGCGAAGTATGCATTTAACAAGTCACATGCGGCGTGTTATGCGGTAGTGGCGTACCAGACGGCATATCTTAAAGTGCATTATCCGGTAGAATACATGGCTTGGCTTATATCAAGTGTAACGGATAAGACAAGCAAAGTTGCAGAATATATCCTTGCTGCAAGAGAGATGGGAATTAAGATTCTTCCTGTTGATGTTAACAATTCAGTGGCTGATTTCAGCGTTGAGGGTAAAGATATAAGATTCGGATTTAATGCGGTTAAGAGCATGGGAAGACCAACAATCAGCGCAATTATTGAAGAAAGAACCAATAATGGAGAATTCCATTCTATGCAGGATTTCATCACAAGAATGGCTGGCGTTATTAACAAAAGGACCGTTGAACACCTGATATTTGCTGGTGCATTTGATACATTTGGACATACAAGAAGAGGTATGCTCAATGTATATGAAAGAATGATGGATTCAGCTATTAAGCAGAATAAAGACGCTATCTCGGGGCAGATGTCGCTCTTTGACCTTGTAAGTGAAGAGGATAAACAGAGTCTTGAAATGAAGATTCCAGATATTTCTGAATTCGAGAAAGAAGATCTTCTTGAAAGAGAGAAAGAAGTTCTTGGTGTATATGTAACAGGACATCCTCTTGATGAATATACTGGTATGTGGGAGAAGCATATATCTGCGAGAAGCACAGATTTCCTTGTTGATGATGAGACAGGAGAGACTAAGGCAGCAGACAGTACTAAGCAGACAATAGGCGGACTCGTAAGGAATATCAAGGTTAATACGACTAAGACCGGGCAGCAGATGGCTTATCTTACAATTGAAGATTTCGTTGGAAGCGTGGAAGTTATACTGTTTCCTAAGGCGTATGAGAAGAACAGAAGAGTTCTTGATATGACCAATAAAGTGTTCATTACAGGACGTGTGCAGGCCAACGTAGGTGCAGAAGCAAAGCTTATTGCAGACAGTCTTATAAGCTTTGACAGTGTACCAAGAAGACTGTGGCTCCGATTCGACAGTCTTGCAGAATATGAGGCACACAGAGATGAACTTTTTGATATTCTGATGGAATCAGATGGTAAAGATACAGTCACAATATATTGTGTGGCAGAAAAACAGAGGATTGCACTTCCACCGAGCCAGTGTGTGAAGGTATCATCAGACCTGCTTTACATTCTTAAGACTAAGTACGGTGAGAAAAATGTTGCTACAACATAAATTTTAATTAAGATTGGTAAAATTTTGTCAGAAAATGAAGATTTTTCTTTTATAATGTGGTAACATAAAACAGAAAATAATATGAAGAGATAAGAAAGGGGAAGTTATGGCAAAGGAAATTAAAACAATCGGCGTATTAACAAGTGGTGGAGATGCTCCAGGCATGAACGCAGCTATCCGTGCAGTTGTCAGAACTGCTTTGAATAAGGGACTTAAGGTCAAGGGTATTCAGAAGGGCTATAACGGACTACTTAATGATGAGATAATTGATATGGACAAGCGAAGCGTTGCTGATATTATCCAGCGAGGTGGAACAGTCCTTTATACAGCGCGTTGTATGGAGTTTATGACAGAAGAAGGTCAGAAAAAGGGCGCTGAAGTATGCAGAAAGCATGGAATTGACGGAATTGTTGTAATTGGTGGAGATGGCTCATTCAGAGGTGCACAGAAGCTTGCTGCACAGGGAATCAATACAATAGGAATTCCTGGAACTATCGACCTTGATATTGCATGTACAGATTATACAATCGGATTTGATACAGCAGTTAATACAGCAATGGAAGCTATTGATAAGATTAGAGATACATCTACATCACATGAAAGATGCAGTATTATCGAAGTTATGGGACGTAATGCCGGATACATCGCATTATGGTGTGGTATTGCCAATGGTGCAGAGGATATCCTTCTTCCAGAAAGATATGACAATGATGAGCAGGCACTTATCAACCATATCATTGAGGGAAGAAAGAAGGGTAAGAAGCATCATCTTATTATCAATGCAGAAGGTATCGGACATTCTACAGGAATGGCTAGAAGAATTGAGGCTGCAACAGGCGTTGAGACAAGAGCTACAATATTAGGATATATGCAGCGTGGTGGTTCTCCAACATGTAAGGACAGAATGTATGCATCTATCATGGGTGCTTATGCAGTTGACCTTCTTGCAGACGGCAAGAGCAACAGACTTGTAGCTTACAAGGATGGCAAGTTCGTAGATTATGATATTGATGAAGCACTTGCTATGACTAAAGACATTAACGATTATGAATTTAATATAAGTGCATTACTTTCTAAGTAATATTTTTAATAATATTATAAGTGATACATTTAAAGAAAGGTAACCTGATAATGATAACCAGTACCAGCAGTTCGCAGGTAAAGCATGTGATGTCACTGCTTTCCAAGGCTAAGGAAAGAAAGAAGAATAATGAATATGTTGTAGAGGGAATCCGCATGGTGTCTGAAGTGCCGGCAGATTCACTTGTGAAGATATACATGTCAGAAAGATTCCAGAATAATAATCCTGAATATGCCAGTGAACTGTCAGGAAAGCAGGGAATTACTGCAGACAGGATTGAGATTGTCGCAGATAATGTATTTGACAGAATGTCACAGACACAGACACCACAGGGAATTATGGCAGTTGTGAAGATGAAGGACAATAGTCTTTCAGATATGCTTACAGGCAATCCGCTGCTTATCCTTGTAGAGAATCTGCAGGACCCTGGCAATCTTGGAACTATCTTAAGGATGGGAGAAGGTGCAGGAGTTACAGGAGTTATCATGAGTCCTAATACTGTGGATATATATAATCCTAAGACTATACGTTCAACAATGGGTTCGATATTCAGAGTGCCATTCGTGTATGTACAGGATTTTAGTGAGGCTGTTGCACAGTGCCAGAAAGCCGGAGTTAAGGTCTATGCTGCACATCTTGACGGTAAGAACACATATCTTGGTGAAGATTACAGTACGCCGACAGCATTTCTTATAGGTAACGAAGGCAACGGACTTACAGATGATATTACAAAGCAGGCTGATACACTCATAAGAATTCCTATGCAGGGAGAGGTAGAATCGTTAAATGCGGCTATAGCATGTACAATTCTTACATATGAGGCAGTACGCCAGAGAACAATATAGAATACAGATGCTTGCAAACCCGCTCTATGAGCGGGTTTTTAACATATTTGACAAAATGCTGTAACTTTGCTATTATAATTCCGTAATAAATTGTAACAATTCTGTAACAATTTTGCAGGCGAAGCTAAATAAGCCGCCGGAAAGGGAAGTATAATATGAGACTTAGAAGTAGCAAAGCTGCTTGCTATATCGGAGCTGCAATTGTGTTATTCATGACACCGGTTCTTCCAGCAGTAGCAACTACCTATGAGAAAACACAGAATACTGACACGGGAATTAAAGTTGCATCTTATTCGGCTAATACAGAAGAAGTTCTTGTGACTGGGTATGAAGAAACAGGAACATACAAGAACAAGGCAGTAGCAATAACTGATCCTTATCTTGATGTTTATGACACTACAGATGAAGATACATCAGAGGTTGTTGGAAGATTATATACTAACACACTTGTTGATGTAGATTCAGTTGGTAAAGAATGGACTAAAGTAAGTTCAGGAAACTGCGAAGGCTATGTACTTACACAGTGCTTATGTTTTGGGGAAGAAGCTGAAGCATTAGCACAGGAAGTAGGAACAGATAATTTACTTACAGGTTATACAATAGCAGAGATTCAGGCTATTGAGGCAGAGGAAGAAGCTGCAAGACTTGCAGAAGAAGCAAGAATTGAGGCAGAAGCAGAGGCTGCAAGAGCTGCAGCTGCAGCAGAGGAAGCCAGAAAACAGAGAATAATCGCTAATACAATATCAGGTACAGATATAACATATAATCCAACTATGAGCGTATCAGATGATGATATATGGCTTATGGCATGTATCATAGACTGGGAGGCTGGATATCAGCCATATGCAGGAAAGCTCGCAGTTGCCAATGTTATTCTTAACAGAGTAAGAAGCGGACGTTATCCTAATACAGTTACAGGGGTTATATATCAGAGATCACAGTTCTCTGGCGTATCTGACGGAGCTGGTAATCCATCAGAGAGATTCGCAGCAAGACTTGCCAATGGCCCTAGAAATACAGAATGTATGCAGGCAGCACTTGAAGCATTATCAGGTGTTAACAATATCGGTGGTTATACATCATTCAGAGCATTATATACTGTAGATGTTAACAACTATTCAGATTTCGTAATAATTGGAGATCATATATTCCATTAATATGGATGTACAGTGTGGTGTGGTTATCAGAAAACTGGTGACTGCACCACATTTTTTATGTGCAAATGCATACGCAGATATATGAGCAAGGAAGTCACATTTGACGAAGAACTCTAATTGCGATAGAATGAACAAAGTTATTAATTATTCAATGTATGGATTAAGAGCATACAGACAGGAGGATGTCATGGATTTAAAGGGACGCGACTTTTTAACACTCAAGGATTACACACCTGAGGAGATTTTATATTTGATAGACTTAGCAGCAGAGCTTAAGGATAAGAAGAAAAAGGGCATTGTAGAACAGCCACTTATAGGAAAGAATGTTGCACTTATATTCGAGAAGACAAGTACAAGAACACGCTGTTCATTCGAGGTTGCAGCACATGACCTTGGTATGGGCGTTACATATCTTGACCCAACAGGTTCACAGATTGGCAAGAAGGAGAGTATTGCTGATACTGCAAGAGTTCTCTGCACAATGTTTGAAGGAATTGAATACAGAGGATTTGGTCAGGAGATAGTTGAAGACCTTGCAAAGTATTCAAGCGTGCCTGTATGGAACGGACTTACTAACGAGTACCACCCAACACAGATGCTTGCAGATATGCTTACAATCAAGGAGAAGCTTGGCAGATTAAAGGGTGTTAAGTTCGTATACATGGGCGATGCAAGATACAACATGGGTAATTCACTTATGATTGTCTGCTCTAAGTTAGGACTTCACTACACAGCCTGCACAGCTAAAGAGTATTTCCCAGATAAGGCACTTGTTGCACAGTGTGAGGAATGGGCAAAGATAAGCGGCGGTTCTGTAACACTTACAGAAGATGTTAAGGCAGGAACCAAGGATGCAGACGTATTATACACAGATGTATGGGTATCAATGGGTGAGCCTGATGAAGTATGGGCAGAGAGAATCAAAGCACTTCTTCCTTATCAGGTTAACAAGGCGGTTATGGACAATGCTTCTAAGGATGCAATATTTATGCACTGTCTTCCAGCATTCCATGACCTTAAGACTAAGATTGGTAAAGAGATTCATGACAAATTCGGTCTAGATGAGATGGAAGTTACTGATGAAGTATTTGAGTCAGAGCAGTCAGTTGTATTCGATGAGGCAGAGAACAGAATGCATACAATCAAGGCTGTAATGGCAGCTACACTTGGAGCTTATAAGTAAAATGTAATTCGCAACGGTTAATTCGTAAGGTATGGAGGCGTTATGTATTATACAACGAGTGGCGCGTATAGAAAGAGCAAGATGCTCATAGATTATGCTAATATAGCACTTACATTTGCAATAGGGGTGGTATTCATAATTATACTGTTCCTGCGCAGTGGAAGCGGAATATTATTCGCAGTGGAATTCCTGCTGGGAGCGCTTGTTAACGGACTTACAGCAGCTAAGAATTTCATGAGTGACAGAACAGTGTCAGGCGTTATTCTTACAGTTGTAACAATGGGACTTCTGCTTATGGCAGTGATTGCATGGCGGGTAATGGTATGAAGACTAAGATTTTAAATGTTTTGAGAAAATCAGACGGATATGTGTCAGGACAGGCACTGTGCAATATGCTTGGTGTTTCAAGAACGGCTGTCTGGAAGGTTATCAACCAGTTAAAGGAAGAAGGCTATGTTATAGAAGCTGTCCAGAATAAGGGCTATCATATAACACAGTATCCGGATATTCTTACATCAAGTGAGATAATGAGTCAGCTTAACCGTGTGGATACAGGTGATACAACCGGGATTATCCGTGAAGTAGTATATTATGATGAGACTGATTCTACGAATAACGAAGCCAAGAGAGCAGCAGAGAAAGACAATGCAGCTGATGGAACGCTTTATATAACAGAGAGCCAGACAGGGGGACGCGGAAGACGCGGACGAAACTGGGCTTCTCCAGCAGGAAGCGGCATATGGATGTCATTGCTGTTAAGACCTGATATTGCACCAGTCAATGCTTCAATGCTTACAATAGTGGCAGCCATGGCGGTGCAGGAGGCAATCCACACAGTTCTTACAGAGGATGGGCATGACGCAGAGTGCCGTATAAAGTGGCCTAACGACATAGTTCTTAATAAGAAGAAAATATGTGGAATATTAACAGAGATGAGTGCAGAGATGGATTACATACATTATGTAGTTATCGGCATGGGAATTAATGTTAATACTACAGAATTTGATGATTCAATCAAGGCAACAGCTTCTTCACTGTATCTTGAAACTGGCGACCATCTGAAAAGAAGCCGTATAGTAGCTGCATTTTCAGAGAGCTTTGCAAAGTACTATACAGAATTTGTTAAGACACAGAATCTGGCTGGACTTAAAGAAGATTATAATGCAATGCTTGTCAATAAAGACAGCGAAGTTAAGGCAATATACGCCGATAAAGAGATTGTCGGCACAGCTCTTGGAATCAATGATGAGGGCGAGCTTATCATTAAGACAGACGAGGGCGAGAAGATTATCAGAACCGGAGAGGTTTCTGTGAGAGGATTATATGGATATGTTTGATGAAAATGTAGTTTTATGTGTATCTAATTCTTATGAGAAGAAATACTATTTTAACCCTGATTTCGATAAGCTTCCTGATGATGTAAAGAACGAGTTAAAGATTATGTGCGTTCTTTTCACAGAGGAAGTTGGCGGAATACTTGATATGGAATTTGATGAGGAGGGCAATCTTTTGTTCAAATCATCAGCAGACGAAGGCGATTTACTGTATGATGAGATAGCATGCGGCATGCTCGTCAAGAAGTATCAGTATGAGAAGAGAGAACTTCTTGAATCACTTGAGATGTTCTTCAAGGTATTCTTCTTAGGCATGGAGTAATTATGAGAATTGGAAATGTTGAGATAAAGAACAATATTGCATTGGCACCGATGGCAGGAGTAACAGACCTGCCATTTCGACTTTTATGCAAGGAGCAGGGCTGTGGGCTTATGTGTACAGAGATGGTCAGCGCCAAAGCTGTACTGTATAACAATAAGAATACTGAGGACCTGATGAAGACAGTGCCGGAGGAGCGTCCGCTTGCATTGCAGCTTTTCGGTTCAGAC
The DNA here is from genome assembly GCA_030537195.1 of Eubacteriales bacterium. Classification (GTDB taxonomy): domain Bacteria; phylum Bacillota; class Clostridia; order Lachnospirales; family Lachnospiraceae; genus Lachnospira. Next base: position 5,457 of record JAUNOK010000012.1, on the reverse strand, counting down.
CCTGACATCATGGCAGACATTGCGAAGAGACTATCAGAAAGAGAGTTCGATATAATTGATGTCAATATGGGCTGTCCTGTGCCTAAGGTAGTCAATAACGGAGAGGGCTCGGCGCTTATGAAAGACCCTGTGCTTGTCGGAAGAATAGTCGAGAAGATGGCTAATGCGCTTGATAAGCCACTCACAATCAAGATAAGGGCGGGCTTTGATGAGAATAGTATAAATGCACCTGAGATAGCACATGTTATTGAAGAGTCCGGCGGAGCTGCTGTTGCAGTCCACGCAAGAACAAGGCAGCAGTATTATTCAGGTCATGCAGATTGGGATATAATAAGACAGGTCAAAGAAGCAGTCTCAATTCCTGTTATCGGCAACGGAGATATTAAGAGCGGCGAAGATGCTGTTAATATGATGAAGCAGACAGGTTGTGACGGAATAATGATTGGAAGGGCAGCAAGAGGAAATCCATGGATATTCAGACAGGTCTCTGAATATATGAATAATGGGACAATAATCGCGCCTCCATCTGTTGAAGAAGTATGCCAGATGATAAAGAGACATGCCAAAGGACTATGCGAGATAAAAGGCGAGTTTACAGGAATCCGCGAGATGAGAAAACATTTTGCATGGTATACAGCAGGAATCAAGCACGCAGCGGCATTAAGAAATGAAGCCAATCAGGTAACGAATCTGGAACAGTTCAATGGGCTGGTGGACAGGATACTGGAAGGGTTACGTTGACAGACCGGAATTGATAGTTTATAATATTGTGACGCTTGTGGGGTTTTATTCTCTAGTAGAGCAGAAGCATATTAGTGTAGTAGATATATAGAAAGGTGATAAGAACATGGCAGAGAAACAGTTTCTTACTAAAAAGGGGTATGACGAAAGAGTAGCAAGACTTGAGGAGCTTAAGGTTGTCAGAAGAAAGGAAGTTGCCCAGAAGTTAAAGGAAGCAAGAGAGCAGGGCGATTTATCAGAGAACGCTGAGTACGATGCAGCTAAGGACGAGCAGAGAGATATCGAGACTGAGATTGCAGAGCTTGAAGTAATTCTTGCTAACTGTGAAGTTATTCAGGATAACGATAAGAATAAAGATGTAATTAAGATGGAGAGCGTTGTTGTACTTCACGATGTAGAATTCGATGAGGATATCGAGTACACAATCGTTGGTTCATCAGAGGCAGACAGCCTTAATAACAAGATTTCTAATGAGTCACCACTTGGTGCAGCTCTTATTGGAAAGAAGAAGGGCGATACTGTTAAGGTAGAAGCACCTGTTGGAGAGATTGAATATACAGTTGTATCTGTAAAGAACGACTAATTTCTGAAAAGAACGGCTGAAAGATATATTTCAGTAACATATAGAAAAGGAGATACTCATTCATGGGAGATAATAAATCTGCACAGCAGCCTGACGTTAACGAGCAGATTAAGGTTCGTATGGAAAAGTTAAAGAACCTTCAGGACGCAGGTAAGGATCCATTCCAGATAACAAAGTATGATGTAACACATCACACAGACGAAATCAGAGCCATCTATGAAGCACATGAGAAGGAACTTCTCGGTGACAGACCAGCAGTTAACACTGAAGGTTTAGATGAGCAACAGGCAAGAGAAGCAGTTAATGCTGATTACAATGAGAGAAGAGCCATCATGGACGCTTCTCCAATCAATGTAAGCTTTGCCGGACGTATGATGTTCAAGAGAGTAATGGGAAAGGCATCTTTCTGTAACATTGCTGATCTTAAGGGCAGAATGCAGGCATATATTTCAAGAGATGCAATTGGCGAAGAAGCATACGCAGACTTTAAGAAGTCTGATATCGGTGATATCTTCGGTATCAAGGGATTCATCTTCAGAACTAAGACAGGAGAGATATCAGTTCACGCTGAGGAGATTACTCTTCTTTCTAAGAGTTTACAGGTACTTCCAGAGAAGTTCCACGGAATCACAGATACTGATATGAGATACCGTCAGAGATATGTTGATTTAATAATGAATCCTGAGGTTAAGGAAACATTTGTAAAGAGATCTAAGATTATCAAGGAAATCAGAAAGTTCCTTGATGGCAGAGACTTCATGGAAGTTGAGACACCGACACTTGTATCTAATGCTGGTGGTGCTGCCGCAAGACCATTTGAGACTCATTACAATGCACTTGACGAGGACGTTAAGCTTCGTATTTCATTAGAGCTCTATCTTAAGAGACTTATCGTTGGTGGTCTTGAGAGAGTTTACGAAATCGGACGAGTATACCGTAACGAGGGTGTTGATACAAGACACAACCCTGAGTTCACACTTATGGAGCTTTACCAGGCATACACAGATTACGAGGGCATGATGGAACTTACAGAGAGTATGTTCAGACATCTTGCTGAGACTGTATGTGGTACAACTAAGATTACTTACAACGGCACTGAGATTGACCTTGGAAAGCCATTCAGAAGACTTACTATGAATGACGCAATCAAGGAATATGCCGGTGTTGACTTTGATACAATTAAGACTGACGAAGAAGCTAAGGCTCTTGCTAAGGAGAGAGGAATTGAGTTCGAGGAGCGTCACACTAAGGGCGACATCATCAACCTTTTCTTCGAGGAGTACTGCGAAGAGAAGTTAATCCAGCCTACATTCATCATGGATCATCCTCTTGCAATCTCTCCACTTACTAAGAAGAAGCCATCTGATCCTGAGAAGGTTGAGCGTTTCGAGCTTTTCATTAACACATGGGAAATGTGTAATGCATACTCAGAGCTTAACGATCCAATCGACCAGAGAGAGCGTTTCGCACAGCAGGATAAGAATGCAGAGAACGGCGATGAGGAAGCACAGCACACTGATGAGGACTTCCTTAACGCACTTGCAGTAGGTATGCCACCAACAGGCGGTATCGGCTACGGTATCGACAGACTTGTTATGCTGCTTACAGATTCACCAGCAATTAGAGACGTGCTGCTCTTCCCGACAATGAAGAGTTTGGATAAATAAACCAATGATTTTACTAGAACTGTAGGATTTTTGAATGAACGCCAAACGATGTAGAAAATGATAAGATTTGATGCTTAATGGGATTGGCAATATGATATAATGACCTCACTGGTAGAAATACTGGTGAGGTTATTTATAAAATAATAAGTTAACAAATTATTAATAGTGTTTGGAATGTAAAAGTAGTATAATATTAGTATGAACTCAGACACTGAAAGGAGGTCATCAGAAATGTATAACGCTTTAGATTTATCGAAATATATTGTTTCTAAATGTATAGAGGATGGTCGACCTATAAGTAACCTTCAGTTGCAGAAGATTCTTTACTATATACAAAAAGATTTTTTGCAGAGAAATGAGATAGCATTTTCAGATGATATTGAAGCGTGGCAGTTTGGACCGGTTGTTCCAAATGTTTATTATCATTATTGTGGTTATGGTGCAATGCCAATATTTATCACAAAAGAGGTTTTTTCTATTCTTTCTTCTGATGCTTCATATATAGATAAGATCGTTGAAGAAAAACGAGTGCTTGACCCTTGGGAGATGGTTGCTGAAACTCATAAAGAAGATGGTGCATGGTCTAAAATATATAGAAAAGGGTTGGGTAATCATTGTGTTATTCCTACAGACCTAATAAAGGCGGTGGGGTAATTGAATTTATCGAAAGAACAGGTTCAACGTAAAGAATTTTGTGATATTCTGTTTGAATTGGCTAAGAATCAAGAATTGCTTCAAGACAAAAGTACACGTCATACGATGTATAAACGTCTTGAAGCACTTTATTATTCTCCTAATAAAGATGAACGATTCAGACATTTTTACTCAGATATCTTTACTGTTTTGACTCAAATACAGCAAGATTCTTCACTGGGTGATATAAACATATTAGGACAGAATTTATCTGTAATTAGAGCAGGATATAATCCTCAAAATCGAGATGGCGAAGGTAATATTATTGATATTGGAGATAGTATTCAAAAATTGTACGACCATGTAAGTTTAGATATTGCAAGAATTTTGTATTCTGATGCTGGAGATAGAAAAACATCTGGAGAAGAAGCTATTATTGATGTTCAATCACAGATTAAACAGATACAGACAGAAGTTGATAAAGCTAAGGTCGCTCAAAAGAATGTTGAGAATGAATTAGGAAAACAACAAAAAGAATATATTGCTATTTTAGGTATATTTGCAGCTGTTGTACTTGCATTTACTGGTGGAATTGCATTTTCAACATCCGTATTAAACAATATTAATGCTATTAGTTCATATAGAATAATAGTTGTTTCATTAATTATTGGATTAGTGTTGATAAATATTTTATTTGGACTTTTCTTTTATGTAGATAGACTTGTTAATGGTTTGAATTCAGATGAGAAAAAGCTTAAACCGCTAGTTATATCAAATGTTGTTATCATTATTCTGTTGGCTATTACCGTATGTGCTTGGTCATTCGGATGGATTGAAAAAAGAGATATTCATATAAATGGGGCAAATACAATAACAGAAACAACAGAAATAGAGGGGCAATAAGCTGAAACAAAATATTAGATAATAATATTGAAAAGGAATAATCTTCTTTTCAGAGTGTAGACAAAGTCCGAGGCAAAAGCCTCGGATTTTTGTTTGCACACCATGGGTGTGCTATAACGGGTGAGGGTCCCGAACACGCTTGGATAGTTGGAAGTGTATAGCAAAACAGCAAGGGTGTCAGATATTGCTTGGCAACAGCATGTACAAGCGGGATATAGACCAAAGCGGTAGAGAAATCCCCGAAGAATGGACGTCGAAGCGGTGGGAAAGCAGGTTGAGGTCCAAACGAAGCATGAAACACGAGTTTTAACAACAACTTTTGATTAAATATAAATAAAACAATTGACATACATAAATAAAGGTGATATTAATATATTAAAAGAATTGTGCACGCAACTCTTTTATCTTAAGCAATGTATACGAATATACAATTGTTCAATATATGTTCAATGTACATTGCCTATCAGGACTGAATATTCATTCAGACTAATCCACAAGACACAATTAAATAAAGCAGGCTTGTATTAGATATCCATAAAAGCTAGCATACTGTGTTGTGTATAGAAACACAGTGAATAGATGCATGGATATCAGCCTGCAAGCAAAAAAGGAGGATATCTATGGGGTTAGAAATCAACAGAAATTTCAAGGATACGTTGTTCAGAAAAATATTTGACAACAAAAAGGACTTGCTCAGCTTGTATAATGCATTAAACGATACTGAGCATACGAATGAGGATCTGATAGTAATAAACACGATAGAGGATGCCATATATATTGGCTACAAGAATGACATCTCATTCGTGATAGACAGCGAACTTAATCTTTATGAGCATCAGAGCAGTGTCAATAAGAATATGCCAATAAGGGGGCTTATATATCTTACTGAGCTATACAAAGGATACATAGAGAGAAATGGACTGAGAATCT
>JAUNOK010000011.1:1587-86778 GCA_030537195.1 Eubacteriales bacterium | reverse complement strand
CAGGAACAATACCTGATACAGCTAATGATGGAGATGTTATCAATGTATACTATGTAAGAGATAATGATCAGAAAAAGGCTGTATCTTTTACAATAGAGTATTACAAGGATGGCATTAAGGATGATACTAAGACAGAGACAATCCCTAATGATATCTGGGTAAATGATGACGTACAGCCAGTAGATGCAACAAAGATTAATGTTACAGATAAGTTTGGAGCAGGATATAAGTTTGAAAAGACAGATCCAGCAACAATACCATCAACAATAGCTGATAAGGGTGTTATCAAAGTTTATTATGTAGCTAAGGAATTCAAGTACACAGTAAAATATGTTCTTGAAGGAACAGATACAGAGCTTACAGCCGGATATACTAAGTCAGCAACATATGCAACAGAAGTTGGAGCTGATAAGAAGGATATCGAAGGTTATACAGTAGTAGATGCTGATAAGAAGTTAACTATTGGTTCAGATGAAAGTCAGAATGTACTTGTTATTGAGTACAGAGCTAATACATACGGATATTCAGTAGAGTATTACTATGATGGTGTTAAGGATGAGTCAGCTACATTAAATAAGTCAGCTCAGTTTAATACTAAAGTAAATTCATATGATCCTAGAGAAAAGACTGGATATAAGTTTGAAAAGACTGAGAATTTACCATTAACAATTACAACAGATGCTTCAAAGAACGTAATTAAAGTGTATTATGTAAAAGATGCAAGTCAGACAAAGAACATTACATATACAGTTAAGTACTTTAAGGATGGAGTTGAGGTAACAACAGACAAGCAGACGGTAACTAAGACTGTATGGGTAAATGATCCATCAGAATTAACTGTTGATAAGACTGCTATTAACACAACTGACAAGTATGTTGGATATAAGTTAGATTCAGCAGCAACAGGAGAGATTCCTACAGTAGTTGCATCTGGAACAGTTATCAATGTATATTATGTTAAGGATGAACTTCAGACAAAGGAAGTAACATATACAGTTAAGTACTTTAGAGATGGAGTTGAAGTAACAGGTGATTTGCAGACAGTAACTAAGAGAATCTGGATAAATGCTCCATTAGAAGTTGAAGTTAACAAGACAGCTATTAACACAACAGACAAGTATGTTGGATATAAGTTAGATTCAGCAGCAACAGGAGAGATTCCTACAGTAGTTGCATCTGGAACAATCATTAACGTATATTATGTTAAGGATGCAAGCCAGACAAAGGATGTAACTTATACAATCAAGTACTATAAAGATGGTGAGGAACAGACAGAAGATACTATTACAGTAACTAAGAAAGTCTGGGTAAATGATCCATCAGTAATTGATGTTAATAAGGCTGATATTAACACAACAGATAAGTATGAGGGTTATACATTTGATTCAGAAACAACAGGAATTATTCCAGCTAAGGCTGATAATGGTGCTGTTATCAAGGTATATTACAAGAAGGTTGTAGTACCAGCTGAGCCATCATCAGACAATAGTCAGGAAACTGTTAAGACAGGTGATAATTCTAACATGATGCTTTACGTTCTTATGCTTGCAACATGTGTGGCAGGAGCTGCTACGGTTGTTGTAACAGGAAGAAAGAAATCAGAGCAGGAGTAAGCTTATCTTAGTAAAAAGCATTACTTAAAATATAAGACATCGCCGTGCCAGATTATATGGTACGGCGGTGTCTTTTTTTCTCTAAAAAATTATTATATTTATGGATTTTATTTGCAAATATGGAATAAAAAAGTTACAATAATAGTAGCTTAAACGTTTTCGTGAATAGAGTTGCAAAAGAGTGGGACAGATAATTTAATAATGGGGTGACACAAGATGAAATTAAAGAATAGTATTATGGGGTTACTATTATTTTTTTCACTATTTCCGCTTGTGGTATTTGGTGGTTTTTCAATATGTGAAACTAATAAGAAAATCGATGACTTGACAGAGTATAATCTTGAGGCAATAAGCGAGAACCAGATAATGGATATCAAGGATTTCTGCAACGACAGAAAGTCAGAGATGCAGATGATAGCCAATTATTCGCTTATTCAGGATGCAGTATTATGCAGTCTGGGTGAGAGTGAAGAAGCTGTTGATAAAGAATATGTTGACGGGTTACTGGATGAACGTAAGCGCTATGATATCTATGTTGCCAGTATTTCAGTTATTGACAGGGATTGTAAGGTCGTTGGTTCAAGTGAACAGTATGAGATATACGAGATAAGCCAGTTTAAGAATGTGGCTGAGCAGTTCAGGACAGGTGAGTTCATTATTGGCGATTCTTATGAGCGAGACACAGACGACGGTATTAAGAAGCTTGTTCCGGTGTATATTGGAATATATGATGGAGAACGTCTTATTGGTTATGTTTCAGAGGAACTTGATACAGAATATTTCGACGAACTGCGAATGAATATGAATTCTTTGGCAGACGGAACCTTCTATCTTATAGATGGTAATGGAAAGATAATAACTGCAGGGGATAATCAGCACCAGAGTCTTACAGAATTTGTTACTGATGAATCAGAAAGAAAAGAATTCCAGAAGGCATGGGATGAAGTGGATCATCAGACGAATCCATCAGGCAAGATTCGTTATAAGTATAAGGGAGAGCATTATATTACATATTATTCTGATCTGCCATATACTCAGTGGGAAATATGTATAACAGAGAATTTAAGCAAGCAGCATAACAATTCTGAGTCATATAATATGCTTATAGGACTGATAATGCTGATACTTGTATTTGGTGTCGTATTAGTCCAGTATTGTCTGGCACACAGACTGTTTGAACCGATAGATAATATGATTAATGTTCTGTTACTTATAAGAAAGACAGAAGACTATTCGCTCAGGATTCCTGAAGAAAAGAATAATGAGATAGGCAGATTATCAGCTGAGATTAACAGCCTGCTTGGCTACATAGAGAATGAAAGTACAGAAGAGAAAGCAAAGCAGAGACAGCTTGTAAGAATTGCAGAAGCAGATCCGCTTACTGGCATAGATAATAAGAAAACGATTGAGAACAAGATGCGTTCTATGCTTTCACATGCAGCTGGGAATGGAAAGCAGATAAGCATGGGATTTCTTGATATAGATGATTTTCGTGATTACAATACGAAATACGGACATCAGGAGGGTGATGAGGTTATCTGTTTTGTTGCTAATCTTATTAACGAGAATATAAGGGGTAACTGTGGAAGAAATGGCGGTGATGAGTTCGTATTCTGTTATGAAGGAGAGCTTGAACTTGATGAGATGAGACTTAATCTTGACCGACTTATGACGTTGCTTAACGAAGGATATTCAAGTGATACACTGAATGAGAGAATACCTATTCCATGCAGTATAGGCGTTGTTACAACAACTAAGCCGGACGGATATACATATGAAGAACTTATAAAAGTAGCGGATGATGCTATGTATGAGTCTAAGAATAAGGGTAAGAATCAGTACAATATTATAAAATTATAAAAATGTCTTCTTGACATTACTTGAACTTGGAAATACAATAGTTGCATATACAACAATTGGAGGTGCAAGTAATGTTGAGAAGAATTTTTTCTTATATGAAAGAATATAAGAAATATGCATGGCTGGCGCTTATATGTATAGGTGTTGAAGTTATGCTTGAGATTATGGTGCCTAAGCTGATGGCAGACCTTATTGATACTGGTGTAACCAATTCAGATGTGCCATATATAATAACTAAAGGTATCCAGATGGCTGTATGTGCAGTTGCTGCGCTTATACTGGGTGTAGGAAGTGCAAGATTCTGCGCACTTGCAGGTCAGGGACTGGGTGCTAATATAAGAAAGGCTGAGTATGAAAAGCTTCAGTCTTATTCATTTTCTAATATAGATCATTTCAGTGTTTCGTCATTAGTTACACGACTTACAAGTGATGTGACTAATATCCAGAATGCTGTGTCAACAGGTATGCGTCCATTTGGACGAAGCCCTGTAATGCTGATATTTGCAACAACGCTGGCATTCAGGATTAATTCCACACTGGCACTGGTCTTTCTTGTAGCACTGCCTATTCTGGCAGCACTGCTCATCATAATAATTGTTAATGTTGGTCCAAGATACGGCAGGATGCAGGGCGCAGTTGACCTTGTAAACCGCTGCATACAGGAGAATCTTACAGCAGTAAGAGTCGTTAAATCATATGTGCGTGGCGATTACGAAATTGAAAAATTCGGACACGTTAATGATAATCTGAAAAATGAATCAGAGAAAGCATTTGGAATAGCTGTACTTAACATGCCTGCGATGCAGTTCGTTATGTATTCGACAATTCTTGGTATCCTTCTTATTGGTGGAAGACTGATTAATTCAGGACAGATGATGATAGGACAGCTTACATCTTTCTTAAGCTATGTTCTTCTGATACTTAATTCACTTATGATGATGTCCAATGTGTTCCTTCTTATGACAAGGTCGCTTGCTTCTGCAGAAAGAATCATGAAGGTAATTGACGAGCCAATTGATATAACTGACGAGAATGCGAAGGATATTGAAGTTAAGAAAGGTGATATCGAGTTTAACCATGTCTGGTTTAAATATAAGGATACTGCCAAAGAATATGTTCTGTCAGATGTTTCATTTCACATTAATGCAGGTCAGACAGTCGGAATAATAGGTCAGACCGGTTCATCAAAGACTACGCTTATCCAGCTTATTCCAAGACTTTATGACGCGACTAAGGGCGAGATTAAGATAGATGGAATTAATGTTAAGGAATATCCGGTAAGACATTTAAGAGATGCAATCTCAGTTGTATTGCAGAAGAATACACTGTTTTCGGGTTCGCTTATTGATAACTTAAGATGGGGCGATGAAAATGCGTCTCTTGATGAGATTAAGGAAGCTTGCAGCATAGCATGTGTTGATGAATTCATAGACAGGCTTCCGGGTGGACTTGATGCAGAGATGGGACAGGAAGGTGTTAATGTATCCGGCGGACAGAAGCAGAGAATATGTATTGCAAGAGCAATATTAAAGAAGCCTAAGGTGCTTATTCTTGATGATTCAACAAGTGCGGTTGATACTGCAACGGAAGGAAAGATAAGAAATGCACTTGCTAAGAAACTGCCTGATATGACTAAGATTATAATTGCACAGAGAATATCATCAGTGCGTCATGCAGACCAGATAATTATTATGGACGGTGGTCGTGTGGATGCGATTGGAACACACGAAAGTCTGTTAAAGACTAATAAGATATATCAGGAAATATATGAATCACAGAAGGAAGGAGCTGATCTTTAATGGCTAAGTATGTTGGATATAAAAGACCTAAGGATACGAAAAAGACTGTTAAACATCTCCTTACATATCTGGGTCATTACAAATGGGCATTCCTGCTTGTTGCAGTACTTGTATTTATAAGTGCAGGCGCAGGAATTATGGGAACATTTTTAATAAAGCCTGTAGTTAATAATTTCATTGTTCCGGGCAATATGAAAGGCCTTATCAGGGCTGTGTGCGGAATGGGTGTCATGTATGCGTGCGGTGCGCTGTCAACGCTTGGCTATAACAGGCTTATGGTTCATACTTCCCAGAAGGTAGTAAGTGAGATACGAATGGATCTGTTTAAGCATACACAGAAGCTTCCATTGAAATATTTTGACAACAATACACATGGCGAGATTATGAGCCATTTTACTAATGATGTTGATACGGTGCAGGAGGCAATGAACAACAGCTTTGCTATGGTAATCCAGAGCTTTCTTACACTTTTTGGAACTATAACTATGATGATGGTTTTAAGTGTAAAGCTGACTATGATTGTTGTTGTTTTCCTTATTCTGATGTTTATCTTCATCAAATACAACGGTAAACGCAGCAAGAAATATTATCACAGACAGCAGAAGGAGCTTGGTAATATCAATGGTTTCGTGCAGGAAATGATGGCAGGACAGAAGGTTGAGAAGGTCTTTAACCACGAGCAGAAGAACTTTGAAAAATTCTGTGAGATGAATGAGAGCTTCAGAAAGGAATCAACTAATGCACTTGCATATTCGGGTATGCTTATTCCTGTAATTGTAAGTCTGTCGTATTTTAATTATGCGCTTTCTGCCTGCGTTGGAGGCATATTTGTAATCAAGGGAATTATGGACCTCGGAAGTATATCGGCGTATCTTGTATATGTAAGACAGAGTGCGATGCCGTTAAACCAGTTCACACAGCAGGTTAATTTCATACTTTCAGCGCTTTCGGGAGCTGAAAGAATATTTGACATGATGGACGAGGCGGAGGAGCTTGACGAAGGAAAGGTAACTCTGTGCAATGTCATTAAAAATGCAGACAATACCCTTACAGAAACCTCTGATAAGACGGAGGCTTTCGCATGGAAGCTGCCTACAGGAGAACTTGTGGAGCTTAAGGGGGATGTAAGATTTAATGATGTTGTGTTCGGATATGTGCCTGAAAAGAAGGTGCTTAACAAGATTTCACTGTTCGCAAAGCCAGGACAGAAGATTGCATTTGTTGGTTCGACAGGAGCAGGAAAGACTACTATTGTTAATCTTATAAACAGATTCTATGATATCCAGTCAGGAACGATTACATATGATGGAATTGATGTAATGGATATTAAGAAAGATGACCTGCGCCGTTCTCTTGCAATGGTAATTCAGGATACACATTTGTTCACAGGAACTATTGCTGATAATATAAGATATGGAAAGCTTGATGCAACTGACGAAGAAATCAGGGAGGCAGCTAAGATTGCCAATGCCGATTCATTTATAACAAGACTTCCGCAGGGGTATGATACAATGCTTTATGCAGATGGAGGCAATCTGTCACAGGGGCAGAGACAGCTTCTTGCAATTGCGAGAGCAGCTATTGCCAAGCCGCCGGTGCTTATTCTTGATGAGGCGACAAGCTCGATTGATACAAGAACTGAGCGTCTTATTGAGAAAGGAATGGATGCGATAATGGAGGGAAGAACTGTATTTGTTATCGCACACAGACTTTCGACAGTAAGAAATTCTAATGCTATAATGGTTCTTGAAAAGGGCGAAGTCATTGAACGAGGAAGCCACGATGAACTGTTAGAGCAGAAGGGCAGATATTACCAGTTGTATACAGGACAGTTTGAACTTGAGTAAGGGGGAGAAATATGGATAACAGCAGAGAAAATGCATTTTTTGATATAGAGATGTTAAGGAGAAGACTTGTAAGACCATTTCTTATAGATCTTGGTCTTACAGTTGGGCAGGGGCAGCCGAGGATTCTCAGGGAATTAAGGGAACATGGCACTATGAATCAGAAGGAGCTTGCGGAGCTGTGCTTTATGGATGTAACTACAATGTCAAGAACATTGGACAGAATGGAAAAGGATGGTCTGCTAAAGAGAGAGAGCAATCCGGCAAGCAGAAGGTCATGGAATGTGTTACTTACTGATTATGGTGCACAGAAAGCTGATGAGGTTATCAAGATATTTAAGTGGACAGATAAAGTCATATATAATGGATTCAGCGAAGATGAGATAAAGACTTTAACAATACTTACAGATAAGGTTCAGGACAACCTTTGGGAGGCAGTTAAGAATGAAGAGCAGAAATAAACTTATTATCAGATGGGTGTTTTATTTTCTTGGATTACTGATACTTGCACTTGGAATTATGCTTAATACGAAAGCTAATCTTGGTGTTTCACCAATAATTTCGGTGCCGTATTCAATATCTCATATCATAGGATTTAACTTCGCCAATATGACGATGATTGTATATTTTATCTTTGTTATAATTGAGATGATAATGCATACTGTGTGGTATCTTACAGACAGAAAAGAAGCTAAATATCTTGGAATGTATATTGTAAGAGATGCCTTACAGATACCGGTAAGTATAGTGTTTACCCGTTTCCTAAATGTGTTCTCAGCACTTATTCCATCTGTACATAATAACATTGTGTTACAGATTATAGTATTGCTGCTTGCTGTAGTATTGACAGGTATAGGAGCAGCAATGTCACTCGATATGAGAATTATACCTAATCCGGGAGATGGAATTGTACAGGCAATAAGTGATACTACAAGGCTTAAAGGCAGAACCGGTAAGGGTGTCGGCTTCTGCAAGAACTGCTTTGATATATTCAATGTCTGCACAACATTTTTAATAGGACTCTTTACTGGACATATACTTCTTGGTCTTGGACTTGGAACAATTCTTTCAATGATTGGAGTCGGACGTGTAATTGCAGTGTTTAACGAGCTGTTCAAGGAGCGCATGGAAGCTATTGCTTTTGATTATGTGGAAGAGTAAAAATAGCGGGGTATCATTATTTACAGTAGTTGATACCCTGCTATTTTTATATGATTACAGACTTACCTTCTTATCAAGAAGCACAGCACTTCCGAATGTGCATGCAACTACCATGAATAACTGGAAGATGGTAGCTGGAAGGCTTGATATTAATGCCTGTAATAAGCTGTCTGGGTTCTTGTAAAGTTCAGGTAACACAGAAGAAATCTTAATTGTTACATAAGCAAGAATGCAGAATAATACAACTGATATCAATCCTTTAATCTTCTTGTTCTGTAAAGCAGTAGAAGAAAGTGTTATAGCAAAGTAAGCAAGTGCTATAAGGAAGAAGAAAGATATAAGGAATGAGATGATTCCGGCAACAATATTAATAATTATATTTACAACATCAATTCCCATAATCTTTAACACTTCTGATAAATCCTTAAGAGTGTCAGCTAAGTCACCGAATATACCAACCATCATGAATACATCAAGTGCTCCAAAGCCAATGAACAATGCAGCAATTCCGACTCCGATAATCAGAGTGTAGAACAGCTTAGATGTAATTATGCTAAGAGAGGAGTTAGGTGTCATGAATATCAGGTAACTGCTTTTACTTGAAAGTTCTCTACTGTAGGTCACAACGCCGAATATAAATACAATAAAAAAGCTTACAAATGCAGCTATTATTAAAAGTCCGGCGAAAAGGCTTGTGTAGTTGAGATTCTTAGTGAGGCAGAAGAACATAAAAAATGCTTCAAGCACAAAGATAATACCTGCTACGATTCCTATACCGAGAAGATTCTTTCTCAATTCATATTTAGTTAATTTTAACATTGAATATTCCCCCTTTTAATATGCATAAATGTGTTTGTACTGGTCGACTATTGACATGCCGGAAGCTGTTCGTAAGTTTTCAGCATCTCCCTGTGAAACAATTACGCCGTCTTTGATAAATACAGCATAGTCAATAACAGCTTCAAGTTCATCAACAAGGTGGCTTGACATGATAATTACTTTATCTGGTGAAGCCTTGCTGATTACAGAATTGATAACCTGTTCTCTTGCGATAATATCAACACCGTTAAGCGGTTCATCAAGCATAATTACTGATGCATTTCTTGAAAGATTAACAGCAAGCTTAAGCTTAGCCATCATTCCTGATGACATCTTGCTGGCTTTCATGTCAGGTGTAAGATTCATTTCATTAAGATAGCTGTAATACTGGTCGAGTGAGAAATCCTCAAAGAAATCATTATAATACTTTCCTATATCGGCACAGCTCATATAGTTGTAAAAATAGCTCTCAGTAGGCATGTATGCAATATGCTTTTTAGTTTCTACTCCGATTGGAACACCAGAAAGAGTGATATCTCCAGAAGTAGGTTTTACAAGACCTGCTATCATTTTCATTAAAGTTGTTTTGCCGCTTCCGTTAGAGCCGAGCAGGGCGTATATTCTGCCAGGCATGAAGTCAATGGAAACACCATTAACGGCAGTCATTTTCATATACTTTTTAGTAACATTTTTACATTGCAGCATAATTAAATCCCTCCATATTTTATTCGTGATAATTCTTAATGAGATTAATAATCTCATCTTTAGAAAAACCAAGGCTTGTCATTCCAGAAACGAAAGTCTCAATCATTTCACCAGAAATGTCCGCCTTTAAGGTATCAATCAGATTCACATCCTCTGATACAAATGTGCCAAGACCTCTTTTGGTGTAGCACAGACCACACTGTTCAAGTTCATTGTATATTCTTGCAGCAGTGTTAGGATTGACCGTGTACTGTACGGCAAGTTCCCTTGTTGACGGAAGCTTGTCACCGAGCTTAATCTCACCGGTAAGAATTCTTTTCTTAATATCATCAATTACCTGAAGATAAATTGGTATATTAGCTTTATAGTCCATAATCCCTCCATTTTTTGTATTGTACACATGACGCGTACCTGTGTACTAGCACAATAGTACACTATAACAATATGACTGTCAACGGAAATAATAAAATTAGCAAAAAATCTTTAATTGGTGTATGATAACCAAAAGAAAAAATGTAGAAGGAAATATAGCATTTATGACGGTTCAGCAGGCATACAGAATATTTGATGTTACATCAGATATAACTAAGATTGAGTTAAAGAAGCGGTACAGACAGCTTATGCATATGGTACATCCTGATGCTGCATTAAACAGAGATAAATCAGACAAAGAAAATGTATATAAATACAGCGCATATGAAATTAACGAAGCATTCACTGTGCTTTCAAATCAGACCGTGCAGGAATCATTGGATAGTAATTATAGATACGATTATAAATATTCGGAATATAATGAGAAATATTATGGCACTGACCAGGAAAATGAAGAATATGATTTTACAGCTCCAGAGAATGAACATGCATTTTGCCAGCGTAATGTGTATCATTATGCGGAAGATTACAATGGTAACAACATTGGAAGATTCAGGGTCGCCAGAGGCAGATATATGTGGACTTTAGAGGAAGATTTTAAGCTTTTTCTTCGAAGCATTTATGAATGTAGTGAAGAACTGCTTAACAGCATTGATGAAGGGGCGGGAAAGAAGCGTGATACAGAACACAGAATCAGATATCAGGCGGAACTTGCATATCTGTTAGCACAGCAGTTTACTGCGACTTCAGAAACATTGGAGAGTATTCTTACATCAATTGATGATGCTGCAAATGTATTCTATATCGGAGCGATGCTTGAGATGTCACCTGAATCTGGATTGATAAAAGCAGGAATGAAGCTGTTTCCGGCAGGAATAAAAAAGCACAGGCTGTATCTGATGACGCGTTCGGGAAAAGAAGCAGGATACATATCATTTAAAGATGACAGATTATATTATGTGTTGATTCCAATACTTGAGCAGAAGCGTGCAATGGTAAAGATAGAAGTATCTTCAAAGCAGGACAGACATAATACAATGCGAGACAAGAAATATAAGAACATTGATTTGTGGGTGAAAATCGGAAATGATGCAACATTTCCTGAAAATATTAATATGAGAATAGAGGATTTGCTTAACAGATATCGAGAAAGTAAGTAAAAGCGGTCACATCAGAATAAAAAGTCTGGTGTGACCGCTTTGTTATTTAATTCTTAGACTGTGCGTCAGTGTTATTGTCTGATTTGTCTGACTTGGCTCTGTCTAGCCACACACCAAGTCCACAGGCAGCAACAGCAAGAACAATGACGATACCGACTGTTATATTACCTAACATATAATTGATTATCCTTTCAAACTTAGTCAAACATAGATATACCGAAACGTATTTTTCTATAAAACTTATATACGATAGTTCCGAAAATACCTACAGTTATTCCAACGGTAGATGCAATAGATACACCTCCACCTAGAATAATACCGATTATCATTAAAATATTCATTTTTATTGCCTCTTTTTATAATTATAATATTAATAATATATAAAAATAATGTACCTCAGGAAATTATTGATTTAATGATAATGTGTTATTTCTTGCCGTCAGTCTGATGGATATAATTAAGAGTGACAGTGGTGCTGCATGTGATAGAATCATGCATTACGCCTGTCGATTTGAAATAGATACTGATACCGATAGATGCACACAGTCCGCAAAGTAAGAATTGGAATATGCGTAATACGTTGCGTGAACTGCTTCTGTCTGCTGTAAGATTAGAGATGGATGTTCTCACAAGTCCAAGCATTTCAGTTGTACATGGCATGGTATCACTGACAGAAGGCTCAGGTGTAGCGAATACCTTAGCTTCTGATGTAGAAAAAGACTTCACTTCAGGAACAGATACATTGGCTCTGTCAAGGCACATGCCTACAAGGAAGAAAGTTATTATAAATATACAGCTTAACAGTCTTTTAAAGCTCTTTTTCATAAAAAACTCTCCTTTCCAAAGTGAATCTCATCTGCTTTAATATATCATATTCAGGAGCAGGAATAAAGAGAAAATATATGTGAAAATGTATATTTTACAAAGTTTGACAATCCCATGTGAAATAGGTAAAATACATATAAATATATGCATTTTCTCACATAAAATGCATCGTGAATCAGGAGGAATTTAATATGGCATGTTTTATAGTACCAGGTACTGAAGCTATCGTTACAACAGCGATAACTAAGATAGTTGAAAAGAAAGAGAAGAAAGAAGTATGTTCCTGTGAAACAGAAGGTGCTGTAGAAGCAGTTAAGGAAGAAAAGGCACTTCCATTCTCAAGAAAGTTAAAATGGCTTAACAATATGCTCTGGGGTGGTACAGCGTTACTTGCATTCGAGCATGTATGGCATGGAGAAGTTACACCTTTCTTTCCATTCTTAACGGCAGCAGGCAACGCACAGGATGCTGTGCAGATGCTTAAAGAGATGGCAACAGCCGGTGTTGGCATGGCATTGGTTGTAACAGCCGTATGGGTTGGAATGGTGGCAATAGCTTCCGGCATAGAGAAGAAAGCAGCTAAGGAAATCGAAGTTAAGAAAGCTGAATAATCAAATAATACATATTGGAGAGTTAATTATGACATTACTTATAGCTGTATTTGCAGCGGTTATAACTACTATCATATGGTACACGAATGATAAGCGTTCGCAGTTAAAGCTGGGAACGCTTACGCTTATGTACTGGGGTGCATCGCTTATGTGGTTTGTAGATGCGGTTGTGGAATATATAGAACTTGGGGCAGAGTACTTTACTCCGGCACCAGCGGATATGCTTAATGACGCATTCTTAGGCTTATCAGTGGTAGCTTTCGGACTTATTATATGGATTGTTATCCTTATGATTAAAGATCCGCTTGGAGTAGTACGCAAGACTATACTTAATAAATAGAGAAGATTACGGGGATATGGATTTTAAGAGAAAAGAACTTGTTAAAAATGCTAAGAAGAATTTAAAGAAACATTACTGGCTGTTAGTAGCAGTCTGCCTTTTTGCGGCTTTCATTGGCTCTGAATTTACAGAGACGATGGAAGCCTTTAAAAGTTCAAGGGCGGTTGGCGAGGCAGGCGTGCAGGGAGCAGCTTCTGTTGAAACTAATGTTGATAATATTGCCAACACATCGATTATAAGTTCGGTAGTGCAGGCTATGGGTGCGGTTATAACCGGCGATGAGGATTTTGGAAGAACGCAGTCTGATGCGAAAGTATCAGAAGCAAAGGATAATGCAACGGAAGTTCTTGGAAGGACAAGAGGAGTTTTTGCATCACTTGTTAACTCCATAACTTCAGGTGGAATTGTATTTACATTTGTTGATTCATTATCATCAGTTATAAGCTCAAGAAGAGCAGTTGTGATTATACTTCTGATAGTGGCACTCTTGATATATGTGTTCATAACATTTTTTATCAAGAAAACGTATCTTGTTGTATCAAGAAGAATAGTGCTTGAAACACGCACATATGATTCTGTTCCACCAGGAAAGTTCATGTTTCTTCTCCGTGTGAAAAGGTGGATGAAAGCGTCGTGGGTGCTTATTGTCCAGAATGTATATGAAATATTGTGGTCTCTGACAATAGTTGGAATTGTCATAAAACATTTTTCATACATGCTTGTGCCTTATATTATCGCTGAGAATCCTGATATGAAGGCCAATGAAGCAATAACGTTATCAAGAAAGATGATGAAAGGCTACAAATGGCGGGCGTTTCTTTATGGATTGTCATTCATTGGCTGGACAGTGCTTGGAATGGCGACATTGGGAATTGCGGGCGTGATGTTCGTAAACCCTTATAAAGCCTCATTTTATGCGGAATTCTATGCGCATGTAAGAGCAGCGTATCTTGAAAAAGAGCCAGAGGCAGTAAAGTGGCTTAATGATACCTATCTGTATGAAAGAGCATCAGAGGAACAGCTTAAAAATGTATACGAAGACGTGTATGCACTTATAGACAGTCCGCAGCCACAGATTGATTTTGATGATTATCACAATTCAAGAATAGGAAGATTGAAGAAATTAAGAGTATTTTTAGCCAACACATTTGGCATAATACTTTTTAACAGCAAGGGCGAGCTGGAATTTGAAGAAAAGAAGAAGGAAATGCTTCGTATGAGTAAGAACAAAGCAGAAGCAGTTGGAAAAGCCTATCCTGCCCGTCTTTTCAATCTTAAGGAGCACAGAGTAGACCTTGAAAATACAGTATATATGCGTAATTATTCAATACCATCACTTATACTGATTTTCTTTTCATTATGTTTTGTGGGATGGATATGGGAGGTTTCTCTTCATCTGATATCATCACACACATTTGTAAACAGGGGCGTTCTTCACGGACCATGGCTTCCTATATATGGTTCAGGTGGAATACTCATTCTGATATGTCTTAAGAAATTAAGAAATAAGCCGGTTGCGGAATTCTTTGCGTCAGTGGTTCTGTGCGGATTTGTTGAATATTTTACATCTCTGTATCTGGAACTTAGCTGCGGAAGAAGATGGTGGAATTATAACGGATATTTCCTTAACCTTAATGGAAGAATATGCGCTGAAGGACTTCTGGTTTTCGGACTGGGAGGAGTTGCGATTGTATATATTATTGCACCGCTTCTTGATAATTTCTTTAGAAAGATTAATCTTAAGGTTGTCGGGGCAGTGTGTGCAGCACTGATAGTTGTATTTGTTGCGGATATGATATATTCCAAGAAGAATCCTAATACTGGAAAGGGAATATCATCATTTAACGATAATACACCAGAATATATGCTGGCAGAAATGTATCAGGGGGCAGAGGATAGGTATGAGAATAGAATATCTGTTAATCAGAAACTTTAAATCAATCAGAGAACTTGAGATTAAAGATATTGAAGATGTATTGATTCTTGTAGGAAGAAATAATGCCGGAAAGAGCGTTGTTCTTGATGCAATAAGGGCGGTTACAGGGGATTATGAAGTTTCTTCAAGAGATTTTAATAACAACGAAGGCAATATAAGCATTACAGTGCGTATGAGCATTGAAGATGAGGATCTGTCGGTTCTGTATCAGAAAGGACAGGTCAGTTCTTTCAAGCATTATGACTTATGGTATAAGGATTTCTGCAATAAACTGCCATCATTAAAGAAAGGGATTCTTGAGTTTGAGTATGTATACAGCCGTGATGGCAAGATTAAGTACAGGGACGGTGTTAAGAAGAACAATATCTATATAAAATCAGTTCTTCCAAAGATATTCTATGTTGACCATGAGAGACGCAAATCATCAATTCAGGAAGACCTTATTATGCTGCAGGGTGGAACAGAATATGCAGACCTTAAAGATGATGTGTGCATATTTGATAAGCACAGGACATGTAACCAGTGCTTTAATTGTATCGGAATTATCAACCGTAAGAAACCGGAACAGCTATCTTTACTTGAGACAGCAAGACTTATGCAGTATAAGCTGTTTAATTTTAATCTGGCTAATTTCGAGAGCAAGCTGAATGAAAAATTCAGGAACAATGGTGGGGTGGGTGAGAAAATTCATTATCAGATTACATTTGACGCTGAAAAACTCATGCATGTTGATACAATCGTTCATAATGAAATGCGTGATACAGACGGAGGTGTAAGTGATCTTTCAGATGGTCTGAACAGTATCTATATTCTGTCACTTCTTGAAACTTATGCGGAATATGGAAGCACTGTGCCATATATTATTCTGATTGAGGATCCTGAAATATATCTGCACCCTCAGTTGCAGAAGGTTGCGAGCGAAATCCTTTACAAGCTTTCAAGAAAGAATCAGGTTGTGTTCTGCACACATTCACCACAGATGCTGTTTAACTTTACTACTAAGCAGATTCGTCAGGTAGTTAATGACAGAGATAATAATACAGTAGTTACACCAGAGGCTGATATTGATGATATATTAGATGATCTTGGATATGCTGCTAATGACCTTATGAATGTAAGCTTTGTGTTCATAGTAGAGGGAAAGCAAGACAGAAGCCGTCTGCCGCTTCTTCTTGAAAAGTATTACTCAGAAGTCATAGATGAGAATGGTAATCTTAATCGTATAGCGATAATTGCAACCAACAGCTGTACCAACATTAAGACTTATGCCAATCTGAAATACATCAACACATTATATCTCAAAGACCAGTTCCTTATGATAAGGGATGGAGACGGTAAGGATGCGGATAGATTAAGAGACCAGCTTACTAATTATTACAGGGAGCGTGCGAAGCAGGACTATGGCAACCTTCCAAGAGTTACAGACCGTAATGTGCTTATATTAAAATATTATTCATTCGAGAATTATTTTCTCGACCCTGAGATAATGACTAAGATAGGTGTTGTAAAAAGTGTAGACCAGTTCTATGACATATTATATGCTAAATATAAAGAATATCTGTATCGTCTTGTCAGCACTAAGAAAATGCTAGAAAAACTGAACATAACAATCGAGACAAGACAGGACATCATAGATAACATGGAAAACATAAGAAAATATGTCAGGGGACATAACCTTTACGACATATTCTATGGCAGATATAAGGGTGAAAAAGAAAATGCAATTCTGAAAGCATACATAGACGCAGCACCGAGAGAAAATTTCGATGATATATTTACGGCAATTGATAACTTTGTATATTTTAACAATCGGAAAAACTAATTTAAATATTGTGTCAGCGTGAGGGCATCCGTCTGCCACGGTGTCTCTCTATGGTGCATGTTCGATTTATTCCGAATCGTGTGTGAGTTAATGCCGCTATCTATAAAAGTTCGGAGAGGGAAATCTCGTTCAAGCGAAGCGCGTTTGATTTACCTCTCCGTAATAAACTATATAGATGGCGGCATTTACTCACACTAGATGCAGGAATCCATGAGAGCATGTATCATAGAGAGATACTGCGGCAGATGGATGCTCGTATACTGTCAACAATTATTTAGTTGCATGACTTCTTGATTAAGTCGGAATACCAGTATGCAGAATCCTTTGGAATTCTCTGCTGGGTTTCATAATCTACGAATATTAAGCCGAAACGTGGGTCGTAGCCGCTGTGCCACTCGAAATTATCTGTGAATGACCAGTGGAAGTAGCCAAGTATCGGAACGCCGGCTTTGTAAGCTTTCTCAAGTTCTGTGAGGTATCTTGTCAGGAAGTCAATTCGGTTACTGTCGTGGACTTTACCGTCAAGACTCACGATATCATTGCAGGCAAGACCATCTTCAAATATATATATTGGAAGATTATATCTCTCATAAAGATATCTGATACCGTAATTCATAACACCGGGAGTTACTGGCCAGCCAAGTGCTGTTCTTGGGCTTCCGGGCTTTTTATTAATATGTCCGGCGGCACTTATCTCGTGTCCGTTGTATACATTTACACCAAGATAATCTATTGGCTGGTGTATCAGTTCAATATCCCCTTCTTTAACAAATGGCAATTCTTCATAATGTCCGATTTCTTCAAGACCAGATTCGAGATGTAATTCTGTATGGGCGATGTCAGGATATCTGCCAAGACATGTCATGTCACAGAATATAGTATGATTAAATGTCATATTGCCTTTAACAACATTGAAACATTCTACTCTTGCAGTATCGATATCTTCATCACATTCGCTGGCAGGATAACACAGGTCACCGGTGCTTGAAAAACCAATCTTTACAGGCTGCTTTGCAACATTACGCATCTTAGCAACAGCAAGACCATGTGCGAGTGCAAGATGATGGATTACGGACAGGACAGATACAGCATCAAGTTTCTTTCCGGGAGCATGAAGCCCAAGCATGTAGCCAAGTCCGGAAATTATCTGTGGCTCATTGATGGTAGCAATATTAGTTACTCTGTCTGAAAAATGTTCACATATGAATTCAGCATAATCAGCAAATACATAAGCTGTGTCACGGTTAAGCCAGCCACCTTTATCTTCAAGCGCCTGAGGCAGATCCCAGTGATAAATTGTTATGAAAGGCTTGATATCATTCTCAAGACAGCATCTTACGATGTTATCATAGAAATCAAGTCCTGCTTTGTTGCAATGAACGTTACCTTCAGAATCCTTTACAATTCCATCAGGAAATATTCTTGTCCATGAGATAGAAAAACGGTAGGCTTGAATTCCTAAGCTTTTCATAAGTGTTATATCTTCGCGATAGCGGTGGTAGTGGTCGCATGCTTTGTTACCGTTCTCGTCATGTGCAATATTACCCGGTTTATTAGAAAATGTGTCCCAGATAGAAAGACCTTTGCCATCTTCGGCAAAGGCTCCCTCTATCTGATAGGAACTTGAGGCAGTACCCCATAAAAAGTTCTTATCAAACATAATTATTCCTTTCTAATCTGTATAATTATCAGATATTAACGGTTACATCATATACTTTGATATCCTTGTCGTATGGAACAGTGTTTCCAGAGATTTCATTGCCGTTGACAATAAGTGAAGAAACTCTTTCATGCTTATTGTTATTGATAGTGATGTTATATACTGCGCCTCTGAACTTTCTTGTAATTGTAAGATTCTTGATAGAATCAGGAAGACAAGGGTCAATGGTAAGTCCGTCAAATGCAGCTCTTACACCAAGTATATACTGTGAAATACTTGTGAATGTCCATGCGGCAGTTCCTGTGAGCCAGCTGTTCTTGGCTTCACCAAATCTTGCAGCGTCTTTACCAGCAATCATCTGTGAGTATACATAAGGCTCAGTTCTGTGTATTTCGCTTATATCTTCAAGATATGCAGGACATATCTTCTTGTATGTGTCAAATGCTCTGTTTTTATCATCAACAACAGTTTCGGCAATAGATACCCAAGGATTGTTGTGACAGAATATTCCGGCATTCTCTTTGTATCCAGGTGGGTAAGAAGATACCTCACCAAGTTCAAGATGATATGACTTGTAAGCTGGCTGTAAAATCATGATTCCGTACTTAGTATCAAGAATCTTTTCTACTGAATCCATAGCTTTCTGTGCAAGCCCTTCTTTAACACCTATACCAGCCATAACACAGAAGCCCTGCGGTTCAATGTATATCTGACCCTCTTCACATTCATGGGATCCGACTTTATGGCTTTCGGAATCATATGCACGAAGGAACCATTCTCCATCCCAGCCTGCATCAAGAACTGCATTATACATCTCATCAACATGGGTGCGGACAGCAGTTTCTTCATCAGACAGACCCATTATGCGGCAGATATCTGCGTATTCGTTTCCGTATTTTACATACATTCCGGCTATGAACACTGATTCAGCAACAGGTCCTTCAGATGGTCCTGTTGTCTGGAATGATTCACCCGGAGTAGCAGAGAAGCAGTTTAGGTTAAGGCAGTCGTTCCAGTCAGCTCTTCCAATAAGTGGAAGCTTGTGTGGACCGAGATGCGTAGTTGTATAATTAAATGACCTTCTTAAATGTTCCATAAGTGGCTGTGCTTTGCTTGCATCACAGTCAAATGCTACCTGCTCGTCAAGGATACTGTAATCACCGGTTTCTTTAAGATATGCAGCTGTTCCGGCAATAAGCCAGAGTGGATCATCATTAAATCCTGAACCGATATCAGAATTGCCTTTCTTGGTTAATGGCTGATACTGATGGTAAGCACTTCCGTCTTCAAACTGTGTAGCAGCAATATCAAGAATTCTCTGTCTTGCTGAATCAGGAATAAGATGTACAAAACCAAGTAAATCCTGACATGAATCTCTGAATCCCATACCACGTCCTGTACCGGATTCATAATATGAAGCAGAGCGTGACATGTTAAATGTTACCATGCACTGGTACTGGTTCCATATGTTAACCATACGGCAGAGCTTCTTATCCTCTGTGTCAACAATATAAGAAGAGAGAAGATGAGTCCAGTAATCTTTTAAAGCAGCAAGTGCAGCATCAAATTTTGCAGGAGTATTATATTTTTCAAGAAGGGTATATGCAGGTTCTTTATTAATGATTCCGAATGATTCCCACTTCTTATCGTCAGGGTTCTCAGCATATCCTATAATGAATACATATTCTTTCTCCTCACCTGGTTCAAGATCAATATCAATTCTGAAAGAACCAACAGGTGACCAGCCACTTGCAATAGAATTATAAGATGTACCTTCTTTAACAGCTTTAGGCATTGCAGGACTTCCGTATGTGCCAATAAAGCTTTCTCTGCTTGTGTCAAAACCGCTGGCAGCGGTGCTGACAGCATGAACAGCATAATGATTACGACGTTCGCGGTATTCTGTCTTGTGATAGATTGCTGACATGTCAGCGCCGCCTATGGTAACCTCTGGCTGTACTTCAACTTCACCAGTACTGAAGTTGCGCTGGAAATTGTTGCAGTCATCAACGGCATTCCATAAGCAGAATTCTATATAAGAATATACTGACAAATGTTTAGCAGCGTTTCCGGTATTCTTAATAGTAAGTTTATCAAGTTCACAGTTATCCCCAATAGGAACAAGGGCTGTCTGTGTAGCTTTAATATTATTCTTAGATGAAGATATTATTGTGTAGCCAAGACCGTGACGACATGTATAATCATCAACGGGAGTCTGTACTGGCTGCCAGCCAGGATTCCACACAGTGTCCTCGTCTTTAATATAAATGTAGTGACCATTGTTGTCTAAAGGAGAATTGTTATAACGATATCTTGTGAGTCGGAGCAGCTTGGCATCCTTATAGAAGCAGTAGCCTCCACCGGTATTACTTTTAAGACTGAAGAAATTCTCACAGCCTAAGTAGTTAATCCACGGTAATGGAGTCTGTGGTGTGGTTATGACATATTCTTTATTATTGTCATCAAAATAACCGAATTGCATATTATACCTCCTGTGCACATATAATTTATAGAAAACGATTAAGTGCATTAAGGTACAAGTTCTAATATTTATTCTATATTAGTAAGTATATTTTAAGGCTTACATTAAATCAATGATTATTTAAATAAAAAGTGATAATTGTAAGAAATGCACAAAAAATGCGGGTTAAAATAGGAAAATAAGTAAAATTTACAAAAAGACTTGCATTTATACAAGATATGAGTTATAGTAAAGCTACGAAAACGATTAAGTAATGCATGAAAGGAATGAATCTATGGTATCTATGAAAGACGTTGCTGCAGAATGTGGAGTTTCAATTGCTACAGTAAGCAAAGCTCTTAATGACCATAGTGACATCAGCGAAGAAACACGCAGGAAAGTTAAAGAGGCAGCTGACAGACTTGGATATTATCCTAACTCAGCAGCCAGGGCACTTAAGACGAACCGCTCATATAATATAGGAGTTCTTCTTAACAATGGTCTTGCTCATGAGTATTTTGCAGAAGTTCTTGAAAGTTTTAAGAATGAAGCAGAGAAGAAAGGGTATGATATTACATTTGTAAGTAATCACTCTAAGAAGATGACTTTCTACGAACACTGTTTGTACAGAAATTTCGATGGCGTGCTTTTAGCTTGTGAAGATTTCAGTAATCCTGAAATTTACGAAATGGTTAACGGGAGATTACCAGTTGTGACCATCGACTACATTTTCAATGGCAGTACATCGGTCAATTCTAACAACGTGAAGGGGATGAGTGAGTTAGTACGTTACGCGTATAGCAGGGGACACAGAAAGATAGCTTATATTCACGGCAATGTTGAATCAGAGGTAACGAAAGAACGTCTGGCAGCTTTCTATAAGACAATGGGTGATTTGGGAGCAGAAGTTCCAGATGAATATATTAAAGCATCTACCTATCTTGATTCAGTAAAAGCTGAGGAACTTACATATGAGCTGTTGCAACTCAAGGAACCGCCAACATGTATTTTTTACCCGGATGATTTATCTGTGGTTGGTGGAAAGAATGCTATTAAGAATATGAAATTGCATAGTCCAAAGGATGTGTCTGTTGCAGGTTACGATGGAACAAGATTTTCGCAGATGTTAAATCCTAAGATTACAACAATTCGTCAGAATACCAGGGAGATCGGCAGGGTTGCCGCAGATGAGCTTATAAGTGCTATAGAGAATCCCAAGGCAACGATAGTAAAGAGAGTTGTTGTAGATGCGGAACTAATCGAAGGGGAAACAATTAAAAAGATAGGAAACAAAGGTGTCGTCTAAGATTTTATGGAGGGTTTTTTTATGAAAAAGAGATTATTAAGTCTGGCACTTGGCACAATGATGGTGCTTTCCACATTAGCAGGTTGTGGATCAAAGAGTGGAAATTCTACAGCAGTTAATACTAATCCTGATGAACAGGGTAAAGTACTTAACATTTATTGCTGGAACGAAGAGTTTAAGAGCAGATTTGAAGGATATTACAAGAATGTTCCTTCAGATGTAAAGGTTAACTGGGTAATTACTCCTAATGAAAACAATGCTTATCAGAATGCTCTTGATGCTGCATTATTAAAGCAGAAAGATGCAGCAGCAGATGATAAGATTGATATGTTCCTTATTGAAGCAGATTATGCTTTAAAGTATGTTAACAGCGATTATACACTTGATGTAAAGGATATCGGCCTTACAGATGATGATCTTAAGGATATGTATCAGTACACTAAGGATATTGCAACAGACAGTAACGGAAAACTTAAGGCTACAACATGGCAGGCAACTCCAGGACTCTTTGCTTACAGACGTTCAATTGCTAAGGATGTTCTTGGAACAGATGATCCAGATAAGGTTCAGGAAGCACTTTCAACTTGGGATAAGTTTGATAAGGTAGCTGAACAGGCTGCTGCTAAGGGTTATAAGATGCTTTCAGGTTATGATGATTCATACAGAGTATTCTCTAACAACGTATCAGCTCCTTGGGTTGATTCTAATAACAAGATTGTTATTGATGATAACATTATGAAGTGGGTTGATCAGACTAAGACATATACAGACAAGGGCTATAACAATAAGTCATCTCTTTGGGATTCAACATGGGCAGCAGATCAGGGACCTTCTGGTAAGGTATTCGGATTCTTCTACTCAACATGGGGAATTAATTTCACACTTTTAGGTAACTCACTTGCTACTCCTGTTAAGGAAGGTGGTAAGGAAGAAGTTGGTAACGGTATCTACGGTGACTATGCAGTATGCGAAGGTCCACAGAGCTACTACTGGGGTGGTACATGGATCTGTGCAGCAGCAGGAACAGATAACGCTAACCTTGTAAAGGATGTTATGAAGACACTTTGCTGTGATAAGGCTACAATGAAGAAGATTACAGAAGATACACAGGATTACACTAATACTACATCAGGTATGAATGAAATCGCTAACAGTAACTTCAAGTCAGACTTCCTTGGTGGACAGAATCACATCAAGTTATTTGCTAAGTCAGCTCCTAAGATCAGCATGAAGAATATCTCTTCATATGACCAGGGTCTTAACGAAGAATTCCAGAAGGCTATGAAGGATTACTTCGATGGCAATGTAACTAAGGATAAGGCTCTTGATAACTTCTATAAAGCAGCTATTGAGAAATATCCAAACCTTTCAAAGTAATTAGTAATTGCTAGTCATTAAGGCACAGTCATTATAATAAGTATGTTATATGGCTGTGCCTTTTTATATGGCAGGAATGGAGATATGTATGAATAAAAAGAAGAAAAAATTCGTGAGCTATGCCAAGTGGGGCTACATATTTCTTATACCGTTCTTTGCAGTATATATAGTGTTTTCATTAATACCACTGATATCAACATTTTATAATAGTTTTTTCGAGAACTATATGGTTGGACTTATGCAGGTCGGACCTAAGTTCGTTGGATTTGACAATTACAAGGCCATACTGTTTAACGGTGATACATTGCTCTATCTGAAGAATACAATGATAATGTGGCTGATGGGATTTATCCCTCAGATTCTTATATCATTGCTTCTGGCGTCATGGTTTACAGATCTTAGATTAAGATTAAAATGTACAGGATTTTTCAAAACTATAATCTATATGCCTAATTTGATTATGGCGTCTGCATTTGCCATGTTATTCTACGCAATATTTGCAGATCAGGGACCAATCAACAACATGCTTAACAGTATGGGATTGCCTACATATAGATTTCTTGCAGAGGTGGCTGGAGCAAGAGGATTAATTGCTCTTATGAACTTCCTTATGTGGTTTGGTAATACAACAATAATTCTTATGGCTGCTATAATGGGTGTTGACCCTTGTCTTTTTGAAGCAGCAAGAATTGATGGTGCTAATTCAAGACAGATATTTGGAAAGATTACACTTCCACTTATTAAGCCTATTCTGGCTTACACACTTATTACATCATTAATTGGTGGTATCCAGATGTTTGATGTTCCACAGATCCTTACTAATGGTAATGGTAATCCGGACAGAACTAGTATGACGGTTATCATGTACCTTAACAAACATCTTTACAGTAAGAATTATGGTATGGCTGGAGCACTTTCAGTTATTCTGTTTATTGTAACAGCACTGCTTAGTATATTTGTATTCAATTATATAACGAAAGATATGGAAGCAGCAGGAATCAGAAAAGCTAAGAAGAAAAAAGCAAAGGAGGCGAAGTAATATGAGTAATTCAAATAAAGCCTCTGCTAGTGCTAAAGGCGCTAATGCCGGAGTGAAGGATAAGATAATACTTACAACTGAGAGAGTGTTATGTTATATCGTGCTTATTCTTATAACATTCTTATGTCTCTTCTCGTTCTATGTGCTTATTATTAATACAACAAGATCACATCCTGATATTCAGAAGGGATTTTCATTCCTTCCAGGAAAGTCATTTATAGTCAACATGAAGAATGTTCTGGCTAATGAGAATATTCCTGTTATTAAGGGTATGTTTAACAGTTTGTTTGTTGCTGCATGTTCTGCAATTCTGTCAGTGTATTTCTCAGCACTTACAGCATTTGCTATCCATGCATATAATTTCAAATTAAAGAAGTTTGCATTTACTTTCATTCTTCTTGTAATGATGGTTCCTACACAGGTTTCAGCACTTGGATTTGTTAAAATGATGGGAGACTGGCATCTCCTTAATTCATACATTCCACTGATTGTACCTTCGGTTGCAGCACCTGTTGTATTCTTCTTTATTAAACAGTACATGGACAGCGTACTTCCGATGGAACTTATTGAAGCGGCAAGAATTGATGGTGCAAGAGAGTTCAGAATATTCAATCAGATTGTTCTTCCTCTTATGAAACCGGCACTGGCTGTTCAGATGATATTTACTTTCGTATCATCATGGAACAACTACTTTATACCATCACTTCTTATTAACAAGGCTGATAAGAAGACACTTCCGTTACTTATCGCACAGCTTCGTAGTGCAGATTTCTTAAAGTTTGATATGGGTCAGGTATATATGATGATAGCATTTGCTATTGTTCCGGTAATTATAGTATATATCTGTCTGTCAAAGTTTATTGTCAGAGGTGTTACACTTGGCGGTGTTAAAGGCTAGATATACTTTTAGATGAATAAAGAACCGTTCTGATTTGATTCAGAACGGTTCTTTTATGTTATTCAAATATATATTCTATATATCTGTCAAGATGTTCACCAGCTTTAATAACTGGTGAAGGAAAGTTGTCGTGATGCATTGCATCAGGAAAGAATTGTGGCTCAAAACATATTCCATGCTGGTCATTATATGATATGCCATACTTACCAGTACAATTGCCAATGTAGTTGCCATTGTACAGCTGTAATCCTGGAAAATCTGTGTTTACATACATGCTTATTCCAGTATCGGAATCGGTGACTTTGGAAGCATATGTGTATGCATCGGACAGGACATAATTAATGTCAATATAATCTGTACCAACCTTTCTTGGATGGCGGAAATCGTACATAGTTCCTTCGACTGGAAGAATGTTACCAGTAGGAATACTGTGGCTGTCAACTGGTGTATAGTAATCAGCTCCTATGGATACTGTAAGGTCGCATATATTCTTAACACCTGAAAAATTGAAATAACTATGGTTGGTGAAGTTGCATACCGTATCCATATCAGATACAGCATCATAATGTACATGTATTGAGTGGTTATCTGTGATTGTTATAGTCTGCGTAACTGTAAGGTTGCCGGGAAATCCATTGTCAAGATGTGGACTGTTAAGAGTAAGGATGAGGGAGTCGGAATTAACTTTAAACTGCCACATGCATTTGTTAAAACCTCGTCCGCTGTGAAGAGTGTTATTGCCTTCGTTGGCTGGCAGATGCCAGTCTCTGCCGTTAAGTGTTATGCATGCTCCTGCAATTCTGTTGGCAAAGCGTCCCATAGTTCCGCCGAAATTCTGCTGGTCATAATAATATTCTTCAGGTGTATCATAACCAAGAATTATGTCATGAAGTTTTCCATCAGAATCGGCTACAAATAATGACTGAAATGTAGCACCATAATCAGAAACATAAAGTGATATATCATCATGTGAAAGTTCTATAAGATGACACATCGTACCATCGGGTATCATACCCCAGTCTTTGACATTATACTTCATAGATCCTCCTTTTAAAGAATATGATTGAAACGAACATTATATATGAGTTAAGTATACCATTTTGTACAAATAAGTTCTATATTTTTACATTAAAATATGATATAAATTAATATGTCGGATTAATAGAAATAATTATAGGAGTGCAACATAGTATGTTCTGGTCAGATTTATTTTACATGATTTTGGGTACTACATTTACTGGAAGTATACTGACAGTTGCATGGTTTGTAACTTCATATTTACTTGAGAAGACAGGATACCTTAATCTTGCGTACAGATTAAGCAAGGTTGTTGTTCTGTTCTGGATTATTCCAGTGGTATATTTTGTTGTTGTGGCAGCAGATAAGTTGAGGTTTTTGTGGAATGGATATGCATTTGAAGTAACACCGGTTATTATAAGAATAACAAGAGTTACGGCTGTATTCTGGATAGTAGGACTTGTATTGGGAGTGTTCATATATGTACATAAACGTATGAGAGTTCTAATGGCGAGAAAAGATGCCTTTCTGTGTGATGGCAATACACAGAAGTTTTTTAATCTTGTTAAAGAAGATATGGGACTTGGCAGGCGGAACATAATATTAAGGCAGTCATACAGGACGAACACAGCATATGTTACTGGTATTATAAAACCTTGCATTGTGATTAATGTTGACAGGTTTTCACAACAGGAACTAAAGGTTATATTCACGCATGAGCTTATGCATGTAATACATAATGATATATTTTTCAGATATCTGCTTGCATTAGCCACGGTTTTTAATTTCTTTAATCCACTGATATGGATGTTTTCAGAAAGGTTTATTAAGTACGCTGAATATTCATGTGATTACACTATATGCAGTTATGAAGAGGATGTCCGTGAATATTATGAAACAATACTTAATATGGCTATAAGGAACAATAATCTTTATGACATGCTGTCTGCAAGTCTGTATGAGAATAAGAGCAGTTTGAGAGAAAGAATGGAGCATGTTATGAAAAGTTATAATGTTACGAAGAAATCAAAATTAGTAGCTGTATCATTAGTGGCACTATTTACAGTACTTGGTTCTGCTACTATAGCAGGAGCGGCATCACTGGTTGGTGATACATCAGTAAAAGTTGCTGGGGTAACAGAATGTGAGGAACAGGAATATATATTACATAATACAGAGTATTATGAGCCGGCAGACGCTGAATCAGATGGTATTATTGATATGTATGATGAGGATTTTGATGATGGCATAGATACATATTCATCAAGCGGCAGTATTTCATGGGATGTATATGCCGGAGTAAGAAGGTCAACATCAAGCTTTCATGCTGATGCTGGTCAGAAAATTGTTGTAAGTGTATTTTCTGTAGAACCACTGCATACAGTGAGAGCTGGTATAATTCAGCCGGACGGTTCTAAAAGATATGTACTGGTTAATAGTGACTCACATATATTTGAACTTACTATGAGTGGTTCATACAGAGTTTATATACAGAATGACTCGACAGATAAAGTCAGAGTCGAAGGAGCTTATGACACACATTAATAAATGTGGTTGATAATGACTGGGATGGAGAAGATATGAAGATATTGCATTGTGCAGATATTCACCTTGATTCAGCTATGACAGCCAACCTTGACAAAGATAAAGCAAAGGAAAGAAAAAGTGAATTGCTGGCATCTTTTAAGGATATGGTTGGATATGCAGTCAGGGAGAATATCGGGATTATTATAATTGCTGGAGATCTGTTTGATACAAGAAATGTATCAGTTACTGCCAGAAAAGAGGTATACAATATAATAGCTGGGAATTCGGGTGTCAGATTCTATTATCTTCAGGGTAATCATGACAATGGAAGCTTCATATCTTCTCTTGATGATGTACCAGATAATCTTTTTATGTTTGGGAAAGAATGGACAAGTTACAACGCCGGAATTATTGATAATGGCAGCATTATGAGAAATGTTGTCATAAGCGGCGTTGAGCTTGACAGTGATAATGCGGGAAGAATATATGGAAGTCTTTCACTTAATGCGTCCAACTTTAATATAGTTGTGCTGCATGGGCAGGAAGCATCACATATTTCCAAGAATAATGCACAGGTAATCAGTCTTAAAGAACTTAGGAACAGAGGTATTGATTATCTTGCACTTGGTCATGTACATGAATATTCAAGTGACAGACTTGACGCAAGAGGGGTGTATTGTTATCCGGGATGTCTTGAGGGCAGAGGATTTGATGAAGCGGGAGAACATGGTTTTGTCATTCTTGATATTGATGATGAAACAGGCAGACAGGATTCATATTTCGTACCATTTGCAAGAAGAAATATATATGTTGAACAGGTAGATGTTACAGGGTGTGATAATACATTTGAAATAGAACAGTGTATAAGAACATTCATTGATAAGGCGGGATTTAACAGTGACAGCCTTGTTAAGATAGAATTGACAGGCTCACTTGATGTTGAGTGCGAGAAAGATATTAATTATCTGTGCAAGCAGTTTGAAGATGGATTCTATGCGTTTAAGATAAAAGACTGCACAGTTTTCCACGTGGATTATATGTCTTATGAACATGATGTTTCACTTAAGGGTGAATTCATAAGAAATGTGATGGCACGGACAGGAATCAGCGAAGATGATAAAGCTGAGATTATAAGATATGGATTACATGCATTACAGGGAGAGGAGATAGGCTGATGAGAATTATCAGTTGTACAATTGAGAATTTTGGCAAACTGAATAACGTTACTTATGATTTCTCTGAACAATGTAATACTATACGGGAAGATAATGGATGGGGAAAGAGTACGCTTGCATCTTTTATCCGTGTAATGTTTTATGGATTTAATAATGAGAACAAGAAGAAGCTTACAGAAAAAGAAAGAAACCGTCTTATGCCATGGCAGAAAGGAGTTTATGGCGGAGAGATTGTGTTTGAAACGAATGGTATAGTGTATTCGCTTCGAAGAACTTTTGGTAAAAAGCAGGCTGATGATGAATTCATGCTTGTGCGAAAAGATACTAATATGGAATGTGGTGATTTTTCTCCCAATATAGGAGAGGAATTGTTTAAGATAGATTCGCAGTCTTTTGAGAGGACTGTATTCATAGGTCAGAGTGATTGTGTTACATCTACAACAGACAGTATTAACGCAAAGATTGGTAATCTGGCAGATAATACAGATGATATTAATAATTTTGAAACGGCTGTCGGAAAGCTTACATCAGAGATTAATAATATAACAAGTACAAGAGCTACTGGCTCTATTGCGAAAAGAAGATCAAGAATAACTGAATTACAGGCTCACATTAATAATTATTCTGAGATAGACAGAACTATTGAAGAACAGACCAGAATACGGGATGAACTTTGCAAAAAAAGAGAAGAGCTTAAGGTTCACAAAGAGAAAATGCAGGAACAGCAGAAAGTTTTAAGTGCTAAAAAGGATGTTCAGGCATTGAAGGAAAAGTATAAATTACTTGGCAGAGATTGCGATAATAAGAAGAACATATTTGAAAAATACAAAGAATACTTTAATGATGATATTCCTGACAGGCAGGATGTAAGAAATCAGCTTGAAATTATGGATGATGCCGGAAGAATAAGCGGAATGCTTAAGGATATTGATGATACAGAACGGAAGCGTTTTGATGAACTTAAGGTGATGTTTGAGACTGGAACTCCAGAGGATGATGTTCTTGATGAATGGCAGAATCTGGTAAGAAGACTGGATGAGTTAAAGAAGGAGACTGCTAAGAATAATCTGTCTCTGGAAGAACAGGATAAACTTAATCAATATAAGAAACGTTTTGCTGCAGGAATTCCTACTGATGATGAGATTGGCAGGATACATGATATGTGGGCTGGTGCACAGGCAAGACGGAATTCTCTGATTGGTAAAGAAATGAAGCTGGATGTTGCTAAGGAGAATGAAGCAGCAAAGCTTGAGCGTGCAAAGGAATATAAGAATACAGCCCTGCCTGGAATAATAGTGGGTGCTGTGATAGCAGCTGCAGGTGTGGCATTGGCCGTTTTAGTGCTGGCGGCCGGAATTGCCATGATTATAGCGGGCGTATGTATAGTGGCTGTATCTGCAGCGGTTGGAGCATCAAATAAAAAGAAGCATGACAGTGAATTTACCGGAATGAGTGAGGAATCGCATTCAAGGATTGCAGCGATTGCGGATGACATTAATGCTGACAAATACTATATTGCACAGGTGCAGGACAAGGTAAAAGAATTCTGCGATAGATATCATATTGTATATAATGAGAATTTTGCATGGGAGCTTTCAAGGCTGTCGCACGAGAAAGATGATTATCGTGAACTGTCAGACAGAGAGGCTGGTCAGAGTAATACTGAATTACTTGACGAGATACAGAGACTGGATGCAAGAATATCAGCATTTTTAAAAGAATATAAGGGAACGTATGATATTACTAAATATGACCTTGAAATTGAAAGAATAAGAAATGATGTGGCTGATTATAAGAGAATCAGTGAGGAGTTGTCTAAGCAGAATGAATACAGGAATGAATATATGCAGAAGATAACAGGAATAACTCATTTTCTTAAGTTATACATCAGAGCTTATAATGAAGAGGAAAGTATTGGAGAAATGCTTAGAGAGCTTGACAAAAAGCTTGATGAATATTATCGTGCTAAAAGTGAATATAATGCCGCTTTGTCTGTTAAAGCAGAATTTGAGGCGGAGCATGATATGAGCATGTTCGTTGATGATGGTGAGACTGCTGATGAAAAGTCACTTGAAACAATCACAGCAGATATGATTCAGGCTGATGGTATGCTTGAGAGCTACGCGGAACAGATAGCACAGTGTAACAGACAGCTTGAAACACTGCAGACTCAGGCTGATGAATGTGACAACTGCAGAAGTGAGCTTGAAGAGCTTGAACAGATTCAGAGTGAAGAGAAGAATAAAGAGAGACTGCTAAAGCTTACTAAAGAGATAATGGAAGATTCCAAGCAGTCATTTACTGCAAAATATATGGAACCTGTAATGTCAGGATTCAGAAAATATTTCACAATTCTTACAGGATATGAACCTGATGCATATAGCATCGGGGCAGACACAAGCCTTACAGTAATGGAACAGAATATGCCAAGAGACATAAGTTATCTTAGTGCCGGAAGGCAGGACCTTGTAGGCGTATGTATGAGAATGGCGCTTGTTGAGGCTATGTATAAGGATGAGAAACCATTTCTTATATTTGATGATCCGTTTGTCAATCTTGATGATAATAATATTAAGGGAGCGATGCGTCTTCTTGATGAGATAGCAAAGAATTATCAGGTTATATATTTTACATGCAGTGAGAGCAGAATACACAATTAATATAGAATACATTTATTAAGGAGAGATACAATGGAAGAAGTTATTCAGTATGTACCTAATCTGTATGCGACTTTCTGGGCACTTATACCGCCACTGGTTGCTATCATATTAGCGTTGATTACTAAGGAAGTTTATAGTTCGCTTTTTGTTGGAATTGTAATTGGAGGATTATTTTACGGCAATATATTCCAGAGTGGATTCAGTCTTGAAAGGTCTGTACTTCATATATTTGAAGATGGACTTGTAGGTGTATTGTCAGACCCATACAATGTGGGAATTCTTATATTCCTTGTTGTTCTTGGAATTATGGTATGCATGATGAACAAGGCGGGTGGTTCGGCAGCATTCGGAGAATGGGCTGGAAGACATATTAAGACAAGAGTTGGAGCACAGCTTGTTACAGTGCTTCTTGGAATTCTTATATTTATCGATGATTATTTTAACTGTCTTACTGTCGGAAGTGTTATGCGTCCGGTAACAGACAAGCATAATGTTTCAAGAGCGAAGCTTGCATATCTTATTGATGCAACAGCAGCACCAATATGTATTATCGCACCTATATCTTCATGGGCAGCAGCGGTAACAGGCTTTGTTGAAGGAGAAGATGGTTTTGGAATATTTATTAAGGCCATTCCTTACAATTATTATGCGTTATTTACGATTGCAGCAATGCTTCTTATTGTTTTTCTAAAGGTTGATTTCGGTTCAATGGCAGTTCATGAGGCAAATGCAGCTAAAGGAGATTTGTATACAACTCCTGACAGACCATATGCCAATGCAACAGAAGATGTAATTAAGGGACGCGGCAAGGTGTTAGATCTGTTATTCCCAATTATTACACTTATAATATGCTGTATAATTGGAATGCTATATTCAGGAGATTTCTTCAAGGGCGTTGGCTTTGTTGATGCATTTTCAGGAAGTGATGCGTCAGTAGGACTTATGCTTGGAAGTTTCTTTGCACTTATAATTACAATTGTGTTCTATGCTGTAAGAAAGGTCCTTTCTTTCAAAGAATCATGCTCATGTATACCAGAAGGATTCAAGGCAATGGTACCTGCAATTCTTATTCTTACATTTGCATGGACACTTAAGGCAATGACAGACAGTTTAGGAGCCAAGGAGTTTGTTGCTGGACTTGTAAAGGGAGTGTCAGGTGGCTGGTTAAGCCTTCTTCCGGCAGTTATATTCCTTGTTGCAGTATTCCTTGCATTTGCAACCGGAACTTCATGGGGAACATTTGGTATCCTTATACCTATTGTTGTAAGTACATTTTCAGGAACCAACCATACTATGATGATTATTTCAATCTCAGCATGTATGGCAGGTGCTGTGTGCGGCGACCACTGTTCACCAATATCAGATACTACGATTATGGCTTCAGCAGGTGCACAGTGTAATCATATGAATCATGTGTCCACACAGCTTCCATATGTTATCGTTGTTGCTGCTATTTCGTGTGTGACATATGTTATTGCAGGATTTGTCCAGAATCCGGTAGTTCCTCTTATTATCGGTTTTGTTATTCTTATAGGTGCATTTGTTGGTATCAAATATATTAATAAGGGTAAGAGCAATGAATAATATAAAAGGAAGTCTTATATTGCTTCTTACCGCATTTATCTGGGGAACAGCCTTTGTTGCCCAGACAAGCGGAGCGGGGGCTGTAGGAACATTTACATTTAATGCGGCAAGGTCTTTGGTCGGGGCACTATTTCTTGCAATTGTAATTATGATTAAGAATGTCCTGGACAAAAGGAATGATTCTGGCAGAGTCATTAACACAGAAAATAACAGTCTTCCACAGACATGGCCTGTAGGTGCAGGCATAATATGCGGAATTGTTCTTTTTGCTGCGATGACTTTCCAGCAGTATGGAATAAGTGTGTATCCTGAAGGTGTAGCGGCATCAGGAAGGTCAGGTTTTATTACGGCAACTTATGTTGTTATGGTTTCAGTTGTATCTGTGTTTCTGGGGAAGAAAATGCATTGGATAATTGGAGTTTCTGTTGCAGGTTGTGTTGCCGGAATGTATCTTTTATGCATGTCTGGCGGAATATCAGGAATATATCTTGGGGATGTTCTGGTGTTCTTAGGGGCAATATGTTTTACAATACACATTCTTGTTATTGATAAATTTTCAAGTGCAGACAGCATGAAAATGTCTTGTATACAGTTTATTGTTATTGCAATTATTTCAGCATTTGTTATGATGTTTACGGAAAATGATGTTACATTTGCAGGAATTAAGGCAGCATTAGTGCCAATTCTTTATGCAGGTGTTTTATCAAGTGGCATAGCATATACGCTTCAGATGGTTGGACAGAAATATGCACAGCCATCAGTTGCGTCTATTGTTATGAGTCTTGAGTCAGTGTTTGCAGTACTTGCGGGCTGGGTTGTACTTGGAGAGGTGCTGAAGCCAAGGGAGATAACAGGTTGTGTTTTGGTATTTGCGTCAGTTATTCTGGCTCAGATACCAGGGATGAAGAAGGGTGATAAGAAATGAAAAAGAAAATAATAGGAATAATTATACTTGTAGCGATTGTGTTTGGTGGTTATAAACTGTTTGCTAATGTTTCAGCCAATAATGTTAATTCGAACAGTATACAGTTTTCCTATGATGATATTGCAGCATATAAGGGTGATAATCCGTATGTCTGTGTTAATGATAACAAGCCATATTTTACAAGCTCGGAGATTACAGATAAGTCATATCTGAAATACGGACCACTTGACAGTCTTAAAAGAGGAACATCAGCTATGGCATGTATTAATTATGATTCCATGCCGGCAGAAGATGATAAAAAGGGGGATTCTGATAGTGTTAATACTTCTGGATGGAATAATGCCACATATGATGAGATTGGTGGCGACTGTCAGGTAAGAACACAGATTATTCCATGGTGTTTCGGTGGTTCTGATACGGATAAAAAGAACTATATAACTGCCAGTCCATATATGCGAAAGAATATGAGAGTGTATGAGGTAAAGATTGCAAGATACATGGAAAGGACTTCTAATCATGTCATGTACAGAGTGACACCTGTATTTAACAGGGAAGAGCTTATGTGCAGAGGGGTTCTTATGGAGGCATATTCTGTAGAGGATAATGGAGAGGGAATATGTTTTAATGTATTTCTGTATAATGTCCAGCCAGGACTAGACTACATATATTCGACAGGAGAGTCCAAATATACTGGAATATACCTTAATTCAGCTGCATATGTAGAAGATGTATCGCAGGATTATAATTATGTGCTTAACAGCAAGACAATGGTTATTCATAAGCCTGACTGTGAAAATGCATCAAGAATAGGTACTAAGAATAAGATATATTCATATTCAGAAAGAGATGAACTTATAGGTGCAGGATATGCAGCTGCAGAGTGCTGCAACCCATAAGGGACAGTTTATAACTTTTTAACAATTGTTCATAATTGCTATACAGACATAGCTGGAGATTTTTGGTAATATAAATCTATCGAATCAATATTTTAATACAGAGAGGAGATAGGGGTATGAACAATAGTTTTGAAAGTTTCGAATTATCTACAGAACTTATATTTCAGAGGTTTCTGATGGATAAGGAGAGAAGAAAGAATTTTTACAATGGTCTTGAGCTTGCAGATTATATAGCACTCAAGGTTATGGAAAAGGATTGCATTGATGGAAAGGATAAGACATATCTTAAGGATTTGTCTTCATTTATGAGAATATCAATACCTCAGACATCAGCAATTGCAAGCAGTCTTAAGGACATGGGTTATGCTTTATGGAAACATGATGGCAAGGGAACAGATGGTACATATCTTGTATTCACTGATGCCGGAAGAGATTTCTTGA
This sequence comes from Eubacteriales bacterium, assembly GCA_030537195.1. Lineage (GTDB taxonomy): Bacteria > Bacillota > Clostridia > Lachnospirales > Lachnospiraceae > Lachnospira. The sequence continues at coordinate 50,945 of JAUNOK010000011.1, read as the reverse complement.
AGAAGAGGGAAGACAATAACAGAGAATACTATGGTAATGTTATTGCTGAACTTGGAGAAGAAAGAACTACACAGATACTTAGTGATATGAGAACTCTTGTTGAAGCTATGGAGCATGCGTCAGAAAAGATGCACCTTAAGGGGGCAGATTAATACTTTATAGTACAAGGGAGAATAAAGCAATGAGTAATGTTAATACTAAGAGCAATGTGAGAACGATAGCGGTGACGGGTATGCTTTCAGCGGTAGCAGTAGTTCTTATGTATCTGGAGATACCAATTCCTATTATGCCGGGGTTTATCAAGTTTGATTTCTCGGATCTTCCAGCGTTACTTGGTGCTTATGCACTTGGACCTGTAGCAGGTGTTATAATATGTCTTATTAAGAATGTTGTGCATCTGGCGGCTTCACAGAGCATGCTTGTCGGAGAACTTTCTAACTTTATACTCGGTTCCGTATTCGTGTTCATAGCAGGAATTGTTTATAAGAAGAAAAAGACTAAGACGGGTGCATTGCTTGGTGGTTTATGTGGCGCTGTGGCAATGGGCGTGTTCAGTGTGTTCTCTAATTATTTCATAGTATATCCGGTATATTATAAGCTTGCTATGCCGGAAGTGGTAATATTAAGTCTGTATCAGGCATTACTACCATCTATGAAATCAATTATGCAGTGTCTGATATGTTTTAATCTTCCATTTACAATAGTTAAGGGACTTATTGATGTGGGAATATCAATGCTTATATATAAGCCATTGTCTCCACTTCTTAAGGGAAAACATTAATAATATTATATAGAATGATGTAATATGCCAGAACTTTGGTTAAATCCGAAGTTTTGGCATATTTTTTTGCTTTTTACAGATACTAACAGATATGAGTTTGATACACAATGCATATTTAATAATCATATTTTGGCAAAGTTTTGTTAAAAATGCACAAAAAATATCTGAAAGTTTGTGAATGAGTGTGATTGATTTTGAATGAATACGATTGTATTATAATTATAACAAAAAGGTCGTGAAACCAGAAAGGAGCAGCAATGATATATACGGTAACATTTAATCCATCACTGGATTATATAGTGGAAGTTAAGAATTTTGAACTGGGAATGACGAACAGAACATCATATGAGCATATGCTTCCGGGTGGCAAAGGAATTAATGTTTCAATAGTTCTTAATAATCTTGATTTTGATACAACGGCATTTGGATTTGTGGCCGGATTCACAGGAAAACAGATATGTGACATGGTTTCAGAATATGGTATCAGGACGGATTTCATTAAAGTTGAGAATGGATTTTCAAGAATTAATATGAAACTTAAGAACATTGATGGAACAGAGATTAACGGAATGGGACCTCACATATCAGAAGAGAATGTTCATACTCTTGTAAGTAAAATTGATGGTCTTACAGATGGCGATGTTCTTGTCCTTGCGGGAAGCATTCCTTCATGTATATCAGATGATATATACAGCAGAATTATGGAAAGACTACAGGGAAGAGGCGTTAAGATTGTAGTTGATGCAACAAGCAGACTTCTTCTTAATGTACTGGAATATCATCCATTTCTCATTAAGCCTAACCAGCATGAGCTTGGTGATATATTTGGGGTTAAGCTTGAGACTAAGGAAGATGTTATTCCATATGCAAGGAAGATGCAGGATATGGGTGCTATGAATGTGCTGATATCAATGGGAGGCAAAGGCGCAGTTCTTATTGATGAACATGGAAAAGTATATGAAGCAGATGCACCAAAGGGTGAACTTAAGAATTCAGTAGGTGCAGGCGATTCAATGGTTGCGGGATTTATGGCAGGATATCTTCAGACTCGTAATTACGAAGATGCATTCAGAATGGGAGTTGCAACAGGAAGCGCCAGTGCATTTTCAGAAAATCTTGCAACGAAAAGAGAGATTTCAGAGGTATTAAAGCGGGTAGAGGTTACCAGTAAGGGATAATGTAACGAATAGAGATGATTAGTAGAATGGAGGTATTTTATGAGAATTACGGATTTACTTGATAAGAGAAGTATTAATCTTAATGCTTCACCTAAGACAAAGAGTGAAGCACTTGACATGGCTGTTGAGCTTATGGCAAAGAGCGGAAAGATTGATGACATTGAAAGCTATAGAGCTAAGGTCTATGCAAGAGAAGAAGAAAGTACAACAGGTGTTGGAGAAGGAATTGCAATTCCTCATGGCAAATGTAGTGCAGTTAATGCACCGGGACTTGCAGCAATGGTTATTAAGGACGGAGTTGATTTTGAATCGCTTGATGATGAACCGGTTAAGATTCTTTTCCTTATAGCAGCACCAGATACTAAGGATAATGTACATCTTGATGTATTAAGTAAGTTATCAGTACTTCTTATGGACGAGGATTTCGTTGCAAAGCTTATGCAGGCAGGAAGTCCGGAAGAGTTTCTTGAAATCATAGACGGGGCTGATGAGGAAGCCAAGAGCATTGATGAGAGACTTGAAAAGGAAGACGACAAGCCGGCTAAGATTCTTGCAGTTACTTCTTGTCCTACAGGAATTGCACATACTTATATGGCTGCAGAAGGTCTTGAGAAAGCAGCAGCTAAGGCAGGCTGTGCAATCAAGATTGAGACAAGAGGTTCTGGCGGTGCTAAGAATGTATTGACAGATGCAGATATTGAATCAGCAGAATGTATAATTGTTGCAGCAGATGCACAGGTTCCAATGGAAAGATTTGATGGCAAGAAGGTAATTGAGTGTCAGGTATCAGATGGAATTAATAAGGCAGACGAACTTATAAAGAAAGCTCTTGCGGGGGATGCTCCTGTATATAAGTCAGGAACTTCTGAAAAGAAAGAAAATACATCAGCCAAGAAGAGCGGCGGTATAGGGCATAAGATATATACACAGCTTATGAATGGTGTATCACACATGTTACCTTTCGTTGTAGGCGGAGGAATTCTTATTGCCATAGCATTTCTTATCGATGGCTTAAATGTTGATATGAATGCTCTGTCAGAGGCAGAACGAAGCAACTTTGGTACGATAACACCAGTTGCGGCACTGTTTAAGACTATCGGTGGAGCTGCATTTGGCTTCATGCTCCCTGTACTGGCAGGATTTATAGCGATGGCTATCGGTGACAGACCAGCGCTTGCACTCGGTTTTGTCGGTGGTTATATTGCAGCTAATGGAAAATCAGGTTTCTTAGGTGCTTTAGTTGCAGGTTTTGCAGCAGGTTACCTTATAGTTCTTTTAAGAAAGTTATGTGACAAGTTACCAGAGGCATTGGAAAAGATTGCACCTGTACTTATCTATCCGGTAGTGGGTATTCTGGTAATCGGACTTGGAATGACATTTATAATAGAGCCTGTCATGGGCGGAATTAACACAGGACTTAACAGCTTCCTTGCAGGAATGGGAAGCACAAGCAAGGTTCTTCTCGGATTCATACTTGCAGCCATGATGGCAATTGATATGGGTGGCCCATTCAATAAAGCAGCATATGTTTTCGGAACTGCTTCTATTGCAGCAGGTAATTATGATATAATGGCAGCAGTAATGATAGGTGGTATGGTTCCACCATGTGCGATTGCTCTTGCAACAATACTTTTTAAGAATAAGTTCACTAAGGAAGAAAGAGATGCCGGTCCAACTAACTTTATTATGGGACTCGCATTCATCACAGAAGGTGCAATACCTTATGCGGCAGCAGATCCTTTACATGTTATACCGGCATGTATCATAGGTTCAGGCGCAGCGGGTGCTATCAGTATGTTTTTTAAATGTACTTTAATGGCCCCACACGGTGGTATCTTCGTATTCCCGGTAGTAGGTAATGCAATATATTATGTAATTGCACTTGTTGTAGGAACTATTATCTCTACAGTATGTTTAGGACTCTTTAAGAAAAAAATAGCTTAAGAAAGGTGGATTTAATTATGAAGGAATTTAAGTATGTTATTACAGATGCAGAAGGAATACACGCTCGTCCAGCAGGAGAGCTTGTAAAGGCAGCTAAGGAATTCAGCAGCAAGATTACTCTTACTAAGGATGGAAAGTCAGGAGACTGCAAGAAAATCTTCGGTATTATGGCACTTGCTGTAAAATGCGGTAACGAAGTTACAATTACTGTAGAAGGTGAAGATGAAGAGGCTGCAGCAGCTAAGATTGAAGAATTCATGAAGAGCAATATGTAGCAGTCAGGAGGTGCGCATGAATAAATATACTGGAAAGAGTGTATTTGGAGGCATTGCTATAGGTAAGATAATGGTTTATGAGAAAGGCGAGCATCAGGTTAAGCGTGTGAAGATTACTGATGTGGAAGCGGAGAAGAACCGTTACTATGAAGCTATAGATACAGCCTTTAAACAACTGGGGGAACTTCATGATAAAGCACTTCGCGAAGTAGGCGAGGCTAATGCGGCAATATTTGAGATTCATCAGATGATGCTTGAAGATGACGATTATAAGGAATCTGTTGAGCATATTATTGAGAGTCAGATGGTGAATGCAGAATATGCCATTGCCCAGACAGGGGATAATTTTTCGCAGATGTTTGCGGCTATGGACGACGAATATATGCGAGGAAGGGCAGCAGATGTTAAGGATATTACAGAAAGACTGTTAGGAATACTTTCTGGAAATACAGGAAGTGGTGTTGATGCAGATGAGCCTGTTATTATGGTAGCGGAGGACCTGGCACCATCAGAGACAGTCCAGATGGATAAGAGCAAGATTTTATCATTTGTTACACAGAAGGGTTCGGTTAATTCCCATACTGCGATTCTTGCAAGAACAATGGGAATTCCTGCATTAATTGGTTCTGATATTGTTATTGATGAATCGCTTAATGGCAAGCTTGGTGTTGTTGATGGAACTAATGGTGTTGTATACATTGACCCTGATGAGGCAACTCTGTCAGCAATGCAGGAAGAACAGCGCAAAGACAACGAGAAAAAAGCTCTTTTGCAGGAACTTAAAGGCAAGGAAGATGTGACCTTAGATGGCAAGAAGATTAAACTTTATTCTAATATTGGTAACATTAAAGACCTTGCAAATGTTATTGCTAATGATGCAGCAGGAATCGGACTGTTTCGAAGTGAATTCATATATCTTGAATCTGATACATTTCCAACAGAAGAGGAACAGTTCAATATATACCGTACTGTAGCTGAAAGCATGGCAGGAAAACCGGTTATTATAAGAACTCTTGATATAGGTGCAGATAAGCAGTGCGATTATTTCGGACTTGATAAAGAGGATAATCCGGCACTTGGTCTTAGAGCAATCAGAATATGCCTTACAAGACCAGAGATATTCAAGACCCAGCTCCGCGCACTTTACAGAGCAAGTGTATATGGCAACATATCTATCATGTACCCTATGATAATCAGTGAGCAGGAAGTTGATAAGATTAAGGTTATTGAAGATGAAGTGAAGGCTGAGCTTAGAGAGCAGGGAATTGAGTTTGGTAATCCTAAGACTGGAATCATGATTGAGACCCCGGCAGCAGTAATGATGAGCCGTCAGCTTGCCAAGAAGGTTGACTTCTTCAGTATCGGAACTAATGACCTGACTCAGTACACACTTGCTATTGACCGTCAGAATACAAAGCTTGATGATTTCTACGATGCACATCACCCAGCCGTTCTTGCCATGATAAGAATGGTTGTCGAGAATGCACACGCAGAAGGCATCTGGGTAGGTATCTGCGGTGAACTCGGTGCAGACACAACACTCACAGAGGAATTCCTTAAAATGGGAGTCGATGAGCTTTCGGTTTCAGCCGGCAAGGTGCTGGCTGTTAGGAAGGTGATTCGTGAGACTAGGGTGTGTTAGTGGACTGCTGGCTGTGGGTGTTGGCGGTATCACTGCGTTGTTGCGTCGGCGTGATTTGGTGATGCCGAATTGTCGATTTAGCAATTTGGCATTTTGACGCGGGGAAAATGCAGGTGCTAATGCTTGAAAATTTACAAGAAATTGCCATTATCCTATAAGAAACACTTTTTATGTTGATTGATAGGTAGTTTTGGCAGGAAAATTGAAGATTTAGACTTGAAAAGCCTATAAGATTGTTTTGTTGAAACATCTTATAGGCTTTTTTGATGGTGTGCTGGTTCAAACATGATGATTGAACTGGAAATTTACCTATAAGAAGTTGTAAAATGCGACTATTGATAGGTATCAGGTTAAATAAGTAATATATGATGGAAGATGAATAACCGAGTAGAATATGTGAAAATAGAAATCTAATTTAGCAGAAGGTTATTATATTGCTAATTTAATTAAAAATAGATATAATCTCAGAGAATAAAAATAAGAAAATAATACTTACTGTTTTAGCACGTAATAGAAATATAAGAATATTGTATATTTTCAAAGGAGAAGATTATGAAAGAACAAAAAGAAGAGAATGTAATCATGAATGAAAATAATTGTAGAAAGAAAAAATATTTGTTTAAATTTGTAAGTTCATTAATTGGTATTGGCGTAATTGTAATTATAGCTTTCTTTATAGTGTCAAAATTGAAATTAGGAAGTATATTTTCAAGCTTTTCAAAAAATTCCAAAGATTTTGTGAAAGATAATATTATTGGGTCAGAAGGTAAGGTAACAACAATAACAGAATCTACAATTAAGGATGTGTTTGAAATCAATGAATTGCAAACAGTAGATTATATTTATAATGCTGTTGCACATGTGTATGATTCTGATGGTAAAACGCTAAAATATTATGTGGCATATAACGGGAAAATAACAGCAGGAATCAATTTTAATGATATTAAAATTGATATATCCGATAATCCAAAGGAAATTATTATAACAGTGCCGGATGTAACTATTCAAGACACTGTTGTTGATGCAGGTACACTGGAGTATATTTATACAAAGAATAAATATAAAAATGAAAATAATTTTCAGGAAGCATATTCTGAATGTCAGTCTGAGTTAGATGAAAAAGCGTCAACTGAACCAAAACTTCTGAATATGGCAAAGGAGAATGCTAAACAGGTTATTGAAGCATTGGTGGAACCATGGGTAGAACAGATTGATTCAGAATATACTGTTACGATAAGATAAGTGGAGGGAGATATGAAGAAAGGAAATTTGATTTTATTTATTTTAATAATGTTAATCTCTTTGTTATGCGGTTGTGGAGACGAGGCAAATACGAGCAATGTTTCAACAGATGTATCTCAGGAAGATGTTGAAGTAAAGAAGCCAGATTTGTTACAAATAAGATCTATCTGTAAACTTGCCACATTAGAATGTTATTATCATAATGTAGCAAAATCGAAGAAAAGTGCTGGAACGGGAATATCACATTTAGGAGAGTCAGACAGGAGTTTCTGGGTTGAATATGATGGAACTGTAAAAATAGGTGTTGATATGTCAAGGGGAAGTATGGATGTAGATGGAACTAATATTACTATTTATATGCCAGAAGCGGAGATATTAAGCATAAAGCTAGATTCAGAATCAGTTAGCAATACAGTTAAAGAATCAGATTCGTGGAATAGTAATCCAATTGAGGGAAAAGATGTTACTAATGCTGTGAATAATGCACAGAAAGATATTAGGGAAGAAATAGAGAATGATCCAAGTCTTTTTGCAAATGCCCAAGACAGAGCAAAGAAATTGATAGAAAATTATATTAATAAATTAGGAGAGACAACTGGAACAATATTTACAATTGAATGGAAGACAGTTCATAATTCGACTGACTAATGTTTTTGTTGAATGTAAAATAAGTAAAAAAGCAACAATCTGTAAAATAAGACAGATTGTTGCTTTTTTCATGCCTTAACATACATCATCATAATCATTTTTCGCGAAATTTACATGGCCTTTTATGAAAATAAATTTTTTTGTAAAAACCATTTGACTGCTCCGTTGGAGCAGTCATAGGTTAAAGGAGGGCCTATGAGGAATGATTTAATGACACTTAAAGAAGTATGCAAGGAAACAGGAGTGACAAGAAAGATTGTGCAGACATATGAAAACTATGGCTTGGTTAAAGCAACTACAAAGAATAAGTATGGTTACCTGCTATATGATGATGCTGCAGTAAAAAAGATTAAAAAGATAAGATTGTATCAGAGGTTTGGATACAGATTATCAGAGATTGCGAAGCTTGAATACATGACAGTAGATGAGCAGGTAAGAATTCTTAAAGAAAAGATTAATAATATGTATGATAATCAGTCAGAAACAGCAGAACTTATTGAGATGGCAGAACAATTATTAAAAAGATTTGAGGCTGAGTTAAGGAGGTAAAATTATGAGAAAGTTTATGATCTATTGTGTGACAATGGTTGTGTGTCTGTCATGTTTGGCAGGATGTGGAAAAGCTGGTGGGAACAACATGGGTAACCAGTCTGAAAATGTAATGGAAGAGGAAAATTCTAAGTCAGCTGTTGGCACATCAATATTTGGTGTATCTAATTCAAACGCATCAGAAAGTGAGAAGAAAGAATTAGAAATAATAGACTCAGGATATTTTGAATCGTCAAGAATAGGGGAAACGACATATCTTGATGCATATGCAAAAGTACATAATCCAAATGATGCCAAAATGGCAGAATATCCAAAGCTTACAGTAACGGTTAAGAGTTCGGATGGAACAATATTAGCTACGGATTATGATACATGTAGCTATATTATGCCAGGTGATACAGTTGTAATGATTGAGTCAATTGGAGTTTCTAATTATACAGATGATTGTAAGATTGAATTAAATGTGACCACTGATTATATCAATGTTACAGATTCTATCAGAAAAGAAAATTCATTGAGCTCAGATTTTTCATTTACTAATGTATCAGAAATAAGTGAAAGATACAGCAAAAAGATTACAGGAGAAATTATGAATAATTTCTCCTCAGATGTGGATAATGTGACATTAACAGTAAGCCTGTTGAAGGATGGGAAAATTGTATATGTAGATACAACTTATGTGCATGATCTAAAGATTGGACAAAATACTCCGTTTGAGTATAAGTATTATTCAACGGATTGGCCAGATCATGACTCAATCGAGTTATTGGCACAGCAGTGGTAGTTATAATATTTGTAATAATAAAGAATGGAGAATATATAGTTATGAAAGAAAATGAAAAGGAAATTTTTATTGATGAGATGGCTGATTTAGGGGATGAATGGACAATAGAAGAGCTTAAAGGGACATCTTATGAAAAAATGTCTTTAGAGAGAGCTATAAGAGAAAGAAAATCAGCTCTTGGGAAAATGAACGGAATAATAGGCAGCATTACATTCTGATAAACATTAATTGATAATTAATTTATAATCAGAATAGAACAATTCACAAATCCCACATAATATGCTATCATGATGAAAATTTACAAAAGTGAGGTTTATTTATGTGGGAGAAATTTAAGGCTTTTCTGAAACGTAAAGATATTGAAGTTTCAGTTAAAAGGTATGGTATTGATGCGCTGGGGGCGATGGCGCAGGGATTGTTCTGCTCGCTGCTTATAGGAACAATTCTTAATACACTTGGAACACAGTTACATATTGGTTTTCTTACTGATACTGTGGCAACGGTAAGTGGTGTGAATTATACAGTTGGAGGGCTTGCATCAGCAATGAGCGGACCGGCAATGGCGGTTGCAATTGGTTATGCGCTGAAATGCCCTCCACTTGTGTTGTTTTCACTTATAACAGTTGGATTTGCGTCTAATGCACTTGGCGGGGCAGGCGGTCCGCTTGCAGTATATTTTGTTGCAATCATTGCAGCAGAAGCAGGTAAAATGATTTCTAAGGAAACTAAGATTGATATTCTTATTACACCGCTTGTTACTATAGGTGTTGGAACAGGAGTTGCGGCTCTTATCGCGCCGGCTTTGGGAAAAGCAGCAATGAAGATTGGTGAACTTATTATGCTTGCAACTAATCTCCAGCCTTTCCTTATGGGAATTGTAGTATCAGTACTTGTTGGAATTGCGCTTACACTTCCTATATCATCAGCAGCTATATGCGCTGCATTTGGACTTACAGGACTTGCAGGTGGAGCAGCAGTTGCAGGTTGTTGTGCGCAGATGGTTGGTTTTGCAGTTATGTCATTCAAGGAGAACCGCTGGGGCGGACTTGTTTCTCAGGGGATAGGTACGTCAATGCTTCAGATGGGAAATATTATTAAGAATCCGCGTATATGGATTGCACCTATAGTTACATCTGTAATTACAGGTCCTATGGCAACATGCCTGTTCAAACTGCAGATGAATGGCACTCCTGTATCATCTGGTATGGGAACTTGCGGATTTGTCGGTCAGATTGGTGTGTATTCCGGCTGGGTAAATGATATTGCTAATGGAACTAAGGCTGCAATTACAGGATTTGACTGGGCTGGAATGATACTTATATCATTCGTTCTGCCAGCAGTTCTCTGCCCGCTTATTAATATGCTTCTTAAGAAGATTGGCTGGGTTAAAGATGGAGATATGAAACTTTCTTAATTTACAGGATTGTATCAGGGGAGAAGAGAGGCAGTATGGAGTTTCCAGTTAAAGAATACATTTATAATAACAGGATATATAATCTCAGTGCAGAAGCTGTGGGAGTGGTTAAGGGTGAGAAGCATTTCCCGGTGTTTGAGGGCAATCAGATATTCAAGCCACTTTCCAAGTCAAAGCCATTCACGACACCAATGTATGCCTATTCAGAAGTGTTCTGGTCGCATGTGATTGATAAATATTTTATGGCTGCGCCTGTTTATCAGCTGGCGTTATGCAGAGGATATGAGGCGGGACAGCCAAAATATCATGATTATGGAACAACGGTGCCTGTTATATATGACGAAGGGCAGAAACTTAAGAATCTGCTGGAATTTTTCAGAAGTAATCCTGATAAACATGTGGATATAGATAATTATATTAATTACTGTATGATGTTTTATGATTATACTGACATTTTTATGTCCGATTTTTTCAAAGAGCATGAGGGCGTTGCCTGTGATCTTGCACGACATGTTCTGGTGTCAGTGTTAAAGGGCGACCAGAATTACCATTATGAAAATGTGGCATTCATATGTGATGAAGATGACAGAATAATTAAACTTGCACCTATGATAGATCATGAGTTTTCAACATATTTTATGTTTCCTGATAATCTGAAAGAACATTTTTACTGGCTTAATGAGCTTGAAAAATCGATTTCAGGAGAAAATGTGCCAGAAGAAGATTATGATAAATACAAGAATCCGGAAGAAAAACAGCTTGCTATCAAGAGTGCAACTGCACTTAATAAGAATCTTATGTATATAAAAGAACATTTCCCGGAAGTAGTAAATGAATTTGTGGGAAATATGGAAAAATTAAAGTTGGATATGGAAAGTAAGCCGGAAGATTTCTATATTATTGAAAATAGTGCATATCCAAAGGTTGCTAATTCTTTTATGTACATTGTTGGAAAGGCCAGGTTCAAGGATAAAGATGAGAATAAGGCTAAAGAGTACGAAAAGATATATTGTGATATGGATGAACGGATTGATTTCGAATTTATAAGTAAGCTGATTGTTGCAGAGATAAAAAAGAATATTGATTTAATAGCAGAAGTGTTATCGTAATAGGAAATAAAAAGAAAATTGAATTACAAATTGAATAGAAAATCCGTGATTAACAGGTTGACATTGGGCAGCTTTTGAAATATACTTCTAATCAAAGCGTTGACGAGAAGAGTACTATGTTACGGTTCTACAGAGAGAGGCATATATGGTGGAAGTGCCTTAGAATACGAATGTGGGAAAACCACCTCTGAGCGGCCCCAATACGGCACGGTGATTCCGTTATAATCGTAATGAGATGTTCTCCTACATGAGAGAATAATAAGGGTGGAACCGCGGATTGAATATTCGCCCCTTATACAGCAAGCTGGAAAGCCACTGTATAAGGGGCTTTTTTGCGCGAGTAATGAAATATTAACACAAAAGGAGATTTATCATGGTTAATTTTAAGGAAGACGAAAGACTGAATACTCTTAATCATTCATGTGCACATGTTATGGCACAGGCAGTTAAGCATTTATATCCACATGCCAAGTTCTGGGTTGGACCAGTAGTTAAAGAGGGATTCTATTATGATATAGACCTTGGAGATAATGTAATCAATGATGAAGCTATTGCAGCTATCGAGAAAGAGATGAAGAAGATCTGCAAGGAAGGTAAGAAGATATATAGAAGAGAAGTTTCTAAGGCAGAAGCACTTGAGATGTTCAAGGATGATATGTACAAGCTTGACCTTATAAGCGGTCTTGAAGATGGCAATATCACAGTTTATGATCAGGGTGATTTCACAGATCTCTGTCGTGGACCTCATGTTGATAATACTAAGCTTTGCAAGAACTTCAAGCTTGTTAAATATTCTGGAGTATACTGGAAGGGTGATGCCAACAATCATGTAATGCAGAGAATCTATGGTGTATGTTTCCCAACAGCTGAGGAACTTGAAGAACATCTTAAGCTCCTTGAGGAAGCTAAAGAGCGTGACCACAGAAAGATTGGCAAGGAAATGGAACTTTTCATGTCAGACGACCTTATAGGCCGTGGACTTCCAATGTTCTTACCAAAGGGATATACAGTATGGCAGGAACTTGAGAATTACATTAAGGACAAGGAAAGAAAGCTTGGATACCTTCATGTAATGACACCATGTGTTGGTACAGTTAATCTTTACAAGACATCAGGCCATTGGGATCACTACAAGGAAAATATGTTCCCAGCTATGGAAGTTGAAGGCGAATCATTTGTATTAAGACCAATGAACTGCCCTCACCATATGATGATATATGCTAACAAAATGCATTCTTACAAGGATCTTCCTATCAGAATAGGTGAGATTGCGCATGACTTCAGATTCGAGGCTAGTGGAACATTAAAGGGTATTGAAAGAGGAAGACATTTCTGTCAGAATGATGCCCATCTTTTCGTAACACCAGAGCAGATTGAATCAGAATTCGCTAAGGTTGTAGACCTTATATTTGAAACATATAAGGATTTCAATATTACAGATTACCGCTGTGTTCTCTCATTAAGAGACCCAGAAGATAAGGTTAAGTATCATGATGATGATGAGATGTGGAACAATGCTGAGAACGCATTAAGAAAGGTTCTTAATGATATCGGAATTGAGTACACAGAAGAAATCGGAGAGGCTGCATTCTATGGCCCTAAGCTTGATGTTAACGTTAAGCCAGCTATCGGTAATGAATATACATTATCAACATGCCAGCTTGATTTCTGCCTCCCAGCTAAGTTCAACTTAACTTATATTGACAAGGACGGACAGAAGAAGACTCCTGTAGTTCTTCACAGAGCTATTCTTGGTTCTCTTGACAGATTCATGGCTTATATACTTGAAGAGACAAAGGGTAACCTTCCATTATGGCTTGCTCCTGTACAGGCTACAATTCTTCCAGTTAAGAATGAAGATGAGGAGTTAAATGCATATGCACATGGTCTCTATGATTATCTTGCAGATAATGGAATCAGAGTTGAGATTGATGAGAGAGCAGAAAAACTTGGTTACAGAGTAAGAGAAGCTCAGGTTAAGAAGATTCCTTACCTTATCGTACTTGGTAAGAATGAAGCGGCTGAAGGAACTGTAAGCTACAGACTTCACGGTGAGCAGAAGTCAACTACAGTATCAAAGGACGAATTTGTTGCAATGCTTAAGGATGAAATCGCTACTAAGAAGATTAATCCAGCAGCAGCTAAATAATTAGATTGACCTTATTAACAGAAGCGTGACAATATGTAATGTTATTATGCATTGTCACGCTTTTTGTTTATATTTCAGAAAACAATAGGGAAACAAATGGCTAGATATTACTATAAAAAGAAAAAAAAGAAATTCGTGCCAAAGGATCTTGCCAGTCTTAAGGAACTTAAGATAAAGACTGCCTTAATGGAGAGCATACCAGAGGATATAACCCAGTTATATCCGGAAGCCAGAGATATAAAGAGACATTTTATATTACACATAGGGGAGACTAATACTGGAAAAACCCATGATGCACTTGAGGATTTTTACAATGCAGATGCAGGAATGTACCTTGCACCTTTAAGACTGCTTGCGTTAGAGATTCAGGAGATGAGCCTTGCCAGAGGAATTAACTGTTCTTTAACAACAGGCGAAGAGAAGGACATAAGGGAAGGCGCAAAACATTTATCATGTACTGTTGAGAAGATGGATATAAGCAGACATTACGATGTCTGTGTAATAGATGAAGCCCAGATGGTGTCAGACAAAGACAGGGGATGGGCGTGGACAGAGGCAATTCTTGGCGTCAATGCGGATGTTATCCACATATGCATGTCACCAAATGCAATACATATTGTTAAAATGCTTATAAAAATGTGCGGAGACACATATACGGACATAAGACATAAAAGAAATTCTAGACTCATAATGGAAGATCATGATTTTACATTTCCGGATGATATAAAAGACGGCGATGCTTTAGTCGCATTTTCACGAAGAAAAGTGCTTATGCTTGCGACATTACTTAAAAAAGAAGGATATAAGGTAAGTGTTATATATGGTTCACTTCCTTATAGTGTAAGAAAGGCAGAGGTTGCCAGATTCTTAAACGGAGAGAGTAAGATTGTTGTATGTACTGATGCAATTGGAATGGGAGTGAATCTTCCGATAAGGAGGGTTATATTTACTGAGGCAAGAAAGTTTGACGGCAAATCAAAGAGACCTCTTAATATGAGTGAAGTTAAGCAGATTGCCGGAAGAGCTGGAAGAAAAGGCATGTATGACCAGGGTTATGTCAATTCAATAGAGGACAGACAGGAGATAGGTGAGCTTCTTCATGGAAGATATGAACAGATAACAAGCTGTGTAATTCAGCCTCCTAGAAAAGTGCTTGATATGCCGTACAGCCTTTCAGAGATATTTAAGATATGGTTAAAGACGATTGAGAAAAAATGTTTTTCAGTTGCTGATCTTAAGAACCGTATCAAGCTTGCTGAATATATTGAGAAAAAGCATGGAGAGAAGATTAACAAAGACTTGGAATACAGTCTTATTAATATACCATTTGATGAAAACAGTGAGCAGTTAAAGTATCTGTGGCAGGATCTGGTTGATATGACAGCAGATGGTGAACCCGTAAGCAGAATGTGGTATTATGTTGATACTGAATATGATGATATAATGAGCATGAAGCTTGATGATCTGGAGCAGTTATATAAAAAGCTTGATCTGCTGAATTCTTATTGTAATGCACTTAATATATCAGAATATAATGAGCGCATAAGAATATTGAAAGAAGATGTATCAGAACGTATAGTAAGCGAACTTACTAATGGGGAGTTTTTTAACAGATGTAAGAGATGTGGAAAGAAGCTTGAATGGAATCACAGGTTTGGCATGTGTGAAAAATGTTATGAGATGAACAGGATTGAGAGAATTCGTCACAGAAACAGATAATTAATGGAGATGGGTATATGAATATACAGGGACAGATATGTGGTCTTATTATTGTACTGGTTATATTTATAATTTTTGTAAAACAGAAAAAAGTAGGACTTCATACAGAAAATATATTTTTTATTATATTAATGGCAACAATGGTTAGTATAATGTTAGATATAACTTCAGTTGCTGCAATAGTATATAAAGATTATCTGCCACAGCTGCTTGTGAAGGCAGTATGCAAAATATATCTGGTGTCGTTACTTATAGTGGCGATGTGTGCGCTGGTATATGTGCTGGCAGATGTATATGTAGAGCATCAGTATTATTATAAAGTGAATATATATGTAGTTGTGACTGCAATAATGTCGGTGATTATTCTTGCTCTGCCAATTGGTGTAATAAGAGAGAATAATTATGTGTATTCATATGGAGCAAGTGTTATATCAACATATATATTTGTTCTGACATTTCTTCTTGACGCAATATATCAGATAATGCGTTATGGCAGACATATGAATGAGCAGAGACGGGCGGCAGCACTTATATGGATTGATTTCTGGATAATATGTGCATTTATTCAGGCTTTTAACAATCATATGCTTCTTGTTGGATTTGCGTGTTCAATAGGAGTTATGACACTTTTCTGCGTGCTTGAGAATCCACAGTCGATGATTGACAGACAGCTTGGCTGTTTTAATGCACATGCTTTCATGGAATATATGAAGCAGTGTTATGAACGGAATGATTCATTCAGTGTAATTCTTCTGTCATTTGTGGACTATAAACGTCTTGGCATAGATGAGCATGATGTTAAGCAGATTCTTAAAGAAGCTGAAAAGTACCTTAGCAGGTTTAAGAGAGTTAAAGTGTATAAGAATGTGGATCAGGAACTTATCATTACATTCAGGAACAAGGCATACATGGAACAGTGCATGGAAGAAATCCAGGCACGTATTAAAAAGCCATGGCTAAAGGATATTGCTGCATCTGTTTCATACAGACCATTGATGGTTGTGATGAAAGACAGTGCTATAGCAGGCAATGCAGATGAAGTATTTGCTCTTTTACAAAGTTATAAGAATGATGAAAGTGCAGCGTTTAATAGTGTTTATGTAATAGATGAAAAAGTTGTTTCTGAATGGCGTGACAGAGAAGCTGTTAAGGAAATACTTATTGATGCTATAGATAATGACAGAATTATCCCATACTTCCAGCCGATATATTCTGTTAAAGAAGGAAGGGTTGTTTCAGCAGAAGCACTTGCGAGAATAATAGATAAAAATGGACAGGTTATAACACCGGGGGTTTTTATACCTGTTGCTGAAGAATGTGGATTAATCAATCAGATTGGTGCAATTATATTTGAGAAGACATGTCAGTTTATTAAAGATTTTAATCTGCCAAAGCTTGGAATTGAATATGTTGAAGTTAATCTGTCAGTTCTGCAGTGCGACAGAGTCAATCTGAGCAGGGAATATATTGATATTATGAATAGATATAATATTGATCCTTCGTGTATCAATCTTGAAATTACAGAATCTGGTTCGATTCTTACGAGAAAAATATTGCTGGCTAATATGGATGGCTTAAGAAATCATGGTGTTTCATTTTCTCTGGATGATTTTGGTAATGGAGAGTCTAATCTGAATTATATAATTGATATGCCGGTAGATATCATTAAACTTGATATGAATATGACAAGGGCTTACTTCAGCAGTCCTAAGGCAAAGCTTGTTGTTGAGTCAACTCTTTCTATGGTTCATGAGATGGGGTTAAAGATGGTTGCTGAAGGAATAGAAAACAGATATATGCTTGAAACTTTTGTAAAGCTTGGCGTTGATTATATACAGGGATATTATTTTTCAAAGCCACTTTCTGGTGATGAGTTTATCGGATACATTAACAGCCATAGATAGAAGCAAGATAGTCTACATATTGCTTTTTTATGCAAACATGAGGATTTCAAACTGACAATATATAGGGGATGTGTTATATTTAATGCACCAAATATATGTTTTTATAAAATGTAGACATTTTTGGAGTAAATTATCATTATTTTGTGATAATACATTTATGAAGTAATAATTATTAGAAGAGGAAGATGCTATGAGTGAAAGTATTAAAGGTAGAATTCATCAGGTAGAAAGCTTTGGTTCTGTTGATGGACCAGGTGTAAGATATATCGTATTTCTTAAAGGATGTCATATGAGATGCAGATATTGCCACAACCCTGAAACATGGAAAGAAGAAGGCGGTACATTGGAGACTGCACAGGAAGTATTTGATAAGGCTTATCGTTACAAGAATTACTGGAAGAATGGTGGCGGAATTACTATAAGTGGTGGTGAGGCGCTTCTTCAGATAGAATTTGTGACAGAGCTTTTTGAGATTGCCAAGAAGAATGGTGTGCACACAACTCTTGATACATCAGGCAATCCTTTTAAGATGGAACCAGAATATCTTGAAAAATTTGATAAACTGATGGCAGTTACGGATCTTTTCCTTCTTGATATTAAGGAGGTTAATGATGAGAAACATAAAGATCTTACAGGCTGGACGAATAAGAATATTCTTGATCTTGCAAAATATCTGTCTGATCACAATAAGGATATGTGGATAAGACATGTTCTTGTTCCTGGTGTTACAGATGCACAGGAAGATCTTGAACAGTTAAGAGATTTTGTTGCCAACTTAAAGACAGTTAAGAGATTTGAAGTACTTCCATACCATACACTTGGTGTATTTAAGTGGGAGGAACTTGGAATTCCATATACACTTTCTGATGTTATGCCACCTACTAAAGAAGAGATTGCAAGAGCTAATGATATATTAAATACAGCAGATTATACAGGGTATCTTGAATAATAGGGTTAATTAAATTAATAGCCTCCCAGACATATATTTGTCGGGAGGCTTATTTTTATTATAAAGAAAATATACTATTTACGACCTGCTCTTAATCCGTCATTAAGACCTTCGAGATATGAAAGAGCCTTTTCTTTACCGGCAGAATTAAGTTTTTTATAATATCTGAGAAGTCTTGTTTCGTTATCAGATAATGATTTTACCTGTACAACATTTCTGACATCGGATTTCATCATTATATAGTCCATACTTGCATCTAATATTGCACTCAGTTTCATAAGTGATGTAACGCTTGGAAGATGTCTTCCCTGCTCATATGCACTTATGGTTTCCTGTGCAACCCCCAACTCAGTGCTTAATCTTACCTGTGTTATATGTTTTTCCTCACGTAATTCACGGATTCTGTTACGATACTCCTGCATATTATAGTATTCCTCCATAGTTCATCTGATCGTGATTGGACTATTAGAAAAATAACATTTTATCAGCATAATAATAGTAGTGTAAATGGTAAAATATGGTAATTATACAGCTTGGAATGGTATTGGTGGTAAAAAATGCATATGGAAAATCTAATGCCTTTGTGATATGATTTTCTTTGACAGTCAGACTGTCAAAAGAGTAGATAAACGGGGGAACAATATATGAAGAGACAATGTGTGGCAGCTGTTATTGCTGCAATGATTGCAGGATGTCTGTTCACAGGTTGTGGTAGTGCTGCCAGAGATAATGAGGCTTTAGACAAAGATTACATTAATGAGACTCAGGCAACAACGAAAGCAATTGCAGACAAGGAAACATCAGAAAAAGGTACACAGAAATCAGACAACAGTAATGATAAACAGTCTGAAAGTAATCTGGATGATGCAAATGTATCTGATGTATCAGACAATCAGACAGATGCCGGACAGGCAGACACAAGCACAGATAATGTGCAGGAATATTCACAGAATGGTGGGTATCAGGATGATACCAGTCGGGATGACAGCTATCAGGATAATGGTTATTCTGATAATGGTTCTGGTTCAGATTCAGGGGATAACAGCGGGGCATCAGATTCAGGAGATAATTCAGATAATTCGTCTTCTGGCGGAAGTGTTAATGTCATTGATGATGAGAGCCTTCTTGCAATTGCAAGGGTTAATACGGTTACATACAGTGAATTTGCAAACAGGGTGTTAGAACTTGTTAATATTGAAAGAGCTAATGCTGGTGTTGCACCACTTGTACTGGATGATGCATTGTGCAATGCGGCTAATATGAGAGCAATAGAGATGGATAGAACAGGGGAGTTTAGTCATACTAGACCTGATGGAAGAGGCTGTTTTACTGTATTTGATTATTGCAATATTGGATATATGATGCGTGGTGAGAATATTGCGGCAGGTCAGCCTACTCCAGAAGATGTTGTTAATGGCAAATATGGCTGGATGAGTTCGCCAGGACATAAAGCTAATATATTAGACCCAGGTTATACAAGAATGGGACTTGGCTACAGCACAGGTGGCGGTGGTGAGTACAATCATTACTGGGCACAGGAATTTGCAGGATAATACAAACAAATATAAAAAGCGAAAGAGCCATGGCGGATTATCCGTCATGGCTCTTTCAGAGAAGGAAATTATATGAGAAAAAATTAAGATATAGCTTTCTTAATAGCATTGAATGATTCTTTGCTTATATCGTGTTCGATACGGCAGGCATCTTCTTCAGCAACCTTAGGATCAACACCAAGTCGTGTGAGCCATGATGTAAGAAGCTGATGACGTTCATAAATCATCTCTGCAATCTCCTTACCTGATTCTGTAAGGTATATGTAACCTTCTTTAGTTACAGTTATATGATTAGATTCTCTTAAATTCTTCATTGCAATGCTGACACTTGACTTCTTAAAGCCTAATTCATTGGCAACATCTATTGAACGAACAACAGGAAGCTTTTTACTTAACATTAATATTGATTCAAGATAGTTTTCTGCTGATTCATGAATAACTGACATAATTATATCCCCCGATTACGTATAACGATATTGATATATAGATTATAGCACGACTGCATATTTATTGCAAACTTGATGAATATAAATTAATCATAAAATTTATCAAAACACTTGGTAAAATGTGGATGTAAAGCTGTATCAGTGTTGCAAATATACTCAAGTCAGTTTAAAATATAGAGAAATGTATGTTAGATAATAATTATGTAAGAGGGTGTTTTTTTGCAAAACAGTAATATAGAATGGATAGAAAAACTTGAGTGTCTGACGGATTTGCATGTACATCTTGATGGCTCGTTGTCGAAAGAGACTGTAAAGCATCTTGCAAAGATGCAGAATATAGATACTGGTAGAGATAGAGAACTTGCAGGCAGACTTAGTGTATCTTCGGATTGTAAGGATCTTAATGAATACCTTGAGAAGTTCGAATTTCCACTGAAACTTTTACAGACAAGAGATGCAATTAGATATAGTGTATGTGAACTTGTCAGAATTCAGGAAGAACAGGGTGTAATATACAGTGAGATAAGATTTGCACCACAACTTCATATGCGTAAAGGATTGTCACAGCAGGAAGTTGTTGAGGCTGCATGTGAAGGAATTATTGAATCGAAAAAGTATTGGAAGGCATATTCCTGTCACAATCTTATATTATGCTGTATGAGATCAGATAGTAATAAGTATGAGAATATGGAAACAATAAGACTTGCTGCATTATATGCAGAGAAAGGATATTGTGTTGTGGCAGCAGACCTTGCAGGGGCTGAAGGACTTTATGCAACAGATACATTTACAGATGTATTCAGGGATGCTGTTCAGAGGGGAGTTCCATTTACTATACATGCAGGAGAGGCAGCAGGTGCAGACAGCATAGAATGTGCTTTGCACATGCAGGCCGGAAGAATCGGACACGGCATAAGATGTATCGAGAGTGAGGCTGTTATGGAACAGCTCGCAAAGAGTGAAATTGCACTTGAATTGTGCCCAACAAGTAATCTTAATACAAGAATATATGAATCAATAGAAGAATATCCAATACAGCAGCTTATTAATAAGGGGATAAAGGTTACTGTTAATACGGATAATATGACAGTTTCTGATACGACAGAGGCAAGGGAGCTGGCACTGGTTGCAGATACGTTTAATATGGAGAAGAAAGATGTCAAGCAGTTGATAATGAATAGTGTTGAAGCTGCATTTGCACCAGAAGCAATTAAGAACCGTTTAAGAGCAAGAGTGGAGACACAGTTTGCTAAAGTAACGGGAATAAGAGGTTAGGATATGAGTGAAGTTAATGAATTATTTACTAAAGAAAATGTAGAGAAGATATATGTTCCTGATATTGTTAAGGATGATCTTTTAAGTATTATAGAAGAGAAACTTAAGAAAGCAGGGTTTTATTACAGGGTTGCATACAGAGTAAAAGCACCGGATTCTATGCTTAATAAGCTTATACTAAAGGATTACAGAAGACCGGGAACTGATAATCAGGATAAAAAGATGCAGGATCTTATCGGAATCAGAATTATTCTGTATTATGCAGATGATGTTGAGATTGTTAAGAATTTTCTGGATACAATATTCTCAATGCCAGGTGTGTGGAATACAACAGAAGCTAATGAATATGAATTCAGGGCGATGAAGATTAATGGTATATTCAAGCTGCCTGGATATCTCAGCAAGACGATTGTTAATCCAGAACTGGGAGATTATGTTGATGATACATTTGAGATACAGGTAAGAACCAATTCTTTTGAGGGATGGCATGAGATTGAGCATGATATGAGATATAAAGGTTCAGCTTTCGGGGCTGGTAATGAAGCCCTTGCAAGAAAGATGAATAGTATTCTTGCTACGCTTGAACTTTGTGATGATTCTGTTGTAGGACTTATTGAAGATTTAGGACATCAGCATTATAAGGACAGAAAATGGAACTATATGTTAAGGTGTCATTACAGACTGAAGTTCACAAGAGAGCCATTGCATCCATATATTGCTGAGATATTTGATAATGATACAGAACTTGCAAAGAAATTTTACAAGTTCAAGAGGGAACCGCTGTTAAAGCAGCTTTGGGATAATACAGGAGATAAAGGGCCGGAGATAACGGTCAACAATATTGTTAAGATAGTTAACCAGATTGGCCCTGAGGATGAAAGGCTGAAAGAAGCATTTGCAAGAATAGAACATGAAAAGAAACAGGAGAATGAAAGCATAGCCAAGAGAAGAAGGTTTGAACCATTTAAACAATTTGGTTCATATATGGTGTTTAAGGCTGATACATATATTGATCTTAGTAATCTTGCTATGCCAGATGCGTTCAGAAAAGCTACTGGATATATATATTCATGGGTTAAGTCAAGATTTGAAGATGTATTTACGGATTTACCAGAATGTGCAGAAACATATGTTAATGCGGAACCAGGGTATTCAGTTAACCTCCAATTTGATTCGGATAATGCGTATTTTTCAGAAAAAACTACACATCTTGATACTAAGATACCTACAAGAGTATGGATATCTGAAGCAGTTATCTGCAGAGAAGGTGACAGATTAAGATTCAAAGTCTCTAACAGATATGCGGAACCAGCAGACAGATATCGCGATAATGAGAATGTACTGTTTTCAAGACCTAATTTCTTTGGAGAGATTGCAGATAATATAGGAATTGTCGATGTTGAGAGAATGAGAGAATCTGTAAGATATGTTGAGGACAGCAAGGACTACGATAATCTTACAACACTTATTGCTGATGATGAAAGAACATTCCCAGTTATAGTGTTTATGGCAAGTGATGGCAGATGGCTGGATAAGTTTGATATGAATTATTTTGCATATCTTGTTGGATATTATGCACATATCAAGATGATAAGAAGTCCTTATGAATCACGAAAGTTTGCCAAGGATTATGGACTTAAGATGGATGAATGTGCAGATTCAATAACAGTATTTTATCCGGGAAAAGAACCGTATACAAGTTATAAGACAGATATTTTCCATACAACATTTGAGGTTATCAAGGTTGAGAAGAGAAAATACTGGAATGAGAATGGATGCAGAGCATACAGAAGAAAGCTTGTTTCAGAGATAAGAGAGAATAATGTATTGTAATAATCTAACGATAGTGAATCAGAGGAGAATATAATGGACAAATGTGTACTTGTTGTAGATGATAATGACTTTAACCGAGAACTTGTTAGAGATATTCTTGAAGATGAAGATATTACAGTTTATGAGGCAGATGGAGGAAATTCTGCAATAGCATTAATGCAGTCAGCACAGGCAGATGATATAGATGCTATTCTTATGGATATCAGAATGCCGGGGATGGATGGAATCAGTACAACCAGTCATATAAGAGAATTAGGTGGGAAATGCGAGAAAGTCCCTATAATTGCAATGACAGCTAACACATATGATTCGGATGCTTCAGGATTACAGAACGTAGGAATGAATGGTCTGATAACAAAACCTGTGAATGTTGATACATTGATACAGGAGATAGCAAAACTGGCAGAGTGGTAATCACTCTGCCAGTTTTCATTTTCGTATATTATCTTGAATCGCCCATAAAGAAGAGGGCAACTGTTCCAGGACCAGAATGAGTACCTATTGTAGGGCATATATAATTAATCCATATATTATCGATGCCGAACCTTTCTTTAACAAGATCTGCAACAAACTGTGCATCTTCTAAGCAGTCACCATGACTGATGAACACAATGTCATTCTTATCTCTATATGAACCGATATGTTCTTCCATACGATCAACCAAAGCAATAAGAGATTTCTTTCTGCCACGGACTTTTCCAATATTAATAAGTTTGCCTTCATTATTAACATGGAGAATTGGCTTTATATTGGCAAGTGTACCAATAATGGCAGTAGTCTTAGAAACACGGCCACCTCTGTATAAGTGATTGAGATCATCAACTGTAAAATTATGTACAACATTAAGCTTGTGATTGTTGACAAAATCTATTATTTCGTCCATTGATTTTCCAGATTTCTTCATCTCAACAGCTTTATATACGATAAGACCTTCGCCCATTGAGGCAGCTAATGAATCTATTACAACAATTCTTGAACCTGGGTGTTCTTCCATAACTTCATTCGCAGCTATGCAGGCGTTATTATAACTGCTTGAGAGCGCAGATGAAAATGCAATGTGAAGAATATCAAAGCCCTCATTGATACGTTTTTCGAATATGGTTTTACAGTCTTCGGGATTGCAGGCCATTGTAGTTGGCATATTACCGTTACGCATGCGGTCAAAGAATTCTTTCTCAGGCATAATATTGTCTGTTCCATAGATTGTTTCGCCAAATGCGTAGAAAAGAGTGTGAATATCAATATTATTTTCTTTGACATAACTGTCAGGCAAATCAGCAGTTGTGTCAGTTGATATAAGAAAATCTTTCATAAATGTCAGATCCTTTCTTGATTATTTTCTTGTATTATAATATCATTATTGAAGTGATATTCCAAGATATAAGATTAATTGCATTTTTTGAAAAATTTTAAAAATGGGGTTGACATATATGATTTGAGATGATATCATGCAATAGTTGCAAAGCAAAGCAGAGTATCCACTCTCACCTCAGCGCACAAGGCGACTCGGGTTGATATTTAAGAATTACACATAATTATGGATTGTGTTTTGATTAAAGAAAGTGGGTAGCTATGCTATTCACTTTAATTTTTTATATGGGGGTGTACCGCTATTAACGAGTTAATGATTAACGAACAGATTAGATGCAAAGAGGTTCGTGTTATTGGAGAAGAAGGACAGCAGCTTGGAGTTATGCCATCAAGAGATGCTCTAAACATGGCTAAGGATGCAGGAGTTGATTTAGTTATGGTTTCACCATCAGCTAACCCACCTGTATGCAGACTTGTAGATTATGGAAAGTTCAAGTACGAACAGCTCCGCAAGGAAAAGGAAGCTAAGAAGAAACAGAAGACAGTAGAAGTTAAGGAAGTTCGTTTATCACCTAACATCGATGTCAATGACCTTAATACTAAGTGTAACGCGGCAAGAAAGTTCATTGAGAAAGGTAACAAGGTTAAAGTATCATTAAGATTCAGAGGAAGAGAGATGGCTCATATCGATTCTACTAAGCATATCTTAGAAGATTTTGCAGAGAAGCTTAGCGATATAGCTGTAATTGAAAAGGCTCCTAAGATGGAAGGCAGGAGCATGATGATGTTTTTAACTGAAAAACGTTAAAATAAATAACAACTAATAGACATTTTTAGGAGGATTATTATGCCAAAGGTAAAGACAAAAAGAGCAGCTGCAAAGCGTTTTAAAGTAACTGGAACAGGTAAGTTAAAGAGAATGAAGGCATACAAGAGCCATATTCTTACAAAGAAGTCAGCTAAGAGAAAGAGAAATCTTAGACAGGCTGCTATGACAGATGCAACTAATGTTAAGACAATGAAGAAGATTATGCCTTATCTCTAAGATTAATGGTATAACAACATTTATTTAGAGATATAGTTTAAGGAGGAATTTATAAAATGGCAAGAATTAAAGGCGGATTAAACGCAAAGAAGAAGCATAACAGAGTATTAAAGCTCGCTAAGGGTTATAGAGGAGCAAGATCTAAGCAGTACAGAGTTGCTAAGCAGTCAGTTATGAGAGCTCTTACAGAGAGCTATAAGGGCAGAAAGCAGAAGAAGAGACAGTTCAGACAGTTATGGATTGCCAGAATCAATGCTGCAGCAAGAATTAACGGACTTTCATACAGCAAGTTTATGTATGGTCTTAAGTTAGCTAATATCGATCTTAACAGAAAGGTATTATCTGAGATGGCTGTTAACGATGCAGAAGGATTTGCTAAGCTCGCAGAGGTTGCTAAGTCTAAGCTTGCATAATTGATTATATATTATATATCATAGAACTAATAGGCTGTCGTGAATGCGGCAGCCTTTTTTTTGAAATGTATGATATTTCTGTGAACTAATGTGAACAGATATGGATAAAATCTCTTTTATATGATATAGTATGAAAGTCAATTTTTTACTTCTTCATACAGAAGTAAGAGCGGAGGTTTATTGTGAGAAAAAGTTTTTTAAGAAAAGCATCAATAGTTTTATTATCTGCAACAATGCTTATGGCAACTGCATGTAATAAAGAGATTGAAGTTAAGTACGATTATAATGTTAACGATTATGTACAGCTTGGAAAGTACGAGGATATAGCCGTAACTGTAGATAAGACATCTATAGAGAACCAGCTTATTGAAGAAAAGATTAGTAAGGATATTGAAGATAATACAACTTATTCTGAAGTCAGCAGAGGAGCTGTTGATGGAGATCAGATTCTTGTAACATATGTTGCTACAAGCTCAGGTTCACAGTCAACAGGTCTTACTAACACAGATGGTGTTACTATGATACTTGGAACAGATAAGCTTGGTCTTGATATAGATGAGCTTGATGAAGCGCTCTATGGAATGAAGGCTGGAGAAACTAAGGTTATGGTAGTTGATTTACCAGAGACATACAGCAATTCTGTATATGCCGGAACTAAGGTTGTATTTGAGCTTACAATGCAGACAGTTGCACAGCCTAATGTTCCAATGCTTACTAATGCATATGTTAAAGAAACATTTGGTTATGACACAGTTGAAGAATACAGAGCATCTGTTAAGGATTCTTTAGCAAGTTCAATTGATTCTAAAGTTGACGATGAGGTTCAGAAACAGGTTCTTTCAGCACTTCAGGATACATGTAAAGTAAGTGGATATCCAGATTCATTAATCAGCACATTAACAGAAAGATATGATCAGTCTATCGGATTCTATGCTGATTTTACTAACCAGTCAAAAGAAGAATACTGCCAGCAGTTATATGGTATGTCATATGATGATTTCATTAAGAAGTCAGCAGCACAGCAGCTTATTATGGAAGCAATCGTGAAAGATCAGAAGTTCTCTATGAGAGAATATGATTACAAGGGTGATCTTGATGGATTCGCAGGAGACAATGGTTATTCTGATGAGAATGCATTTGTTGAGAAGTTTGGAAAAGATAGTATAGTTAAGGCTATGCTTGTGCAGAAGGCACAGGATTATGTTATTGATCATGCCAATATTTCTTATAAGTAAGAGAGCATGGCGGCTGCACCTAGTGGGAGTAAATGTCGCTCTATACAGAGTTTATTACGGTGAGAGAAAACAAACGCGCTTCGCTTGAACGAGTTTTCTCTCACCGCTCTTTTGTATAGAGCGGCATAACTTTCCTATTATTTTACTTTGTGCCGGTTGAGCCGAAGCCGCCTTCGCCTCTTTCTGTATCGTCAAGTTCTTCTACTTCGTTGAAGTCTGCTGTGATGTATGGGGCTAAGACTATCTGAGCGATTCTGTCTTTTGGTTCTACGGTTACTGGGCTGTTGGAATGGTTGTGGAGAGCTACTATGATTTCACCTCTGTAATCTGAATCTATTACGCCTACTTTGTTGGCAGGGGCAAGACCTTTTTTGCAAGCCATTCCGCTTCTTGCATAGATGAGTCCAACGAGTCCTGTTGGTATCTCCATTGCTATTCCTGTTTTGATGAATTCTGTTGTTCCTGGCATTACTGTTACTGCCTCTGGCATGCCAGAGTAGAGGTCTGCTCCGGCTGAGAATTCTGTTCCATATGTTGGTATACAGGCGTCTGGGTTTAATTTCTTAATATTAACTTTCTGTGACATTGTATAAACTCCTTTATATTATTAATCGTACAGAAGCACGATATTTCCAGATTCAAGTGATTCTTTCACAAGGATTGTTCTCTGGTTGGATGAACCTTTGAACTTAAGCATCATATCCTTTTTGTCTTCTTCAAATTTGCCATCAACTATGACATCAATATATTGAAGCATTTCTTTAGTTTCTTTCCATTCTTTACACATTCTTTCAACGATATCTTTGTCAAATAGATATCCAGTGAAGCACCATATACTAAGGTCAGGATAAACCCTGCGGACTTCTCTTAACAGTGGAAGAAGTCCCTGCTGGTTGCTGTGTTCAAATGGCTCGCCACCTAAAAGTGTGAGTCCCGTAACATAATCAGGGGCAAGTGAATCGATGATTTCTTTAATAGTATCATCTGTGAAATCACTGCCATAATTAAAATCCCATGCAATTTCGTTAAAACAGCCTTTACAGCGGTGTGTGCAGCCACTTACAAAAAGTGAGGTGCGTACGCCTGGACCATTAGCAATATCGCAGGTTTTTATTTCAGCATAATGCATTATACAAACCTTCTTTCTAAAAGTTGCAATAAATCTGTATTATTAAACTATAATGACATATTATCACATGAATTACAGAATTATAAATGCTATATTAAACATATAGCAAATGGCATAAATCTGTTGTACAATTATAGCAGATTTGTTCGTGACAAACAATGGAGGGAATATAATGAAAATATACTTTGACAAACTCTATAGATATGACAGAATACAGGAACCGGCAGGCATTGCGCTTCCATTTAAAGAAGGTGAGCTAAAGTCTGCAGACAGAATAGCTATTACACAGAATGGAAAGAACTGCATGGTTCAGCCTAAAGTTACTTCAACACATGCAGATGGAAGTATAAGATATCTGTATGTTGATTTTCTTGCTGATATTCCGGCTAATAAAGGAACAGTTGTTGAGTTTCAGAAGGAATATGATAATGTATGTGAGGATAAGGGAGCTTCAGTTGTAAAGACAGAGCAGGGATTGTGTGTTGATACAGGCTGTGTAACATTTACAGTAAAGAACAATTCCCAGAATATATTTGAGACGCTTGATGATGGAAGAAAGAAATACACAGCACAGAATTTTGAGGGACCTTACCTGAAAGATGATATGGGCAAGTACGACATTAATATAGGTGAGTGGAAGATTATTGATGCTGGTCCAGTAAAATGTGTTATAAGAGCAAAAGGAAATAATACACTTGTAAATAAGAATATTGAATGTGAGATAACGCTTACAGCATATGCTGGAAAGCCATGGATAGATGTTGCATACAGAATTATTAATACTTCTTATGATGAGCTGCATATTAAATCTCTTGTGTTCTATGCAAAGCCAGATACAGATGTTGTAGCAAGTGATGATTTATTTGATATGCATATTAATTCTGAGAATGATTCGACAGGCTGTGGGGATGCACCTACTGATAATTCTATGGAGGAAGGACCGGTATTTCATACAAGAGGAACAACTGAACTTGAGATGATATCACATAAAGCACCAGTTGCAAATGTGCGTACTCTTGTAGGAAGTTCTAATTACAAGACAGATTTCTATATTGGAAAAGATGGTGTTCAGGTTAACAAAGTTGTTGATGATGCCTATCTTGTAAAGGAAGCTAATGAACATTTTGCTGAAGTATTCTATGGAACATTCATGGCTGATTATACGGATTCACAGGATGGACTGTGCGTGACTGTATATCAGGCACAGCAGAATTACCCTAAGGCAATCAAGTCGTATGATGGTGGAATAGCAGTCATGCTTGTTCCAGAAGACATTGGAAATGTTGTTATGCAGTCAGGTATGGCCAAAGAACAGAGATTTTTATTGCATTTTCATGAACCAGACATGCAGCTGTGGGAGCTTGACAACAGAAGCACGATATATCAGATGCCTGACAGACCATGCATAGCACCAGATGAATTCAAGAAATCAGGCGTGTGTATGGATGTATTCCCGGAACATCTGGTAGATGAGGTTGAGATAGCACTTGTAGCAAGAGCTGATAATCATTCAAGATGCTATGGATTCATCAATTGGGGTGATTCAGCAGATATGGGCTATACAAGACAGGGACGCGGTGGTGGAAAGCTGGTATGGAGTAATAATGAATATGATTACCCACATTCATGTGCGCTTATGTATGCAAGAACCGGTGTGAGAAGATTTCTTGATTATCTGTTAGTTTCTGCAAAACATCAGATGGATGTTGATGTGTGCCATTACAGCAGCAATCCGTTAAGAATTGGTGGTCAGTGGGAGCATACAGCTGGACACTGCAAGAACGGAATTATGGTCTGCTCACATGAATGGGTAGAAGGAATGCTTGATTATTATCATTTTACAGGGGATGAGAGAGGGCTTGAAACTGCAATAGGTATAGGTGACAACATATTAAGGCTTCTTGATACGCCTATGTATGCAAAACCAGGAGAAGCCAATGCACGTGAGACTGGCTGGGCATTAAGGGCATTGACGGCATTGTATGTTGAGACAAGAGATGATAAATGGCTTGCAAAATGTGAATGGATAATTGACAGCTTTAAGATATGGGAAGAGGAGTATGGCAACTGGCTTGCACCATATACAGATAATACCCTTATCAGAGTAGGTTTCATGATATCGGTAGCTGCCGGAAGCGTTATGAGATATTACAGAGTGTTCCCAAGAGAAGATATTAAACAGATGCTTATAAGGGCAATTGATGATGTTGTAGAGAACTGTACTCTTGATAATGGACTGTTTTATTATAAAGAACTTCCATCCCTTTCAAGAAATGGCAATAATACACTTCTTCTGGAGTCATTGGCAATTGCTTTTGAATTGACAGGTGATAAGAAGTATCTTGAATATGGTTTCAAAACATTTGAAACCAATATTAATAAGACACAGAGAGCAGGTGTCGGCTCAAAGCAGATTATAGATGACACGGTTATGGTGACAGGTGACAGCACTAAGGGATTTGCGCAGAGCTTTATACCGCTTGTTACATACTATAAGGCACTTGGGGATACGGGATTAATGGAAAATATAAAGCTGTATTCGTAAAAATGTGGTGATTTATAGTAAAAGCTGGTGTTCTGGATTGTCAGAACATCAGCTTCTTTTGATATTTACTGGTTTTTTTATGTAATATATAGTATAATCTTTCAAAAGTGTTTGTAATTGATGGAAAGGCAGGGGATTTTATGAGAATCGGAATAAGAGCACATGATGTTGCGTACGCTCCATTAGAGGAGCTTATACCTAATATACATGCACAGGGATTTCACTGTATGCATATTGCACTCAGCAAGTCTATTAAGGAATTCAAGCCGGGAGTAGAGACTATGACACCGGGACTTGCTATGTATATTAAGGAATTATGTACAGAGAATAAGGTTGATGTTGCAGTGCTTGGATGTTACCTTAACCTCTGCAACCCTAATCCAGAGAAGCATAAAGAGATTGTTGAGAAATATAAAGCTCATATAAGATTTGCAAGTATTCTTGGCTGTGGGGTTGTTGGAACTGAGACTGGTGCGGTTAATGAAGAGTATAAGTATGAGCCTGCTAACCATAGCGAAGAAGCATTACAGTGCTTTATTGACAACTTAAGACCAATTGTTAAATACGCTGAACAATTTGGTGTTATTGTAGCAATTGAGCCTGTATGGAAGCATATTGTATACACAGTTGAACGTGCAAGAAAGGTGCTTGATGCAATTGATTCACCTAATCTTCAGATTATATTTGACCCTGTTAATCTGTTGTGTGTTGATAATCTTGCACAGCAGGATGAGATTATTGAGAAAGCATTTGACCTGTTATTAAAGGATATTGCTGTTGTTCACTGCAAGGATTATATAGTTGAAGGTAATGAACTTAAGTCAGTGGCAGCAGGTACAGGTAAAGGTAATCCTGTGACAGGTGGCGGCCTTAATTATCCGCTCCTTTTAAAGAAGATTAAAGAGCATAAGCCATATGTACACTGTACTCTGGAGAATACTGTTCCAGAAAATGCAGTGGCTACAAGAGAATTTATGGAAAGAACATATGCCAGTGTATAATAATATAAGTACGCTAAGAAATACTATAACGCTGGAATGATTACCAGAGAATGGAGGCACGTATGCCAGAGAATATTGAGTTACCAGGCGCAAGCCATAACAAAACTAATCAGGTTGAGAGAGCTGTAGATACACCTGCAGATTTTACAAGTCCTGAAGAATTATATAAGGATCTTATTACTGAAATCAAGAAATATCATCCATCTACAGATTTGTCTGACATTGAGAAGGCATACGAGACTGCAAGAAAAGCACACGAAGGACAGTTCAGAAAATCAGGTGAGCCATACATAATTCATCCTTTATGTGTAGCTATTATTCTGGCTGAGTTAGAGCTTGATAAAGAGTCAATAATTGCAGGACTTCTTCATGATGTTGTTGAAGATACTGTTATGACAAGTGAGGATGTAGCCAGAGAATTTGGCGATGAAGTAGCATTGCTTGTGGATGGTGTAACAAAACTTACACAGCTCAATTATCAGCATGACAAGATTGAAGTTCAGGCAGAAAATCTTCGAAAGATGTTCCTTGCAATGGCTAAGGATATAAGAGTTATCCTTATAAAGCTTGCGGACAGACTGCATAATATGAGAACAATGCAGTATCAGTCTCCAGCCAAACAGATTGAGAAATCAAGAGAAACTATGGAAATCTATGCTCCAATTGCACATAGATTAGGTATTTCCAAGATTAAGGTAGAACTTGATGACCTCTCTATGAAATATCTCATGCCGGATGTTTACAATAATCTTGTTGAACAGGTTAATCTGAACAGACCGGGCAGAGAAGCATTTATAAAGAGCATAATTAAAGAAGTTGGCATGCATATAAGCAATGCTGGTATTGAGGCTGAGATTGACGGAAGAGTTAAGCATTTCTTCTCAATATACAGGAAAATGGTTAACCAGAATAAGACTCTTGACCAGATATATGACATATTTGCAGTAAGAATAAAGGTTGATACAGTTAAAGACTGTTATGCAGCACTTGGTGTAATCCATGAAATGTATAAGCCTATTCCAGGCCGTTTCAAGGATTATATTGCTATGCCTAAGCCTAATAATTACCAGTCTCTTCATACAACTCTTATTGCATCTAACGGACAGCCATTCGAGATTCAGATAAGAACTTATGAGATGCATAAGATTGCTGAATATGGTATTGCTGCCCACTGGAAGTACAAAGAGGGTAACACAGGAGAGAAGACTGATAAGAGCGAGGAGGCTAAGCTTAGCTGGTTAAGACAGATTCTTGAATGGCAGAAAGAGATGTCTGATAATAAGGAATTCTTATCATCAATTAAGAATGACCTGAATCTTTTTTCAGACAGTGTATATTGTTTCACACCTTCGGGAGATGTCAAGACACTTCCAGCAGGTTCCTGCCCTATAGATTTTGCTTACAGCATACATAGTGCTGTAGGTAACAAGATGGTAGGTGCAAGAGTTAACGGAAAGCTTGTTAATATTGATTATGTTATCAAGTCAGGTGACAGAATAGAGATTATTACATCACAGAATTCCAAAGGTCCAAGCCGTGACTGGCTTTCAATAGTAAAGAGTACCCAGGCACGAAACAAGATAAACCAGTGGTTTAAGCAGGAATTAAAGGAAGATAATATTCTTAAAGGCAAGGAAATGATTGCCAATTACTGTAAGACCAAGGGAATCGTTTTATCTGATATTACCAAGCCTGAATATGTTGAAAAATGTCTTAACAAATACGGCTTTAAAGACTGGAATTCAATTCTTGCAGCAGTTGGCCATGGTGCATTAAAAGAAAGTCAGATTGTAAACAGACTTAATGAAGAGCATCTTAAGACTAAGAAAGCAGAGATTACAGATAAGGACGTTCTTGAGGAGATTGTTGCGGCAGAATCTAAGGATAAAGCCAAGAAGAAGGATGGCAAGGGCGGAATTGTTGTTAAGGGAATCCATGATGTTGCTGTAAGATTTTCTAAATGCTGTAATCCTGTTCCGGGAGATGAGATTGTCGGATTCGTTACAAGAGGAAGAGGTATATCAATTCACAGAACAGACTGTGTTAATATAATTAACTTCCCGGCTAATGAGCGTGCACGTCTTATTGAAGCTGAATGGGAGCAGGGACAGACTAACGATACTTATGAAGTAGAGATTAATATATTTGCTAATAACAGAACAGGACTGATTGTTGATATTTCAAGAATGTTCACAGAAGCAGAGATTGATGTTAAATCCATGAACTGCCGTCTTAATAAGAAAGATGTTGCAACAATAAGTATTGGATTTGATATTCATGGAAAAGAAGAACTTAACAGAATTATAGATAAGTTAAGAAAAATAGATGGAGTTACTGATATAACCAGAACTGCAGGCTAGGAGAGATGTATGATTAAGATTGAATCAAGGGTATTAGGACCAGTAGCAACTAACTGCTATCTTATAATTAACAAAGAGAATAACGAAAGCATAATTGTTGATCCGGCAGATTCGCCTGAATCTATATATGATATGGTTGTACGTTCAGGAAGCAAGCCACAGGCAATACTTCTTACACATGGACATTTTGACCATATAGGTGCCGCCAATGAAGTGCGTAAGCATTATGGAATTAAGATATATGCATCATGTGATGAGGAAAAACTTCTTGCTTCACCTGCAAGAAATCTTTCTAATGCATATGGCATGAGCTTAAGAGTCACAGCAGATGTACTTCATAATGATGGAGATATTCTTGAACTTGCAGGACTTAAGATTAAAGCAATTCATACACCGGGACATACAGCTGGTGGAACATGTTATTATATTGAATCGGACAAGACTCTTATGTCAGGTGATACATTGTTTGCCGGTTCTGTTGGAAGAACAGATTATCCTACAGCAAGCTCTGCAGCGATGATGGAATCTCTTCATGATAAGCTCTGCAAGCTTCCAGATGATACAGATGTGTATCCGGGACATGGAGAGTTCACAACGATTGGATATGAAAAGCAGAATAATCCATTTATGTAATGTGTGCAGGCGAAAAGGAAGCAACGATGATATATATTAAGATTGACAATGATTTGTTTTATGATGATGCGGTTGTGCTTGTGCGTTCATTTTATCCAAGAACTGAGGTTACGGCACTTAAGGCAGATTCCAAGCCTGAGGAAAGGGATGAAATTCTTTCCATAGAAGTGCCTGATGTTGCAGGAATGGATAAAAAGAATGCCCATGAAGTATTTAAGGATAGTCTTTATAAGAAACTTTCTGAAAAGACTGGCAAGAAACTTCCGTGGGGATACCTTACAGGAGTAAGACCAAGCAAGATTGCATATACAATGCTTGAAGAAGGTGCAACTGAAGAACAGATTAAGAAACATTTTATGGAAAAACATTACGCAAGTGAAGAAAAGGCAGACCTTGCGCTTACAGTTGCTAAGAAGGAGCTGGATATTCTGACAGATATGGACTATAAGACAGGTTACAGCCTGTACATTGGAATTCCATTCTGTCCAAGCATATGTCTGTACTGCTCATTTTCTTCATATGCTCTGGGAGCATATAAAGATTATGTTGATAATTATGTAGATGCACTTATTAATGAGATAAGATTTGTTGCTGAATCAATGAAGGGCAGAAGACTTGATACAGTGTATATGGGTGGCGGAACACCTACGACTTTAAGTGCAGAGCAGCTGGATAAAGTGCTGACAGTGGTTGAAGAAGCATTTGACTTAAGCAGCTGCCGCGAGCTTACCGTTGAGGCTGGAAGACCAGACAGCGTAACACCTGATAAATTCAAGGTTCTTAAGGCTCATAATGTTGGAAGAATATCTATTAATCCACAGACGATGAACCAGAAAACGCTTGATTTAATTGGAAGAAAACATACAGTTGAGGATATTAAGAATGCGTATGCAATGGCAAGAGAAGCCGGACTTGATAATATCAACATGGATATGATTCTTGGACTTCCGGGAGAAGGAGTTGATGAAGTTGCCCATACTCTTAATGAAATCAAGGCTATGGGACCAGAGAGCCTTACAGTACATTCACTTGCAATTAAGAGAGCATCAAGACTTAACATTTTGCGTGAGCAGTATGCAGAACTTTCAATAGAGAATACAGATAATATTATTAAGATGACAGAGCAGACTGCAAGAGACCTTAATATGCAGCCATATTATATGTACCGTCAGAAGAATATGGCAGGAAACTTTGAAAATGTTGGTTATGCAGTTTCTGGGCTTGAGTGTATATATAATATTCTTATTATGGAGGAGAAACAGACCATAATTGCGTGTGGAGCAGGTGCTTCAACCAAGGTTGTGTTCCATAATGAAGGGGATGCTAATCATTCTGTCAGAATTGAGAGAATAGAGAATGTCAAAGATGTTAGAAGCTACGTTGAGAGAATTGATGAGATGATTGAGAGAAAGCGGAAGTTCTTTGAGGAGAATGAGTTTTAGAACACAGATGACGTATGGATGACGGATTGCGACATATAATAAACAGAATATGACAAGTATATTTACATGCACATTTATATATGATACCGTACATATATAAATGTGCATATTTATTAATATCAGAGGAGGAAGTATCACCGGTGTAGTTAATGTATTATGGGATATAGTGAAGAGAAGGATTATTATGATGCAGCTATGCGTCAGATTAATGGGGATTCGTTGTGTTTAAGTACATATCAGTATCTTAAAAGGAATGAAGAATGGGTTAAGAGATATGAGGATTTTCTAAAGGGAAAGAGGTCATTGCCTTTATTATATGATCCATTTTTTAAGAAGATATTCAACCCAGTTGAGAGAAGAGACAGACTTTCAGAATTGGTAAGCTGTTTGTTGGGGCAGAAGGTTACAGTTCTTGAAGTGTTTCCTAATGAGGATTCACAGTTTCTTGGTGTGATGATTATTATGGATATGGTTGTACTTATGGCTGACGGAAGTATTGCCAATATCGAGATTCAGAAGATATCATATGATTTCCCGGCGGAGAGAATTTCGTGTTATTCAGCTGATCTTGTGCTGCGTCAGTATAAGATGATTACTGGAAAGAATCAGGATAGAAAGCATGAAGTTTCAATGAATGGTTCTTCAAAGCCGTCTTATAAAGATATGCGTAAGGTTCATACAATAATTCTGTTTGAGGACAGCAATAAAAGCCTTATAAGTGACATGGATAAGGCGTTGTATTTTCATGTTGGAAAGACACGATTTAACACTGGAATCAAGATAGAGCTTTTACAGGATTTCGTGCTTGTAAGTCTTGACACGTTCAGAAAATACAGATATTCTGATATCAGAGAAGGGCGTATTAAGATAACGGGTTATGATTATGACAGTAGTCAGTATAATGACAAGTTAGTTTCTGAAAAGATGAAAAGAGACAGACTAAAGTTCTTGTCATTGTTTGTAGCCGAAACACCACAGGAGATAGACAGACTGATAGAGATATTTCCTGATCTGGAATCAGTACGCCAGGATATTAATGAGTATTTGGAAAGACCCGGGGAGGTGCTCAGTATGTTTTCAGAGGCGTTGAGAATATTGGATAGGAATACAGCAGAATTGATGGTAGACAGGATGAAGGATGAGATGGAGGCTTTGCAGGTTCAGAAGGATGAGCTGGAAGGGAAGATTGATGAACTGAAAGTACAGACCAATCAGCTGGAGGCACAGAAGGATGAACTGGAGGCGCAGAAGGATGAATTGAAGGCACATAATGATAATTTACAGGAACAGAATAATGAACTGAAGGATGAGGTTACCAGACTGAAGCAGCAGTTGTTGAAAATGCAAAGTCAGAATAAGTAATGTAGTATAAGATATTCTTAGTGTAAAACTGCCATATGTAGCACATACATGTGGCAGAGTTTTTATGTGGTGGTAATTACTAATGAACTCGTTATCTTGCGGAAATGTACATATTATGATACTATTTTATCAGTGAAATAATGGTCGGAACAATTATATATGTACAAAGGAGCTGATTAATATGCGAGGCAGAACAAGATGTTTATTAATGGTAATTATCATGAGTATATGTATGCTCGTGGGATGTGGTACAGAGACGACGTTATTAATATTATAAGACTATTGGAGAGACAATAATGAATAAGAAGAAGTATTTGTGTCCATGTTGCAAGAAATATGTATTTGCAGAAGGACCGGGCAGTTACGAGATATGTCCAGTGTGTTCATGGGAAGATGATAAGATACAGGCGGAGAATCCTGATTATAAAGGTGGTGCTAATAAGCTGTCTTTGAATGAATGTATTAAGAAGTTTAATTCAGTGCTTGCATTATTCCTGACAATTGCGGTATTTATTGCGGGATTGGCGGGACTGTCGGGTTGTGGCACAGCTTCTGGAAGTACTGCGAACACCAGTGCAAATGCTGTGATCACCGATGCACAGGAAAGTACCACTAAGGTTAGTACGTCCGATAATACTCAGACCAGAACATACACATTCAGAAACCAGAAACTGCTTAATTCCCATTATGAAAAACATGGCAAGGATATGGGATTTTCTTCAGCAAAAGAGTATGAGAAAGCAGCATCAGCGGTTGTTACTAACCCAGACGCTCTGCATAAAACGGAGGCTGAGGATGGTGATGATGTATATTATGTAGAGAGCACGAATGAATTCGTTATTGTATCTACTGATGGGTATATAAGAACATATTTTAATCCGGATGCTGGAATCGCATATTATAACAGACAGTAAAATGTGTTATAATGTGTAGCAAAAGGGAGGCGTATATTTATGAACATCAGTAGTATTGTAATTGCAGGGGCAGGAGCAATGGGCTCTTCAATGGCTCAGATATATGCAAAGTATTTTGATAAAGTAACTTTGTATAACCACAGAGAAGAGAGCCTTAAAAAGGCTGAAGTAAGAATTAAAGAAAATGTTGATACTCTTGTCAAATCTGGTAACATGACAGAGAAAGAAGCAGACAGGCTGCTTGGTTCACTGTCATATACGACATCAATGGACTGCTTTAAGGACTGCGATTTCGTAGCAGAGAATCTTACTGAAAATGTAGAGATTAAAGATACATTTTACAAGGAATTATCAGATGTAGTGAGTGATAATGCGATTATAACAACCAATACGTCAGGTCTTTCAATTAACAGGCTTGCACAATCTGTTAAGAAACCAGAACGTTTCATAGGTATGCACTGGTTCAATCCGCCACATCTCGTTCCACTTATTGAGATTATAAAAGGTGATGCGACAACAGAAGAAGTTGCCAAAGATATATATGATCTGAGTTTAAAGATTGACAAGAAACCAGTAATTGTTAATAAAGATGTGCCGGGATTTGCGGCAAACAGACTGCAGTTCGCGGTTTTAAGAGAAGCACTTGATCTTGTTAAGAAGGGCGTTGTTTCACCAGAAGGAATCGATGATGTCATGAAATATGGTCTTGGATTCAGATATGCATGTTTAGGACCATTGGAGGTATCTGATTTTGGCGGACTTGATACATTCTATCATATAAGTGAGTATCTTATGAAGGATTTGTGTGATGATAAAGAACCACCAGAACTTCTTAAGGAACATTATGAAGCTGGCGAATATGGCGTTAAGAGCGCAAAAGGATTTTACGATTATTCTGATGGCAGA
Organism: Eubacteriales bacterium; assembly: GCA_030537195.1. Taxonomy (GTDB): domain Bacteria; phylum Bacillota; class Clostridia; order Lachnospirales; family Lachnospiraceae; genus Lachnospira. The sequence goes on along the minus strand of JAUNOK010000011.1, from coordinate 11,255 downwards.
GACAGGATAGCAACTGGGGAAAGAGATGAGAAGTTCCTCAAAGTTTATCATGCGTTGTATGATAATAAATAAGCTGATACGGCGGGGAAAAAGTATTGAGAGAAAAAGATAAGAAAAGAAAAGTAGTATTATTAATATGTAATATAGTCCTGATTATCCTGATGCTGTCAGGAGCAGGTGCATATACTAACTATATATATAGGAACCAGGAAGAGTCAAGAAAAGATGATTTTGTAAGAATGATTGAATCTATGAAGCAGGTTTCACAGAATCATCTTGATAGTGAAAAAGGATATGTTAATGACTGGGCTGGATATATATCTGAAAATGATATGACACTTGGAGAGGCATTAGATTTTCTGAGGACTATTAATACTGATAAAGACCGTTATGCACATATTATAGACATGGATACATATGAAGCATATTCTGCATATTATCCAGAGGGAAAAGAAAAGATTGATACTTATATCAAGTACAAAGATAAGAATGTAGAAGCTGAGGAACCGTTTGGCGAAATTATGCAGAGCATGTTTGATGGAACTGATGAGGCATTCAGTGTACTTGGTAAATACAGAATAGATGAAACCCAGTCTATGGGAGTTGGAATTGGAGAAAGGGTAACTTTAGTCACTGATGATGGGAGAAAAGATTATCTTCTCATGAGAATTATTCCTGTAGAAGAAGTGAAGAAATCATGGGTATTTCCTACAGAATATTCGGCAGCAGAGATTGGTATCATAACACGTTCCGGTGATTATGTAATACAGTCGGCATCAATGAAATCTCTTAATTTCAGAGAATATATCCGTGGATATAATTTTCAGGATGATTATAATGAAGTAGATAAACTTAAGAGGCGGCTTGAAACTACTGATAGTGGAATACTTGAGTATAAGAATTTCAGAGGAACCGATTGCTTGTGGTATTATTCTTCTTTTGGTTCGGATTCTGCACTTGATATTTTGGGAGTAATAAGTGTCGAGGATCTTAAAGTTACGGTTAGTGCATGGTATATTATATTACTTGTATGCTTAATACTTTTTATACTTATAATAGTGGATGGAGCTTATCTTACCAGTATGAATCACAGACTTCAGGAAGAAGTTATTAAGACTGAAAAAGCAAGCAGAGCCAAAACACAATTTCTTTCTGCAATGTCACATGACATAAGAACTCCGTTAAATGCCATTATGGGAACAATGGAGATTGCAAGAAAGAAACCAGATGATTCTGAATATGTAATAGATTGTATGAATAAGGGATTGCATTCGGGCAAACAGCTGCTCACTCTTATCAATGATGTACTGGATATTTCAAGAATTGAGAGTGGTAATCTTGCTTTGAATCCAGAACAATTGTCATTGGAAAGCTTAATGGATGATTTGACCGAGTTGCTCAATCAGAACATTATTAATAAAAATATAACATTAGAATGTTCTTATAAAGACCTTCCATATAAATATGTATATGCAGACAGAATGAGATTAAGCCAGATATATATGAATCTTATGACTAATGCAATTAAATATACTGAATCTGGCGGAAAGATTAAGATAGATCTGCATGAAGAGACAATTACAGATAATTCTTCAGATATAAGGCTTATATTTAATGTTGATGATAATGGAATTGGCATGACTAGAGAGTTTCAGAAGAATATGTATAATATGTTCGCGAGGGAGGTTAATACCCAGGTAAACAGTATACAGGGGACAGGTCTGGGATTATCTATTGTTAAGCAGATTGTTGATCTTATGGGAGGAACAATTGAATGCAATAGTTCACCTGGAATGGGAACGACATTCACAGTAAGCATTGTTCTTCCGATTGATGAAGAATGTGAGCAGAATAATGACAAGCAGGATGAGAATAAGGATATTTCCGGAATGCGCCTGCTGATTGTTGAGGATAATGAACTTAATTGGGAAATATTCAGAGAAATGGTTGCTGATAAGAATATTATATGTGATCATGCAGATAATGGAAAAATGTGTATAGATATGCTGACACAATCTAAGCCAGGAACATATTCTGCAATTCTGATGGATATTAACATGCCTGTGATGAATGGTTATGAGGCAACGAGAATAATACGTTCAATGAATAATCCGGAATATAGCACAATTCCAATAGTTGCAATGACAGCAGATGCATTTGCAGAGGATGTCAAGGCATGTATGGATTGTGGTATGAATGGTCATATAGCAAAGCCAATTAGTATGGAGAAACTGATTTTATATCTTGAAAGAATCAGGAATGGACAATTATAGAATAAGGAGAGTAGAAACTATATGAAGAGATATCTAAAGTGTTTGACGGCTTTATTGTTGTGCTTAACCATGTTGAGTGTTGCTGGTTGTGGAAAGAAAGAGACAAAGAATAATGAATTTAAACCAAGCCTGGATACTGATGCAAAGGTGGTAATAAATGTATCAGGTTTTTTTGGAAATTTTGAGGCACTTGACCAGGTTACTAATGATTTTAATCAGTTTTATCCTAACGTGGAATTCAGCTATGAGCAGCTGAGCGTTGAGAATTTCGAAAGTTATATGGAAGCTAATCCAGGTGTAGATATTGTTATGACATCAGAAGAGGTATTTGACAAATATGGCGATAATCTTAAAGAATGCTTCGTAGATCTTTCCAAAGAAGATATTAATCTTAGTGACATAAGAGAAGATATGCTTAAAAGAGGATATCATGATGGAAAACTATTATCTGTGCCTATGGGACAGAATATATATGGAATAGTTGTTAATGAAACATTATTAGAAAAAGAAGGCTTATCTGTTCCGGGCAATTATGAAGAATTCCTGAATGCACTTTCTGTACTTAAAGATAAAGGTTATGTTCCTATTCAGGGACCTACAAGTAAAGTATATGCGGAACTGACACAGGGAATGGCATATGATATGATTATGAATGATAAGAATCTGTATAATGATTTAATTGCAGGCAAAGACAGTGCTGCTGATAAACTTCAGACTGTATATGATAAGCTTGATACTTTAATTAATAGTGGTTATATAGATAATGAAGTTAATAAGACATATCCTTCAGATAATTACGATAAGGCTATTCTTAAGTTCTTTGAGGGAAATGTTCCGTTCTGGGTATGTAACACAGAAAAAGTCAGTGGCATGAAGAAGAGAGAAAGCAAATCAGAGGCATTTCAGGCAAATCCATTCAAATATACATATATATATTCACCTTTAGGCGATAATGGTGTGTATGCATATACTGAGCCTTGGTTTGGATTCTCAGTTAATAAAAACAGTGATGATTATGATTATGCAGTAGAATTCATGCGTTTTATGTCTACAAAAGATGAAATTAACAAGATGGCATCAATAAAAGGAATTCCATCCGTTGCAATCAATAATACAGATGCTGATATATATAAGAATGTGATTAATCCTGAAAAAACTGAGATGAATTGTGTTAATGATGGAACTATCAGTTCAGGCATGATAAGTAACTGGTATACATGTGTTAATAAATATATCTCAGGCGAGTTTAAGACAGGAAAAGATGCGTTAAGACAATTTGTTTCATTAAGTAAGAAATAATTATCTTATAAATATTATAAAATAGGAGGATTGATAATGAAAATAGCAGTAACATACGAGAATGGCCAGATTTTTCAGCATTTCGGACATTCTGAGAGCTTTAAAATCTATGAGACAGAAGGAAAGAATATTGTCCGTGCAGAGGTAATTGGTACCGAAGGAGCTGGTCATAGCGCATTGGCAGCTGTTCTTAAGGATAAAGGTGTAGATATTCTTATATGTGGCGGAATCGGTAATGGCGCAGTCACAGCTCTTTCAGAAGCCGGAATCGATGTATATTCAGGAGCAGATGGGGAAGCAGATGCAGCAGTTGAGGCATATCTTAACGGAGATTTAGCATCGGCAGGTGTTAACTGTGACCATCATCACGAGCATGAAGAAGGTCATGGCTGCGGACATTGTGGAAGCGATGGCGAAGAGTCAGGTTGCGGAAGCTGTGGAAGTGATGAAGGCGAATCAGACTGCGGAAGCGGTTGTGGCGGCTGCGGTGGAGGCTGTGGTACATTCACTCCATCATTTGAAGGACCAAATGTGGGAAAGAAAGTAAAGGTTCATTATAAAGGAACACTTAATGACGGAACACAGTTTGATTCTTCTTATGACAGAGGTGAACCACTTGAATTCACATGCGGTGCTGGAATGATGATTCAGGGATTTGATAAGGCTGTCGCAACAATGAATGTCGGAGATGTTATTGATGTTCATCTTATGCCAGAAGAGGCATATGGCGAAGCTGATCCACGAGCTTTCATAACACTTCCTATAAGCGAGCTTCCAGGTGCAGAAGAACTCAAAGTAGATGATAAGGTATATCTTCAGAACATGTATGGACAGCCTTTCCCAGCGAGAGTTGCTGCATTAACTGATACAGATATTACATTTGACGCTAATCATGAGATGGCAGGAAAAGAACTTAACTTCAGAATTGAGCTTGTTGAAGTTCTTTAGTCAGCCGTATCCAATCTTTTAATTCTTTCCGCCCTTCGTCTTCTTTGCGGTATGCTGCAGAGAATGGAATGCGAAGGGCGGGGTCACCAACCTGTAATATGACAGAATCAGGGGAAAGTTTCATGGAAGAAAGATAACTGTTTAATGTAAATGCGATTCCATAACCCTGTTCAGCAAGACGGATTCCTGCATCAATACTGCTTATCTTGTAAGTGAGTTCTGGCAGGACATCAGCATAGAACAGAGCATCTTCTTCCAGCTGTCTTATACTCTGGTTGCTGTGCTGCAGAATGAATCTTTCTTTTCTTACATGTGCTAGGTCAAGCCATGGATATATGCATGATTCTTTAGACTCTGCATAAGAAACAGCAGGGTGACTTTTAGGAAGAATGGCAACAAGACAGTCCTCATATATAGTTTCATAGGAAAGTCGGGTGTTGCTCACGCTGTTATATCCAAAGAACATATCAAGGTCTCCAGCAATAAGCTGCTCTTCATGGTCTGAGAGATGTCCATCAATGGCATATACAACTGACTGCGGATACAGTCTGTTAAATGCGGTCATAACAGAAGGAAAGAGTGATTCAATCTGTCGTACCATATATCCGATGCGGAGTTTAACAGCTACATTTTTCCCAATATCAATCATGCGGTCCTCAAGTTCAAAGCATTTCATTGTAATATCTCTGGCAGATTTCACGAATTCCTCACCTGCATATGTAAGAATCATGCGGCGGCCTTTTCTTTCAAAAAGCTGTATGCCAAGTGATGTTTCAAGCTGCTTAAGATGTATGCTTAAAGCCGGCTGCGATAAAAACAGAGCGTTGGCGGCTTTGGTAAGATTTCCATAATTAGCAATTGTAAGAACATATTGCATGTCTTTTTCAGTAATCATATGAATTTCCTTTCTTAAAATTCCTTTTATTAATCAGAATATAATAATTATACATAATTAAAATGTATCAATCAATTGAAACTATAAATTAGATTTATACTTTTGATAAAAACATACAATTTTATTTTTAGTATGACTTATATTAAAATATATGAAAATATGAATTAGCTATGGGAGAAAGGATTGTATTTCATGGAAACAAAAGCAAAGAAAAAATGGAAAACGCCACATACATTTGTAATACTTGTGGTAATTATACTTATTGCAGCTGCGGCAACATATATTGTGCCTGCAGGTGAATTTACAAGATTTAAAGATGCGGCAACAGGCAAGACTTTAGTTGAGGCGGGAAGTTATCACAGAATAGCATCAAGTCCGCTTAATCCGTTAAAGATACCTTCAGCAATCTACACAGGAATCGTCAAATCAGCATCTACAATCACATTTATGCTGATAATCGGAGGAGCATTTCAGGTAATTACATCAACAGGTGCACTTACAGCATTGTGTAAGAAATTATCTAAGACATTTTCTAAGCACAAATATGTTGTAATTCCTGTATTTTTAACATTGTTTTCTATATTCGGATTCACAATGGGAATGTCTTCAGAAGTTATGATATTCGTTCCTATCGGAATAACACTCGCGTTATTCTTAGGACTTGATAAAGTTACAGGAACAGCAATGATTGCACTCGGTGCAGCGGTCGGATTCACAGCCGGAATACTTAATCCGTTCAACGTCGGAGTTGCACAGGATATAGCAGAATTGCAGTTATTCTCAGGAATGGCTTACAGAGTAGTAATTCTTATTGTACTTCTTGTTGCTACAAGCGCATACATAATCTGCTATGCAAGAAAGGTTGCAGCACATCCTGAAAAGAGCGTAATATATGGAATTCCTGAAGATCAGGAGTACACATTTGACAATGCTTCAGACACAATTACTGGAAGACAGATTGCAGTTCTTGTTGTTATGGCGCTCGGATTCGGAATACTTATATATGGTCTTTCAAAGAAGGGCTGGTACTTTGAAGAAATGTCCGGTTTATTCATATTTATGGGTGTAATATGCGGATTTATCAACGGTTACGGTCCTAGCAGAATCGCTAAAGAATTCGGAGAAGGTGCAAAGGGCATTATAGTTGGATGTCTTATAATCGGAATTGCCCGTACAGTTGAGGTAATCTTAAGCGATGCCAATATCCTTGATACAATCGTGTACGGAATTGTTAATATTGTAAATGTTATGCCAGATTCAATTAAGGCTGTCGGCATGTTCTTATGCCAGTCACTTATTAACTGTGTAATCGTGTCAGGAACAGGCCAGGCAGCAGTTACAATGCCTCTTATGGTGCCGGTTTCAGACCTTGTAGGAATATCAAGACAGACATCAGTACTTGCATTCCAGTTAGGAGACGGATTCTCTAACTCAGTACTTCCAATGTCATCATCACTTATGGGATACCTTGCAGTATCAAAGATTCCATACAGTAAATGGCTCAAGTTCATGATGCCTCTGTTCCTTATATGGACAGCACTTGGATGCCTGTTTATGCTGGGTGCATTAATGATTGGATATTAGAATTGTTTAGGAGCAGATATTATGTCAGACGATATTAAGAAGCAGCTGGGAGCAGTTATTGACAGCTATAAAGAAGATTTATGCCAGATGGCAGATGAGATATTTGACCTTGCGGAGATAAGTGGGGAAGAGTACAAGACATCTGATATACTGTGCAGCTATCTTGAAAAAGAAGGATTCATGGTAGAGCGCGGAACAGGACTTGAAACAGCATTCAGGGCAACATGGGATAATGGAAGTGATGGTCCAGTGCTTGGAATTCTTGTTGAATATGACGCTCTTGAAAAAATCGGACATGCATGTGGACATCATCTTCAGGGACCAGCAGGAATAGGTGCTGCAATCGCAGTAAAGAACTGCCTTCAGGATTATCCATGCAGACTTGTTGTATATGGAACTCCGGCAGAAGAAACTCTTGGCGGCAAGATAATTATGCTTGATGAAGGTTACATGAAAGAGATTGATCTTGCACTTATGTCGCATGGTTCGCCTAATACATCAGTAGATGAAAAATGTATGGCACTTGAGAATTTCGTAGTAACATTCCATGGAGTAAAAAGCCATGCTGCAATCAGTCCTGAAGAAGGACGCAGTGCACTTGATGCTGCGTTATTATCATTCCATGCAATTGAGATGTTAAGAGAGCATGTTAAAGATGACACAAGAATGCATTACACAATCCGTAATGCCGGAGGTCCTCCAAATGTAGTCCCAGACCTTACTGTTGCAGAATATACACTCCGTTCATACAGCACGAAATACCTTGATGAAGTTGTAGAGAGATTCTACAACATCTTAAAAGGAGCTGCGCTTATGACTGGAACAACATATGAGGTTCAGAGAGACCTCCCATTCAAGAGCAAGGTTGTGTGTCATAAAGTCAACGACCTTCTTATGGCAAATGCAGCATACGAGAATGCACCGTCAATCGCGCCACCACGCGAAAAAACAGGCTCAACGGATTTCGGTAATGTATTATATGAAGTTCCAGGCTCATGCATACGAATTGCATTCACAGACAAGGATGCACAGCCACATTCAGAAGCTTATCTTAAGGCAGGAAAGAGTGATGCCGCACATAATGCTATAGTATATGCAGCAAAGATAATGGCAGATTCAATATGTGATGTTCTTGTTAATCCTGAACTTCTTGCCCAGATAAAGCAGGAGTTTGAGGAAGCAAGAGAAAAAGGATGATTCATTACAAGAAAGCATGATAAAATTGCCAAGACCTACTAAATAGCTAGATAGAGGTAATATAGTAGGCAAATTACAGTTGATTTAAAGATGAAAATTCATAAGAAGCCTACTAATTGCTATATAATACTAAGATTAGTGGGTTTTCTCATTATTAAATGAATTAAGGATAATAAAATAAACCTATACAAATCAGATAATAAAGTTGTTTAGTGGGTCTTGGTCATAATATTGAAATATATTAATTGAATTGTAGTCAGGCGGAGGAGAAATCCAAAGCCTGATTTTTTAATAAAATAAAACAATATGACAATAAATGTCTGACCTCACTGATATTATCTTATAAGAAACAAGCCGGAGACCATTAAAAAGAGCAGCCGGCGGACAATATCAGAATACACATACAGGATGGAATAAATATGCAGAATGAATTAGAAAGATTATATGATATGCTTGTGAGTCAGACAGATATAATGAAAAATGTAGATGAATTAGTAGAAAAGCAGATTGCCCAGGAACTGCTGCAGTTCAAAGAACTGGCAACATGGAGCGATTATGAATGTGAGCGTGATAAATAAATGGCAGTTGCTGAGGTTGCTAAAAAAGAAAGCTTCATGGCAGGATTTAATTATGCGGTGAGATTACTTGAGGGCACGCACAACCCTTAAGACACGTTCCTTTTCCTCATCAGAAAGAGACTGGATTTCTTTCATGATTTCCCTGTCGATTGAAGAATAATCGCCAGTATATTCACCTGATAGCACATAATCTACAGTTACACCTAGTGCATTACATATATAGATAAGTGTAGGCAGGGAAACTTTCACGCGGTTATTCTCAATATTGCTTATATGAGAAGTATTAACCTCAGCGGCACTGGCAACAGCGTCCTGCGGCAAACCTTTAGATAAGCGTATTTCTTTCAACTTCTTTCCAATACTTTCAAAATCAATATCTTTCATGAAATCCCCCACAACAAAGATTATATACATAGTACATATAATTGTAATATTGAATTGTTAATGTTATAATTATCTACAACTAAAACAAGATTAGTCACGGACAATATAAAACATTTTTGAAATGCTAAGACAAAATATGACACTAAGACATATAATGTCCGACCTGTTTGTTATCATTAAAACATAAAAGAGAAGCAAAATTAGGAGGCATAAGATGAGTGATAATAATAATGTTGAAAATGATAACGATAGTGATTATGTATATCTGAAAAGACCGTATTTATTCAATATCAGATATAACTCAAGACAGGTGTGGAATAAATTACCAGAAGAAGAGAAGATTCCGTATGCTAATTACGAAGAGTATTATGAAGAATGCAGGCTGATTAAGTTAAGAAGCATAGGATATCCGATTCTGGCAATTGTTTATCTGTTTTTATTCGTGGTTATGTTACTGTATATGATATATGTGTTTACAGGATTTAATATATTTTCATTAATTGTATAATG
>JAUNOK010000011.1:0-1577 GCA_030537195.1 Eubacteriales bacterium | reverse complement strand
TACATTTGTAAAAATGTTGCATAAAAATTCGCAAAAACTGATTTTATATTAGCATTTTTTACAATAAAGTGCTAAAATATTAACAGTTTAAATCGTGAAATATTGCATTACATTATCTTACTGAAATGAGGAGAATTACTTATGGAGAATGACTACAATGATAAAGTAAGCCGTGTATTAAGCTTGTATCAACGTTTTATGGAAGGAGAAGTAGTTGACAAGGAAGCTGAAGCTGCCAGATATGGTGTGTCTGAGCGATCCATTCAGCGTGATATAAGTGCAATTAATAATTTCTTTGAACAGGAAGCTGGAAAGAGCGGAGTGATCAACACAATTGAATATGACAAGAAGAAAGGCGGACATTATCTTAATCAGATATACAAGACGAAGCTGACAAACAGCGAGATACTTGCAATATGCAAGATACTGCTGGACAGCAGAGCGTTTACCAGAGAAAAAATGCAACATATTCTCGACATACTGGTTGACCGCTGTGCACCACAAGAGGGTAAAGCGATAGTACAGGATTTAATTAAAAATGAGGAGTTCCATTACATAGAACTGACAAACAAATCAGAGTTTGTAGATAAAATGTGGGATATTGGTCTTGCAATAAGAAATTGCAATTATCTAGAACTTGAATATAAGAAAAGTACTAATAATAAAGTGGTTAAGCGGAGAGTAAAGCCGGTTGCAATAATGTTTTCAGAATTCTATTTCTATCTGACAGCATTTATAGATGACGAAAAGGTGAAGGCGAATTTCAAAGTAATAGATGATGCGTTTCCAACAATCTACAGAATTGACAGGATAGCTGGCTATAAGGTATTTGATGAGCATTTTAAGATACCTTATGGTGACAGATTTGAAGAGGGAGAATTCCGCAAGAGAGTGCAATTCATGTATGGCGGCAAGCTCCAGAAAATCAAATTCAAGTATAAGGGTGGAAGTATTGAAGCAGTTCTTGACCGCCTACCTACAGCAAAGATTCTTGATAAAAAAGACGGTGTGTACACTGTAGCTGCTGAGGTATTCGGCGAGGGAATTAATGTGTGGCTGAGGAGTCAGGGAGAGAATGTGGAATTGGTGGAGTGAGATAAGGTAAATATGAAGAGTAAGCCAGTATATAAAAGATGTCCTATATGTAAGAGGAAATACTTATGTAATCCTGATATAGGACAAATATTGTGTCCTTATTGTGGGAAAAAGGGAATACCGGGGATGGATGAACTTCCAGAATTGACTAAAAAAGTTATATTGAAGAATGAGAGGTAGAGATAAGGGAAATATGTCATAACATAAAGTAAAAAGGGGGGCAATTATGAATACCATGCAGAATAAACAAGATAGTAACAAATCAGAATATAATATTATGATTACTAATGTAAGTCTTGTGAATACTAATAATTTAACTGATACTAACGAATATATATTTGATGAATTAGATGAAGGTAATAAAAAAATAAAAGGAAACATGACTAATGAAGCTCCTATTGAAGGCTTGCAGAAATTGCTGGAGAAAAATGAAAAACAATTAGATAAAATTATTATGATAGTCTCGGAAAGTGTTAGAAATA
>JAUNOK010000030.1 GCA_030537195.1 Eubacteriales bacterium | reverse complement strand
TGTTGCAATTAAGGTTATGAAGTCAGAATTTAGTGAAGACAAGACATTTGTATCTAAATTCAGGGCAGAAGCGCAGTCTGTGGCAGGATTCACACATCCTAATATAGTTAATGTATATGATGTTGGCGATGAGAACGGAATATACTATATTGTAATGGAACTGGTAGAGGGTATAACTCTTAAGAAATACATTGAGAAGCGTGGTAAGCTTCCATTTAAAGAAGCAGTAAGTATAGCAATTCAGGTGGCTAATGGTCTTGATGCAGCGCATAAGCATCATATTGTACACAGAGATATTAAGCCTCAGAATATTATTATATCTAAAGAAGGCAAGGTTAAGGTGACAGACTTTGGAATTGCCAAAGTTGCGTCATCAAGCACAATCAATTCATCTTCTACAATGGGTTCTGTTCATTATATTTCACCAGAACAGGCAAGAGGTGGATATTCAGATGAGAGAAGCGACATATATTCACTTGGTATTACAATATTCGAGATGTTAACAGGAACTGTTCCTTTCGATGGTGATTCTACAGTTGCAGTTGCGGTACAGCATATACAGGATGAAATACCTGCTCCTTCTACAGTTGCAGCAGATATACCACTTAGTATTGATAAGATAGTGCTTAAGTGTACACAGAAGAAGCCAGACAGAAGATATCAGACAGCGGCAGAGCTTATAACAGACCTTAAGAAGTCACTTGTTATGCCGGATGAAGATTTTGTTGTTATGGCTCCTATGTATGCAGCATCGGGTGCAGCAGCATCAGTAACAGCAGATGCGCTTAACGAAAAAGATGTTAATGCAGAAGAGAATGATGATGTATTATCAGATGATGACGATATGTTCATTGAAGACGATGATAATGCAGAAGAGACAGAAGATAATGCAGAGGAATCAGATGATGATGACGATGTAGATATTGATGATGAGAGCAATGATAAGCTTGACCTTATTATGAAGATAATCGGTATTGGAATTGCTGTTATTATTCTTATTGTTACAATATTTGTTATTGTTAAGCTTGTCGGAAGCACAAGATCTTCTAAGAATGATAATGCTGAGACAACTTCAAGTATAGAGGAAACAGTATCAACAGAAGCAGGCAAGGATACAGTAACAGTTCCTAAGGTTGAAGGTATGACTAAGGATGACGCTATTAAGGCTCTTAATGAAGTAGGTCTTGGATATAAGCAGGTTGTACAGAGCTCTAAAACAGTTGCCAAGGATACAGTTATATCACAGGGAACTAAAGCAGGTGCCAAGGTCGCTAAGAATACACAGATTATTCTTACTATAAGTGGCGGACAGGATGTTGTTAATGTAACAGTTCCATCAGTTACAGGAGAAACAGAAGATGCAGCAAGAGAGAAGCTTGAAGCAGCAGGTCTTAAGGTTGCAGTTGATTATGATTACAGCAGTTCTGTTGCAGAGGGCAAAGTAATCAAGGCTTCTCCATCAGGAAGCGTAGCAGAGGGAACAACAGTTACAATTACTGTAAGCCGTGGAAAGCAGATTCAGAATGTTACAATGGCTAATCTTGTTGGAATGACAGAGTCAGAAGCAAGACAGTGGCTTGAAAGTAATGGACTTAATGTTATAGTAACAGATTCTAGTAAGACAGGTACGATTGGAGAAGTAGCTTCATGCAATTATTCTGAAGGAACATCTATTCCAGAAGGAACAACAGTTACTATATCAGTAATAAGAAAAAGTGATGAACCTACAACAAAGGCTACAGAGGCAACTAAAGCTACAGAAGCAACAAAGCCATCTTCAGAAGCAGTACAGAATTAGTCAGGTATAATTATTTATATGCAGGGAAAGATAATTAAGGGTATCGCTGGTTTCTACTATATACATGTAGAAGCCAGCGGTATTTATGAATGTAAAGCAAAGGGAATATTCAGAAACCGTCACATTAAGCCACTTGTTGGTGATAATGTGGAGATAGAGGTTATTGATAAGGATAATTTGAAAGGAAATGTGGTGGATATTCTCCCGAGAAAGAATGAATTAATAAGACCGGCGTCAGCTAATATTGATCAGGCTATGGTTATATTTGCAGTAAAGACACCAGAACCGAATTTTAATCTCCTGGATAAATTTATTCTTATGATGAATTATCAGGATGTTCCGACAGTTGTATGCTTCAATAAAGAAGAACTGGCAGATGATGAATATAAGAACGAATTAAAGAAGAAGTATGAGGGCTGTGGCTGCGAGTGCATATTCATAAGTGCTAAGAATAATATCGGAATTGACAGGGTGATGGAAGTGCTGAAAGGAAAGACTACAGTGCTTGCAGGACCATCAGGAGTAGGCAAATCAACACTTACTAATCTGCTTATACCAGGGATGGATGATGAACAGGAAGAAATCAGCCAGACAGGTGAAGTAAGCAGGATAGGCCGGGGAAGGCATACAACAAGACATTCCGAAATCTATAATATATGCACAGAAACATATATATGTGATACACCGGGATTTACATCACTTAATCTTCCGGATGTTGAGAAAGAAGATTTAAGATTTTATTTTGAGGAATTCACACCATTCGAAGGACAGTGCAGATTTAATGGATGTATGCATGTGAGTGAACCGGGATGTGCAGTCAAGCAGGCTGTAGAAGACGGAGTAATCAATTATGACAGATATAAGTCATATGTAGATATATTTGAAGAAATAAAGAACAAGAAGAAGTACTGAATGTACTTATAAACAGAAAGGTTGTTAATTATGAGCGGTTTAAAAAAGATTTTGTCACCATCAATATTATCAGCAGATTTCAAGAAGCTTGGAGAAGAACTTGAAACTATTGATAAGGCAGGAGCTGAATATGTTCATGTAGATGTTATGGATGGACTTTTTGTAAAGAGTATTTCATTCGGAATGCCGGTTATCAAATCAGCAAGAAGTGCGACTGACAAGGTTTTTGATGTTCATCTTATGATTGAAGAGCCAATCAGATATATAGAAGATTTCGTTAAAGCAGGAGCTGATATAATTACAGTTCATGTTGAGGCATGTAAGGATGTTGTTGCTACATTAGAGAAGATTAAGGAGTGCGGAGTAAAGGCAGCTATAACACTTAATCCTCCAACACCTGTATCAGCAATTGAGCCTTATCTTGATAAAGTTGATATGGTCCTTGTGATGAGCGTTAATCCAGGATTCGGGGGACAGAAGTTCATACCTGAATCACTTGATAAAGTAAAAGAAATCAGAAGATTATTAGATGCTAAAGGACTTGATACAGATATTGAGATTGATGGTGGTGTGAATGCCGGAAATCTTGCATCAGTTCTTGAAGCAGGTGCTAATGTAATAGTAGCAGGTTCAGCAATCTTTTCTGGAGATGTAGCTGATAATGTTAAGAAGTTTAAAGAAATAATGGGCGCGTGGTAAAACCACACGCCCATTAATGTTATTCATTAATATTATACATTGAATCTGAAAAGGATTACATCGCCATCTTTAACGACATATTCTTTACCTTCCATTCTTACAAGACCTTTCTCTTTAGCTCCGTTGTATGAACCGCAGTCAAGCAGATCCTGATAGTAAACAACTTCTGCCTTAATGAAACCTCTCTCAAAATCACTGTGAATCTTGCCGGCAGCCTGAGGTGCCTTAGTTCCCTTAGTGATTGTCCATGCTCTTGTCTCTGTCTCACCTGCTGTTAAGTAACTGATAAGACCAAGGATACGGTAGCTTGCTGCGATAAGCTTATCAAGACCTGAAGAACTGATACCAAGGTCTTCAAGGAACATCTTCTTCTCATCTTCATCTAATTCTGAGATTTCCTGCTCAATCTGTGCACAGATAACGAATACTTCACAGTTATCCTTCTTAGAATATTCTCTTACTCTTGCAACATATTCATTGTTAGCACCATCATCAGCAAGGTCGTCTTCTGATACGTTAGCTGCAAAGATTACAGGCTTGGCTGTAAGAAGATTATATTCCTTCATGAATGCTTCTTCATCTTCATCCTGACACTCAAAGTTCTTGGCTAAATTACCTTCCTCAAGGAATGCCTTAAGTCTTTCAAGAAGGTCACATTCTTTAGCAATATCCTTGTTATTGTATGAAGCGCGCTTCTGCTTAGCAAGTCTTCTGTCTAATACTTCAATATCTGAGAATATAAGCTCAAGATTGATAGTTTCAATATCTCTTATTGGGTCAATAGAACCATCAACATGAACGATGTTAGAATCTTCAAAACATCTTACAACATGAACGATAGCATCAACCTCACGGATGTTGGCAAGGAACTGGTTTCCAAGACCTTCGCCTTTAGATGCGCCTTTAACAAGACCGGCTATATCAACGAATTCAATAACAGCTGGTGTTATCTTGGCTGAATTATATAAAGCGGCAAGCTTGTCAAGTCTGTCATCCGGAACTGCAACGACACCTACATTAGGGTCAATAGTACAGAAAGGATAGTTAGCTGATTCAGCTCCTGCCTTAGTAAGTGAATTAAAAAGGGTACTTTTGCCGACATTAGGCAAACCCACGATACCAAGCTTCATAATAGAATCTCCTCATTAATTATTCTTATGATTATTCGTTCCAGGGTTCTTAAAAATGTAAAAAGAATCCAGTACAAATTAATATTATACAAAATAATTCATTGAAAAACAACAGGGGATTTATTTAGCTTGAATTTACCTTAAATTAACTTAAAAAAGGGCTTGTTTTTTATGCGTAATAAGTATAAAATTGACCTTAAAGTGGTGGAAAGTGGAGCCTAATGGTAGAAAGTGGGGTGCGATAGTTATGTTGATGGGCGAATACAACCATACAATAGATGCTAAAGGCAGACTAATCGTACCAGCTAAGTTCCGTGAGGTTCTGGGGGATGAATTCGTAGTTACCAAAGGACTTGATAACTGCCTGTTTGTCTATCCTAATGATGAATGGCAGAAATTCGAAGAAAAGTTACAGACATTACCACTTACCAATAAGAATGCAAGACAGTTTACAAGATTCTTTCTTGCAGGAGCAGCAAGCGTAGAGGTGGATAAGCAGGGCAGAATACTTCTTCCATCAGTTTTACGCGAGTTTGCAGGATTGGAAAAAGATGTAGTCTTAGTGGGCGTTGCAAGCAGAATAGAAATCTGGAGCAAAGACCGCTGGCTGCAGAGTATCAGTACCTATGATGATGATATGGATGAAGTAGCAGCTAATATGGAGAGCCTTGGATTCTCTATATAATATGCAGACATGAGGTTTATTATGGAATTTAAACACAAATCAGTTCTTTTAGAAGAGACAATTGACAATCTGAATATTAAACCTGATGGAATCTATGTTGATGGAACACTTGGTGGTGCCGGACATTCGTATCAGATAGCAAAAAGACTTACAGGTGGTGGCAGACTTATAGGTATAGATCAGGACGCAGACGCAATTGCGGCAGCGACAGAGAGACTTAAAGAATTCGAAGAACGGGTAACAATAGTAAGAAATAATTATTGCAATATGGACAAGGTCCTTGATGAACTTGGAATTGATAAAGTAGATGGAATACTTCTTGATATAGGAGTTTCATCGTATCAGTTAGATACAGCAAGCAGAGGATTTACTTATAATGTAGATACTGCTCTTGATATGAGAATGGATCAGAGACAGGAGATGACAGCAAAGGATCTTGTTAATACATATAGTGAGATGGAACTTTTCAGAATCATAAGAGATTATGGAGAGGACAGATTTGCCAAGAATATTGCCAAGCATATAGTTGCTGCAAGAAAAGAGAAGCCTATTGAGACAACATTTGAACTGAATGAGATAATAAAGGCCTCGATTCCAGCTAAGGTGAGGGCAACAGGTGGTCATCCATCGAAAAGAACATATCAGGCTATCAGAATTGAGCTGAACAGAGAACTTGATGTCCTAGAGAATTCAATTGATATGATGATAGACAGACTTAATCCGGGCGGACGTCTGTGCATCATAACATTCCATTCGCTTGAAGACAGAATAGTTAAGGCGAGATTCAGGAATAACGAGAATCCATGTACATGCCCACCGGATTTTCCAGTGTGTGTATGTGGCAAGAAATCAAAGGGAAAGGTTATAACAAGAAAACCTATAGTTCCAAGTGATGAAGAACTTAATGAGAACCAGCGGTCGAAAAGCTCTAAACTGAGAGTGTTTGAAAGAATCTAGAACATATGGAGGGGAAAGTTTTGGAGAATAGAAGCAGAGTAGTAAACAATAGAACAAGCAGAACTAATAAAACAAACAGAGCAACTGAATATCAGTATGGAAGCGCTGTAAGAAAGTTACAGGCAGTGCCTGAAGTCCGTACATATGAACCAAAGAGACATGATGAGGAACAGGAGCAGGAGAGAAGATTAAGAAGAAGAGAGATAAGAAGAAACAACAGAGTTAATCTTGTCTACACAACAGTTCTTGTAGCCTGTGCTGCAGCTGTATTCGCAATATGTTACCAGTATCTTAATGTGCAGTCAGCAATTAAGACTAACAGCCAGACAGTTGTTGAATTACAGAACCAGCTTAACTCATTAAAGGCTGAGAATAACAGCCACGAGTCCGAGATTAATGCAAGCATAGATTATGATGCGATATACGATACAGCAGTTAATGAACTTGGTATGGTATATCCAAGCAGAAGCCAGGTTATTGGCTATGACTCTAAAGAGAGTGAATATGTAAAGCAGTATAAGGACATTTCCAAATAACTATAATGTGTGGCAGTGTGATATAAAGGATTGATAAATTTATGGACAATACCAGCGAAGCAATAAGAAAGAAAAAAATGCGCCGTAAGCGTGCAATGCTTAAGAGGACACACAGAAGAATAAATGTAACATTTATAATAGTATTCGTAATGCTACTGGCTCTCGGAGTCAGAATATTTATGATTAATTATACACATGGAGAGGAGTATTCACAGGCGGTACTTAACCACCAGACATATACTTCTACAACAATTCCGTATATGAGAGGTAATATTACATCAAGTGACGGAACTGTTCTTGCATACAGCGAGAAAGTGTATAATCTCATACTTGATGTTAAGAGCGTCACATCAGAAGATGGGAAGTATCTTAACAACACTATTGATGCTTTAGTTAAATGTTTTAATCTTGACAGAGATAATATTAAGAAAGTAATTAATGATAATCCTACAAGCCAGTACCAGAAGCTTCTTAAAGAGCTTACTTCAGATGAGATAGCAGAATTCAATGAACTTAAGGCTCAGAAGAACAGCAATATATATGGCGTATGGTTTGAGGAGAGCTATGTAAGAAAATATCCATTCAGCACTCTTGCGTGTGATGTTATAGGATTTGCATCCAATGTCAATGGTGGTGAGCTTGGTCTTGAAAGCCAGTATGATGATGAGCTTTCAGGAACTGACGGAGTTACATACAGCTATGTTGATGAGGACCTTAACGCAGTAGAGACAACGAAGGCGGCAGTTAATGGTAATAACATTGTTACAACAATTGATTATAATGTTCAGTCAATAATTGAAAAACACATGGTTGCATATAATCAGGAGAAGCCATCTAAGAATACTGCAATAGTTGTTATGAATCCTAAGAATGGTGAGATACTTGGAATGGCAAGCTATCCACAGTTTGACCTTAATAATCCAAGAAATCTTGAAAATGTATATTCTGCGGAGCAGTTAGCTTCAATGTCTGATACAGACATAACTAATGCGTTATACCAGCTCTGGACAAACTATTGTGTTTCACAGTCATATGAGCCTGGTTCAACATTTAAACCATTCACAATAGCAGCAGGTCTTGAAGAAGGCGTTGTGCACGATGGAGATACATATGAATGTAAGGGATATGAATATGTAGGACCAGATATGATTAAATGTCACTCATATTCATCAATAGGCAGTCACGGTGTGCTTACATTGTCGCAGGCACTTGAGAATTCATGTAATCCATACATGATTAATATTGCAATCAAGCTTGGCAATGTCAGATTTGCACAGTATCAGAAAATGTTTGGGTTCGGAGCTAAGACAGGAATTGACCTTCCGGGCGAAGCAACAGGTATTATGTATGACGAGAACAAGATAACAACAATTGATGCTGCAACCAATTCATTTGGTCAGAATATTAATGTTAACATGATTCAGATGCTTTCGGCATACAGCTCGCTTATTAATGATGGCAAGTATTATCAGCCACATATTGTTAAGAGAATAGAATCAGCTAACGGAGAAGTTGTTAAAGAGAATTCACCGGTTCTTGTAAGACAGACAGTGACTGCATCAACATCTAAGTATCTCAGACAGTATCTTGAGAATACAGTAGAGTTAGGAACTGCGCATAAGGCGTATATAGAAGGATATTCAATTGCAGGAAAGACAGGAACTGCACAGAAGATTCCAAGAGCTGACCTTAAGTGGGTTATCTCATTTATAGGGCATGCTCCGGCAGACGATCCTAAATTTGCAATATATATTGTTCTTGATGAACCTGATGGAACGACTGGTACATCAGGAAGTACATCAGATGCACTTATACTTGCTAAAGATATTATGACAGATCTGCTGCCTTATATGAATGTATATAAAGATACAGATGCGCCATATGTTGATCCGGGTGATATACCGGTAGAGTCAGGTGTTTCTGATGTTCCTGTTACATCAACAGAGGAAAATTCAACAAACAGTACTAATAATTAAGTAATAAGTAGAATAACCCTGCTTTGCTTCTCATAAAATGTAGAAGACCAAAGCGGGGTTATTTGTTAATGAAAGATGGTACAGGATTCGGGTGGCTTAGTACCGGTCACAGGAAAAAACTGGTATTTATGATAGTGGCAGTGTTACTTGCCAGTATTCTTGAATGTGTCAGACTTGGGGTTATTATGACAGCAAAGTCTGAGTATTATATGCAGAAGGCTGATGAGCTTCATCAGCGTGAAAGAAGGATAAAGGCTAAACGCGGGAGAATACTTGACAGGAATGGGACAGTGCTTGCAGCTAATGAGGTTGTATGTACAGTTTCTGTAATACACAGTCAGATAGAAGATGAAGAGAAGGTGATAAAAGTACTTGCCGGAGAGCTTGATATGGACGTGGAAGAGGTTACAAAGAAGGTTAAGAAGGTATCTTCCATGGAATATATTAAGACAAATGTGGCAAAAGAAATAGGGGATGCAATAAGGGTGTATGACCTGGCAGGCGTCAAAGTCGATGAGGATTATAAGAGAGTATATCCATATGATGAACTGGCATCCAAAGTGCTTGGCTTTACAGGTGCGGATAATCAGGGAATACTTGGACTAGAAGCTAAGTATGATACATATCTGGCAGGCACTAACGGACAGATTCTTACGTTATCTGATGCCGGCGGCATAGAAATTAAGGGGAGCAGGGAAGACCGTATTCTTCCGGTTGACGGACAGGATCTGTATACAACAATAGATGTTAATATACAGAAATATGCAACACAGCTTGCGTGGGAGACAATGGTCAAGAAAGAGGCAAAGCAGGTAAGCATAATTGTAATGCGTCCGGATAATGGCGAGATACTTGCCATGGCAAATGTGCCTGAATACAACCTCAATTCTCCATATGAGCTTAATTATGAGCCGGATGAAGAGGATGCACAGAAGGATAAGATGGACCTTCTTAACAATATGTGGCGTAATTTCTGCATTAATGATACATACGAGCCGGGTTCAATATTTAAGACAGTTACGGCAACAGCAGCACTTGAGACGGGGGTGGTAAGCTTGAATGACTCTTTCACATGTTCCGGTGCAACGGTTGTATCAGACAGAAGAATAAGATGTCACAAGACAACAGGACATGGAACTCAGGATTTTACACATACAGTGTATAATTCGTGCAATCCGGCTTTCGTTGAGTGGGGGAGAAGAGTTGGAACAGACAATATGTATCTGTATATGGGAAAACTGGGGCTTCTTGCAAAGACAGGAATAGACCTGTCCGGGGAGGCAGGGACAATTATCCACAAGAAAGAAAATGTTGGAGCAGTTGAACTTGCTACAATGTCATTCGGACAGTCTTTTCAGATAACACCGGTACAGATGTTAAGAGCTGTTGCTGCTATTGTTAATGGTGGAAAGCTTGTTACACCACATTTTGGGTTATATACAAGTTCATCTGACGGTTCAGTAGTTAATGAGTTTGCCTATTCAACGCAGGATGAAGCAATATCATCACAGACAAGTGAGATGATGAAGACAATACTTGAAGGAGTTGTTTCAGAAGGTGGCGGAACTAAAGCATATATTGAAGGGTATTCAATAGGAGGAAAGACGGCAACATCACAGAAGCTGCCAAGAGGCTCAGGAAAGTATATATCATCATTCATAGGTTTTGCTCCGGCTGATAATCCACAGGTTATAGCGATGTGTTTAATTGATGAGCCGACAGGTGTCTATTATGGAGGTACAATAGCAGCTCCGGTTGTTAAGACGTTGTATGAAAATATATTGCCTTATCTTGGCATAGAAAGGTCAGTTCAACTTGAAAAAAACGATGATTGATAGTAATATATTTTTGTATACATTATGTATGAAAGGAAGTAAACGACGATGGATTTAAAGAATAAAACAGTAATGGTCGTGGGAACAGGTATCAGCGGAATTGGCGCTGTAGATCTTTTGAATAAAGTTGGTGCTGACTGCATACTGTATGATGGCAATGAGAAGCTTGACAGACAGAAGGTACAGGAGAAGTTAGGGGATAACAAGGCAGAGATTATCATTGGCGCATTTGATGAGGCGCTTCTTTCTAAGATTGACCTTCTTGTAATCAGTCCCGGTGTGCCAATTGACAGTCCTATAGTTCTTACATTTAAGAATGCCGGAATTCCTGTATGGGGTGAGATTGAACTTGCCTACAATTATGATAAGGGTAAGATTATTGCGATTACAGGAACTAACGGAAAGACTACAACTACAGCACTTGTTGGACAGATAATTGCTGCATATAATGAGAAAACATTTGTCGTTGGTAATATAGGTAATTCATATACAGGTGAAGTGTTAAAGACAAGTGAGGATTCATATACAGTTGCAGAGATAAGCAGCTTCCAGTTAGAGACAGTACATGAATTCCATCCTATTGTATCTGCAATTCTTAATATTACACCTGACCATCTTAACAGACACCATACAATGGAGTGTTATGCATGGACTAAGGAGAGAATAAGCGAGAATCAGACCAAGGCAGACACATGCGTACTTAATCTTGAGGATAAGTATCTTACAGACTTTGCACCTGAGTGCAAGGCTAATGTTGTGTGGTTTTCAAGTGAAAGAAAACCGTCAGTCGGAGCATATGTCGATGGTGAGATGATTAAGTATACAGACGGAACTAACGATTATGATATGCTTAATGTTCATGATATGAATCTATTAGGAAAGCATAATTATGAGAATGTGTGTGCAGCGATTGCAATGACTAAGGCAGCCGGAATTCCTGATGATATAATAATAGAACAGGTTAAGAAGTTTAAGGCTGTTGAACATAGAATTGAGTATGTTGCAACCAAGAATGGTGTTGATTACTATAATGATTCCAAGGGAACTAATCCTGAGGCAGCTGTTAAGGCTATTGAAGCTATGGTTAAGCCAACAATCCTTATTGGTGGAGGTTATGACAAAGGCTCTGAGTTCGACCTATATGTAAAAGCATTTAAGGATAAAGTTAAGCTTCTTGTGCTTATAGGACAGACAAGTGCCAAGATTGCTGATACATGTAAGAAATATGGCTTTGAGAATATTGAATATGCTGATTCAATGGAAGAAGTAGTTAATATATGTGCCAGAAATGCAGTAAGCGGTGATGCAGTTCTTTTATCACCTGCCTGTGCAAGCTGGGGAATGTTCGATAACTACGAACAGAGAGGAAGAATATTCAAGGATCTTGTTAATAATCTGTAAAAAGGCGGTGCTTTATGCCGGGGAATAATAGAAATAGTAAGAATAGAAGAACAAGAAAAAAAGGAAAACAATACGGATTTTATTTTGATTATACGCTTCTGTTTGTACTTGTATTCATAGTTGGATTCGGTCTTACCATGATTTATAGTACGAGCTCATATACGGCTCAGATTGAAGAAGGTGATCCTGAGTTTTATTTCAGGAAACAGCTTATATTTACAATACTTGGTCTGATTGTTATGGCATTTGAAACGAAATTCTTTGATTATCATTATTTTAAGAAGTTCGGACTGGTGATATATTTCGTGGGTCTGGCGTGTATGTTCCTTTTAAAGACACCTCTTGGTATTACAAGAAATGGCGCAACAAGATGGATCAGGATTCCGGGAGGACAGTTCCAGCCTGCAGAGCTTGTTAAGATAGGAACCATTGCGATGACAGCATGGCTTATTATAAGGGCTGGACAGAATATCAAGAAGTTCAGGACTGTTATTGTAATATGTCTTATTGCGGGAATATTACCGGCAGGGCTTGTGTATCTGCTGTCATCCAACTTAAGTAGTGCGCTTATTGTCGCACTGATTTCGGTTGTCATGACATTTGTAGCATATCCAGGATATAAGATATATATTATACTGACAGGTCTTGCTACAGCAGCGCTTGCCGGATTCTATTCGTGGATTAAAAGAATGGCTGCGTCAGGCAATATGACAGGCAAATTCAGACTTAACAGAATACTTGTATGGCTTAATCCGGAAAAGTACATTGATGATAAGGGATATCAGACTGTTCAGGCTCTGTATGCTATAGGTTCAGGCGGATTATTTGGAAAAGGACTTGGAAAGAGCCTTCAGAAGCTTGGTTACATACCTGAATCACAGAATGATATGATATTTTCAGTTATATGCGAGGAATTAGGACTGTTTGGAGCTTTCTGCCTTATTGCACTTTTTGTGGTTATGTTATGGAGAATTAACCATATAGCACAGAATGCACCTGATCTGTATGGCTCGATGCTTGCAGCTGGTGTATTTGCACATATTGCAATACAGGTAATACTTAATATTGCAGTAGTAACTAACACAATACCTAATACAGGTGTGTCACTTCCATTCATCAGTTATGGAGGTACATCGGCGGTGTTCCTGTTCGCAGAGATGGGTGTGGTGTTTAACATAAGTAGTCAGATTAAGTTGGAAAGATAATGGGTAAGAAGAAAAGAAAGAAAGCATTAATTATCATTGTTATAATTTTTGCCCTGGCTGGAACGGCAGCCGGTGTTACATATAAGGTTTTTGAGGCTAAAACAATAGAGTTTGTCGGCTCTGTACATTATTCTGATGAAGAACTTAAGAAGTATATATTCGGTGGCAGATATGTCAATGTCCTGTATTATAAAATGTTTGGGAAAAAGGATAACAAGATACCTTTTATCCAGAAATATGATGTAGAGACTGACTGGCCTGATAAGTTGTATGTTACAATATACGAAAAGGCTATAGTTGGTTATGTGAAATACATGGGATGTAACATGTATTTTGACAAAGACGGAATAGTTGTAGAAAGTTCAACGGATGTATACGAGAATGTGCCTGAGATTGATGGACTGAAGTTTGATTCAATAGTGATTAACAATAAACTTGATGTAGGCAATTCAGAAATATACAATACGATACTTGATCTCACACAGAGTTTTGATAAGTATGATATTGATGTGGACAAGGTGTATTTCGATTCGTCATATAATATCACCCTTTATATGGGAAATGTTAAGGTAAGCCTTGGAAGCAGCAAGGATTTTACAGACAGGCTTTTTGAATTGAAACAGCTGTCAGCAAGGTTCGGAACGCTTAAAGGAACGTTATATCTGGATGATTATAATGGTGATGAAAGTTCTATAATTTTTAAACGCGAAAAGTGAAAAAACGGTTGATATTTTAAGGAAAAGATTATAATATATTATATAGTGCAATTTTAGATATTAAAGGAGGCAACAACCTTGTTAGAGATAATGACTAATGACCAGGAGTCATCAGCAAAGATTATAGTTGTTGGTGTAGGTGGAGCAGGTAATAACGCTGTTAACAGAATGATAGATGAGAATATTGGAGGAGTTGAGTTTATCGGTATTAATACTGATAGCCAGGCACTTACTTTATGCAAGGCTCCAACAGCAATTCAGATTGGTGAGAAGCTCACTAAGGGACTTGGAGCAGGCGCACAGCCTGAGATTGGTGAGAAGGCAGCAGAGGAGAATGTTGAGGAACTTACACAGGCAATTAAAGGTGCTGATATGGTATTCGTTACCTGTGGTATGGGTGGCGGAACTGGTACAGGTGCAGCTCCAGTTGTAGCTAAGATTTCTAAGGATATGGGAATTCTTACAGTTGGTGTTGTTACTAAGCCTTTCAAGTTCGAGGCTAGAACAAGAATGGCTAACGCTGAATCAGGTATTGAGAAGCTTAAGGAGAACGTAGATACACTTATCGTTATTCCGAATGACAAGCTTTTAGAGATAGTAGACAGAAGAACAACTATGCCAGAGGCATTAAAGAAGGCTGATGAAGTATTACAGCAGGCAGTTCAGGGAATTACAGACCTTATTAATGTTCCAGGTCTTATCAACCTTGACTTTGCTGATGTTAAGACTGTTATGGTGGACAAGGGTGTTGCACATATTGGTATCGGTACAGCTACTGGTGACGATAAGGCTATTGAAGCTGTTAAGCAGGCAGTTACAAGCCCACTTCTTGAGACAACTATTGAGGGTGCATCACATGTTATCATCAATATCTCAGGTGATATCAGTCTTATTGAGGCTAATGAAGCTGCAAGTTATGTTCAGGAACTTGCGGGAGATAATGCTAACATTATCTTTGGTGCCATGTACGATGAGAGCGTTACAGATCAGGCTACAATCACTGTTATTGCAACAGGTCTTGAAGATGGTAACGTTAATAAGGCTATGGCAGGATTTGCAGGTATGGCACAGGCAACAAGACCAACTGTTAATGTAAAGCCACAGTATACATATTCACAGCCAGCAAGAACATCTTCTGTATCCAATGATGCTCCGCTTCCAGGACTTAAGCAGCCATCACCTGTTACACCACAGGTTAAGGACAGAGGAATCACAATTCCAACATTCTTACAGAAGAATAAGAAGTAATTCATAAGAATCTAATACAAGCGTATTTAACACCGCCAGTTTTTGGCGGTGTTTTTTTGCGTCCGCTCTCTCATTTTGACAAATTTTGCATGTCATGTCGTATATAATTCCACTTGTAACAAGGAAACAAGCAAAACAAGGAGGCGAAATCCCCTCTCCTCGCAGAGACTCGGATTTTGCTTCGCAAAACAAGGAGGTGATACACAAAACGGTTATATATGCAGATGTTCTGTTTGGAATAAACTTCGTGGCAAACCTGTGTGTGCTGCTTATAACAGACTGGATTTTTAAATTTTCTGCCAGAATATCCAGAATGATTATTTCTGCCACTTTAGGAGCTGCATGGGCTGTCATATGTGTGTGTATTCCACTAAGATTTGCACTGCTTGTAAAATTCATTACATATGTTCCGGTAACATTAATCATGGCAATGATAATGCTTTCAGGGAATAAGAATTTTAAGCAGAAAACATCAAAACAATTAAAGCTTTATATGAGAAATCTGTTGAAAGCAGGTGCGGGAATGATTCTTACTGCACTCTTTGCAGGTGGGATAATGCATTGGTTAAAGTACACATTTGCAGGGTATTTTATTGAAAATGTAATTCTGTCTGACAGTGAACTTGTAATCTTTCTTACTGTGACGGTTATAGTTGTTGTCATTGTGCTTAAGACACTTAAAACTATCAGGATAACGGATGGTTTAAAAAGACACATTGTGATTGGCGTATCAGGACGGGAATTTGAGATGGACGCAATAATTGATACAGGTAACAGCCTTGTCGATTATGTTGGGAAAAGACCTGTTACAGTGGTTGAGAGAACGTATTTCAGCGATATTCTCAGTGACATAGATAACTTACCAAAGCTTGGGTATCATCTGATTCCATATAACAGCGTGGGAAATTCAGGTGGGATGATGGAAATCATAACAGCAGATTATATACATATATACGAGGGAGAAAATGTGGTTACAAGGAAACATGCGGCTATAGGCATGTCTCTGAGGCAGATTAATAAAAATGGGGACTACCATGCTCTTTTGGGGAAGGACATGGCAGGTTAGCAGAATCGGGAGTTTGAAGAAAATAAAAAGGATGGATAGAAATATGGTAGTAAAGGTTGCGATGGCGGATCATTTTCAGTTTAAGGTTATGCCTTCTATAAAGAATTTTTGTTTATTAAAGCAGGGTGATGTACATTATATTGGAGGAACAGATATATTACCTGCACCACTTGGTGCGAGTGAAGAACAGGATGCAATAGAAGCACTGGGGACAGCTTCTGATGCTGAAGCGAAGCATAAGCTTATAGAGCATAATTTAAGACTGGTAGTATATATTGCGAAGAAATTTGACAATACCGGGGTTGGAGTAGAGGATTTAATATCAATTGGAACAATAGGACTTATCAAGGCGATTAACTCATATGATAAGGATAAGAATATCAAACTCGCGACATATGCTTCCAGATGCATTGAGAATGAGATTCTTATGTATCTTAGAAGAAACAGCAAGATTAAAGCAGAAGTCTCAATAGATGAGCCACTGAATGTTGACTGGGATGGTAATGAATTGCTTCTGTCAGATATTATCGGAACTGATGAAGACATTATATACAGGGATATTGAGACAGAGGTTGAGTGTAAAATGCTTAAAAGAGCCATTAACCAGCTTCCAGAACGTGAAAGAATAATAGTTGATCTAAGATTTGGTTTAAGCTCAGAGGATGGAGAGGAGAAGACGCAGAAAGAAGTGGCGGACATGTTAGGAATTTCACAATCGTATATTTCAAGGCTTGAAAAGAAAATAATGCGCCAGTTAAGAAAAGAAATGGTTAAAAGTTGTTGACATTTGCCCCTTCCTTATGGACAATAGTACAAGAAATATTAATGGAGTACTATAATGAAACGTCATAAGACATTGAGAATAGATAAATTATTTGGACTGGCTACGCTTATATGTGTGCTGGCAATTGCTTTAATGGTGTATAATGATTTCTTCAGGACTACAACAGGCACTGGTAAAGAAACAGAGACACAGTCAAGAACAAGCGGATATCTTAATGATAATAAGAATATTGAATCTAAGGGTGCGTCTTCCAAGGCTGTTGTCTGTCTTGATGCGTCAAGAGGCGGCTCGGATGCCGGACTTGCGTCATCAGGAAAGAAAGAGAAAGACATTAATCTTGCTATGGCTCTGGCAGTTAAGTCAAAGCTGGAGGCTGAAGGGGTTAATGTTGTGATGACAAGGACAACAGATACAGATGTAACAGATGAAGACCGTGTGAAAGCAAGTAATTCATCTAATGCGTATATATGTGTGTCACTCAGGATGAATTCGTATAATTCTGATGCGTCTGTTTCAGGAGCAGAGAGTTATATTCACACATCAAAGCCTACAGAGGCAGCGGAACTCTCCAGGATAATTCTTAAGAATATGGAAAGTGATGCCGGTATCAAGAACAGAGGTGTGAAGACGGGTACAGTTGGAGACGCGAAGGACAATTATTATATTAATGCCCATTGCAAATCAACGAGCTGTATAATAGATATGGGATTCATAACTAATGCATCTGACTTGAAGAAAGTAACAACAGACAAAGACAAAACAGCACAGGCCATAGCAGATGGCATATTAGAATATTTAAAGCAAGCGGGGTTATACTAATGGCAGGAATTAATCAGAAGAACATAAGAAATTTTTGTATTATTGCACATATTGATCATGGTAAGTCAACACTGGCTGACAGAATTATTGAAAAAACCGGACTTCTCACATCAAGAGAAATGCAGGAACAGATTCTTGATAACATGGATCTTGAAAGAGAAAGAGGAATCACAATCAAAGCACAGACTGTAAGAACAGTATATAAGGCTTCGGATGGACAGGAGTATATATTCAACCTTATTGATACTCCGGGCCATGTCGATTTTAACTATGAGGTATCAAGAGCACTTGCAGCATGTGACGGCGCAATACTTGTAGTAGATGCTGCACAGGGAATAGAGGCACAGACACTGGCTAATGTATATCTTGCATTAGACCATGACCTTGATGTATTTCCTGTAATTAACAAGATTGACCTTCCAAGCGCAGAGCCTGAAAGAGTTATTGAAGAGATTGAAGATGTTATAGGAATAGAGGCACAGGACGCACCACTTATATCGGCCAAGAATGGAATTAATATTGAGGAAGTTCTTGAACAGATAGTAACTAAGATTCCAGCACCATCAGGAGATGCGTCTGCACCACTTTCAGCACTTATATTTGATTCATTATATGATGCTTATAAGGGTGTTATTATATTTGTAAGAATCAAAGAAGGTACTGTCAAGAAGGGGACTAAGATAAGAATGATGGCGACAGGAGCAGTGGAAGAGGTTGTCGAGGTTGGATACTTCGGTGCAGGACGTTTTATCCCATGTGATGAGCTTACAGCGGGAATGGTTGGTTACATTACAGCAAGTATCAAGAATGTAAGAGATACAAGAGTTGGTGATACTGTTACTGACAATGACAGACCATGCGCAGAGCCGCTTCCTGGTTACAAGAAGGTTAATCCTATGGTTTACTGCGGATTATATCCGGCAGATGGTGCCAAGTATCAGGATTTACGAGATGCACTTGAGAAGCTGCAACTTAATGATGCAGCACTGCAGTTTGAGCCTGAGACATCTATTGCACTTGGATTCGGTTTCAGATGTGGCTTCTTAGGACTTCTTCACTTAGAGATTATACAGGAACGTCTTGAGAGAGAATATAATCTTGACCTTGTAACAACTGCACCAGGCGTTATCTATAAGGTCCATAAGACTAATGGTGAGGTGATTGACCTTACTAATCCGTCTAATATGCCGGACCCTTCTGAGATTGACTACATGGAAGAACCTATGGTAAGCGCTGAGATTATGGTTACAACAGAATTCGTAGGCCCTATTATGAAGCTTTGTCAGGAAAGACGAGGTATATATAATGGAATGGAATATATTGAGCAGACAAGAGCATTGCTTAAATATGACCTTCCGCTTAATGAAATTATATATGATTTCTTCGATGCGCTTAAATCTCGTTCAAGAGGTTATGCTTCATTTGATTATGAGATGAAGGGCTATGAGCGTTCTAAGCTTGTCAAGCTTGATATTCTTATCAACAAAGAAGAAGTTGATGCACTTTCATTTATCGTATTTGCAGGCAATGCTGAGGAGCGTGGACGTAAAATGTGCGAAAAGCTCAAGGAAGAGATTCCAAGACAGCAGTTTGAGATTCCTATTCAGGCGGCTATCGGTAGCAAGGTAATTGCCCGTGAGACAGTCAAGGCACTCAGAAAAGATGTACTTGCAAAATGTTACGGTGGTGATATCTCAAGAAAGAAGAAACTTCTTGAGAAGCAGAAGGAAGGAAAGAAGCGTATGCGCCAGATTGGTAATGTAGAGATTCCACAGAAGGCGTTTATGAGCGTATTAAAGTTAGATGATGAATAAAACATATGAAAAAGGGATATATATACATATCCCTTTTTGTGTACATAAATGCATATATTGCGATTTTCTGTCTGCTCCGGCTGATGATGCAGTAAAATATGCATACGTTAAAGCTCTGATTAGTGAAATCAGGAATACAGAGGATAAGCAGATAAAGGGTAATCAGACGAGAGATAAGATAACATCCATATTCTTTGGAGGTGGAACGCCGTCTGTGCTGCCTGATGGCTGCATAGCAGATATATTATCGGCTGTCAGGGAGTGCTTTGATATTGCGGATGATGCCGAGATAACAATGGAATGTAATCCGGGAACGGTTAATGAAAGCAGGCTTTCAGAATACAGGGCAGCAGGTGTTAACAGGTTAAGTTTTGGTCTGCAGTCTGCTGATAATAACGAACTTAAAATGCTTGGGCGAATACATACATTTGAACAGTTTATGGAAAGCTTCAGGCTGGCAAGAGCAGCAGGATTTGATAATATTAATGTTGACCTTATGTCTGCAATTCCGGGGCAGACCGAAGAGGCGCTTAAGGATACATTTGACAAGGTAATGGCGTTACAGCCGGAGCATATATCTGTGTACAGTCTTATTCTTGAAGAGGGCACTTATCTTGCTGATAATATTGATAAGTTCCCGCCGGTTCCGGATGAGGATGAGGACAGGCGTATGTATCATATGACTAAGGAAAAGCTTCATTGTGCCGGATATGAGCGTTATGAAATCTCTAATTACAGCAGACCGGGTCTTGAGTGCAGACATAACCTTCTGTACTGGAACAGAGGAGAGTATTACGGTTTTGGCTGTTCGGCAGCGGGATTTATTGGTAATCAACGGTATTCTGACATAAGAGGTGTTAAGCGGTATATAGAACTTAACGGCAATATAGAAAAAATTCATGAGAATATTGAGATTCTGACTAAAGAGGATGCAATGGAAGAATTCATGTTTCTTGGACTAAGGAAGATGGCAGGAGTTGATGTGAATGATTTCCAGAACAGATTCGGAGTTCCAATTGAGGAAATCTATGCGAAAGAGATAGAGAACAATATCAATAAGGGGCTTTTGACAAGACAGGCAGATATGTTGAAGCTTTCAGAATATGGCATTGATATATGCAATACAGTGATGAGCGATTTCATATTAACAGATGATGATTAAGAAAAAGAGGTGGCAGTCCGAAAGAACGGAGACTGTCACCTCTTTTATGGATATCAGGGATTCTTAATATTAGAAATTCTTGATGAGCTTTATGTACTGTTTAGGAGTCATGCCTGTAAATGTCTTGAATTCCCTCTGAAAATGCGCCTGGTCAGAATAACCTGCTCCCTCAATGAAAAAGCTGTTATCGCGGTCGGGATTGGCAATTATCTCTGCAAGAACATTCTGGAATCTGTACATTTTGATAAAATCCTTAGTTCCAATGCCATAAACTTCGCTGTAAAGTCTTGAAATATGCCTTACGGAATAGCCTGACTTTTCAGATAACTCTGCAACAGTGCCAGCGCCGGAATATATAAGGTTATTGAGTTCCTCAATGCTTTCAGAAACAGGACAGAAGGTTTTGCAGTCTGTAACAAATGCTTTAAAAAGTGCAATTCTGTCTTTAAAAGATGAAGAATTGTGGAAATCCTTTATTAACTGCATCTCATAAGATTCAGGAGCTGGCTCGTAACGGAATATATTGTCTGTTATGTTCACAGGGTAAGTCTTAGTGTCGCAGCCTCTGTTAAAGTAACAGCCGGTACTGTCAAATCTTACACCGAAATAATGGTCGAATACGTTAAGAGAAAGCTCTATGAGCTTATTCTGGCTGCCTGCACAGATGAATTCAGCCTTATCATTATTGTCGTTATAGCATATTATCCATTCTGTAGTGCATGATGGAATAAAAGAAATAGTAAGGCTGTCAGACACACAGCTTTTATCAGTTTCGTAAAAAGACATATGCTTGGATGACTTAGTATCAGTAAGTACATCCTTGTGCATGTCCATTCCAAAAGGTTGTATCATATGTTTCATAAATTATCTCCTCTGAATGTTAATTTATTAAAATAATATTAAGAAAAAATAAAAAAGTCAATAAAAATGTCCGATTTTTTCAATAATTCTTTAAAATCACGAGTATAATAAGCAACATGAATTGAACAGTGATGTACACAAAGGCGTGTAAGCAGTTTGGGAAAACTGCCTGCACGCCTTTTTTGCATTCTGTTCAATCAGGAACAGAACCTGATCAACTCTGTTACCGCCAATTAATTAAAAAGAATTTCTGATTAGGGAGGAAATGGTTATGCAAGAGATTTTATCAGCAGTAGACGGCGAATTATTCGGCGTGTGGTTCCTTATAGGTGCAGCTCTTGTTTTCTGGATGCAGGCAGGATTCGCCATGGTAGAGACAGGATTCACAAGAGCAAAGAATTCAGGTAACATTATTATGAAGAATCTGATGGACTTCTGTATTGGTACAGTAATGTTCATTCTTATCGGATTCAGTTTCTTATTAGGTGAAGATTTACTTGGTTTTATTGGAAAGCCTGGTTTTGATATCTTCACAGCTTATGCAGATTTTGATTTTTCAAGTTTCGTATTTAACTTAGTATTTTGTGCTACAACAGCTACTATTGTTTCAGGTGCTATGGCTGAGAGAACAAAGTTCTTATCATATTGTGTATATTCAGCAGTTATCTCAGCACTTATCTATCCAATAGAAGCTCACTGGATCTGGGGCGGCGGCTGGCTTGCTCAGTTAGGCTTCCATGATTTTGCTGGTTCATGCTGTATTCACATGGTTGGTGGTATTGCAGCTCTTATCGGTGCTAAGATTCTTGGACCTCGTATTGGTAAGTTTGAAAAGGATGCTAATGGTAAGGTAGTTAAAGTAAATGCGTTCCCAGGACACAACATTCCACTTGGTGCACTCGGTGTATTCATTCTGTGGTTTGGCTGGTACGGATTTAACGGTGCAGCAGCGACAACAATTGAAGATTTAGGTTCTATATTCCTTACAACAACAATTGCTCCAGCAGTTGCAACAGTAACATGTATGATATTCACATGGGTAAGATATGGTAAGCCAGATGTTTCAATGTGTTTAAATGCTTCACTTGCAGGTCTTGTTGGTATAACAGCTCCTTGTGATGTAACAGATGCATTTGGTGCAACAATGGTAGGTATTGTTTCAGGTCTCTTAGTAGTATTCGGTGTATGGCTTCTTGACTACAAGCTTCACATTGATGATCCTGTAGGTGCTGTAGCAGTACATATGATGAATGGTATCTGGGGTACAATTGCTGTTGGTCTTTTCGCAACAAGCTCAGCTCCTGGATATGCAATTGCCCTTGAAGGCGGAACAATTAAGGGTGAAGGTCTTTTCTATGGTGGTGGATTCACACAGTTAGGACTTCAGTTATTAGGATTTGTAACAGTTGCAGCATGGGCTGCAGTATGCATGACAATTGTATTCCTTGTAATCAAGGCTACTATCGGACTGAGAGCTTCTAAGGAAGAAGAAATCAGAGGTCTTGATATTATGGAACATGGTCTTTCAAGTGCTTATGCAGGATTTGAATTCGGCGGAATGGATTTTGTTGACGGAGATGTTGATGTAATCGGTTCAGAATCAATGGAAGCTTCAGTACCTGCTCTTGTAAGAACATCAGAAGATGGCGAAGGCAAGAAGATTACTAAGGTTGAGATTCTTATGAAGCAGGAGAGATTCGAGAGATTCAAGAAGGCTATGAACGATATCGGAGTTACAGGTATGACAGTTACACAGGTTCTTGGATGTGGTACTCAGAAGGGCGCTCCTGAATATTACAGAGGTGTTCCAATGGATATCCAGCTTCTTCCTAAGACACAGGTTGAGATGGTAATATCATCAGTTCCTGTAATGGATGTTATCAATGCTACAAGAAAGGCACTTTATACAGGTCATATCGGTGATGGTAAGATTTTCGTATATGATGTTGAGGATGTAGTTAAGGTAAGAACCGGTGAGTCAGGTTTCGATGCTCTTCAGGGTGAAGATGACTAATATGTTTAATCAATAATGAGAATGGACTTTTTCAATGAATAAATGTTGAAAAAGTCCATTTTTAAATGTGATTGTATGGATTTTAATAATGAAATAACCATGAAATCTCACATTTAAGCCTTTACTTTTGGTTATAAAGATAATAAAATATTAAGTAATATGTAGGGACGTATAATGTATATCTGGTAATTATTATCAGGTACATTTATGCCGCCTAAATTTTCTTAAGGAGGAAATATTTATAATGGCAAGACAGAAACATTCTATGGATGGTAATACAGCCGCTGCACATGTAGCTTATGCATATACAGAAGTTGCTGGTATTTATCCAATCACACCATCAAGCCCAATGGCAGATTATGTTGACCAGTGGTCAGCAGCCGGAAGAAAGAACATTTTCGGCAGCACTGTTAAGGTAGTTGAGATGGAATCAGAGGCTGGTGCCGCAGGTACAGTTCATGGTTCTTTAGGTGTAGGTGCATTAACAACAACATTTACAGCTTCACAGGGCCTTTTACTTATGATTCCTAATATGTACAAGATAGCTGGTGAGCAGCTCCCATGCGTATTCGACGTATCTGCCCGTACAGTATCATCACATGCATTAAATATCTTTGGCGATCATTCAGATGTATACGCATGTCGTCAGACAGGTTTTGCAATGCTTTGTGAAACTAACCCACAGGAAGTTATGGACCTTTCTCCAGTAGCTCACTGTGCAGCACTTGAAGGAAAGACTCCTTTCCTTAATTTCTTTGATGGTTTCCGTACATCACACGAGATTCAGAAGATTGAAGAGTGGGATTACGAAGATCTTAAGGATATGTGCCCAATGGACGCAGTTGAAGAATTCAGAGCACACGCTCTTAATCCTAATCATCCATCAGCTCGTGGTTCACATGAGAATGGTGATATCTTCTTCCAGCACAGAGAAGCATGTAACTCAGTTTATGATGCTCTTCCAGCAGTAGTTGAGAAGTACATGAACAAGGTTAACGAGAAGCTCGGTACTAACTATGGATTATTTAACTACTATGGTGCTCCAGATGCAGAGCGAGTAATCATCGCTATGGGTTCTGTTAACGACGTAGTAGAAGAAGTTATTGATTACCTTACAGCTAAGGGTGAAAAGGTTGGTCTTGTTAAGGTAAGACTTTACAGACCATGGTCATCAGAAGCTATCTTAAAGGTTATTCCTAAGACAGCTAAGAAGATTGCTGTACTCGACAGAACAAAGGAGCCAGGTTCTCTTGGTGAGCCTCTTTTCCTTGATGTTGCTACAACACTTCGTGAAGCAGGACTTAACGACATCACATTAGTTGGTGGCAGATATGGTCTTGGCTCTAAGGATACACCACCTTCATCTATCTTCGCTGTATATAAGGAATTAGAGAAGGATGCTCCTAAGAGCAGATTCACAATCGGTATCGTTGATGATGTTACTAACCTTTCACTTCCAGAAGTTAAGCCAGCTCCAATTACTTCAGCTCCTGGTACTAAGGAATGCAAGTTCTGGGGTCTCGGTGGAGATGGTACAGTAGGTGCTAATAAGAACTCTACTAAGATTATCGGTGACCACACAGATAAGTACATCCAGGCATACTTCCAGTATGATTCTAAGAAGACAGGTGGTATCACAATTTCTCACTTAAGATTTGGTGATAACCCAATTAAGAGTCCATATTACATCAACCAGGCTGACTTCGTAGCATGTCATAACCCAGCATATGTTACACAGGGGATGAAGATGGTACAGGATGTTAAGCCAGGCGGAGTATTCATGATTAACTGCCAGTGGTCAGATGAAGAATTAGGACATCATCTTAACGCTGAAGCTAAGAAGTATATTTATGATAACAAGATTCAGCTTTACACAATCAATGCTATTGATAAGGCTATCGAAATCGGTATGGGTAAGAGAACTAACACAATCTTACAGTCTGCTTTCTTTAAGTTAGCTGATGTAATGCCTATCGATGATGCTATTAAGTTCATGAAGGAAGCTGCTAAGAAGTCTTACTCTAAGAAGGGTGATGCTGTAGTAGAGATGAACTACAAGGCTATTGATGCTGGTGTAGATGCTATACATAAGGTAGAAGTTCCAGAGTCTTGGGCTAATCCAGAAGCTGATGCTCCTAAGGAAGCTAAGACAGGACGTCCAGAAGTTGTTAAGTTAGTTAACGACCTTCTTGAGCCAATTTCTAAGATGGATGGTGACAGCCTTCCAGTTTCAGCATTCAAGGATTGTGCTGATGGTCAGTTCGAAACAGGTGCTTCTGCATACGAGAAGAGAGGAACAGCAGTTATGGTTCCTGAGTGGGATCCAACAGCCTGTGTTCAGTGTAACAGCTGTGCATTTGTTTGTTCACATGCAACAATCAGACCATTTATTCTTTCAGCTGATGAAGTTACAGCAGCTCCAGAGAACATTAAGCTTGCAGATTCTAAGCATGCTGTAGATACAACTATGAAGTATACAATGTCTGTATCTCCATTAGATTGTATGGGATGTGGCGAGTGTGTTACTGTATGTCCTAAGGCAGGAGAAGCTATTAAGATGGTTCCACAGGAATCTCAGTCAGCTGAGCAGCCTGTATTTGATTACCTCGTTGCTAACGTTGGTAAGAAGGAAATCAAGCCAGCACTTGTTGAAACTCCAATCGGTTCTCAGTACAACCAGCCATTACTTGAATTCTCAGGTTCATGTGCAGGATGTGCAGAGACATCATATGCTAGATTAATTACACAGTTATTCGGTGAGCAGATGTACATTTCTAATGCTACAGGTTGTTCTTCTATCTGGGGTAACCCAGCTGCTACTTCACCATATACAGTAAACAAGGATTCTAAGAAGGGTCCAGCTTGGTGTAACTCATTATTCGAGGATAATGCTGAGCACGGTTTAGGTATGTACATTGGTCAGAAGTACATCAGAGAGCAGGCTATTGAGATGATCGAAGAGATGGCTGCATCTGATAAGGCATCTGCTGAGTTCAAGGCAGCAGCAGCTAAGTACATCGAGACTAAGGATGATACTAAGGCTAACACACCAGCTACAGAAGCTCTTGTTGCAGAGTTAGAGAAGGCAGCTGCAGATGGTTGTCCAACAGCTCCACAGGTATTAGCTAAGAAAGATTATCTTGCTAAGAAGTCTGTATGGATCTTCGGTGGTGATGGATGGGCTTACGATATCGGTTACGGCGGATTAGACCACGTACTTGCTTCTGGTGAGAACGTTAACGTTATGGTATTCGATACAGAGATGTATTCTAACACAGGTGGACAGGCTTCTAAGGCTTCTAACATCGGTGAGGTTTGTCAGTTCGCTGCAGCAGGTAAGGAAATCGGAAAGAAGAGCCTTTCTGAAATCGCTATGCAGTATGGTTATGTATATGTAGCTCAGATTGCTCTTGGTGCTAATATGGCTCAGGCTCTTAAGGTAATCAAGGAAGCTGAAGCTTACAACGGACCATCACTTATCATTGGTTACGCTCCTTGCGAACTTCACGGTATCGCTAAGGGTGGTATGAACCACTGCCAGGATGAGATGAAGAAGGCTGTTAAGGCTGGTTACTGGAACCTCTTCTCATTCAACCCAGCACTTAAGGCTGAAGGAAAGAATCCATTCACACTTACATCTAAGGAAGGTGATGGATCATATCAGGAATTCCTTAATAACGAGGCTCGTTATACAAGACTTGTTAAGCCATTCCCAGAAAGAGCTGAGAGACTCTTCGCTAAGTCTGAGGAAGTTGCTAAGGAAAGATATGAGCACCTCCAGAAGTTAGTTGAACTTTACAAGTAATTAATATACAATTTAACAGTTTGTATGTTTCTCAAATGCTCCCGCAGGGCTTGTCCCTGCGGGAGTTTTTTCGTGGTGGGGAGTTAAACTTTTTTGGAAAGTGCTTCGTATATATATGTAGAAGGAAAGCAAGAAAAAGAGGCAGATTGGACGTTGAAGTGGGGTGAGACACGGAGAAAGTCCAAAAGGAACGAGAAGGAGCAGCGGATTGGACTTAGAAGTAGGGTGAGTGCACTAGTCAACAAAAAGTAGACACCACTTTATATTTTTATACATCATTTAATG
>JAUNOK010000010.1 GCA_030537195.1 Eubacteriales bacterium | reverse complement strand
AGGGTATTGCTAAGATGACGAACAGGATAATTACTATCAGTGATGGCAGGATTGTTGGGGATAGTAAAGAGAGATAATGCATTTCATGCCGCTTTTTCGTCATTTCGTGACATCTATCTAGGCGAGAATGGATATTCAGTAGTTAATGATTTTATGGTCTATGATGAACCAAGTGCTTCCGGATTGTATATATATTATCCATATGTTGAAGAAAAGAAAAAAGGTGTGAACTACCTTGATGATATGTATATAAGAGGAAATTTTGCTAGGGATGAGGAATTACAAGGGGAGGCAAGACCAGACGGTACATCAAGTAAAGCTGGAAATTCAGCGTGTGACAGTATGATAGTTAATGTATGGTCTACACCGGAGTTTGCATTAAAATATAATTCTATTTCATCTAATGGAGTAGGTGATGAACGTGTTGGTTTTGCATTTTTATGTCATAAAGTACACCTTTAGTGAAAAACCGCGTTATAACTGGGTTAATATTGTAAATGTCGGTCGTTACAATATTAATGATGAAGCAAAGTATACAAGCATTTATAGAATAAAATATCTGCATGGGGACGGTAGTTTTAGTATAAAGCTGTTGAATTGATTGAATCAGATATAATATAATATTCAACAGAAAAGCATTTGGATTGGGAAAATGCTTAAGTAATTCACACAGGGGGAAGTGGCTTGACTAGATTTACTATATGCGATGATGAGCCGGAGCATGGCGAATTAATAAGCAGATATATAAAGGCTGAATATGAAGAACGTATGCAGGGAACGGATATAGCGGAGACTAATGTATATCAGTCCTCTGCTGATATGCTTGCAGAGGCAGTGGAAGATACAGATATATTCATTCTTGATATTGAATGTGGGGATGTAAGCGGATTTGAGGTTGCGAAGAGAATACATGAGCAGAAGAAAGATGCAGGAATAGTGTTCTGCACATCACATGAGAATTATGTATTTCAGTCATTCGGTTTCAGGCCGATTGGGTTCATAAGAAAAAGCAATATGAAAGAAGATGTTGAACATACAATGTACAACATCAGTAACTTTCTTAATGATAAGAAGAAAATGCTTAATGTCAGCGGAGGCAGACTGATTAATATTGATAATATTGTGGCAGTTGAAGTCTATACGCATGCTCTTATATTCAGGGGAACTGATACGGATATGGAGATAAGATCAACTTTATCTGAATATGAAAACAGATTAAAGCAGTATGGATTCATAAAGATATCGAGAAGCATAATGGTTAATAAAAGCTATGTAGAAAGAATAGAGAAGGATAAAATTATTATGCGCAATGGAGCACAGTATTATATAAGCAGAGGCAATGTTACACAGGTAAGGAGGATGTTAGTATGATATCTGTTATCTTTGAGAGTGCCATTAATCTGCTTCAGGGAGTGCTGGTTACAGTATATCTCGTAAAATGTTTTGGGTGTAAGAAACAGTTTAACAGCAGGATTGTATGTATAGCGGGAACTATCATTACATTTATATATCTTATGATATCTAATTATATTGTGTATTTTGAAGGGGCTGCAATATACATATATATGATATATTCATTTATATTCAGTCTCATACTATTGAATGGAACTATTCTTGAAAAGATATTCTATAATCTATTAATGATATGCTGTCTTGCGTGTAGTACATTGCTGGGAGGCGGTATGGTATCTCTTGTTGTCAAAAAGGATTTCCTTAACGCTATTCCTGTAGGGTCAGTATCAAGGTATGTAGGAGCTACATTGGTACAGATAATACTTATAATCTTTCTGGCATTAATTATTAAACTGAAGAAGCTGTTAATGGAAAAAGACGACAAGTACATGGCAATAATGACTATAATTCCTGCAGTATCTGTTATAGTATGCTGTTTTCTTGTATATAGGACAGATAAGAATTATGAGATAAATGTAATATATACATTTATTGCATTAACAGGAGTTGTAATAGTTAATATTATCAGCATATTACTTCTTATAATGGAACACAGGCTGTACGAACAGAAGATGCAGCAGCAGGTAATGCTCAGTGCATATCAGCAGAAAGAGAAGGATATAGAATCAATACTTGATATGCAGAGGGAGAACAGCAAGCAGAGACACGATATTAAGAATGTAATTATTCTTATCAAAGAACTGATACAGGATGGAAAGTATGATAAAGCAGTCGAGATGATTGATAAATATAATTACAGCAACAGAAACAATAATATTACGGAAATCGTAAGTGATAATATTGTACTTAATTATCTGTTGAACAGGAAAATCAGCCAGTGCCATGATGCAGGAATAGATATGTGCTGCTATGTATTAGGAAGCGTGACTGGAATTGATGATATGGATATGTACATACTTCTTGAAAATCTGTGCGATAATGCTATTGAGGCAGCTATTCAGTGCAGTAACGCTTTAGTCAGACTTCAGATATCAGAAGATAATGATAATATGTATATAGACATAGGTAATTCAACCAGATTCAATGTGTTAGAGAGCAATCCGGACATGAATACAACCAAGCAGGATAAAGGTCTGCATGGATTCGGTCTTATGAATATAAGAGATATTATTAACAGATATAATGGAAGTATCCACTATGAGCAGCAGGGAGATAATTATCTTATGTGCAGATGTAAGCTACACAAAGAAATTAATGCAGAACGATAAATATGCATTTCATGCCGTTTTTTCGTCATTTCGTGACATATATCTAGGATAATATATAAAAAAAGCTATAATTAATGTAACAGAGATTGTGAGAATCGGATTGCATTGGTTATAGCTTTTTTAATATGGAGGGGACTTATGAGAAAGGTATTATTAACAGTTGCAGGGGCAGCATTATCAGGAGTGTTGATACTCTCACTGTCAGCATGTGGGAAGAAAGATAATGTAGCAGATGAGACACTTATTGATCCTGATTATATTGTTCAGGAGTATGAAACTACAACAACGGATGAAGGCTATACAATAATTAATGGATTTTATAGAATTAAGAGTAAATTAGTCGATGATAAAGACCTTATTCTGTATATTCCATATGTAGAAGATAAACAGGCGGGGGTTTCTTATCTTGAAGAAAGGTATTTGGAATCAA
Organism: Eubacteriales bacterium; assembly: GCA_030537195.1. GTDB lineage: Bacteria > Bacillota > Clostridia > Lachnospirales > Lachnospiraceae > Lachnospira. Next base: position 84,273 of record JAUNOK010000010.1, on the reverse strand, counting down.
CGACAAGAAACTGGATGGAAATAGAAATAAGAAATACACCAGATGGTGCAACATTTGATAAGCAGACAAGCAGTAAGTGCGAGGCAGCATATGAACAGGCATGCATTGTACCTGATTTTGCATTAGCGTACTATAATCCTAACGACACAATTCCTAACTGGTATCTGTCTGATCAATCGAATTATGTGTTTGTATATAGTGAAGAAAAAGCTGGAGATGCAAAATCAACATCTGATACAATGGTGTGTCTTGATGTTGGAGCAATATCTGTAGCAATGTATGAAGATTTTTATGATGATATTCCTAAGATGACTATATCAGTATATGGAGTTCCAAAGTCACTTTTTAAGAAAAAGTTTGGCAAAACATTTGGGGCAAAGGAGTATTTTAAATATCTGGATACGCTTACGGATAATGGATATGAGGGCTGCGATCTTCTCTGTTCAAAGGATATAACGGCAACAGGTGTATATTATGTTGATTATGCCCAACTTAATAAAAAGGGAGATTACATTAATTATATAATGGAATATAAATTTTCAGATGTAGGAGAAAAGGTATATTTGAAGGCATGTGCAGCAGGCGGATATAAGATAAGCAATGAGAAGTTATATTCGGAGTGGAAGAAGGAGCATGCAGACCAGTTTATTAATAATTAGGCTGACAGATTAACATACAGGGGGGAAAGATATGAGATGGTATAATAAGTTAAGGCTGGTTTTCAGGATATATTCAAGAAGAATATTTGTGACACTGCTTTTATCTGGCATGTGTTTTGTATCATTTTTCATGATAGACAGGGTGTTTACCGGATATATTGGGAGCAGATATGCGATAAGACAGACGGAGAAAGAATTCGGAGTTAATACGGCTGATGCGGGATATGTTCATTTTGTAACCAGGAATATTAAACAGGAAGTATCAGATAAGGTACATGAATATATGAGTACCATGCCGGAAGTAGTACGGAGTGGATATATTGTTAGTGAGACTCTCTTTGAAGATGAAGATGAATTTATACAGGTAAATATGATAGATAAGGATATAGCCGCAATAGGAAATCTTATGCTCAGTGATGAGGACAAGAAGATAGTAGAGAATCTTGGCGAAGATGAACGGATTGTATTCGCAGGATACAATTACAGGAAGCAGTATCATGCCGGTGATATGATTAACTGTTATGTTGATGATGATATTGGGCAGATTAAGATAGGCGGTATTCTTAAAAAAGGTGCAGGCTGGATACATGAAGACAGACTTTTTAAAGGTTCATATGGTAAATGGGATAATTACACGCTTGATGATTCCATGATTGTGATAGCAGGAAGTCTGAGAAAAGAATTAGACGGTATCAATAGTGGAAATGCAAATGAAATTTATTTTCAGTGTGAGTCCGGCACATTTGATGAAGTGACAGATAAGATTAAGAAGTTCTGTTATGACGAGGGTGTAACTGTCAATATAAGTAATTATAAGGACGAGATTGATAAGGAAAAAGAAGATTCCAGTATCGTTGACGATACTGTATTCATAGCAGCAATTATGATAACGGTTCTTGCAATAGTATCAATTGCAGCGTCTAACATTGTGTATTGTCTTATGAGAAGAAAACATTATGGAATTATGCTTGCAAATGGTATGTGCAAGGCGGATATTATATGGCTTATAGCCATGCAGAATGCAATTGTCATGGTTCTTGCGGCTGCGGTGGCATGGATTGTACGGCTGAGGGCTGAATTTGAGACACTGTTTCCTAAAAAGGTATTAGAGGAAACAGGAAGACTGTATGAGGGGGCATATGTAGCACATATGCATTATATGCCGGTAATACTGATAATATCAGTACTTATACTTCTTGTGACATCATGTGTGATACCTGCGGTAATGATTGGCAGGACTTCACTGGCGGATATGGTTTCGGGAAGGAGTGAAGGCTGATGGGAAAGATAAAAGCATTATTACGAAGTGTATTCAGGTACAGGCTGATATCAGCATTTTTTATAATAAGCCAGCTTGTTATGTTCTATGCTGTATTCGGTGTGCATTCGATATATAATAAGGCATACGCAAAGGAAACGGACAGGCTGAAGTCCATGTATAAAAACAGGATACAGTTAGATGTCACTGTTGGAAACAGTCGGGATATGTTTAATTATATAAGCAACGGAGTGGATGACGGTAATATGATACTCGGCGGAAAGCTGGTACTTTCATATGCACAGATAAGTGCTAATACGAGGTGCGAGGTTATTCTTAAGAGTAATGAGGAGCTTCCATATAAGATGGTAAGCGGACGGCTTCCGGGAAGCGAGCCGGGTGACAGTGGTAAAAGGCTTATTGCCGTTGGAAGATATAAGTATAAAGATGCCTACGAAATGAACGGAAAGATGTATGTGACCTTAGAGAATGAGGAATATGAGATATGCGGTGTTATAGGAAGCAGTACATCAGATTATTATGATTACAAGATGGTTCTTAATATAGATTGTCTTGGAACTAATGTAATGAATGAAATATGCAGAAAAGACAGCTATACGATTGAGCTGTCAAGTAACACCAGAAATCTTGATAATTCTTATTCTGCGGTATTCGGGAATATAAGGAGTGTGGACGCGAAATCACAGATAAATGCCAAGAAACTTAACTCAAAGGGTGAGTCAGATGTGGTTAAGGCACTTCAGGGCGAGAATATGAAGATAAATGTGATGGTATATGTATTCTGTATATTCAACTGCCTGCTGATGTCACAGTTCTGGCTGATTCAGAGAAGCAGGGAGATTGCGGTAAAGAAGATATACGGAATGAGTGATTTAAGAATAATCGGTGCAATGGCATGTAATATTCTGGCGCTAAGCGTAACGGCTCTTATTATATTTGCAGTAAGTGCAGCTATTATAAATGCTGTGACTGCGGGGGCTGGTATAATAACTGTTAATCTTACAACATTGTTAACGACAATAGCGGCTATTGCTGTAACGATTATTCTTTCAATGACATATCCGGTTATAAAGATATTGCATTATGATTCGGTAGAGGTTCTTGGAAGTGATGATTAATGGGCGTGTTTGGATAAGGAGGTTAATATGGATAAAGAAAAATCAAGAAAGAAAAAAGTAACTATAACAGTAATAGCAGTTCTTTGCATTGCCGCAGTAATAGGCTTTGTAATAACAAAGATAGTAACAACGCCTAAAGTAGAAATAGACTATGGAACTTCAGATATCTATACACAAAAAGATATGGATGAAGCTATTAAAGTGATAAAAAGAAAGATTAGGAATATGAAAGGATTTGAGCTTCACAAAGTCTATTATGCAGGTGATAAATCCAGTAATTCTGATAGTGTTTTAAAATGGATAAATGAATTAGCCAAAAGAGATGGCTGGACAGAAGATTTTACGGAGGTTATATATTTCAAAAGCGATTTTCATACATCAAAGAAAGAGAAAGATGTGGAAGATACCGGTTTTGATGTAGATGATGAGGAAACAGGTTATGGCTGGTATCTTGCTCGAACTGAAGGTGGTAAGTGGAGAATAATATCTAGTGGATATTAAGCTTGCTATTATGGAGGGAAAATATGAGAAAGGTATTATTAAAAGTGACAGGGGTAGCGATATCGGGAATGATGATACTCTCACTGTCAGCATGTGGGAAGAAAGATAATGCAGCAGACGAGACGCTTATTGATCCTGATTATATTGTTCAGGAGTATGAAACTACAACAACAGATGAAGGTTATACGATAATTAATGGATTCTACAGAATTAAGAGTGATGATGGTGATAAGGATACTATTCTGTATATCCCATATATAGAAGATAAGCAGGAAGGTGTTTCTTATCTGGAGGAACTTCATATAAAATCGTCGACAGAAAGGCGGATTGACCTTAAAGCAGGTAATACACCAGATGGTGCATTATATGATAAGCAGACAAGCAGTGATTATGGAGCACCATATGTAGAAGCCTGTATTGTACCTGATTTTGCATTACCTTACTATAATTCGAAGGATACAATTCCCAACTGGTATCTGTCAGACAGAGCAGGGTATGCGTTTACATATCGTGTAGACAAAGCTGGAGATGTAAAATCTACATCAGATACGATGGTGAGTCTTGATGTTGGAGCAATATCTGTGGCAATGTATGAAGATTTTTATGATGATATCCCTAAGATGAATATATCAGTATATGGAGTTCCAAAGTCTCTTTTTAAGAAAAAATTTGGAAAAACATTTGGAGCAAATGAATTTATGAAATATAAGGATACACTTAAGAAAAATGATTATAAAGATTGTGATTTACTTTGTTCAAAGGATATAACGGCAACAGGTGTATATTATGTTGATTATGCCCAGCTTAATAAGAAGGGAGACTACATTAATTATATAATAGAATATAAATTCTCAGATGCGGGGGAAAAGGTATATCTGAAGGCGTGTGCAGCAGGCGGATATAAGATAAGCGATGAGAAGTTATATTCGGAGTGGAAAAAGGCTCATGCGGAGCAGCTTATTAATAATTAACAGGAACTTGAAATGGAGGTGCAGCATATGAAGGGTAAGAAAAAGGTTATTATAGGAATTATTGCAGCAGTTGTAGTTGTTGGAATCGTGGTGGCAGTAGTTCTGGGGATGAGTAGAGGGAAATCAGACAAGACTATTAATGTTGGCAGTGCAACTGAGTCAGACGAGATGAGCAGCTGGAGAACTGACGGACATCGTGTGGCTAAAGCGGAGGCAGGTTATTATTATCTGGAATGGAGTGATACAGATTCGACTACAATGCTTAAGTATTTCGACAACAGTACACATAAGACTATTCCAGTGTGTGCCAAAGCTGAATGTAAGCATAATTCAGCAGACTGTAATGCGGTATTAGACAGCAGTTACGACAATTCTCCGCTTCATTACTATAAGGGCAGCCTGTACACTGTGAAAGTTGAGAATGGCATGGCTAAGTTAGAAAGAATTGCGAAAGATGGAAGCAGCAGGGAAGATATTGCAGATCTGTTTGCAAGTGATAACGGAACTGTATCTTTAGTATTCCATGATGACTGTGTGTATGCATATGACAGGATTGGACATACAGGTGCAGTTGAGAGCAAGGATACTGACAAGGTAGTGATTGTAAAGGCAGAACTTGCAAATGGAAAGACAAGTGAGGTGTTCTCATACGAGGGTGCAAACAACGCTATTAACGAGGCAAGAAGCTTCGGTGATAAGCTGTTTTTCCTGATTAATCATAACTCAATTAATAAGGAGACATTAACAGCAGATGTTAATTACAAACTTTATTGTTATGATTATGCTACAGGCAGCGCAGAGCAGGTATCTGACAAGAATATATCTGATTATTATGTTGATACAGACAATGGAATTCTGTACTATTTCGTGATAGACAAGGGACTTTATTCAAGAAAGCTTAATGAGAATGACGGCAAACTGCTGTATAAAGCTGATGATTCAATAGTAATGGCAGCTTTGTCATATGATGGAAAGTACATATATATGTGTAACGGCGGCGCAGGAAGTGCAACCCAGCTTACTAATTTTATAGATGAGAAAATATTTGTACTCAATCCAGACGGAACTCTTGTCAATACTATAGAACTCGACAGAAGAAAAATGAGTAATCTGTATTACGGCGACGACAAATATCTGTTCTTAGGCTACTCTAATAAGCTGTCATATATTGATAAGAGCAATATTAGCGGCAATGTGGAGATAGTTCCTGTTAAGTAATTTCTGAGTGTACTTATAGAGCGTGCTTGCAGGTTGGGCTTACACAGTGAGGGGCGGAATATGAACGAGTTTAGGAGACTGATTAACAGGAAAGTTGTCATTGGCTTTATCGCATTACTTATTATTAATGTATCGTTGTATGTCTATCAGCAGACGCAAGGTGCCGGACTTAAGGAGTTAAGATTTGAAGCCGCGCAGCGGCAGTGGTGTGTTGATTACTATGGTGATTATGATATTGAGGCTGCGATAAATGCGGTGAATTCGGATATAGAGGGGATATTAAGTTATAGGAAGGCTGATAAGCAGGGGACTGCGGAGAAGGCTGAGGTGGAATCTGATGTGCAGGCGGATACTGCGGAAGAATCTGGTGTGCAGGTTGATACTAGGTCTGAGGCGGCAGTTGATAGCGACACATCTGTGGTTTTAGAAAAATATAAGGCGATGTCTGAGAGTGAGCAGCTTCTGTTTCTGACCGTATTAAGGGAGACAGAAAGCCAGCTTGAATATATCAGGAAGTATCCTGAGGATATCAGGCAGATTCAGACTAATGCACAGCAGCTTATGACTTTTTCTATATTTTCTGACAAGAACAGCTTTACATATAACAATATTGTAAAGACCGGTAAGGATTTTGAAAAAGTAGCTGATGTATCGCTTTATCTTGTTAATAATAAGGCGACAGGCAGTTTTGTTAATTATTATTACACATTTTACTTCGCGCTGATTATGACGGTTTTCATAATATACGGGCTGTCGGGCGAGCGTGATAATGGAATGTGGGGGATTGTACATTCGGCAGGAAGCGGAAGGCTTCGGCTTGCGCTGCACAGACTGTTTATTATCGCAGGTTCTGGCGTGGTTATTACAGCAGGTCTGTATTTTACAACATTTGCAGCAACGCTGCTGTTATACGGCGGAGCAGGAGCGCTTAATGCTCCGGTTCAGTCTATACAGGCATTTGAAAGATTTGCCATGCCGATGAGCCAGATGGGGTTCGTGCTGTACAACTATGCATACAGTGCGCTGGCGGTAGTGGTGCTTAGTGTGGCTTTATGGGCTGTATTCGTTGTCAACAGGAAGCGGAATCATGCGCTTATTCTGACCGGAGTAGTTGTGGGGCTGGAAGTGCTTATGTATTACAGGATAGGGCTTCACAGCATTTACAGCGCATTGAAACAGATTAATATTGTGCGTCTTATGAAGGTCAACGAGGTCATCAGCACATATGCGAACCGCGGAAAGGGAAGCTTTGTTATATCTGAGTCGGCTATTATGTTCTGGGGGCTTATGGTGATTCTTGTTGTGTCCGTGGCTGTTGCAGTTTCGGGAACTGTGATTATGCGTCCGAGTCAGGGCAAGAATGTTCTCACACAGCTTACTGATAAACTGTATGCCGGATATCAGCATATTTTTGCAAATGTGCCTGTTGTATTCAAGGAGCTTCACAAGCTGCTTGTGACAAGCAGGGGAATTACGGTTATTGTAGTGCTTCTGCTGGTTGTCATGTATTTTATTAGTTATGGAAAAATGGCTTTCTCGGATAATTCCAGAGAGCGTGACAGGATATATCTTGAAAAGGGTGGTGCTGATTATTCGCAGATATCTGCCCTGATTGACGAGCGTAGAGCTGATTATATGCAGGCTGTACAGAAAAGTATGGAAGCCTCTGAACAGTATGAGAACGGTGAGATTGGAATTGACGAGTTATCACAGATTAATTCTACGGTGTCTATATATGCATCACGTTATGCTGCAGTGAGGGAATTTGAGCAGAAGCAGGAATACCTTGAGAATCTTAAGGAAGAGACTGGGATTGACGGTTACATGATGTCTGACAGAGGATATGAAGAAATATTTGGCAAGTACGGAAAGGCAAGGGAGATTGTGCTTCTTATGGCTCTGCTTGTGTCTGTTGTGCTTATTGTTTCTGAGAATATCGGAATTGAGACAAGCACAGGAACTAAGTATATTGTTAATGCCGCAAGTGGAAAGAACACTGTTAAGGTTAAGCGGATTGTGGCTTCTCTTGTACTGTGCATAGTTCTGTATGTTCTTGTGTATGGAATTGATATGATACATTTGCGAAGCTATTACGGCATGCCGTACACGGACGCACCGCTTATGAGTCTCACATTTATGAGGGATTGCGGGCTTCATATTACTGTTGGAACATTTATGATAATTCGACTGATTGTAAGGTTGATTGCAATGCTCATTACATTTGCAGTTACATATGTGCTGTGCAGCCGTTTTTCTGAGGTGCGCGGAAGGGTTGTGTCTGTGCTTCTTATGGCTGTGGTGATTGTGTTTGTGGCTGTGATTGGGAATGTGAGTATATGGTGATGGAGTGAATAAGTATATTGAAAAAGGCAGAAGATTTACCTGAATTTCTCAGGTAGTTCAGTTCTTCTGCCTTGTGTTATATGTTTATGTGTTGTGTGAATTACTTTGCATCACCGAAGATTACATGTCTTACAGGTGTAAGTGCATATAAAAGTATCATTCCAATGATTCCGCATACGATTATCTCGCCAGCGCCAACTGTAACGAAGAACATTGCAAACATGCCCTCTGAGCCATAAGCAAATTTAAGTACAAATGGTACGATGATTGTGTTGGCAACAATTGGTGGAACTGGTGCAAGCCACTTATGCTTTCTTAACAGGTATGTTCCGATTGCGCCGATAAGTGTTGCAATGCTTCCAAATACTACGTCCCATACGATTGCACCACCAAGTATGTTAGCAATTATACAGCCAACAAATAATCCAGGGATTGCTGCAGGTGTAAAGTAAGGTAGTATTGTAAGTGCCTCCGCGATTCGAAACTGGATTGGTCCGAAACTGATGTAGTTAAAGATTACTACAAGTACTACATAGATTGCTGCGATTACAGCGGCCTGTGTGATGAATTTCACACTCATTCCTTTTTTCTTCATATTCAATTCTCCTTTAGTTTTGTTTTACGTGTGGAAGGTCTCGAACACACGATTTGTTACTGTGTCATAACACAGCCTGTGTAGTTTAGCAGATTATCATGCGATTGGCAAGTGCAAATGTATTTTATATGTCCATGTAAGCTGGATGTAAGTTTCGTGTTATATAATTACAGTAAATAAAGAAACACATTTTTAATAAGAGGCATTGGAAAAGGAGGGCGAGAATTATGGATGATAAAAATGTTGTTAAGAAAAGGGTGACTCTTGCTATTGCATTTGCAGTATTTATTGTTGTAGTAATTGCTGTAATGCTGCTTATTAAGCCGGTGATGTCTAAGGTTCAGGAGAACCGCACGGCAAAGGTGTCTCAGGAAACGGCACAGGAAGCAGAAGAATTTCTCAAGTCTAAGTATCCGGAAATTGTGATTGAAAAGCGTGAGATGTATGTTAATGAGCATAAACCGCAGGAGAATACGCAGTATATAAGCAGTAAGAGTATTGACACGGAGTATTCGTATGCATCTTATGTATTCTATGGTACAATGGATACACCAGATGCGAAAGGAGACAGTGTCATAATCTATATGTCGGATAGCGGCAGGTCGCCATATTATACTGTTAAAGACAATGCGAATAAAGATAATACAAAATGGCAGATGGCGATTGTGCAGAATAAGTCAGACAATGCTAAGACATGGGATTATGCATTCACACAGAAGTAATGCTTAAGATTATAGGAATATATTTATTGATTATTAATGTAGTAACATTTGCTTTGTACGGAATTGACAAATGGAAAGCAATACATAACAAATGGCGTATAAGGGAGGCGACTCTTCTTATTACGGCATTAATTGGTGGTTCGCTTGGAGCTTTTATTGCAATGCAGATGTTCAGGCACAAGACAAGAAAGTGGTATTTCAAGTATACGGTTCCAGCTATGCTTGTTGTGCATGTGGTGGGGATGATTTTTCTGGTAGTTAAATTGTAAGCAGGCTGTTATGTGGGACAGCCTGCTTGATTTGTGTTATAGATTAAGGAGTGTAACCGCATTTTTACCAAGTATTGCATCGGTATCTTTTTCCGAAAATCCACACTCTTTTATTAAATCTACTGCGTCCTTCTGATCGTCCCATGGGCTGTCAGAACCGAATAATATGCGGTCTGCACCGTGGATGTTGACCATTTTTTTGAATTTTTCTATTGGAAGGCTGGCGTTGTGATTGAGCTTCTTTATGCATGATGAGGTATCAAGATATACATTTTTCATGTAATCTTCTTCTAATATAGAAGAAACTTCATTCCACTGTCCCCAGCCGCCCATGTGTGCGAGTACGAGTTTCTCAGGCTTTACTTCCTGAATCATTGTTGTAAGTCTGTCTACGCTCGATTCATCGCAGCCCGGAAAACTTACATCGTAGCCGGCATGTATAAGTATTATGAGTCCGAGTGATGACGCATATTCTATAAGTCTTAATGACTGCATATCGTCAATATTGGTTTTCTGGAAAACAGGGTGAAGCTTGATTCCTTTAAAACCATTGTTGGAAAGCCAGTTCAATATTTCTCTGAAATTCTCACAAGCCGGATGTATTGCTCCAAATGAAATTAATCCGGTTGTCTCACTTGTTTCGTTAGTCTTTAATGCAAGTGCATTAATTGTGTCACACTGACCAGGCTTGGTTGCCACAGGAAGCAGCACGGAGTAATCAATACCTGCTTTCTTCATTGAATCTGTAAGAGAATGTACTCTGCCGTCAAGATAATTGTGTATTCCGCCACTGTGGGCTAATGTACCAACTGCTCTGTCAGCGAGTTCATCAGGAAATGTATGTGTATGGAAATCTATTATCATAAAACCTCCTTGAGATTGTGGATATACATATATAATAACCATTTTGTCATGGTGTATACAGTTTGATTAAGTGTCATGTATGTTTTGCTTTATTATGTATATATTTTTGATTGAAAATCAAGTGCTTTTTGGAAATCTGCAAAAACCCTATTGACAAATAGGAAATTGAGAATATAATGATTTACATACCAAGTTACTATGTTTATATGGAATTGGATTTTGCAAGGAGGTACATGAAGGTTGAAGAATAGAATTATTGACACAGATGTACTTATTATAGGTGGCGGAACGGCAGGGTGTTTTGCAGGTATTACACTTGGAAAGAAGAAAGACCTTGATGTACTGATTGTTGAGAAGGCAAACATTGTACGAAGCGGATGTCTTGCGGCAGGCGTTAATGCAATCAATGCTTATATCACTAAGGGCAGAGTTCCACAGGATTATGTTGATTATTGTAAGAAGGACGCAGATGGAATAGTAAGAGAGGATCTGCTTCTTTCAATGTCTGAGAGACTCAATCATGTCACTAAGGTAATGGAGGACTTAGGACTTGTAATCCTTAAAGATGAGAATGGAGATTATGTTGCGAGAGGAAACCGCAATATTAAGATAAATGGTGAGAATATCAAGCCGATACTGGCAGATGCAGTTAAGAAGCAGGACAATGTAACGGTAATCAATCACCTGAATATAACGGATTTCATAGTAGAGAATAACGAGATAAAGGGTGCATATGGATTTGATGTCAACGACGCAGTGTTCTATGAGATAAATGCGAAGGCAGTTCTTGTGGCTACTGGCGGAGCAGCAGGTCTTTACAGACCTAACAATCCGGGATTTTCAAGACATAAAATGTGGTATCCGCCATTTAATACAGGTGCCGGATATGCAATGGGAATCAACGCAGGTGCGGAGATGACAACATTTGAAATGAGATTCATTGCTTTAAGATGTAAAGATACGATTGCTCCGACAGGAACTATCGCACAGGGCGTTCCGGCAAAGCAGCTTAATTCCAACGGCGAAGTGTATGAGAACAAATACGGTCTTACAACGTCACAGAGACTTTACGGAACAGTTACTGAGAACCGCGAGGGCAGAGGTCCTTGTTATCTTGGAACTAAGGGAATAAGCAAAGAGCAGGAAGAAGACCTTTACAAAGCATATCTTAACATGGCACCGAGCCAGACACTTAAGTGGCTTGAGGCAGCGGGTGGTCCTTCTGAAGAAAATGTTGAGATAGAAGGAACTGAGCCATACATAGTCGGAGGTCATACAGCAAGTGGTTACTGGGTTGATAACAACCGCGAGACTACAATTCATGGGCTTTTTGCAGCAGGTGATGTTGCAGGCGGATGTCCTCAGAAATATGTAACCGGCGCTCTGGCAGAGGGCGAGATTGCAGCACAGGCAATAGCAGAAAGGCTTGAAGGCTCAGGAAAGGGCTTTGTTGTCAATGAGGTGGCAGATTCAGAATTGTCTCAGAACGCATTTGCAAAGAAGAGCGAGTATGAGAGATTTCTTAATAATAAGCAGGGGCTGGTTGATATTGAGCAGACTGAGGAAGCGATGCAGAAGATTATGGACCAGTACGCAGGCGGCATAAGCACAGATTACCAGTACAATGAAGCAAGACTTGAGCTTGCGGATGAGAAGATTAAATTCTTAGAGCAGAGCATTGATAATCTTGCGGCACAGGATGCAGACGATTTGCTTAGAATCTACGAAATCCGAGAGAGACTTACGGTGTGCAGAAGTGTTATAGCACATTTGAAGGCGAGAAAAGAAACCCGTTGGCACAGCTTTGCGGAGAATATGGATTATCCGGCTAAGAGTGATGACTGGTTAAAATATGTCAACTCCCGCAAGGAGAATGGCGAGATTAAGATAATCATAAGAGACCTTGTGAGGGGAGGCGACAGCTATGAGCATTCAGATAAATAAGTTAAAATGCGTTGGCTGCGGGAAGTGCGTTGAAGCCTGTCCCGGCAACCTTATCAAGAAAGATACTGATGGAAAAGCATTTATAAAGCATGTCAAGGACTGCTGGGGCTGTACATCATGTCTTAAAGAATGTCGATTTGAGGCAATTAATTTCTTTCTGGGTGCTGATGTCGGCGGCAAGGGAAGTACTCTTTCATTCAGACAGAATGGAAGTATCAATACATGGACGGTGACTTCGCCGGACGGAACAGTTAAGACGCTTGAGGTCAACAGACAGGAATCTAATAAGTACTAAATAGGGAGGAATATCATGGGTAATTTATCACATTTGGACGCACTCGAAGCAGAGGCGATATACATTATAAGGGAAGTTGCAGCAGAATGCGAAAAGCCGGTAATGCTGTATTCTATAGGAAAGGACAGCTCAGTTATGCTTCATCTTGCAATGAAAGCATTCTATCCTGAGAAACCACCATTTCCATTTCTTCACATCGATACAACTTGGAAGTTCAAGGAAATGATTAAGTTCAGAGATGAGACAGCCAAGAAGCTTGGAATCGAAATGCTTACATACACTAACGAAGAGGGTGTTAAGCAGGGAATTAATCCATTTGACCACGGTTCAGCTTACACTGATATCATGAAGACTCAGGCTCTTAAGCAGGCACTTAACAAATACGGCTTCACAGCAGCATTTGGCGGTGGACGAAGAGACGAGGAGAAATCAAGAGCTAAGGAGAGAATTTTCTCTTTCAGAAATACAGCACAGGCATGGGATCCTAAGAACCAGCGTCCAGAAATGTGGAAGCTTTACAACACTAAGATTCACAAGGGCGAGAGCATGAGAGTTTTCCCTATCTCTAACTGGACTGAGAAGGATATCTGGCAGTACATTAAGAGAGAAAATATAGATATTGTACCTCTTTATTTTGCAGCAGAAAGACCTGTTGTATACCGTGACGGCAATATCATCATGGTTGATGATGACAGAATGAGACTTCTTCCGGGCGAAAAGCCACAGATGAAGAAGGTAAGATTCAGAACTCTTGGCTGTTATCCACTTACAGGCGGTGTTGAGTCAGACGCAGAAACTCTTGATGAGATTATCGAAGAGACTTTAAGTGCGGTTGAGTCAGAGAGAACAAGCCGTGTTATCGACCATGAGGAAGCAGGAAGCATGGAAAGAAGAAAGAAAGAGGGGTACTTCTAGAATGAAAGGTTTACTTAAATTTATTACATGCGGTAGTGTTGATGATGGAAAATCTACACTTATCGGACACATTTTATATGATTCAAAGTTATTGTATGCCGATCAGGAGAAGGCGTTAGAGCTTGATTCCAAGGTCGGAAGCCGTGAAGGAAAGATTGATTATTCACTTCTTCTTGATGGTCTTATGGCTGAGAGAGAGCAGGGAATTACTATTGATGTTGCTTACAGATATTTTACAACTGACAACAGAAGCTTTATCGTTGCTGATACTCCGGGACATGAGGAGTACACAAGAAACATGGCGGTTGGTGCTTCATTTGCAGACCTTGCAGTAATCCTTGTTGACGCAAAGCAGGGCGTGCTTATTCAGACTAAGAGACACGCAAGAATCTGCGCACTTATGGGAATTAAGCATTTTGTATTTGCAGTTAATAAGATGGACCTTGTTGGTTACAGCGAGGAGCGTTTCAACGAGATAAATGCTCAGATAGCAGAGCTTACTAAGGAGCTATCTTTAGCAGATGTAGTTGTTATCCCTGTTTCAGCAACTGAGGGTGACAATGTAACAACTAAGTCTGAGAATATCCCTTGGTATAAGGGTCAGGCACTTCTTCCTTATCTTGAGCAGATTGATGTTGATGATACTGAGGAAGAAAAGGGCTTCTATATGCCTGTTCAGAGAGTATGCCGTCCAAATCATGAATTCCGTGGTTTCCAGGGTCAGATTGAGGCAGGAAGCGTATCTGTTGGTGACGAGATTATAACTCTTCCAACTAATGAGCATGTTCATGTAAAGAGTATCCATGTCGGTGACAAGGAAGCACAGACTGCTTCTATCGGACAGCCTGTTACTATCCAGTTAGACCGTGAGGTTGATGTTTCAAGAGGTTCTGTTCTTGCAGCAGGCGCTGACTTAAAGCTCGCAACAGAGATTACAGCTACTATTCTCTGGATGGACGATGATGTTCTTACTAATAACAAGAACTTCTTTGTAAAGCTTGGAACAAGACTTATTCCGGGCGTTGTTACTGAAATTGTTAATTCTATTGATGTTAATACAGGCGAGGAGAAGCCAGCAACTCTCCTTAAGAAAAATGAAATCGCAGTATGCAAGATTTCTCTTGCTGATGTAATTGTTGTTGATGAATTTAACCTTCACAAGACTATGGGCGAGCTTATCCTCATAGACCGTGTTACTAACATGACAAGTGCTTGCGGTGTTGTCCGTGAAGTTAATGAGGCAGCTAATGATGTTAAGGAAGTTGACGCAGCTTTCAGAGCTGAGCTTAACAACCAGAAGCCTGTTGTTGTAGAGGCAGTTCTTTCAGACAAGATTAATGTTGATTTCTTAAAGAAGGTTGAGAAGGAGCTTCTTCTTGACAGCAAGCATGTATATCTGTATGTTCCAGCAGAGGGCGAGGATTATACAAATGTTGTGACTCACCTTGTTAATGCAGGTATTGTTGTTATTCTTGCACTTAAAGAGGCAGCAAATATTAAGGTTGATGGCGCAGAAGTGCTTGCGGGCTGGGAGTCTGAGGTTGACGCTACTACTGTGGATGTGGCTGCGTTTATTAAGAAGAATGCGTAAGCTGGGAGAAGAACGGACGCTGCACTAGAACTTACAAAGCAACGCAGGCACGCTTTCGCTACTTGTCGCTCGCAGCGGTACTAAGCTTGTCAGGATTTGCCTCACTTTGTGAGGCTGTCCTGACGAGCTAAGTGCCGGCGGCTCCAAAGTGCACTGCGTTGCTTTGAAAGTTTAGTGCTGCTGTAGTTCTTTCACGCTGCGTGGAGTGACTTCAGGGTTAGAAGTGTTGGCTGACGGGCGGTAAAGGGCGCTTCGCTGCTTTACCTTGAGTTTGGCAAAACTTGCTTCGCTGTTTTGCCTAGTTTGGAATATATTTATGTGGGAGTCAGGTATAGATGAAGAAATATAGATTTTTTAAAAAGTTAATATCTTTAGGTATGATTTTCAGCCTGACTTTTACCGGACTTTCTGGTTGTGGGCAGAAGAAGACGGAGCTTGTAAATGTTTCTTATGACGCTACCAGAGAGTTTTATAAGGAGTATAACAAGCTTTTTGAGGATTACTGGTATGGCAAGACTGGTGAGAAGGTTGAGGTTATCCAGTCTCATGGCGGTTCTGGAAAGCAGGCGCTTGAGGTTGCTAACGGTCTTGGCGCTGATGTTGTTACTCTTGCACTTGAAGGCGATGTTAATGTTATAAGGGACGAAGGGCTGATTGATGACGGATATATTAATGATTATTCTGATGACAGTTCACCTTACACTTCTACGATTGTCTTTCTTGTAAGAAAGGGCAATCCTAAGAATATTAAGGACTGGGACGACCTTCTTAATGACGGGGTTAAGGTTATTACCCCTAATCCTAAGACTTCCGGTGGAGCAAGATGGAATTTCCTTGCGGCGTGGTATTATTTTAAGAAGCAGGGACAGACTGAGGAACAGGTTCAGGCTAGTGTTACCAGACTTTACAAGAATGTGGCAGTGCTTGATTCGGGCGCAAGAGGTTCTTCTACCACATTTGCAGAGAATGGACAGGGTGATGTTCTGATTGCATGGGAAAATGAAGCATTTTTCGCATTACAGGAATATCCGGGCGAGTATGAGATTGTCGTTCCGTCAGCATCTGTATTGTGCCAGCCGACGGTTGCGAAGGTTGATGAGGTCACACAGATGAATGGGACAGAAGGATTGGCAGACGCCTACCTTTCTTTCCTGTACACTGATGACGCACAGAGACTTGAGGCACAGAATTTCTATCGCCCTGTAAACAGGGACATCCAGAAGGAATACGAGGCTTCCAGTGATTCAAGAAACATCAAAGAAATCCCTTCCGATGGCAAATGGATTGTCAAGGACATTGACATGGCGGATATCGGGTATTTTGGCGGCTGGGAAGCAGCTACACAGAAGTTTTTCTCTGACGGCGGAATATTCGATAAGATATATGATTAATTAAAATGTAAGGTCACACTTAACCGGCTTTGGGCTGGCTGGGTGTGACCTTTTTTGAATCAATCCTCTGTCAGCAGCTTCTTATAAGAGCAGTCAATGCCAAGTGCGCCAAGCGGAGCGGTAACTACGATTGCAAGTACAGCTACGGAAAGCACAATCTGTCCGCAGGCGAGTCCGGCGGCTAGAGGAACTGAGCCAATGGCTGCCTGAACGGTTGCTTTAGGAAGATAGGCAATTACGCAGAAAAGGCGTTCCTTCCATGTAAGGTTTGTTTTTACGGTGCATAGAAGCACTCCGGCAGCCCTGAAAACAAGTGCGGCAAGAATCATGAGTAAGGCAGGGATTCCTGCTTTAAGTGTATAGCGGATATCGACAGCAGCGCCTACAAGCACGAACAATATTACTTCAGCAGCGAGCCACAGCTTGCCAAATTTTTCGGACAGACGGGCTGATACGGCAGGAACACATTTGAACTTAAGAGTACACGCCATAGCGACAACAGCAAGAAGTCCGGAAACAGACACTTTACCTTCAAGCCAGCCCTCAATTGCGATAAGAAGGAAAGAGAAGCCAAGCACAATAATAACCTTCATGCTGTTTCTTACAGTGTGTTTGCGGGCGTATGAAGTTTCAAAGAACAGGTACAATCCGAAGCCGGTTACTATACCAAGAATTATGCCGAGTATAATAGACACAGGAATGTTTACGAAATCCATAACATTTGCCTTGCCGCCCTGTGCCACATTTAAAAATGTTGTGAATAACACTATGACAAATATGTCATCGCATGAAGCGCCAGACAGTATCATCTGCGGAATCGCTTTGTCAGTTCCGTAGCGCTTCTCAATCAGCATTACCATTCGTGGAACGACAACCGCAGGAGAAACAGCGGCGAGAACCGCGCCCATCACTGCAGCTTCGGCATGGTTAATTCCAAGAATTACAGGGGCAAGCAGAATATAACCAATGATTTCGCATGAAGCCGGAACGAAGGACATGAGAATTGCACTTCGTCCGGCTTTTTTCAGGTCTTTTAAGTCGAGCGACAGACCAGCTTTGATAAGAATAATGATAAGAGCCATTTTTCGCAGGTCAGACGATATTGAAAGGATTGACGGGTCAAGGAAATCAAGGACATATGGCCCGAGAACAATACCGGTAACAAGCATTCCGATGATTCTCGGAAGTTTCAGCTTCTGGCAGATTGCGGCCATGACGAGTCCGACCAGAAAGATAAGTGATAAAGATGTCAGCATAATAAGCCTCCTTAAAAATGTAGTAAATGTATTTATGAACGCAAAAAAAGCTGATGCTTCCTGCGACATAAAATCGTAGAAGTCATCAGCTTGAATAAGCAGTTTAGGTTTCCTAGGGGAGTACTTCATTCCCTTTGATATTTATAATACTTTGGTGTGGGATTGTCAAATGTAAATAAGAATATATACAATGTTTAAAGAAAAAATATATAATTTCCGGAAATTAAAACATTATTTCCTGAAATTGCCTTGATATTTCCGAAAAAATGCGTAGAATATAATATAGTTGTATATAAATGTTGTGAATTAAGGAAGCGGCGTGGAATCTGTGGTTGTGTGTACATGACGCAAGGGTTAGTATGTGCAGTAATGCACAGAAAAGAGGGGCTTTATGGATATAAGATATATTAAGGCGAAGGAATTATCCGCAAGATGGGGCGTGACGCCGAGAAGAATTAACCAGTTGTGTACAGAAGGAAAGCTGCCTGGAGCTTATAAGGAAGGCAAGTTCTGGATGATACCTGATGATGTGGACAGACCGGATTGTTTAAGGGAGAATAAGAATCTTTATGTCAGGGAGGACGGCGTTGTATATAACAGGAAGCGTCCCTGCCCGGTTGGGATAACATCTTATAAAGAAGTGTCGAATGAATGTTATTATGTCGACAAAACATTGCTTATAAAGGATATTATAGATAATCACAGTAAGGTGTATTTATTTACAAGACCCAGAAGATTCGGAAAAACTCTTACTATGGACATGGTTCGCACATTTTTTGAAAAGACTGATACGGACACATCAATATATTTTAAAGATAAATATATATGGCGCGCGGGTGCAGCATATAAGGAAAAGCAGGGACAGTACCCGGTGATATTTCTTACATTTAAAGATGCCCATCAGTCAACATGGCAGGACATGTATGCAAGTCTCTGTTTTACATTAAGGAATGAATTCTTACGACATATTGAGCTGACGACAAGCGCCAGATTAAGTGACTATGATAAGAAGTATCTTAAGTCAATACTTGATGATGAGGCAACGATAATAGATTATCAGTTTGCGCTGGGAAAGCTGTCGGCAATGCTTTCAAAACATTATGGCAGGAATGTGATCGTGATAATTGACGAGTACGATACACCAATCCAGCAGGGATATATATTCGGTTATTATGATGAAGTGATTGGCTTCATGAGAAATCTTTTGTCGGCTGTGTTAAAGGACAATCCAAGTCTGGAACTGGGGATTCTCACTGGAATTCTTCGTATAGCTAAGGAAAGTCTGTTCAGCGGGCTTAACAATCTTGTGGTTAATACAATTCTTGACAATGAATACTCGCAGTATTTTGGATTCACGGAAGAGGAAGTTTATGCTATGGCGCAGTACTACGGTGTGTCTGACAGGCTTAATGAGATTAAGGAATGGTATGACGGCT
Organism: Eubacteriales bacterium; assembly: GCA_030537195.1. Lineage (GTDB taxonomy): Bacteria > Bacillota > Clostridia > Lachnospirales > Lachnospiraceae > Lachnospira. The sequence continues at coordinate 64,906 of JAUNOK010000010.1, read as the reverse complement.
ATATGTTTGGCAGCACCGGAATATATAATCCGTGGTCGGTTATTAATTACTTCAATAACAAATGTGTTCCCAAAGCCTTCTGGTCAAGAACAAGCGGCAATGAGATAATCGGCGAGCTGTTTAATAGTGCTGATAACACATTTGCAGACAACCTGTTAAGACTTCTGCAGGGCAGTACCGTTCAGGCAATTGTCGACACAGATATCATATATCCTGAGATTAATGGAGACATTGACACAATATACAGCTTCCTTCTGGTTGCCGGATATCTGCGGGTGTCAGAGTATATCGGTTCTCTGTACGACAATCCGATATGCGCGCTTTCGATACCTAATTACGAGATAAAGAGTGTGTTTCAGAAGGAGATAATCGACAGATATAATGGCATATTTACAGGCGCACTGCTCAGAAACTTTGCAGAATCAATCCGTACGGGGAATGCACATTTATTAACAGAAACATTGCAGCAGTATCTTTTGCAGTCGGCAAGCGCGTTTGATACTGCGCATGAAGATTTCTATCATGGGGTTGTATTTGGAATGCTTGCGGTATTGTCAGACAATTATTATATCTCGTCTAACAGGGAGTCAGGCGAGGGCCGGTTTGACATAGAACTGCAGCCGAAGAGCCGTGGCGGACACGGATATATAATAGAGTTCAAGGCATGTAAGGAAGCGGAGCTTGAGAAGATGGCTTACAGCGCAGTCAGACAGATTCAGCAGAAAAGCTACACAGCTAATCTTGAAAAGCATGGCGTGTCTGGGATTGGCATGTTCGGGGTTGCATTCAGTGGGAAGAAAGTGAGTGTGGCGTATGAGGAGCATGATGTGAAGAAGCGCAAGTCACGCTGATAGAATGAGAATTGCAGAAAAAAGGACGGTAAGAAACTTAATTCTTATCGTCCTTTTTGGCAGTTATTAATCACTTTTAATTGCATTATACAGATTAACAATCTCGCCATCTTTCTTGGAATTGATGAACACGGTCTGGTCGGCAGTCTTTATCATAAGCACAGGAGAAACATCATTAAAAATATAGAGATAACATTTGCCATAAGTGTTGCCCTTGAATTTACCGACGCGGTAACTGTCGGTTGCACCGCCATTATATTTATAAAAATGGTCATCCGGCAGCGAATCCATAAGTGCAAGCTCGGTAATGTCATCAATGTTAATCCTGCTTGTGTAACCGCAAGAAGACACATTTACAGTGCTTTCAGTAGTCCTGATATCAATAGTAACGTGGATGTATGGGATTAATACAATAGTTACCCATATTATTGCTCCTAGAACAACCGCTGCGATTGTTCCTGTAAATATCTTAGCGCCGGTGCGGGCATAGTTAAGTGAATAATTGGTCGAGCACAGCCTGTCGGGTACGAAAAGGTGCGGGTCATTAGGATTGTAGTAAAATCCAGTCTTCCAGTAGTCATCATCATCAACGAATACCGGCTGGGTGTCAGCCTTAAGCATCTCGTTCTTTCTGTTTCGTGCCAGAATGAGAATGATGGTGAGCGTACAACCGCTTAATAACTGTAGAATAATGTACATGCAGAGACTTAAGTTTCCAACAGTATCCTGAATAACACACATTAATACAAATGTTATCCATGCCGCAAAGTTAAGAAGTGACATCACAAGCATTGCTGAACCGATGTATTTCTTCATAGTAAGATTAACTATGTTGTTGATGTCCGAATTGAGGCTGTACGCCTGATTCTGTCGTCTGTTCATATAAATGTGGAATACAAGTCCGAATACAGAGACAATGACAGTGCATATTGCAAATACAATAATAATTGAAAAATACACTCTGTCTGTCCATGAATAGAATGGAATCATGGCAAGCAGTTCGGCGGTAATTATGATGATATGGTATCTGAAGCTGATAGGGGTTGCGTCAGCATTTGCACAGGCACGGGTATCAATAAAGACCTTCTGCTTCTGGGATTCCACAAACCAGCCATTCTGTATCTTTAACAGATACATTTTCCTATGCGCTGAAAGCTGGATATACATAATTCCGAAAACGAACGCGAGAATCCAGATTGTATACACAATAACGAAAATGATTATGCTTACAAAGTTAAGAAAGCATATGGCTATTGAGAGCACTGCGTTGATATTCTGAAAATATTTCATACTTTTCTTAAAGCGTGTCATAAGTTTCGTAACATCATCGTCATTAACATGCTCGCCTGGAATGTGGACGCCGATAAGCATGCCGTTGTTGTATCGGTAATTGGATTCATATGCGAATCTCATAATAAGAATTGTGAACATGTTGCATACGAAAAATAGCATAAACATAGCGATTTTCATAAGGAAGCCTCCTTTTCTTTAGTAGTTGTTACATTGTGCAGGGATTCATCTTAGAATAAATGTTTTCGCACATTTTTAAGAATTCTTCCTTATCCATTCCGGTAATGCTTGCTTCTGCTGACAGCAGCTCAAGCTCTGATTCAAGTTTTTCTCTGAATTCAATATCCATATTAATATTCTCTGCGACAAATGCACCAAGTCTTCTGTCGGTCTTAATAAAACCTTCAGCTTTAAGAATCTGGTAAGTTTTATTGACAGTCATTGTATTGACTCCCGTATCAGAAGCAAGCTGTCTGACAGTCGGCAGTTTCTCGCCAGCCTTAAGCTCTCCCTTGCCAATTCCTTTAACAATCTGATTTCTTAACTGTACATATATGGGCGTGTCGCTCGCAAAATCAAGTTCAATAACCATATGAAGCTCCTTTCTGCAATGAAAACTAATTATTGTTATATTTGTATTATACATAGTAATACAGATAAGACAAGAAGTCAAGAAGATAGGTTATAAGAGATGAAATCCTAAAAACACTATTGACATACAAACCTAGTAGGTATATAATCTGCAACATAGTAACATATAAACTTAGTAGGAATTAAGAAGGAGGAATGAGTTATGAAACAATTATCTAAGACATCAGGTACACAGGAAGGCTGTTGTTGCTGTTGTATGTTTTCAGAAGAAAGAATGACTTTGATTCTTCCTTTGGTGCAGGAATCGTACTCGGGTAGCTTGCCAGAAATTGAGTTGAACTAACTTTAATAAAAAGAGACGATATCCACAAAGCAATTCATACGCAGATGATATCAGCAACCGGTTAATGTAAGTGATTGCAGTGCCGGGGAAGATGATAAGCCACTCTTGAATTATTAATGACTAATTATGAATTTGATTAAGACTTAGAGTTTTGATTAAGACTAACAATTTCAGGAGGGACTTATTATGAGATTTAACAACAATGAAAAAATTAAGAGCAGAAAATCAGTATTAACAAAGGCAGCCACAGCAGCACTGGCAGTTGTGCTGACAGCAGGAGCGCTGGCAGGCTGCGGCATTGGTAAGGCGGCAGATGATGTTGATTATTCAAAGCCAGTTGAGATAACCAATGTTTCTTATGATCCAACAAGAGAATTGTATGCATCATATAATGAGCTTTTTGCAAAGCATTGGAAAGAGCTTCATGGACAGGACGTAAGTGTAGTCCAGTCGCACGGAGGTTCAGGAAAGCAGGCACTTGAGGTTGCCAACGGACTTGAGGCAGATGTGGTAACACTTGCACTTGAGGGCGATGTTGATACTATCAGGGATGCAGGATTTATAGATGCAGGATATACAAGCGAGTTTGACCTCGATAGTTCTCCATACACATCATCAATTGTGTTCCTTGTAAGAAAGGGCAATCCTAAGAATATTCAGGACTGGAACGACTTGTTAAAAGACGGAGTCGGAGTTATAACACCTAATCCTAAGACATCAGGCGGTGCAAGATGGAATTATCTTGCAGCATGGTATTACTTTGAGAAGCAGGGACAGTCAGAGACACAGATAGAGGAAAGCATTAAGAAGCTTTATAAAAATGTGCTGGTGCTTGATTCAGGAGCAAGAGGAGCAACGACAACATTTACAGAAAACGGACAGGGGGATGTGCTTATAGCATGGGAAAATGAGGCATTTCTTGCACTTAAAGAAGACCCTGACAAATACGACATAGTAGTTCCATCAGTGTCAATCCTGTGCCAGCCAACAGTAGCCGTTGTAGATGAAGTGGTTGATGAGAGAGGAACAAGAGGCGTTGCGACAGAGTACCTTTCATATCTGTATTCGGATGAGGCACAGTAATTAGAGGCACAGAATTATTACAGACCATCTAATAAAGCAATTCTTGAAAAATATGCCACAGAATCAAAAGGTAACACAATCACAGAGCTTTCAGCCGATGGAAAGTGGATAGTAACCAATGTAGAACTTACGGATATAGCACATTTTGGAGGCTGGAGCGAAGCTGCCAATAAGCATTTTAAGGATGGCGGAGTATTCGATAAGATATATGAAAAGAAGTAATTAAGGGAAGGGGAAACGACAGAATGAAAGAGAAGAAAAGAAAGAAAGAAAGAGTAATACCGGGCTTTGGTCTTTCATTTGGAATAACAATTGCAATGTTAGGAATTATTGTTGTTATCCCTTTATGTACCCTTGTGATATTCTCGGCAAAGCTGTCGTTTACGGAATTCATAACGACAGTTACAAGGCCGAGGGTGCTTTCAAGCTACAGAGTAAGTCTTGAGACAGCGTTAATTGCGGCACTTATAGACGCAGTTATGGGAACAATTCTTGCATGGGTTCTTGTAAGATACAACTTTCCGGGCAAGCAGATTATGAATGGAATAATTGAACTCCCATTTGCACTGCCGACAGCCGTTGCAGGTATAGCACTTACACATCTGACAACAACTAACGGATGGCTTGGAGCATTTTTCGGCAAATTCGGAATCAAGATTGCATATACAAGGCTGGGAATTATATTTGCACTCATATTCGTTGGAATACCATTCGTTGTGAGGGCAGTCCAGCCGGTGCTTGAAAAGGTGGATATCCAGTACGAGGAGGCAGCCAATATGCTTGGCGCAACCAACAGACAGACAGTATTCAAGGTAATACTTCCAGAGATACTTCCGGCACTTATCGGCGGATTTACAATGTCATTCGCAAGAGGACTCGGCGAATACGGAAGCGTCGTATTCATAGCAGGAAATACACCGTATGAGACAGAGATAGCACCGCTTATGATTATGTCAAAGCTTCAGGAATATGACTACGCAAGCGCAACATCAATAGCGCTTGTAATGCTTTTCATAGCATTTATTATTCTCTTTATAAATGCAGTGTTACAGAGCAGGACATCTAAGATTGTAAGTGGAATTTCATAGAAAGGGGTTAGTGTATGAACATCAGAAAAGATTCAGGTCCATTAAAATGGATTCTAATAGGTATAAGTGTGTTGTTTTTATTTGTGATGCTTATTCTGCCCCTCAGCTATGTAATGTACACAGCATTTTCTAAGGGGATAAAGGTATTTCTGGCGGCAGTTACCGACAAATACGCACTTCATTCAATTAAGCTGACAATAGAGGTTTCACTTATTGCAGTTGTGTGCAACACATTTTTCGGAATATTTGCCTCATGGCTTATTACGAAATTCCAGTTTAGGGGCAAGAAGATTATATCTACTTTAATAGATTTACCACTCACTGTTTCGCCGATTATAGCAGGTCTTATATACGTGCTTACATTCGGTAGACAGAGTTTTATATATCCATATCTTAAGGCTATGGGAATAAGAATTATATTCGCAGTTCCGGGAATCGTGCTTGCAACTATATTTGTAACATTTCCATTCATTTCTAGGGAGCTGATACCGGTTCTTACCTCGCAGGGAACTGACGAGGAGGAGGCCGCAGCACTTATGGGAGCGAATGGCTGGACTATATTCTGGAAGGTTACATTCCCACATATCAAATGGCCGCTTCTCTACGGTATTGTACTGTGTACAGCCAGAGCAATGGGCGAGTTCGGCGCGGTATCCGTTCTTTCAGGACATCTGCGCGGAAGAACTAACACAATGCCGCTGTATATTGAACTTCTGTATCAGGGATATGATTTTACGGGAGCATTTGCAGTGTCAGCAATTCTTGTGCTGATGGCGGTTATTATACTGGTGCTTCGAAGTGTACTTGAATACAAGGGACAGCAGGCAGCTAAGGCAGAGAAAGAGCAGCAGGAAGGATAGAAACGCACTACAACAGAAAGGCGGAACAGATTATGGCAGAATTACAGCAGGATACAGAAAAATATGTAGAGCTTCGTAATATCAATAAGACATATGGCACATTTAAAGCCTCTAATAATATTAATCTCGGAATTGAGAAGGGTAAGCTTATTGCGCTGCTTGGACCTAGCGGAAGCGGCAAAACTACTATATTAAGAATGATAGCAGGTCTTGAGACTGCGGATTCAGGTGATATTATTATTGACGGCAAGGTCGTTAATGATGTGCCGGCAAGTAAGCGTGGAATAGGCTTTGTTTTCCAGAATTACGCACTTTTCAGATATATGACAGTGTATGATAACATTGCATTTGGATTAAAGGTCAACAAATGGAAGAAATCGGACATTAAAAAACGTGTTGACGAGCTTATTGAGCTTGTCGGACTTTCAGGTATGGCTAAGAGGTATCCTAGCCAGTTATCAGGCGGACAGAGACAGAGAGTTGCATTTGCAAGGGCATTAGCGCCTAATCCGGAGCTTCTGCTGCTTGATGAGCCATTTGCAGCGATTGACGCGAAGGTAAGACAGGAATTAAGAAGCTGGCTTCGTGATATGATTACCAAGGTTGGAATCACAAGTATATTCGTTACACATGATCAGGACGAGGCAATTGAGGTTGCCGATGAAATTATTGTCACTAACAAGGGACATATTGAGCAGATTGGCACACCAAGACAGATATACAGAGAGCCTGAGACCGCATTTATGGCAGAATTCATGGGTCACCCTGTACATGTTGACCAGATTAACAGAATTAAAGGTTTTAACCAGCTTGATGATTCTGTCAAGGCGGTACTCCGTCCAGAGAATGTCAACATCACAAAACTTGATGAGAAGGTTGATTCAGCCGCTTCTGTTGAAAAGGGTGTGGTTGTAAACAAGCTTTTCATGGGTAAGGAAGTTGAGATAACAGTCAATGTCAATGGCATAGAGGTTGTCGGAACAAGAAATGTTGAGGAAGCTCCGATAAAGAAGGGTGAGGAAGTAAATGTATTCATTCACAGGGCATTTACTTACGGCGCAGACGGAATTGTCAACATCGTTGAAAATGCGAATAAATTCGAAGACTGGATGGTTATTTAAGAAAATTTAATAATTTTTTAATTTTCTTATTGACAAATCGCTCACAAAGGAATATTTTAATGTACGAATCAACAGTCAAATGCGAAGAACAGGAAATGACTTCTTCATATCACCGCTCACAGAAAGCCGTCAGATGATGAGAGACGGCAGCAAGGAATGATTAAGCCCTCACCTGCGAGCAGTTCTGGTGAAAGGCAGGCAGATGTCTAGTAGTTGGAACCGGTACCCATCGTTAAAAGGGCATGCCATAAGAGTTGAATGAATCGAGTGGCAGTAGAGTGGTCGGAGTATCCGGCAAGCAAAGTGGTAACGCGGAAGTATTAATAATATACCTTCGTCTTTGCACGCAGTCCAGTAATGGATTGGTGCATCGACGAAGGTTTTTTTATTTTACAAAGGTAACCACTGCGTTTGACTGGTGAAATATATTTTTATAGGAGAGTGACATTATGAACACATTAGTAATCGTGCTTATCGCGGCAGTTGTACTTTTTGGTGCATACATGGTTTATGGCCGTTGGTTAGCAAAGAAATGGGGTATCGACCCTAAGGCAGAAACACCAGCCGTTAAATATAATGACGGTAAGGATTTTGTTCCAACTAATGGCTGGACAGTTTTCAGTCATCAGTTCTCATCTATCGCAGGTGCAGGTCCTGTAACAGGTGCTATTCAGGCAGCAGCATTTGGATGGTTACCAGTTTTACTCTGGATCCTCATCGGTGGTGTATTCTTCGGAGCAGTTACAGACTTCGGTGCACTTTATGCTTCAGTTAAGAATGAAGGTAAGTCAATGGGTATGATCATTGAGAAGTACATCGGTAAGTTTGGCCGTAAGATTTTCTTACTTTTCTGCTGGTTATTTACACTTATCGTTATCGCTGCATTTGCAGATATGGTTGCAGGTACATTCAATGCTTACACAGTAGTTGAAGGCGAAACAAAGGTGGTAGCAACTAACGGTTCTGCCGGTATGGTTTCTATCATGTTTATGGTATTCGCAGTTGTATTTGGTCTTATCCAGAAGAAATTTAATCTTTCAGGTTGGAAAGAAGCTGTAGTTGGTATCGCATTTATCGTTGTTTCATTTGTAATCGGAAACTTCTGTCCAATCATCTTAGGTAAGGATGCTTGGAGTTATATCACATTTATATATATTTTCTTTGCGGCTGTTATGCCAATGTGGTTAATGAAGCAGCCTCGTGACTATATGACAACATTCATGTTCATCTGCATGATCGTAGGTGCAGCAGTTGGTCTTGTAGTTGCACATCCTACAATGAACCTTCCTGTATACACAGGATTCAATAATGCAAAGCTTGGAACAATGTTCCCAATTCTTTTCGTAACTGTTGCATGTGGTGCTGTTTCTGGTTTCCACAGCCTTGTATCTTCTGGTACATCTTCTAAGACAGTTGAGAACGAGAAGGATATGCTTAAGGTTGGTTATGGCGCAATGGTACTTGAGAGTTTACTTGCAGTACTTGCCCTTTGTGTTGCCGGTGCAGCTGCAAAAGCAGATGGAACAGCAGCTACAGGTACACCATTCCAGATATTCAGTCGTGGTGTAGCAGGATTCTTTGAAATGTTTGGTGTTCCAGTACATTTTGCAACAGTATTCATGACAATGTGTGTATCTGCTCTTGCTCTTACATCACTTGATGCAGTTGCACGTATCGGTCGTATGAGTTTCCAGGAACTCTTCAGCGTAGATGATATGGAGCATGCAGAAGGATGGAGAAAGTTATTCTGCAATACATACTTCTCAACAATCGTAACATTAGTATGCGGATTCATCCTTACTAAGATTGGATATGCTAATATCTGGCCATTATTTGGTTCAGCTAACCAGTTATTAAGCGCTCTTGTAATTCTTACACTCTGCGTATTCTTAAAGGTTACAGGACGAAGCAACAAAATGCTTTTCCCTCCTCTTATCATCATGCTTTGTGTAACATTTACAGCACTTGTACAGAGAACAATTGCAATGGTTAAGGCTATCAAGTTAGCAGCTTCTGTTACAATTCCTGCTGGACAGACATCTTGGGGAAGCGTATTCATTGCTAACGGACTTCAGCTTATAATTGCTATACTCCTTATCGTACTCGGTGTAATCATCGTAGTTAACTCAGTAAAGAGCTATGCAAAGAGCGAGAAGGCTTCTGAGAATGCAGCAGCTTAATTAGTAAATTTAATAAGCATATACATAAAAAGTACCGGGGCAGTTATTCTGCTCCGGTATGTTTTGTTTTATCGGAAGGTGTTCCGATTTCTTCTATTATGTTATCATCAATCTGTATATCTGCCAGTGTGTATTGTTCTGGTGCTTCTTTTATGTTGCAGAATACATTGCATGTACAGGTACTCTTTCCTATTATAATATGTTCTGCCAGAGATGGCGGAATATCCGTTCTTCCTTTCAGGTCAAAAAATTGTGTCCACGGATTAATATTGATGAAATTAAATATTTTTCCCTGAACATCTTCTACGGTAATGTATTCGTAGTGCTGCGGCGTGTCGGGACGTATCTTCAGCCAGAGCAGGTTGTAACCTGATTCCACCTTGATGTGTCGCATTATTATATTCTTATTATGTATGGATTCGGAGCCGAATGTGAGGCAGCCGTGGCAGAATTCAAATGTGCAGTTCTCAATTATTATACGCTCATTAGCGCCATTGTTCTTGTCGCTGTCAGCAAATGGCCCTTTGCCGCCTTTTAGGGCAATTGCGTCATCATTTACATTAATTGTGCAGCCTTTGACAAGAATATCAGTGCATGCATCAATGTCTATTGCGTCAGTGCTTGGCGCTTTGACAGGCGTAGAAGGGCTTGTGATACGGCAGTTAAGGTAACGGACATGTGAACATTTGTAAAGGTGATTAGTCCAGAACTGCGAATTACAAATGTGCAATCCTGCCACAGTAACATTAGTGCAGCCTGCCATATAGATAAGCCTTGCACGCTGTTCGTCTTTGTTGGTGCAGTGAGGATTCCATGCCCTGCGCTGCCAGAAGGCTTTCCAGCTTCTAAAGCCGTTACCGTCTATCGTTCCTCCACCGCACAATGTAAAGCCATCTGTTCCTGTGACATTTATTAGCGCCGCAAAATACTGACAGGTTTCGCCTTCTATTCTTGTTTCACAGACCGGATAGTCGCTGATGTCATCACTTCCCATAAGCGTTGCACCGTCCTCAATATACAGATTAACGCCCTGCCTGAAAAATAATGCTCCGGTCATGTATGTACCGCGAGGAACAACGATTACACCGCCGCCGTCATTGTATACAAGGTCTATCAGTCTTTGGAAATTATCAGTGTATATTGTGCCGTCATCATGTATATCATAATCTGTAATAATGTATTGTTTTCCCAGTTCGGTGAGCTCTGGTGTGCTTGTGTTGTAAAACCAGCCGTCGACTGGTGCGCCGTCTGGGAAGATATCTTTATATGTATTGCTCATTTATTAAACTCCGTTTTTTATTTATTATATCATGTTCTTTTTTCTCAGTTTCAAAAAATGAAAAAATATAAACTTTTGAAACTGGGTGGCTATATGAAAACCATTTCAAGAGATGCAATGCATAATTCTTCCTGTTTTCCACATACTACCCATATATTATAATTTATGGAAAGTATGTAAGAATCAGGAGGAATTATTAATATGAAAGCTACAGGAATTGTAAGAAGGATAGATGATCTGGGAAGAATCGTCATTCCGAAGGAGATAAGAAGAACACTTCATATAAGGGAAAATGACCCGATGGAGATATTTACGGATGCCGAGGGGCAGATTATATTGAAGAAATATTCACCGATAGGGGATATAAGCACATTTGCAGGCAAATACGCAGAATCATTGTCAGAGGCAACGGGATTGACAGTATGCATCACAGACAGAGAGCAGGTGATTGCTGCATCAGGTGACGATAAGAAAAGTCTTATGAATAAGCCGGTTACGAAAGAACTTAATCAGGCAATGGAGGGAAGATGTACAATTGCTGCATGCGAGGGAGATGATACATTTGTTAAAGTTACAGATGAGTCACAGTTTAAGCAGGAAGTTATGTATCCGATAATATGTCAGGGGGATGTTTTGGGGACAGTTCTTATGATGTCTATTGACATGAAGCCAAAGTTTACAGATAATGAGAAGAAAATGGTAAAGACAGCGGCTAACTTTCTGGGAAAGCATATGGAATCGTAAGCTGTGTTTACCTATGAATTAAGGAGAAGAACATGAGATTAGATAAATATTTAAAAGTATCAAGACTTATAAAGAGAAGAACTGTTGCCAATGATGCGTGTGATGCAGGGAGAGTAATGGTTAATGATAAGGTTGTTAAGGCTTCGTATGATGTTAAGGTTGGAGATATTATTGAAATCCAGTTTGGTAACAAGAATGTAAGAGCTAAGGTGACTGATGTAAAGGATACTGTTAAGAAAGAAGAAGCCAAGGAAATGTTTGAGTACCTTTAATCCAAAGTACTTGTAATCATATATTGTGGTCATGCATATATTCTCATATAACGGAATGTCTATAAGGAGGGTATATGGAGGAGAAGGTCAGGGTAAGAAGGCCACACAGACTGAATATGGAGGACCGGAAAAGAATTGATTTCACAGGAATAACGGATGTTATTTCATTTGACCCGGTAAAGGTTGTACTGGAATCAGATTACGGTCATATTACAATTAAGGGTGATGGTCTGCATGTGAACCGGCTGTCAGTTGAAAAAGGTGAGTTGGATTTAGATGGCAGGGTGGATTCTATCTGTTATTCTGAGTCGGGTATGAAGAATAAACAGGATTCGTTCATGAGCAGGCTGCTCAGATGATAAGCCATGTAATTGTGTGGGAGCTTTATGCACTGGCAGTGAGTTTCTTCAGAGGTGTATTACTTGCGTGGGTGTATGATAATATAAGGGTTTACAGAAGAATAATAAGACACAAAACAATAGTGTTTATGAGCATTGAGGACATCGCATATGGAATATATGCGGGGATAAGTGTCTTTCTGATGTGCTTTAAAGTGTCTGACGGAATTGTAAGAGGATTTATAATTATGGGAATTGCGGTGGGGGCGTTCCTTTACTTTAGATTTATCAGTGCGTTGTATATCCGATGGTCAGTAAAGATTATTAAATTTTTACTAAAACCGGTATGTTTTATATTGAAAAATGTAGTCCGTATTATTACAATACCAGTTAGAAACCTTAAGATATATATAGAACGCAGGCAGAAGATGCGTAAGAAGGATTCACAAGGGTGAGGATATATGAAATTAGAATCAAGAAGAGAGCGTGCAGAAAGGCTTAAGAGGCAGAGACGTTCAGCACTTGCAGGAATGGCAGTTGCAATTGTTGTAGTTGTTGCACTTGGTGTTGTTCTGTGGAAAGGCAAAACAGGACTTGCCGCTAAGAATGCTGACTATGAGGCTCAGATAACAGAATTACAGTCACAGATAGATGATGAGAATAAAAGAAGCGATGAACTTTCAGAATATGAGAAGTACGTCAAGACGAAGAAGTTCGTTGAGGAAATTGCCAAGAACAAGTTCGGGCTTATATATCCGGACGAACTGGTATTCAAGCCTAATAACAAGTAAACATTATGTCGGAGCATGAAGACTTTACAAGCCTTTCACGCTTCGACATTTTATTTATATGCAGTCATATATACTTCACATTGGTGTAGTGCCGGAAAGGAAGTGGATATGAATGAAAAATACATATAAAGATGCCGGATATACTTATACTATTAACCGTCTGCAGGAAACTGCCAGAACATTCAGAAATCTTGGCGATGCATACGGGGAGACCAACCAGAAGCAGAATGGATTTAAGAGACAGCTGATTCTCGTTGCTGACATATTAGAGGAATGTGTTGCAATGAATCTTAACGCCAGAGTTCCTGAAAAACAGGAGTACAGGCAGATTGAGCGCAAATGTATGGCAATGGGGATTTCAGTTAAGGATATAAAAGTAGTTGAAGGAAAGAGGCGAGAGATACTTGTAACTGCGAAAACATTTATGAAAGGCTGCGTGTCCGAGAGGGTACTGCGGGGAATTGTGTCAGATGTGTTCAAGGTGCGGTTCTTCTCTAATCAGGACAACAGGGTGATTATAAATGAAGAGCCTGACCAGTATGTGTTCTATCAGGAGGATCGTTTCAGGATTCTTTCAGGTATGGCAAGAAAATGTAAAGAAGCAGAGAATACGAGTGGGGATAATTTCTTATTAAAAAGGCTTGGCTGTGGAAAAATGGTAGCGGCAATCGCGGATGGCTGTGGAAGCGGAAGAAGGGCATTTGCAGAGAGCCGGATGGTGATTGAACTTATGGAAAACTGCATAGAAGCCGGATTTGAGGAAAAGACGGCGATTGACCTGATTAATTCTGCGTATATTGCAGGAACAACATTTAACAATCCTGTGACGATGGATATGAGTGTTATTGATTGTCAGGCGGGAGTTCTTAACTGTATTAAGCTTGGGGCTGTTTCTACATTTATAAAAAGGGACAACTGGGTTGAGATTATTAAGTCGACGACGCTGCCAATGGGCGTGCTTGACCAGGTAGATTATGACTGTACGACTAAGAAACTCTATGATGGGAACTATATTATAATGATAAGCGACGGTGTGCTTGATAATCTGTCCGGAGTCAATAAGGAGGAGCAGATGGTGGATATTATTAATAAAATAAATGTTAAGAAACCGGCGAGCATAGCTAAAAAGATTCTTGAGGAATCGCTGAAGAATCATAACATGGAGGCCTTTGATGACTGCACGGTTATGGTGCTTGGAGTGTTTGACACATATGTGAACGTATAATATAATTCTCGCATGAATGAAATTATAGATAAGATTTACAGATATGTTGAACAGAATAATATGCTTACAGACTGCGAAAGAGTGGTTGTTGGACTTTCAGGCGGTGCGGATTCTGTGTGTCTGCTTATGGTTCTTAAAGGTTATATTGAGAAGAAGCATTTGAACACGGAATTATATGCGGTGCATGTTAATCATGGCATAAGGCAGGAGGCAGGAGATGATGAGGAGTTTGCCAGAGCTTTGTGTGAACGCATTGGAGTCGGGTTTCAGGCGTACCATATTAATGCCATAGAACTTGCAAAGCAGTTTGGAATGAGTGTTGAGGAAGCTGGAAGAAGGGAACGCTATCGTATATTTAATGAAGCGTGTAAGGGGCGTAATGCAAAGATTGCGGTTGCACACCACATGAACGACCAGGCGGAGACAGTTCTTATGAATCTTGCGAGGGGAACTTCTCTTAAGGGAATCGGTGGAATAAGACCTGTGAGGGATAACATTATAAGACCGCTGCTTTCAGTGACAAGGGCTGAGGTTGAGGAAGTGCTGAGATATCTTAACCAGCCATATGTTACAGATGCAACGAATCTGTGCAATGACTATACGCGCAATTCTTTAAGAAATGTAGTTATTCCTTATATGACTGACAATATTAATTCACATACTGTCGAGAATATTGCCGGTGCTGCCATTGAGCTGCAGCAGGATTTTGATTTTATTGAGTCAGAGGCAGACAAGGCTTATAACCGGTATGTTACTGAGGGGAACGATGTGGTTATTAAGCTTGATGGAGAAGAGTTTGCAGGGCTTCATGAAGTTATAAGAAGACGTGTTATCTACAGGGCGGTGTATTATCTTACGAAAACAGCCAAGGATATATATAAGATACATGTCAATGCTGTTGATGCACTTGTCGGGAAGACGGTTGGCAGCAGTGCTGATATATGTTATGGCTTATGTGCTGTAAGAGGATATGACGATATTGTGATTAGCAGTGAAAGAACCAGCAGACAGGATAAGAATGTATCAGCAGAAATATATGAACTTTCGGATGATGATATTAAAAAACTTAAGGCTGGGCAGAAAGTAATCATTCAGGGAAATATTTATTATAACAATGAAGCACCGCAGATAAAGAGTGTGCAGATTGTGATGTCCCTTCATTCTAATTATGAAAAAATTCGAAATTACGCTAATAGCTTCTATGCTAAAGCTTTCGATTATGATAAAATATTAGGAAAGCCATGCATTAGAAAACGTGTGTCTGGAGACAGAATTGTTATTAACAAAGCAGGTAATCAGCGCAAGTTAAAGAAAGAATTTATTGACCGTAAAGTGCCGGAGAATATGAGAGATGATGTGCTTCTTATATGCGATGATGCGGGTGTTTTATGGGCTGTGGGTGTGCGGAGAAGTGAACGCGCCCTGATTGATGATGATACACAGAATGTGCTGGAAGTAACTATACAGTAGAGAATATTAAGGTTGACAAAGGAGAGAAACGATGAAAGAACCATTTATCAGTGTCCTTATATCTGAGGAGAAACTTAATGAAAGAATTGCACAGCTTGGAGAGCAGATAAGCAAAGATTACGCAGGCAAAGAAGTTAAACTTATCTGTATTCTTAAGGGAAGTATTATATTTACATGTGAGCTTGCCAAGAGAATTACTGTACCTGTTAAGTTTGATTTTATGCAGGTATCAAGCTATGGAAGTGGAACTTCATCAAGCGGTCAGGTGAAGATTAAGAAGGACCTTGATGAGAGTATTGAGGGAGAACATGTTATTGTTATTGAAGATATTATTGATTCAGGTAATACTCTTTCAAGACTTATGCCTATGTTAAAGGAAAGAAAGCCAGCAGATATATGTGTATGTACTCTGCTTGATAAGCCTGAGAGAAGAGAAGTTGAGGTTGAAGTTAAGTATAACGGCTTTAACATTCCTGACGAATTCGTTGTAGGATATGGTCTTGACTATGACCAGAGCTACAGAAATCTTCCATATGTTGGAGTTTTACATCTTGATGGAGAGGCATAATTAAATAAGGAGGAAGTGATGGATACTAAGAAAAGAAGATCTGGAGGATTTGGCAGCATTTTCTTCATGATTATTATAATTGGTATTATATGGGCTGTAATCGCCCAGATGAGCCAGAGAACAAGTACTTATAAGTATAAAGATTTTGTTTCTGACTTAAAGGATAATAAGATTACAAGTGTTACTATCAGTCAGAACGCAGAAGTTCCAACCGGTACACTTACGATTACATTCACAGACGGAAGCAAGGATTCTCTTAATGTGTCGGATGTTGTTTCTGTTCAGGAGCTGCTCGACAATAAGGGCGTTGAGTATACTCTTAAGGATGTGAAGAGAGACAGTATCTGGATGACAACTATTCTGCCATTTGGTCTGTGCCTTATCGTTGTTGTTGCACTTATGATGATGATGACAAGACAGGCTGGTGGCGGTGGTAACGCCAAGATGATGAATTTCGGCAAGAGCCGTGCAAGAATGATAAGCGGTGATGCCAATAAGGTTACATTCAAGGATGTAGCCGGACTTAATGAAGAGAAAGAGGAACTTGAGGAAATCGTTGATTTCCTTAAAGACCCTGTAAAATACACTAACCTCGGAGCAAGAATTCCTAAAGGTGTTATTCTTACAGGCCCTCCGGGAACAGGTAAGACTTTACTTGCCAAGGCCGTTGCGGGGGAGGCAGGAGTTCCATTCTTTAGTATATCAGGTTCTGATTTTGTTGAGATGTTCGTTGGTGTCGGTGCATCAAGAGTAAGAGATATGTTTGAGGAAGCTAAGAAGAATGCCCCATGTATCATATTTATTGATGAGATTGATGCAGTTGCAAGACGAAGAGGAACTGGTATGGGTGGCGGACATGATGAAAGAGAGCAGACTCTTAACCAGATGCTTGTAGAGATGGATGGTTTCGGAGTTAACGAAGGAATTATCGTCATGGCAGCTACTAACAGAGTAGATATTCTTGATCCTGCTATATTAAGACCGGGACGTTTCGACAGAAAGGTAGTTGTAGGAAGACCTGATGTAAGAGGCCGTCTTGAGATTCTTAATGTTCATGCAGCCAAGAAGCCATTAGGTGATGATGTTGATCTTGAGAGTCTTGCAAGAACTACAGCAGGATTCACAGGAGCAGACCTTGAGAATATTCTTAATGAAGCTGCAATTAATGCAGCCAAGAGTAAGAGAAAGTTCATTACTAACGCTGATATCAACTATGCATTTGTCAAGGTTGGAATTGGCGTTGAGAAGAGAAGCAAGATTATATCAGAGAAAGAAAAGAAGATTACAGCATACCACGAATCAGGTCATGCAATTCTTTTCCATGTTCTTCCAGATGTAGGACCGGTACACACTATCTCTATTATTCCAACAGGAATGGGAGCAGCAGGTTACACAATGCCACTTCCTGAGAAGGATGAGATGTTTAATACCAAGGGCAAGATGTTACAGAATATTATTGTAAGCCTTGGTGGACGAGTTGCAGAGGAACTTATATTTGATGATATCACAACAGGTGCATCACAGGATATCAAGCAGGCAACAGCGACAGCAAGAGATATGGTTACCAAGTACGGATTCTCTGACAGACTTGGTCTTATTAATTATGCAAGCAGCGATGAGGATGAGGTATTCATCGGAAGAGACCTTGCACATACAAGACCATATGGTGAAGATATTGCTACAGCCATAGATGAAGAAGTTAAGAAGATTATTGATGACTGTTATGCACAGGCTAAGAAGATAATCTCTGAGCATATGGATGTATTAGAGAAGAGCTCACAGCTTCTTCTTGAAAAAGAGAAAGTTACAAGAGAAGAATTTGAAGCACTTTTTGATAATGGAAACGGTGCAGATGATGATAGTATTATGGGAACAACAATCATCTAGTAAATATGCACAAATTTTTTGAATAAATTTAGTGATGTTTGTGAACACTTATTGAGGGAAATAAGATATTATAATTAATGTAAAAACCCCCAATACATTATAGATAAAGCAGTAATGCTTATCGAAAAGAAATACCTTCTCTGAAAAAGGCAGTCACCCCATGGCTGCCTTTTTTGCTACCCATAAAAGCCTTTTTGCTTGCTAAATTGTACTTTTAGATATAAAATCAGAATAGTATATGCTAAGGAGGTTTCTCTATGAGAATAACCGAGGAAATGGGAAACTTAGCTGCCTGGGAAAAACGTATTTTTTATACATGCAGTGCAAGGCCGACGCTACATCCAAGAGCGTTGTTTTCGGATGTTACTAATGATTACAGAAGTCCGGCAGAGCCAATGCCTGGAGATGAAGTAACGATACGACTGCGTACTGGCAGATATAATGTAGATAAAGCATATCTTGTTGTTGATAATGTCGAACATGTTATGACAAGAGTCAGAAGCGAGAGTATGTTTGATTACTATGAGGCCAAGATTAATGTGGGAACAGAGAAGATGTATTATTATTTCCGCGTTGAACTTGGCAGAACAGTGTGTTTCTACAACCAGATTGGAGCAATTAAGGATCTTAATGAATATTATAATTTCCAGATTACACCAGGATTCAAGACACCAGAGTGGGCAAAAGGTGCAGTTATGTACCAGATATTTGTTGACAGATTCTATAATGGCGATAAGAGTAATGATGTGCTTGATGATGAATATAACTATATAGGGGAGCATGTCTGTCAGGTTAAGGACTGGAATAAGTATCCTGCACAGATGGGAATAAGAGAGTTTTATGGAGGCGACCTGCAGGGCGTACTTGATAAGCTTGATTATCTACAGGATTTGGGCGTTGAAGTCATATATTTTAATCCATTGTTTGTGTCCCCATCTAATCATAAGTATGATATACAGGATTATGATTATATCGATCCGCATTTTGGAAAGATTGTTGAGGACGAGGGAGAGCTTTTAAGGCCCGGAGACAATGATAATACACATGCTACAAGATATATTAACAGAGTTACAAGAAAGGCTAATCTTGAGGCAAGTAATGAGTTCTTTGCCAGGGTAGTACAGGAAATCCATTCAAGAGGCATGAAGGTTATCATAGATGGTGTATTTAATCATTGTGGTTCCTTTAATAAATGGATGGACAAAGAGCACATTTACAGAGACAGTGCTGATGAGTATGAGCCGGGAGCATACGAAAAGTATGAAAGCCCTTATCATAACTTTTTCAAGTTCTTCTCGAATCAGTGGCCAGACAATAATTCATATGATGGCTGGTGGGGACATGATACTCTTCCTAAGCTTAATTATGAGGGGTCTAAGGAACTTGAGGAATATATTCTTTCTATCGGAAGAAAATGGGTTTCAGCACCTTATAATGTAGATGGATGGAGACTTGATGTGGCTGCTGACCTTGGATACAGTCCGGAGTATAATCATTATTTCTGGAAGAGATTCCGTGAGGAAGTAAAGAAAGCTAATCCTGATGCAGTTATTCTTGCAGAACATTATGGAGACCCATATAGCTGGTTACAGGGCGATGAATGGGATACTGTGATGAATTATGATGCATTCATGGAGCCAATAACATGGTTTCTTACAGGAATGGAGAAACATAGTGATGAGGCAAGACCTGATAAATTCGGTAATCCTGATTATTTCTTTGGAGCAATGCATCATAATATGGCAAGAATGGGTGGACAGAGCACAGCAATATCTATGAATGAGCTGTCTAATCATGATCATTCAAGATTCCTGACCAGAACTAACAGAACAGTTGGTAGAACTAATACACTTGGACCAGAGGCTGCCAATAATAATGTTAATAAGTCGGTATTCAAGGAGGCTGTTGTTATTCAGATGACATGGCCTGGAGCACCAACAGTGTATTATGGAGATGAAGCAGGAGTATGTGGTTTTACAGATCCTGATAACAGAAGAACTTATCCATGGGGGCATGAGGATAAGGAACTTATTGATTTCCATAAGGCAGTAATAAGAATGCATAAAGAGAACGAGGTTTTAAGAACCGGTTCATATAAATCATTGTATTCAGCCTATAATGTTATTGCATATGGACGTTTTACGAAGGATGATGCAGCAATTATTATTGTTAATAATAATGAGGACGAGGTAAGAGCGAGAATTCCTGCTTGGGAAGTCGGACTTGGTTTTGATGATGATGTAGAACAGCTCATGGTTACATTTGAAGGGGGATACAGTACTGACAGGCTTGGATACCATCTTCAGAATGGCTGGCTGGACATAGGCTTAAGGAAGACATCAGCAGTAGTTCTTCATAAGATGCAATGGTAAAGAGGCTGTTTATGTTGTATTTGCACATGTGATTGACTAATGTTATAATACGATGAGACAGCGTCGAAAAAGAAAGGAATATTTTAATGGAATCATATAATTCTAATAATGATAGACCAAAGATAAGTCTTAACCGCAAGAAAAGAATGTGGAACAGATACAGAAATTATGTTATTGGCTTAATAATATTAGTAGTTGCCGTTATTATATTTGCAGTTGTACTTAAGAGCTGCAGTAGTAAGAACGGTGGCAAGGATGATAATAAATCTACAACAGCTCCTGTACAGCAGGAAAGTACACAGGATGTAACACAGGAATCAAAGGATTCTTCACAGGAAGCTACACAGCAGACAACACAGGCTGCTTCCGGAAGAAGCTTAACAGTTTCTGGAACAGCACAGAATGAGGATTACACATCTTCATCTGCTTATAGCAAGGCTGTATTTATTGGTGATTTTGTGGTAAGTGGTATTTCACAGTTTGGATATTTACCAGATTCACAGGTTATATCATCGAATTCAATGACAAGTGATAAGCTTACAGGGTATCTTGATAATATTGTATCCCAGTCACCTGATTCTGTTTATATTATGGTCGGTATTAATGATCTTAATTACGGAAGCAGGTCGGTAGAAGATATATATAAGTATGAGAAAGAATTTATAGAAGCTGTAAAGAGCGCTCTTCCATCGGCCAATGTGTATGTTCTTTCGGTACTTCCGGTAAGTCAGAAATTCGAATCTTCAAGTAAGGTTAAGCAGGCTAACATTGATTCACTTAATGGCATGTTTTCAGAAAATGCATCGACACTAGGTATAACATATATCGATGTGGCATTTGTATTTAAAGATGGTTCAGGATATTTTGGATCTTCTTATAC
Organism: Eubacteriales bacterium; assembly: GCA_030537195.1. Lineage (GTDB taxonomy): Bacteria > Bacillota > Clostridia > Lachnospirales > Lachnospiraceae > Lachnospira. The sequence goes on along the minus strand of JAUNOK010000010.1, from coordinate 43,673 downwards.
AGACAGTGGATATAATCTTAAGAGTGGCTATTATGCATTTATGCTTAATGGAATTGCAGGAGTGAAGTAATGAATTTTCATGTTATGACTTTGTTTCCAGATATGATAACAGATGGGCTTAATACAAGTATAACCGGAAGAGCTATTAAAGCCGGAGTTATGTCTGTTACCGCGCATGATATCAGGGACTATTCTAATGATAAGCATTTAAAGGTAGATGATTATCCTTATGGCGGCGGTGCAGGAATGGTTATGAGAGCTGCTCCTGTATGCGACTGCTATGAGGATATTGTCAGAAGTATTGGGAAAAGACCAAGGGTTATATATATGACCCCACAGGGCTATACATTTACACAGAGTATGGCAGAGGAATTGGCACAGGAAGACAACCTTGTTATTCTGTGCGGACATTATGAAGGAATTGATGAAAGGGCATTGGAGAATATAGTTACAGATTATGTATCTATAGGAGATTATGTTCTTACCGGTGGTGAATTACCGGCAATGGTCGTTATTGATACAGTTTCAAGACTTGTACCAGGAGTTCTTAATAATGAGGAATCTGCTGAAACAGAGAGCTTTTCAGATGGTCTGCTAGAGTATCCGCAATATACAAGACCGGCAGATTATAATGGGAAAGCTGTTCCAGAAGTACTTTTATCGGGACATCATGCTAACATTGAGAAGTGGAGACATGAGAAGTCTTTGGAGAGAACTAAGAAATTCAGACCTGACCTGTATGAAGCTTATATAAAGGAGCATCCTGAGGAGTCCAGGTAAATAGGGAGAGGACACTATTAATTATAAGGCAGGGGTTTACATTATGGTAGATTTGATTAGAGCAGAGGCTGGCAGTTCAGACCTTCTTATTGATGAGAGAATGACGATTGTAACGATGGATGAAAATTTCGAAGTTATTTCAGGCAACAATGCCATTCTCATATATACAAGATATATACACCCTGATGATGTTGGCAGATTTACGGATGCTATCAGAGATTGCAGTGAAGTAAGCAAATACATCGTTGTAAGAATGTTATACCAGACAGGTGAATATCACTGGATGCTTACAAGAATTATAGATGGCGGCGTATCTGAGACGAGAGGACATCTGTATAAAATAAGTATCATTGATACTGCATCAATTACATCACAGATAGATAATCTTAATGCCAGAATGGACAGATATTCAAGTTATCTTGGAATGTGTGAGAACGTCCTTTTCTCATATGATATTCTTAAGGACGACTTTAATATTTTCATGATTTCAGATGGACAGCAGGTGATGTCTTTTTATGAAGGCTCAATAGAACATTGGAAAAATTATAAGATTAATACAGATGCACTTGATACTCAGGCAGTACAGGAGCTTGAAGCATTTATTACTGCACTTATTAATGGAGAGAAATTCTTTAAAAGAGAGATTACAATTAGTGTGCTCAATAATATAGGAAGACTTGACAGATGTCTTGCAAGAGGTAAGACAATTATTGATGATTCCGGTAATAAGGTTGTTATAGGAACCATTAATATTTTAGAAAGCTCTGATAATCATGTGGTTGAAGAACTCAGTATTATCTCTGATATGAAAGATCCAGGAACAGATCTTCTTAATAAGCGTGCAATAACAGATTATGTAAGAAAACTTATAGATTCCAAGCCAGGACATAATGTGACAATTGCTATTATTGACGTAGATGATTTTAAGACTGTCAATGATACATATGGTCATATGTTTGGTGATGAGGTACTTTACAAAGTTGCAGATATCTTGAGAGATGTTGTCGGAAGCAAAGGCTTATGTGGACGTATAGGCGGAGATGAGATGTTTATTGTTATGGAAGGCCTTAATGATGATGAGGGAATTAGAAGCGTATTAAGAACTGTTCGTAATAACATTAAGTGGCTGTATCATGATGATTCCCGTAATATTAAGATAACATGCTCTATTGGTTCAGCAACCTATCCTGGAGATGCAGATAATTACAATGAATTGTTCAAGATAGCAGATAAGGTATTATATCTAGCAAAGGAAAAAGGAAAAGACAGATATATTATATATCATGAAGATATACATAAAGCGTATGTGTATGGTATGGGAAAAATAGGTGATATTGACGAAAAAGCATTTTACAAATACCACAAGATGGATGTCGTTAATACTATTATCAGAGAATACAGGGATGCAGATGCCAAGAGAAGAAATGAATTGTTAGATATTGTTGCAGTTGCATTTAATATTGATTCAATCGTTATATATGACCGTGCAGAGATGAAGAATTATATTCTGTACGGAGATGAGCGTATGTCAGATGATGATGGAAGCTTTTTCAAGAAAGATAATTATATTCCTAACTTTAGAGAAGATGGTATATTTGTAATAGACAATATTAATTTCTTTGAAACTAAAGCGCCGGCTATGTATAAGACTTATTCAGAATATGGAATAATTCAGGCTATCCAGTACATAATTGGCGGAGATATTAAGAGGAATAACAATATCATAGCTTATGGAAAATACAAGCTTGATAAGAAATGGGCAGAGAACGATGCTAATTTCCTTGCCATAATAGGAGATTATATTGGAAGAGTATTTCTGAAAGAGAGAAAGTAATGATTAACAGGTATGTTGCGCTGGATATTGAGACAACAGGTCTTAATCCGGCCGTAGACAGAATTATCGAAGTTGGAATGGCCAGGGTTGAGGATGGTTGTATAACAGAGAAGTACTCTACGCTGGTTTATCCGGGAATAAGTATCAGTGAACGTATAACCGGACTTACTGGTATACATAATGAGGATCTTGCAGGTAAGCCGCGAATAGAGGATATTATAGACGATATAACACATTTTATAGGGGACTGGCCAATACTTGGACATAATGTCATATTTGATTTCAGTTTTCTTAAGAAGGCTGCTGTTAATAACGGGCTTACTATTAATGATGATGGAATTGATACATTAAAGATATCAAGAAGGCTTCTTCCAGAGGCAGAGCATAAGAGTCTGTCTTATTTGTGTGAGTATTTTGATATTGATCCGGGAAGGTCTCACAGAGCCTATGATGATGCGGTAAGTGCAAGTATGCTGTATAGCAGGTTGGAGAAAATAAAACCTGATGATGATGGATTTAATCATACAATGAAACTTGTCTATACGGTGAAGAAGGATACACCAATAACACCGCCTCAGAGAAGATATCTTGCAGCACTTGTACAGAAGCATAATATTAATCTTGAGGTTCCAATTGAAGAGATGACTAAAAGTATGGCTTCAAGGCAGATAGATACAATCATAGCACAGTATGGAAAATAATCCGTACTGTGCTATAATTAATTAAATCTAATATATTGTTGGAGGAAGTTATGATTAATTTTAATAATAAGAAAACTAAAAGATGGTTCACAGGAATATTAATAATGATACTTATTGTAGCGATGGTTGTTCCTATGGTTGTCTATCTTATACCTTAATATAATTATGGAATAAAGAGGTTATACATATTATGAAGACAGGAAAAGTATCTGATACAATATTAGGAAGATCAGTATTCAAATTACTTGGCAAAAGAGGGAATACTGTGAAGCCAGCATATGGGCAGGATGCAGCACATATAATTAACGAGGGGAATGTATTGGCGGCTGCGGCTACAGGAGAATGGGCGGTATACAGAGCTGCTAATAATATAAGTGCAGCTGGTGGCATCACAGACAGTATTATGAATACTGTTATTCTTGATGAGAAGTCAAGAGAGATACGCCTTAAAGAAATAATTAAAGAACTTGACAGACAGAGCTGTGTTGTGGGTGCTGGTATTGCCGGAGGGCATACAACTGTAAGCAGCAACGTCAATCATCCGGTTGTATCTGTAACTGCGATAGGACATGAAGTCTGTAGGCAGAAAAAAGCTGTTGCGGGTCAGGATATAGTAGTTACCAAGCATATAGGAATGAGTGGAATAAGGGATATTATATCTGCAAGAAAAGAAGATATTCTTAAAGTGTATACACAGGATATCATTGACAAAGCGCTTACAGATGATAAAGAACTGCTTGTAGCTAAAGAAGCCGCAGTATTCGTTAATGAAGGCATAGAAGGCGCTATGCATGATGTTTCGGAAGGTGGTATATTTGCCGCGTTATGGGATATGGCGGAGTATTCAGGTGTTGGACTGGAAGTTGACTTAAGAAACATTCCAGTTAAACAGGAAATTATTGAAATATGTGAATTATTTAATATTAATCCATATATATTGGATTCAATGGGCTGTTTGTTAATGACATGTGAAAATGGATGTGATATAGTTAATACAATGCAGCTGAATGGAATAGAAGCTGCCGTTATTGGTAAAGTTACAGATGGCAATAACAGAATTATTCACAATACAGAGGAAGACAGATTCTTAGGTCTTCCCGAACAGGATGAGATATACAGATTCATATAATTAGTGGGAGGATTGCGTTATGAGAGAGAAGATTCTTGATATTCTTGAAAAGAATGGAAGGATAGACCTTAAGGAGATGGCTATTATGCTTGGATATTCTGAAGCAGAGGTTGCCAATGAGATAGCAGATATGGAAAAAGAACACATTATCTGCGGATATAATGCGGTCATTAACTGGGATAAGACAAGTGAGGAGAAAGTTACAGCTCTTATTGAGGTAAAGGTCACTCCTCAGAGAGGTTTAGGATTTGACAGTATAGCAGAACGACTCTATAAGTATGATGAGGTAACATCTGTTTATCTTATGTCAGGAGGTTTTGATTTTACAGTTATTATAGAAGGAAAGTCGATGAAGTCAGTGGCTCAGTTCGTCGCGGCGAAACTCGCACCATTAGATTCAGTCCTTAGTACATCAACACATTTTGTACTTAAGAAGTATAAGGACTACGGAACAATAATAGAGGACGAGGCTAAAGACGAAAGGATGCTGATTACACCATGAGAAACCCATTATCACAGAAAATAACAGGCATAGAACCATCAGGAATAAGAAAGTTCTTTGATATTGTAAGTGAGATGCCTGATGCAATTTCGTTAGGAGTAGGTGAACCTGATTTTGATACTCCGTGGAATGTAAGAGAAGAGGGTATATATGCCCTTGAGAAAGGAAGAACATTTTATACATCTAATGCGGGGCTTAAGGAATTAAGAGAAGAGATATGTAATTATCTTGCAAGAAAGATGGACCTTCACTATGATCCTATGAAGGAAGTACTTGTTACAGTAGGTGGAAGTGAAGCAATTGATGTTGCGTTAAGGTGTATGTGTGATCCTGGCGATGAGGTTCTTATACCACAGCCAAGTTATGTATCATATCTTCCATGTGCAATTATGGCTGATGCCAAGCCTGTAATTATTGAGTTAAAGGAAGAGAATGAGTTCAAGCTTACTAAGGAAGAACTTCTGGCAAGTATAACAGATAAGACTAAGGTTCTTGTTATGCCATTCCCTAATAATCCAACAGGAGCTATTATGACAAAGGAAGAGCTTGAAGAGCTTGTACCGGTTATAATTGAGAAGGATATATTTGTTATATCGGATGAGATATATTCAGCTCTTACATATAAGGGAGAACATTGTTCAATAGGAAGTCTTCCAGGAATGAAGGAGAGAACTATTGTTATTAATGGTTTCTCCAAAGCATTTGCAATGACAGGATGGAGACTTGGATATGCATGCGGACCTAAGGAGATAATAAGCCAGATGACTAAGCTTCATCAGTTTGCAATTATGTGTGCACCTACTAACAGTCAGTTTGCTGCTGTAGAGGCACTTAGGAATTGCGATATGGAAGTTGAGAAGATGGTTACTGCTTATGACCAGAGAAGAAGATATCTTATGCATGCATTTAAAGAGATGGGGCTTGACTGTTTTGAGCCATTTGGAGCGTTCTATGTGTTCCCTTCAATTAAGAAGTTCGGATTATCTTCGGATGAATTTGCTAACAGACTGTTAAGAGAACAGAAGCTTGCTGTAGTTCCGGGAACTGCATTCGGTGACTGCGGCGAAGGATTTTTAAGAATATCTTATGCATATTCTATAGATAATCTTAAGCAGGGACTCGAAAGAATAGAAAGGTTTATCAGTACACTGAAATAGGAATCAGATATGTTGAATATAGTTTTACATGAGCCGGAGATGCCGGCTAATACAGGTAATATAGGAAGAACATGTGTGGCAACAGGCGTAAGACTGCATCTTATAGGACCATTAGGTTTTCAGATTAACGATAAGATGTTAAAGAGAGCCGGTCTTGATTACTGGGATAAGCTTGATGTTACTGTGTATGATGATTATAATGACTTCCTTGCAAAGAATCCGGGTGCTAAAGTGTATATGGCTACAACCAAGGCACACAAGACATATACAGAGGTCAATTACGAAGAAGACTGTTACATAATGTTCGGAAAAGAAAGTGCGGGAATTCCAGAGGAGATACTTGTAGATAATGAAGATACATGTATCAGAATTCCTATGATAGGAGATATAAGGTCACTCAATCTTTCTAATTCAGTGGCAATCGTGCTTTACGAAGCGCTCCGCCAGCATAATTTTTCGCATATGAACTGCGAGGGACATCTTCACAGGCTTAACTGGAAAGAGTAATATAACAATAATTATAAGTATAATAAAACACACGGACATACAATTACGCATGTCCGTGTGTTTTTATTTTGCAAGTTCAAGTGTGAATATGAATTCTGTTCCGACACCGACAGTACTGACAACGTCAATATTCTCACCATGTGCCTGAATAACTTCCTTGGTTATTGAAAGACCAAGTCCTGAGCCTTTCTTGTCACGGCCTCGTGAAGAATCTGATTTGTAGAATCTGTCCCAGATTTTATCAATGTCTTCTTTGGCGATTCCGCAGCCTGTATCCTTAATGGATATCTGCGCTTTCTCGCCCTTTTCCTTGACAGTTATGTATATGTAAGAATTCTCTTTGCTGAACTTAATAGCGTTATCTATAAGGTTGTATATAACCTGCTGTATTCTGCCCTTGTCCGCTTTAACATTCTGTACGCTGTTCGCATAAGTGATATTGAACTTGATACTCTTTTTCTTGCATGTTCCTTCAAATGTCTCAACAGTATGTCTTATTATTGAGTTAAGGTCAAATGTTGATATATCAAGCCTTACAGACTTAGGGTCAAGTTCATTAAGAGTAAGAATATTACTTGTCAGCTTGGTAAGTCTTTCTGTCTCAAAAAGCATTATGCCGATATATTTATCAAGCATTTCAGGCGGAATTGTTCCGTCCTGAATGGCTTCCAGATATCCCTTGATGGAAGTAAGCGGAGACCTGAAATCATGCGATATATTAGACAGGAACTTCTGCTGGAACTTATCTGATTCATTAAGCTGTGAAGCCATGTAATCAAGAGACATTCCAAGTCGTCCAATCTCGTCGTTAAGCATAGGCTTAATATGGTATGAAAGATTACCTTTACTGTATTCATTGGTTGCTTTGGTGATTTCTTTAATAGGTCTGTGAACCTGAAAGAAATACAGAGCAAGGAATGCAGCCGACAGAATAAGCACGATTATAAGAGTAAGATAGTTCGTGTTAAATGTGTTATATACGCGGTCTACAATGGCAGATTCCGGTATATTAATCACAACATAGCCTTTGATTTCAAATGAATTGGAAATAGGCGAGAACACACTTAATGTCGGCTCGGAAAACAAACCATAAAAATCCCACAGGATATCATGCTTTCCGTTCAGGTCTCCATAATCAAAATCATTAACAGTGAATAAAACTCTGTCTTCGTTACTCTTATCTGTGGTACTGTCGTTAGTATCAAGGATGACATCACCGGAAGGTGTGATGAACATGATTCTTGTGTCATTGAATGTTGACAGAGATTTCATCTCAAGTTCTATTCGTCTTAGCTTAGATTCTCCGAGGTATTCAAGAGCATATTCATTAGCTATCTCATTCGCCTGCAGATACAGCCTGCCAGAGTAATAATTGTATACGTGCTTATAATCTATCTTGTAGCATACTGTTGATACAAGAATAAAGCTGATTATACATATAGCTATATATATGAAAATATGTTTGCTGAGTGTACTGAATCCTTTCAATGTTAGTTATCCTCCATCACTTTACTTAGTTACGAACTTGTAACCAATTCCCCATACTGTCTCGATATTCCAGTGGGCGTGATCTTTGATTTTCTCGCGGATTCTCTTAATATGGACATCAACAGTTCGTGTATCACCGATATATTCATAACCCCAGATATTGTCAAGAAGCTGTTCTCTTGTGAATACCTGATTAGGAGCAGAAGCTAAGAAATATAAGAGTTCAAGTTCTTTAGGTGGCATCTCCACATTCTTACCCATATAATTAACAGAATAATTATCAAGGTTGATAGAGAGGTCAGGGTAGTTGACGCATTTGGCGTTAGCCGGATCAACACTATTCATCTGAGGCATGTGGTATCTTCTAAGCACAGCCTTTACACGGGCAACCATCTCTTTAGTCTCGAAAGGTTTGATAATATAGTCGTCTGCTCCAAGCTCAAGACCTAATACTTTGTCAAATGTTTCGCCCTTGGCAGAGAGCATAATTATAGGAACGTTATTGTTCTTTCTTATCTCACGGCACACCTGATAGCCGTCAATGCCAGGAAGCATAAGGTCTAACAGGACGAGATTAGGCTTGAATACAGGAATCTCAGAAAGTGCGCTTTCTCCATCATACACAATCTTAGTTTCGTAACATTCCTTAGTAAGATACAGAGATATAAGCTCTGCAATATTTTCATCATCATCTACGATAAGTATTCGCTGTTTAGATGCCATAATAATATCCCCCAATAATAATTATTTGAAATCAACAATAGTTACACCGGCATCGCCCTCGCCGATTTCGCCGAGGCGGAAGCTCTTGATATATGGAACACCGCGAAGATAAGCGGTGACACCATTTCTTAATGCACCGGTTCCTTTACCATGAACGATACGCACCTGCGGAATCTTGGCAATGTAAGCGTCGTCAAGATATTTGTCAAGGCGGGCAACAGCCTCGTCCACTGTGCAGCCGAGAAGGTTAATCTCAGTTGATATGCCGGCAGACTTGCTCATCTTAATCTTGCCGGAACCGCCGGCAGCCTTGGATGGAGCTTCCTTAGGCTCCTTATATCCTGAAAGAATCTCAAGATTCTTGATATCAATCTTAGTGCTTAATGCACCTACCTGAACAGTAACCTGTTTCTTGGCAGGATGGATTGCAGAAACAGTACCGATAACATTCATAGTAAGAACTCGCACATGCATGCCTGTCTTGAATTCAGATATATCATGTGCCTTGTGTGCTTTAACCTTAGCAGGCTCTACCTTTAACTTGGCCTGATTCTTGTTCATCTTCTCACGGACAGCAGTACGGTGCTTTTCAAGCTCAGCGACTGTCATACCGTGCTTGTTCATGGCTTTGATAGTTTCGTCCGCGAAATCCTTGGCATCTCTTAAGATGGCAGCAGCCTGTTCATTGGCTTTGCGGATAATATTGTCAGTTCTCTCGTCAAGTCTCTCATTCTTAGCCTGAAGTTTTTCTTTAAGAGAAGCAATCTCGGCTTTATAGCTTTCAACTTCAGCCTGTTCCTTCTCAAGAGAGATTCTCGCATGTTCAAGGTCAGATACGATATCTTCAAAATGTACATCTTCTGCGTTAAGTCTTTCTGATGCGTCAGAGAGAATATAGTCAGGAAGTCCGAGTTTCTTAGAGATTGCAAATGCGTTACTCTTTCCTGGAATACCTATAAGCAGTCTGTAAGTAGGACGGAGAGATTCAACGTCGAATTCACAGCTTGCATTCTCGACACCATCAGTAGAAAGTGCATAGAGTTTGATTTCACTGTAGTGAGTTGTGGCCATAGTTGTAACACCGCGCATCTTAAGGTCATTAAGAATTGCAATGGCAAGAGCCGCACCTTCTGTCGGGTCAGTTCCCGCACCAATCTCATCGAAGAGTACAAGACAGTTCTCATCAGCTTCTTTAAGAATTTTGACAGTGTTAGTCATGTGTGATGAAAATGTACTTAAACTCTGTTCAATACTCTGCTCATCACCTATATCAGCATAAATGTTCGTGAATACTGCAATATCAGAGTGGTCAAGAGCAGGAATAAATAAACCTGACTGAGCCATAAGTGTGAGAAGTCCAACAGTCTTTAATGAAACAGTCTTACCACCTGTATTAGGACCAGTGATTATAAGAAGCTTAAAATCTGTTCCAAGATAGATATCAATAGGAACTACATTATGAGGTTCAATAAGAGGGTGGCGTCCCTTCTTAATATTGATAATTCCTGATGTATTCATAACTGGACGGCTTGCGTGCATATGTCTTGCAAGCTGTGCCTTTGCAAATATACAGTCGAGTTCGACAAGTATCTCATAATCACACAGAAGTTCTTCAGTGTGTTCTCCAGCTTTCGCACTTAAATCAGCAAGAATAACTTCAATCTCAGCGGCTTCCTTAAGCTCTAACTCGCGGATATCATTATTAAGCTTTACAACTGCTGCAGGCTCAATAAAGAGAGTAGAACCGGTAGAAGACTGGTCATGAATCATACCCGGAAATGCTGACTTATATTCAGCTTTGACAGGAAGACAGTAGCGTCCCTGCCTTGTAGTAATAACATAATCCTGAAGATAAGTTCTGTAAGTAGGCGAATTAAGAAGCTTGTTAAGTTCAGAATGAATTCTGTCATTAGCAATAGCCTTGCTTCTTCTAATGCTTCTTAAGTTGGCACTTGCGTCATCACTTATCTCATCTTCAGAGATAATACATTTTTTAATCTGCAAATTGAGAGCGTCAACAGTTGCAAGATTATCAAGCATGCCAGATATAGAATCCTCACGATGCTCATAGTAATCTTTAACATGCTTGGCACATGAAAGAATGGCACTTATATTAAGAAGTTCTGATATATTAAGGGAGCTTCCAACCTTAAGTCTTGCCACTGAAGCGCGTATATCCTTAGTCTGGCTGAAATCAACAGAACCTTTCTGAAAAATTCTTGAAAGTGCATCATTAGTCTCATCGAGACGTAAGTTGATGTCTGTTATATCAGTCATTGGCTTTAAGTTGCGAAGTATTTTCTTAGCACCGTCGCAGCATGCATATGAAACAAGCTGGTCGGTTATTTTATAAAATTCCAAAGTGGATAAAGATTTCTTATTCACGAAAGACCTCCAAAAACTAAAAACAATCTTTTCATACCCTATAAGTTTACAGCATTTAAGGTAAAAAAACTATATTTTGCTTATAAATATTTACATGTAAGTCATAAATTGTTCATAATCGTAATATAAACTATGATATAATTGTATTCATAAGAGACGAAAATTTCACAGACATAAGGAGTCCACAATGGGAACTAATGAAGATGATAAGGAAAAGTATGACCTGTATACAGAACAGGTAGTTCTTCACCCGGCTAAGAAGTACAAGTGGCTTATAAGGATTGGCAAGCTGCTGCTCTTTGCTGTTTCTGTCGTAATAGCGGCAACTTTGTTTATGGTATTTTTATATCCGGTATTACAGAAGAGGATTGAAGAGAAGAATAAGGACAAGAATGTCATATATATACAGAAGGATAATTACATACTGGCAGATAACCAGACAGCGGAATATCCAGATACGCTCACAGAGAAGGATTTGAAAGATAATTACGAGGCTGCCATGGCTACTCTGCGTACAAGGGTTGATAATGTTAAGAAATGTGTGGTGGCTGTTGATATTGAGCAGCCTGTTTCTGCTGTTCCTACAGTTGAAAGCAGTCAGACCGAGGTAGCCGGGCTTGTCGTTGCAAATATGAATTCGACATATCTTGTTCTGACCAGTTCAAGCCTTTTAGAGCCGGGCAGGAATTATGTAGTAAGGCTGTCTGATGATGTCCAGACAGAAGCCACATTTGTATGTAGAAATACGGCTTCAGGCATAGGAATTGTAAGTATTAATGCAGCTAATCTTACAACTGAACAGCGTAATAATATTACGGTAGCAGAGCTGGATAATTCTTATATGGTAAAGCAGGGCGACCTTGTAATTGCGTCAGGAAAGCTTTATGAAACTTCCAAGGGTGTGTCATATGGTACAATTGCAGGCTCTAAGGTTGAGTACAGCAAGGACAGTGGATATGAAGTATTTGAGACAAGTATAAGCATTACCGCAGGCGGTTTCGCAATATTGTTTAATTCGGAAGGAAAAGTCGTAGGCGTGTCTAAGGCATCAACAGATACAACTACTAATTTTATCGGAATATCTGACCTTAAGGCACAGATAGAGACTATGATTAATGAGCATGGAATCATGTACTGTGGAATTACAGGACAGAATGTAACAGATGAGCTTGCAGCGAAATACGGACTTCCGAGTGGCGTATACATATCTAATATAGACATTGATTCTCCGGCTTATTACGCAGGATTGCAGGCAGGAGATGTAATTAGTGCAATTAATGGACAAAGTATTTTGACAATTCAGCAGTTTAGTGAGAAACTATATCAGTGCGCTGATGGAGAAGCTATGTATGTGACAGCTATGAGGCAGGGAAAAGATGGCTATTCAGATGTATCATTTTCAGTGAGCGTGCAGTTAAAACAACTTAATTAACGGAGGCAGAAGGAATAATGCGTTATATAGAGACTCTTAAAGATGGAGAGAGGATTTCAGAGGTATATCTGTGCAAATCAAAGTCAATTGCACTTACTAAGACTGGCAAGGAATATGCTAATGTAATGCTTGCAGATAAGACAGGTCAGATTGATTCTAAGATATGGGATCTTAATTCAGGCGGAATTGCTGAATTTGATGTTAATGATTATGTTGCAGTAACAGGTCAGGTAACAAGCTACAACGGAGCGTTACAGTTTAAGATAGAAAGAGCAAGAATTGCATCTGAGAATGAATATGTTGCATCTGATTATGTGCCATCATCAAGATTTAATATTGATGACATGTTTGCAGAACTGATGAAGTATGTAGACAGTGTTAAGAATACATATATGAAACAGCTGTTATATTCTTTCTTTAAGGATGAAGCATTTGCAAAGAAGTTCAAATGCGTGTCAGCAGCCAAGACAGTACATCATGGTTTCGCAGGCGGATTGTTAGAGCACAGCCTAAGCGTAACAAGATTATGTGACAAGATGAGCAGCAACTATGATTTCCTTAACAGAGACCTGCTTATAACATGTGCAATGCTGCATGATGTCGGCAAGGTTAAGGAATTATCTGAATTTCCTAAAAATGATTACACTGACGAGGGTAATTTCTTAGGACATATTGTTATCGGATACGAGATGGTTATGGAAAAGGTTAAGCAGATTGACGGATTCCCTGATATGCTTGCAATGCAGATTGGACACTGCATACTTTCACATCACGGAGAGCTTGAGTATGGCTCACCTAAGAAGCCATCAATAGCAGAGGCTGTTGCATTATCTATGGCAGATAATATGGACGCAAAGCTTGAGACATTAAGAGAAGCACTTGAAGCCAAGGATACCAACGACTGGCTTGGTTATAACAGATGGCTTGATTCTAATATAAGAAGGACAACTAATGAGTTTTAAGAAAGATGATAAAGTAACATTTGTAATAGAAGATATAGGAACTGGCGGAGAGGGTATCGGCAAGGTTGACGGATACACCCTCTTTGTTAAGGACGCAATAATTGGAGATAAGATTGAGGCGAAGATTATTAAAGCCAAGAAGAATTATGGCTATGCAAGGCTTGAGAAGATTATAGAGGCTTCACCTGACAGAGTGACTCCTGCCTGTCCGGTTGCAAGACAGTGTGGTGGCTGCCAGATTCAGCAGATGAGCTATGAGGCACAGCTTAAATTCAAGGAAAAGCTGGTTGACGATAATCTTAAGCGTATCGGTAAGATAGAAGGCTATGAGTTTTTCCCGGCTATCGGAATGGAAGAGCCTTTCAGATACAGAAATAAAGCGCAGTATCCGGTTGGAACAGCTAAGGACGGAAGTATTGTGATGGGCTTCTATGCAGGAAGAACGCACTCTATTATTTCATGTACTGACTGTAAGATTGGTGCAGTAGAGAACCAGTATATTCTTGCTGTCATAAAGAGCTGGATGGAGCTTAACGGTGTTACACCATATGATGAGCAGACTGGAAGAGGGCTTGTGCGTCATGTCCTTATAAGAACAGGCTTCCACACAGACGAGATAATGGTCTGTCTTGTTATTAACGGTACGAAGCTGCCTGACAAGTTGAAAGAATCGCTTGTAAAGCGCCTTACAGAAGTGTCGCTCGATTCAGATATAAGTACTGACAAATGTATCAAGTCAATCATGCTTAATTACAACACGGAGAACACTAATGTCATTCTTGGAAGACAGTGCGAAACTCTGTGGGGAAAGAGCTATATTGAAGATTATATCGGCGATATCAAATACCAGATATCACCACTTTCGTTCTTTCAGGTTAATCCAAGACAGACTGAGAAGCTGTATGGAAAAGCCCTTGAATACGCAGGACTTACAGGCAATGAGACTGTATGGGATTTGTACTGCGGAATAGGAACAATATCTTTATTCCTTGCTAAGAATGCAAGAAAAGTATATGGCGTTGAGATTGTTCCTCAGGCTATAGAGGATGCAAAGAATAATGCAGCGATTAATGGCATTGATAATGCTGAGTTCTTTGTCGGAAAGGCTGAAGAGGTCGTACCACATTTCTACGAGGAAATGGCGCGACTGGCAGCAGACACATCTGCAACGGAGGCACAGCGTGAGGAAGCAAGAAAGAGCATTACTCCTGATGTCGTAGTCGTTGACCCGCCAAGAAAGGGCTGCGACGAGTCGCTTCTTGACACTATTGTCAAGATGTCGCCTGACCGTATCGTGTATGTAAGCTGCGATTCGGCAACACTCGCCCGTGACTTAGGACTGCTTGCGACTAAAGGTTACAAGACTGTTAAGGTGCAGCCTGTGGATCAGTTCTCGCATACGGTGCATGTGGAATGTGTGTGCCTTTTGGTTCGGATGGAATAATTTCATAAGCTTATATGGAGCATATATGAAGTATATATGGAGCGTGTCAGCCCGAAATGTTTTATAGATGGGTTGGTACGCTCCTTTTTGGACGTCTGCTGTGCTACGCGCTGTTGTAACGTCCAAATTCGCAGTGTGGAAAGAGCAAAAAGAAGAAAATTAACAATTTTGAAACAATTCTTTTTTCTTACACCTGTAAAAACAGTCATAATACTGTAATTACTTCTCTTGCGTGTACTATGATTACTATGTGGACACTACACGAGTTTTATATTTCCGACTTTCTGGTTTTTCGATAATCTCTAGGAGATTCCCCCTTCAACTTATGAAATAATCGGCTGAAATATAGCTGGTTATCATATCCCACAATTTTTGATATTTCATTAATAGAATAATTTGTTGCTTCTAGTAGAACCTGTGCGTTGTTGACACGGAGCGCAACAATAAACTGCATAGGAGTAGAACCCGTGAACTTCTTGAAGTTTCGTATGAACCAACTGACGCTCATTCCCTTGGATGTCGCATACTCTTCTATATTGATATCACGGTTATAATTTTCGTTAAAATATGTCACGGCGGTATCCATCTCGTGGTTGAGATATTCATTTTTTAAAACATGCTCTTTGGTAAGCTCACGTTGGAATATGATCAGAAGATGACGGAGCAATAATGTGAGCATTTCTTCGTAGTTATCCTGACAACGTTGTAATTCTATAATAATTCTCTTAAATACACGCTCATATTCCATGGATGTACCAACTGGGAATATTCTCTCGTTATCTGGGAAACCATATTTTCTTAAGATGTTTTTTACATCACTTCCAGTAAAATGAATCCAGTAGACTTCTGTCTTATCTTCCCCATAGTATTCATATTTCTGAAGCTCTTTTGGGCGGAATATGACAATGTTACCAGCGGGAACAATTGTTTCGTTATCAACAGTATCAAAATGAAAATGTCCGCATCCGGCTGCAATATATATAATCTGAAAATCAACACGTCCTCTTGGGCGATAGGTTGGTATCTTTGGGTGCTCGGACAAACGATAGATTCCGCAGCTACCGACAATCAGTGGTTGGCTTTTATCCTTAAAATCCATATGTGAATGGTTCAAATAACCGGTGTTCATGTACATAGGGCAGCACTCCTTTTCTGATTGATGGGATTATTGTATCATTTTGTGCATATTTTGTCTATTCTAGTTTATAGACATAAGAACTGGATTAGGGTAACATAAATTTAATAAAAGCGAGAAGAAAAAAGCAGACAGTAAGGAGAAAATTGTTAGCAGAGTTACAAGCAACAAAAAAGTGTATAAACTGTATGAATGAAGGAGGGGTATTTATGATCGTGCCACGTTACTATGAGGACTTAAGCGTATTACATGACAATACGATGCTGGCAAGAGCCTATTACATGCCGGCTTCAAAGCGGATGGATGACTTGGTAGAGCACAGAGAGCTGTCAGACAGAATGCAGCTTTTGAATGGTACATGGAAGTTTCAGTATTTTGACAGTATTTATGATATGAAGGATGCCTTTTATGAGGATGGTTATTCGGTTGAGAGCTTTGACGAGATTGCAGTTCCGAGTGTATGGCAGATGGCAGGTTATGATACACATCAATACACAAATATCCGTTATCCATTTCCGTTTGATCCGCCATATGTGCCACAGGATATTCCATGTGGAGCTTATGTGCATACCTTTGACTATGCAAGGGATGATGCAGCACCAAAGGCATATCTTAACTTTGAAGGTGTGGATAGCTGCTTTTATGTATGGTTAAACGGCACCTATGTAGGTTACAGTCAGGTGAGCCACATGACCAGTGAGTTTGATGTGACAGACGTATTGCGGGAAGGAGAGAACCGGATTGCAGTGCTTGTGATGAAGTGGTGCGACGGTTCGTACCTTGAGGATCAGGACAAGTTCCGTATGAGTGGAATTTTTCGTGATGTTTATCTTTTAAAGCGTCCGGAAAAGGCAATTCGAGATTATCATATTACAACAGAATTAGATGCAGACATTGCAAAGATAGATCTTACAGTAAGCTTTCATGAACCGGTAGAGGTTCGGGTAAAGATCGAGGATAAGAATGGCGCAGTTGTTTCCGAGGGGGTAATTGACAAAAACGGTAAAGCTACTTTTGAGATTGTTGACTATAAGCTCTGGAATACAGAGAATCCTTATCTTTACACTATTATTTTTGAGACAGAGCAGGAGGTGATTGTAGATCATATAGCACTCCGCAAGATAGAAATCAAAGATCAGGTAATCTACTTAAACGGACAGAAGATCAAGTTTCGTGGTGTGAACCGCCATGATTCCGATCCAGTTACCGGCTTTACAATCAGCATGGAGCAAATCAAGACAGATCTTACCTTGATGAAGCAGCATAACTTCAATGCTATCCGTTCCAGCCATTATCCAAATGCACCATTTTTTTATGAAATGTGCGACCGCTATGGATTTATGGTGATCGACGAGGCAGATATTGAAGCACACGGACCATTTATGCTGTATCGAAAAGAGGATACGGATTACAACCGCTTTAAGCGTTGGAATGAGAAAATAGCAGATGATCCGGCATGGGAAGCTGCGATTGTTGACCGTGTGAAGTTGATGGTGGAGCGTGACAAGAACCGGTTCTGTATCGTGATGTGGTCTATGGGAAATGAAAGTGCTTATGGCTGCAATTTTGAAAAGGCACTGGCATGGACAAAGAAATTTGATCCGGAGCGGATCACGCAGTATGAGAGTGCCAGATACCGCAATTACGATGTAACCTATGATTACGAGAATCTGGACTTATATAGCCGTATGTATCCGGCGCTTACCGAGATAGAGGAATACCTGGAAAAGGATGGTAGCAAAACATTCCTTCTGGTGGAATACTGCCACAGTATGGGAAATGGTCCTGGAGATTTTGAAGATTATTTCCAGATGATACAGGCAGAGGATAAGATGTGCGGTGGTTTCGTGTGGGAGTGGTGCGATCATGCAATCGTCCATGGTGTAGCCGAAAATGGCAAGACGATATATGCCTATGGTGGCGATCATGGCGAAGTAATCCATGACAGCAACTTCTGTATGGATGGTCTGGTATATCCGGACAGAAGGATACACACCGGACTTTTGGAGTACAAGAATGTATACCGACCGGCAAGAGTAGTATCGTATGATGCAGCAAGTGGAGAATTAGTGCTTCACAACTATATGGATTTTGATGATCTGAAGGATTATGCAGAGATTACTTATGAGCTGTCACAGGATGGGCTTGTAATAGGTAAGGGGAAGCTTTCCGAAGTATCCATTTTACCGCATTGTGATGGAAGCACAACCTTAAAGCTTTCAATCCCAGAGAATGGAAAGGTATATCTGAAGCTGTTCTATAAGCTGAAGAAGGACATCCTGCTTCTTTCCAAGGCGTATGTCTTAGGTTTTGATGAGATAGATGTAAGCAGTAAGGGTGCAAAGAATCAGCAGGCATTAAGCTGGCTTACAAAGGAAGTACCGGATACCCGTATTCAGGTGCAGGAGAATGATACAGAGATCAACATAAAGGGACGAGAGTTTTCCTATATAATCAACAAACGGACAGCACTTTTTGACAGTTTAATATTTGCAGGCAGAGAATATCTGAAGAATTCGATGGAACTGAATATCTGGAGAGCGCCGACGGATAATGATATGTATATCAAGGCTGAGTGGAAGAAAGCACACTACAATGAAGCATATACAAGAGCATATAAGTCAGAGGTGATTCAAGGAAAGCACGGAGTGACTGTTGTAAGTCAGGCTTCGGTTGTAGCACCAACCGTGCAGAAGATTCTTGATGTGACACTCATATGGACGATTGACGCAGCCGGAAGAATTGGAGCTGATATCGCAGTGAAAAAGAATGATGAATTCCCTGATCTTCCAAGATTTGGTGTGAGGATGTTCTTAGATAAGAAACTTACAGATGCAGGGTTCTTCGGTATGGGACCGCAGGAAAGCTACCGGGACAAGCATAGAGCAGCAAGCCATGGATTGTATCGTCTTAAGGTTTCAGATATGCATGAAGATTATATTCGTCCACAGGAAAACGGAAGTCACTATGACTGTGATTATGTGGAGCTTGGCAACAGCCAGTATGGTATCACAGCTATAGCAGAAGAAGATGCATTTTCATTCAATGCCTCTTTCTATACGCAGGAGGAGTTGGAGAAAAAAGCACATAATTATGAACTTATAGAATCGGACAGTACGGTACTCTGTCTTGATTATGCACAGAATGGAATAGGCTCTAACAGTTGCGGACCAGACGTGTTAGATGCGTACAGATTTGATGATAGATTATTCCGGTTCCGGTTTACACTGGTTCCGTATGTGAAGGGATAATAATGTAACTCGTTGACACAGCATTTCCCTAAATATTGCCATATAAGTCCAGACATATGGTGATACTTGGGATACAAAAGAACAAAAGTAAAACATTTAGAATAATATAGGCATCAGACTGTTCGACACATGAAATTCTAAACCTGATTAAGATGAGGAGTGATTCTATGGAAGAAAAAAAGTATTTAAAATGGTATAACAAAGTCGGATACGGATCCGGTGATATAGCGGGAAATGTAGTATATGCATTTTTGACATCATTTGTGATGATTTATCTGACAGATTCTGTTGGACTCGCAGCAGGTATAGTGGGTACGCTGATAGCACTTTCTAAGCTGTTTGATGGATTTACAGACATATTCTTTGGTTCGATGATAGATAAGACGCACAGTAAGCTGGGCAAGGCAAAGCCATGGATGCTTTATGGTTACATTGGTTGTGCAATTACGCTGGTATGTTGTTTTGCTGTTCCTACAAGCTGGGGAAATACAGCAAAATATGCATGGTTCTTTATTGCATACACATTGTTAAATGGAGTGTTCTATACAGCAAATAATATTGCATATTCCGCATTGACTTCTTTGATTACAAAGAACAGCAAAGAGCGTGTGCAGATGGGATCTTATCGTTTTATTTTTGCATTTTCTACAAGTCTCTTGATTCAATCTGTAACCGTAAAATTTGTTGATTATTGTGGTGGGGATGCGGCAGCATGGAGAACTGTAGCAATTATCTATGCAATTATCGGTCTGATTGTAAATACAATCTCAGCACTCTCCGTAAAAGAACTTCCAGAGGAGGAGCTTAACGAGGGAGAAGTTAAGGGCGATGAAGAAAAGTATGGATTGGTTCAGGCATTTAAGCTGCTTGTAAAGAACAAGTATTATATGATGATCTGTGGAACTTATATTTTACAGCAGCTCTACAGTGCTATGATTGGTGCCGGTATCTACTATATGACATGGGTGCTGAAGAATAAAAACCTCTTTGGTCAGTTCGCCTGGGCTGTGAATATCCCACTTATTATAGCTCTTATCTTTACTCCGACACTCGTTGGTAAATGGAAGGGTATGTACAAGTTGAATCTTAGGGGATATATCATTGCCGTTATTGGTAGAGCGTTGGTTGTTGTAGCAGGATATATGGGAAGTGTTCCTCTTATGCTGGCATTTACAGCCCTTGCAGCCCTTGGACAGGGACCATGGCAGGGAGATATGAACGCAGTGATTGCATCTTGTTCAGAGTATACTTATCTGACACAGGGAAAGAGAATTGATGGAACTATGTATTCTTGTACATCACTTGGTGTAAAGATTGGTGGAGGAATTGGAACTGCAGTATGTGGCTGGTTATTAGAGCTTAGTGGTTATGTCGGAACAAATGCAACACAGCCGCAGTCAGCACTTGATATGATGCAGTTTATGTATTTATGGTTGCCATTGATACTTGATGTGTTAATTATGATTGTTCTTTCCAGAATGAACGTAGAAGCTGCAAATGAAAAATTAAAAGCTGAAAAGGGAATTAAGTCTGATGAAGTAACAGACACAACAGAGTATTAGGGTTTATATGTAATGAAAAGCATTGTCTAATTGAACATCCGAGAAAGGCAATGCTTTTTGTGCAAGAAGGAGGTGTATATTTTGAAGGCGAACACAATAATAGAGATGATTAACGGGAGAATGTGTGATGATGTATTGACTGATATTTATGTGGACAAAGACAAACTTCCATATGAAAGAAAACGATATATAGAAGCCATTGAACAGTATATTACACGATTCGGCGATGATGATGTTTGGATATATAGTGCTCCGGGCAGAAGTGAGATTGGAGGAAATCATACGGATCATCAGCATGGGGAGGTTTTGGCTGCATCTATTAACCATGATGCTATCGCTGTTGCAAAAAAATTAGACGATCAAGTAGTCCGTATTGTATCGGACGGTTATAATAATCTGATTGCGATTCATTTGGATGACTTAGATAAGAAAGATAAAGAAGAAGGAAGCACCCAAGCATTGATTCGTGGCGTATTAGCAAAGACAAAAGAGAATGGGCATACAATCGGTGGATTTCAGGCATATATTACCAGCGATGTGCTGATTGGAGCAGGGTTATCTTCCTCGGCAGCATTTGAAACTCTGATTGGAACTATCTTATCCTACATGTACAATCAAGGCAATATATCAGCGATTGAGATTGCTATGATCGGACAGTACGCAGAGAATGTGTACTTTGGAAAACCATGTGGATTGATGGATCAGATGGCTTGCTCGGTTGGAAGTCTGGTGCATATCAATTTTGAGAATCCTCAAAAACCAGAGGTGGAGCGTGTTGAATTTGATCTTGATGTACATGGATACAGTTTATGTATTACAGATACCAAGGGTTCTCACGCAGATCTTACACCGGACTATGCAGCAATACCGATGGAGATGAAACAGGCGGCAGCATGTTTCGGTAAAGAAGTATTAGGAGAAGTATCAAAGAAAGAAATCCTTAGTAATTTATCTAAGATACGTGCAGAGGCAGGAGATAGGGCGGCACTTCGTGCTTTACACTTTATATGTGAGAATGAACGGGTACAAAAGGAAGTAGATGCTTTAAAGAAAGACAACTTTTCAGAGTTCCTTTTATTGGTAAAGAGATCGGGAGATTCATCCTTTAAGTATCTTCAAAACGTATTTACATGTCGTGATGTCAGCCATCAGAATGTATCGATAGCACTGGCGGTGAGTGAAATCCTATTGGAAGATAAAGGCGTATGCCGAGTGCACGGAGGTGGTTTCGCAGGAACAATTCAGGCGTTTGTTCCAAACGAGCTTGTGGAACATTACAAGACTGGGATGGAAGAAGTGTTTGGAAGCGGAGCTTGCGATGTGATGAAGATTCGTAAGTATGGTGGCATTAGGGTAATTTAGGATTATGATGGATTGGAGAAATGTGTGATGATTAATCATTTGATTAACGAACTGGTAAATTATGGATTGAAAAACGGTCTGATTGATCTTGCAGATGAGGTCTATGTAACAAATTCATTGTTGGAGTTGTTTGGATTAAATGACTATGTGGCATCAGAAGAAGATGTAGAGCCGAGAAAACTGCACCTGATCTTAGAGGATATGATTGCATATGCTATTGAAAATGGAGTCATGAAAGATGATACGATTGCGCAGAGAGATCTCTTTGATACAAAAGTTATGGGAGTTTTGACACCAGCTCCGTCAACTGTTCGCAGAAAATTTGCCGAAAAATATGAAAATTCACCTAAACATGCAACTCAGTTTTATTATCAGTTCAGCCAGATAACAAATTACATCCGTGTAGATCGTATTGAGAAGGATGAAAAGTGGACGACAGAAACAGATTTTGGAACGATGGATATAACTATAAATCTGTCAAAGCCAGAGAAAGATCCTAGAGATATTATAAAGGCGGGAATGACAAAGAAGTCTGGATATCCTGCATGTTTGCTTTGTCGGGAAAATGAGGGCTATGCAGGACATATTATGCATCCTGCAAGACAGAATCATAGAATTATTCCACTTACATTGTGTGAGGAAGATTATTACCTGCAATATTCACCGTATGTTTATTACAATGAGCATTGTATTATTTTTAATTATAATCATATACCAATGGTGATTAACAAGGCAACATTTGGTAAGCTGTTGGATTTCGTAAGACAGTTTCCGCATTATACATTAGGCTCAAATGCAGATTTGCCGATTGTAGGAGGATCAATTTTAAGTCATGATCATTTTCAGGGTGGAGGCTATGTATTTGCAATGGCAAAGGCACCATATGAATCTGAAGTTGTTTTGGACGGATATCCCAATGTACATGCTGGAATCGTGAAATGGCCGATGTCTGTAATACGATTGCAAGGAAGAGAGATAAATGAGCTTGTGGATGCGGCGGATCATATTTTAGAAAAGTGGAGAGGCTATTCGGATCCGGAGGCATATATATTTAGCGAGACAGACGGCGTTCCGCATAATACCATCACACCAATAGCAAGAAAGCGTGGAGATCTGTATGAGCTTGATCTTGTGCTTAGAAACAATATTACCACAGAGGAGTGCCCGATGGGACTTTATCATCCGCACGCACAGTATCATCATATAAAGAAAGAAAATATTGGTCTGATTGAGGTTATGGGACTTGCGGTGCTACCAGCGAGATTGAAAAAAGAAATGTCAGACTTGGAGCGGGCAATCTTGTGTGGAGAAGATCTAAGGCAGAATAAGGCTATGGCATCTCACGCAGACTGGGCAGAGGAATGGATTCCTAAGTACGACATTACATCGGAGAATATTCATTCTATCGTGCAAAAGGAAATCGGAATTGTCTTTACAAAGGTTTTAGAGGATGCAGGCGTTTATAAAAGGACACCAGATGGAATTGCTGCATTCAATAGATTTATTGATGATTTGTAAAAAGAACCATTTCATTTTTGTGAAATGGTCTGCAAACTAAGTATTCAGTTTTAACAAGGCAGTTCTTTTAGTATTTTATGCATGATATACATGTTCGAAGTAATCAGCGTAGAATACTAAAAGGTTGTTCATATAATTCTTAAACTTGTTCATTTGGAAGTCCTCCTTTCCTTGTTTACAAGCTGATTGTAGAATGAATACAATGAGATTGCTTGCCAAATCGAAAGAAAAAGTAGACAAATCTTGCAAAGGGGGCGTAGCCAATGCATTTATCATTTATTGATACAAAAGAAGAAATATTAGCTTTAAAAAGAAAATCGAAGCATGTCGCTCCGCATTTACATAATGCATTGGAGATTGTATGTGTGACAAATGGAACACTGGAGCTTGGAGTTGGTCAAGAGTTATATCACATGGAAAAGGGAGATATCGGCTTTGTATTTCCGGATATTATCCATCATTATCAGATTTTCTCGCCGGGAGTGAATAAGGCAGTTTACATTATTTCTCCACCGTTTGCGATTGGAAAATATGCTGAAATTATACAGACGATGGCACCGGATTACCCTATTATAAAGGCAGAGATGGTGGAGCCAGAAGTATACCGGGCAATTAATGCCATCTTAGATACAGATAACATGGATATAGCAGTTATACAGGCATATCTGCAGATTGTGATTGCAAGATGCATTGGAAAGCTGAAACTGGTCGAGAAAGGGGATGTGGGAAGTAAAGATCTTGTCTATCAGGCAGTATCGTACGTGTCTGGTAATTTTAGAAAGAATTTCTCGCTAGATGATATGGCAAGAGATTTGGGAGTGAGCAAGTATGTTTTATCACGAACTTTCTCCAAAACATTCCATCGTAATTTCAATCAATATCTGAATGATGCAAGACTAAATTATGCTTGCCATCGCTTGGAAAATACCAGTGATGCCATTACAAATATATGCTATGATAGCGGATTTGAAAGTCAGAGAACATTCAATCGGGTATTTAAGGAACGATACAAAGTTACACCAAGCGAATACCGAAATACAAGCCGTACAGATATATTATCGTGATTATCAAACGTAAGGAATGAAAATGGAAAAGGTTGAAACATTGGAAGCAGCATTTAAGAGAATAGCAGAATTAGAAAGTGAAAAACGAGAAGCTACGTGAAGAACTGGAGTATTACAAAAACAGAAAGATGAGCGGACTACAGAAACATAATGCCAAGTGGATGGCAATCTACAATGATTTTGTTGCCGGTTATGAAAGTGGAATGACTATGGTAGAGATTGCAAATCGTAACAATGTTAGTGAGAGGACAATTTACAGGTATAAAGCGTATTATGACAAGATAAGGAGCACAAAGGAGAATGTGTTAGAGTAATTGAAGAAATTAATAGTAAAAAACATATTGCTGCCGTCAGCAATATTTTCAATGGAGAAATTTTGATAACGCAATAAATTAAGCGAAAACGATTAAAACACGTCTTGAACGGCAGATGGATAAGCTGGATGTTACAGATAATCATTACGATAAAAAATATCAGATTTACAGAGACGATTAGACACCCAATTACGATAAGAATTCTGCATCTACCAGGAGATTCTACGCAATAGTTCAGAATAAAATGCATTACGCAGTTCATGGTCATACGGCGGCGGAACTGATTGTAGAAACAGCTGAATCGTATGGTTACTGCATACTTAGATTTTGCTGAGAATATGACATTAAGGCATATTCCTCTCACGATGCAGGACTGGGAAAAAAGGCTTAATAGTTTTATTGAAATGTTTGATTATGGTATTTTGCAGGATGCAGGGAAAGTATCAGTTGAAATTGCAAAGCTTCATGCTGAGACTGAATTTGAAAAATATCGTGTCATTCAGGACAGATTATTTATGTCTGATTTTGATAAGTATATGCTGGAATTGGAAGAGAATGCGAAGAAGTAATAGAATTGCTTTCTCAATTTTCTTATATGGAAACATATTTACTGAAAAATGCCTTTGATATGTTTGGTCGAACAGGGAATTGAAATTTTTATATGATATGATGTATAATAATTTTATATCAATACAATTGTTTTGAGGAGGCCAGCTATGAAAAAGATTGTTATTATGATTTGTTGTTTTATTATAGCTATATTACAGACGTCTTGCACTAACAATACAGCAAGTCAGTTTGACAACAACAAAACGTATGTGGATAAAAATGAAATTCCAATCAAACCTGAGGAATATCAAAGTATGCTTGGAAAAGGATTGGATGTGACATGGTCAGAATTTCCCAAACAGATGGAATCATACAATGTTAAGATGGTAGAGGATTTTAAAGAAGCTGGGGTAAAACATGTAAGAATAAGGATAAAAGATGATGTAACAGAAGATTTGTTAAACAGGCTTGATGTTCAGATTAATGAATGTCTTGCTAACGGAATAATTCCTGTTATTGCATATCAGGGACATGAATTTAAAGAAAATCCTACTGATGAAAACATGAATAAAGTAACAGAATGGTGGAGGCTAATAGCACAACATTATGCATCAACTTCTTATTTATTATCATTTGATTTAATAATCGAACCATCGGATGCAATAAACAAACTTCCAGATAGGCTTAATCAATTATATGAGCAGACAGTTGATGCGATAAGAGAATCAAATCCATATAGAATAATTATGATAGCACCAAGATTACGTTCAGACCCGAATTATCTTTCAGAACTTGTGATACCATCTAATCATAATGGTTATATAATGGCGGAATGGCATTTTTACGCATCTGGACCTGATAAAACAAATGAAAAGAAAAAATGGACAGATGGTAATGATAATGAAAAACAACTTATTAATGATCAAATAAAAACAGCTTTAAACTGGCAGGAAAGTACAGGTGTCAAGGTGTGGGTTGGAGCATGGATGCCAGGAAATTATAATAAAGGTAATGATTATTCTGTGCAGGAACAGGCTGAGTTTGCAGCATATATGACATCGGCATTGACACAGGCTGGAATTCCGTTTGCAGTTAATGCAGATACTAAATATTATGATGCTGTTAATAATGAATGGATTGACGAAATGAAACCAGTTATCAAAGCTATATTTTATTAAAATTATAAAAATGCATTGAGAGGGGATATATTATGACTATAGCAGAGACAATGAAACAGCTTAGAGAAAGCGTTGGAATGAATAGAAAAGAATTTTCACAGCACACAGGTATTCCTGTGCGTACATTAGAGGACTGGGAGGCATCAAGAAGAACTCCACCAGAATATATTCCACGGCTGATTGCATACCAGTTAAAGTATGAAGAGCTGCTCAGAGAGAAAGAAAATGACAATTTATAATTGAGTTTTAATTTATAAAAAGTGTTCTGATAGGGGCACTTTTTATAAAATTTTAAGTAGCCAGTACAATTATTAGATGTTAATATATTACTATGTAACCCGAAACTGATATTTAAGAGCGAAGGGAGATTTTATTGAAGGCTGGATTATTAAGGACACAATTTAGTTGCCAGAATACAGTGGTAAGAGAGAAGATGAAGGAAAAGACAAAGGAGTCTGTTAGTGCGGTAGTACCGATAATGCTTATAGTGTTGCTTCTTGGCTTCACAATAGCACCTCTTTCACCTAGTATACTGGTTGAATTCATTGTTGGAGCCGTGCTGGTTATTATTGGCATGGTGTTTTTTTCTTTAGGGGCAGAATTGTCCATGACGCCAATGGGTGAAAGAGTTGGCGGAAGTATGTTAAGGACTAAGAAATTATGGATGATTGTAGCAATTGGATTTATTCTTGGAGTTATAATTACGATTTCTGAGCCGGATTTGCAGGTGCTTGCAGGACAGGTGGCAGCAGTTCCTAATATGGTGCTTATATTATCTGTAGCAGTTGGAGTAGGTGTATTTCTTGTTGCTGCACTTTTAAGAATACTTTTTGGAATACCGTTAGCACCGCTTCTGCTGGTGTTTTATGCAATTGTTTTTGCACTTGCGATGTTTGTTCCTAAAGGCTTTCTTGCAGTTGCATTTGATTCAGGGGGAGTAACAACCGGTCCGATGACTGTACCATTTATAATGGCTCTTGGTGTGGGTATTTCTTCTATCCGAAACGATAAACATGCCGGCAATGATAGTTTTGGTCTTGTATCATTATGTTCAATCGGACCAATACTCGCAGTTCTTATTCTTGGAATGGTTTATAGTACAGAGGGTAATTTTACAACAACAGCAATTACTGAAGTAAGCGATTCTGTTGAACTTGGTAAGCTGTTCCTGTATGAGATACCGAAATATCTGAAAGAAATAGCACTGTCACTTCTTCCGATAGTTGTATTTTTCGGAGTGTTTCAGATATTTGCTCCAAAGATGAATAAGAAGTCGCTTATGAAGATATGCGTTGGACTTGTGTATACATATATTGGACTTGTACTTTTTCTTACAGGTGCTAATGTTGGATTTATTCCAGCAGGTAATTATCTTGGATCAGTGCTTGCTTCATTATCATTTAGATGGATTATCGTACCTACTGGCATGATAATAGGATATTTCATTGTTAAGGCAGAGCCTGCTGTATATGTGCTTATGCATCAGGTAGAAGAACTGACATCAGGAAGCATATCAGGCAAATCAATGCAGATAAGTCTTTCTGTAGGTGTTGCAGTATCTGTTGGCCTTTCAATGATAAGAGTGCTGACAGGCATCTCAATATTATATTTTCTTATTCCGGGTTATGGAATAGCACTGATACTTACGCTTTTTGTTCCTAAGATATTCACTGCCATAGCATTTGACTCCGGAGGAGTTGCGTCAGGTCCGATGACAGCTACATTTTTACTGCCACTGGCACAGGGAGCATGTCTCGCAGTAGGCGGTAATATTGTAACTGACGCATTCGGTGTTGTTGCCATGGTTGCCATGACACCTCTTATAACTTTGCAGATACTTGGTGTTATATACAGAATCAAGGACAGCAGGAGAGCAAATGTGCCACAGACTGTTACACCTATTGTGGATATGTTTGCAGAGCTTTCAGATGATGCGATTATTGAATTATAGAGGTAGATGGATATGAGTGAAGTATATGTAATGGTAACAATATGCAGCAGGAAGAATATGCCGCGTTTTGTTGATTGCTATAAGGATTATAATGTTGAAGCAGCTAATATATCGTTAGGCAGGGGAACAGCATCAAGTGATGTACTTGATTTACTGGGACTTGAGGATGACGAGAAGGGTATCCATATGTCACTTGTTACAGAGGATACATGGAAGAATGTTAAGAAGGGGCTTCAGAGTAAGTTAAGAATAGATGTGCCAGGAACCGGAATCGCATTTATAGTGTCGCTAAGCAGTATTGGTGGCAAGAGAGAGCTGGGATTCTTAATTGACGGGCAGGAATATAAGAAAGGAGATGAGAGCACATTGAAGGATACTAAACATGAACTTATTGTTGCAATAGCTAATTATGGATATAATACACAGGTGATGAGAGCAGCGGAAGAAGGCGGTGCAACAGGTGGAACGGTGCTTCATGGAAAAGGTGTTGGAATGAAGCGGGCAGAGCAGTTCCTTGGAGTTTCGCTTGTTTCAGAGAAGGAAGTAATTCTTATTGTTGCAAAGTCATCACAGAAAAATGCTATTATGCGTGCTATAATGGACAAAGCCGGCGTAGACAGCAAGGCAGGAACTATTGTGTTCTCACTTCCTGTTACAAGTACGGCAGGACTGCGTATTCTTGAGGATTCGCAGGATGAAGAGGTTAATGATGAAAACAATAATTGATTACCAGAATGATGAAAGAGAAAAGGTTCTGCTTGATGTAAGAGACAAGCAGGAATTCGAGAAGGAAACATATCCCGGAGCAAGAAATTGGTACTGGGAGGAACTGATTAAGGTGCTTGAAGAAACACCTGAGAAATTCACACAGCAGTTTGATAAGAGTGTCCCTATATATCTTCTGTGCTATACAGGTCTGCACAGTGATGATCTGGCAGATATTCTTGAAGAAATGGGTTATGAGGTCTACAGTCTGTATGGCGGCTGGGGCGCTTATATGAAGTGGAAGTTCGAGAATTATGTCAAGGAAGCACAGGCAGAGAATGAGATTTCGGGTGAAGACAGAGTTAAGGAAATAGAGCGGAGCATAGTCAAGAAGTTCAGAAAGCCTATATGGAGAAAGTTCACACAGGCACTTAATGAATATGACCTTATACAGGACGGAGATAAGATTGCTGTCTGTATATCAGGCGGTAAGGATTCTATGCTTATGGCGAAGCTTTTTCAGGAGCTTAAGAGACATGGGAAGAATAATTTTGAACTTGTATTCTTAGTTATGAATCCGGGATACAATGATATTAATTATCAGGTTATTCTTAATAATGCGAAGATACTTGATATTCCTATAACTGTGTTCAAATCAGAGATATTTGATACGGTTGCAGATATAGAGGAGTCTCCATGTTATCTGTGCGCCCGAATGAGAAGAGGATATCTGTACAGCAAGGCTAAAGAACTGGGCTGCAATAAGATTGCGTTAGGTCATCATTATGATGATGTTATTGAGACAATTCTTATGGGAATGTTGTATGGAGCACAGATTCAGACTATGATGCCAAAGCTTCACAGCACTAATTTTGAGGGCATGGAGCTTATAAGACCGCTTTACCTTATAAGAGAAGCTGATATAATACATTGGAGAGATTATAATAATCTCGCATTTATACAGTGCGCATGCAGGCTTACAGAGAGCTGTGCTTCATGTGGTGGAACAGAAAAGGGTTCTAAGAGAGGCGAGATTAAGCAGCTTATCAAAGACCTGACTAAGGTAAGCCCTTACATTGAGAAGAATATTTTCAGAAGTGTTGAAAATGTTAATCTTGATACTGTTATTGCGTATAAGCAGTATGGTGTTAAGCATAATTTCCTTGAGAGATATGAGGAAATGGGCAGACATAACGGCGCATCAGGCAGCCAGACAGCAGATAATAAGGAGATGGAATAAATATGTCATCACAATATAATTGCGATTATTGCAACAACCTTGTATATGACGAGGAGATTGAAGGATATGTATGTGATGTTGATATGGACGAGGACGATTATGCAAGACTTTTAAGTTCTTCATATAAGCAGTGTCCATATTATCAGAGCAATGACGAATATAAGATTGTCCGTCATCAGATGTAGAAGATGTGGATGGGTTAAGATTAGAGATTAGATAACGGAAGGAGCTTATTAATGAACAAGATAGCAAGTTTTACAGTGAATCATCTTGATTTACTGACAGGTGTATATGTATCAAGAAAGGATTATATCGGAGATGTATGTCTTACAACATTTGATTTAAGATTTACAAGACCTAATGAAGAGCCACCTATGGATACTCCGGGAATCCATTCAATTGAACATCTCGTTGCTACATTTTTAAGAAATCATGCAGAATGGGCTGAGAAAACTATATATTTTGGACCTATGGGCTGCAGAACAGGTTTTTATGTTATATTTGCAGGAGATTTAAAGTCAGAGGATATTATCGGGGTATTAAGAGAAGCTGCCGATTATGTCCTTAATTATGACGATAATACACCAATTCCTGGATATTCACCAAGAGACTGTGGTAATTATCTGGATAACAATCTTAAGCTTGCGAAGATATATATGAAGAAGTTTAAGGAAGAGGTTCTGGAGAATCCGGTTGCGGAGAGGATGAATTATCCACAGTAGGGTGTAGGTTGTGGCCAGTCTGGGGGTATCGGGCTGTGGCTTTCATGGATTACTGCGCTTAGCAGGAGTAAATGCCGCCATATACAGAGTTTTTTACAGCGTGCAAAAGCAAACGCACTTCGTTTGAACGAGCTTTTGCACGCTGAACTTTTGTCTATAGCGGCATTAACTCCTGCACAGCTCGTAATAAATCAAGCCACAGCCCGATACCCCCAGACTGGCAATCTACACAGTGGAGAACTGGCAGGGATGAAAAATCTCCAGCATTAGATTTGGCTTCGCCGGTCTAATGCTGGAGATTTTTATGAGAGTGATTTATAACAATTAGTTATGTATTATACCTCGAATAATAATTCGCTGTAGCTTGGGAATGGCCAGAATTCCTTGTCTACTATCATCTCGGCTTTATCTACTGGAGCTCTTAATTCGTCCATTGCAACCTTTACTGTATCTCTGAAGTATTCAGCCTGTGCCTTGCCTTCGAGTGTAGCTGCTGTAGCAACTGTTTCTGCAAGCTTAGCTGATGCTGATTTCATTTCTTTTAAGTAACCAGATACTTCTGTAAGGATGTCTGCCTGAACTGAAGCGTCTGCGCCAGCTTCCTTAACTGAAAGTACTGAGTTAGCAAGCTCTGTTGTGTATGAGATGACAGCAGGAATGATTTCCTTGCCAGCCATATCTATCATTGTCTTAGCTTCGATGTTGATTGCCTTAGAGTAAGCTTCGTACTTAATCTCAGCTCTTGACTTTAATTCTGCTTCTGTGAATACACCGAATTCTTCAAACATTTTAACTGTCTCAGGCTTAACGAGTGAACCAACAGCCTCAACCATAGATGTGATGTTTGGAAGTCCTCTTCTTTCAGCCTCTGCTACCCATTCATCTGAGTAACCGTTGCCGTTGAATACAACTCTGTGATGATCTGTGAAGAGCTTCTTAATCATATCATGGACAGCCATCTGCATATCTTCAGAACCCTCTAATTCATCAGCGATTTCCTTAAAGCTTTCTGCAACGATTGTATTAAGAACAACATTTGCAGGAGCAATTGAATCTGAAGAACCAACCATACGGAACTCGAATTTGTTACCTGTGAATGCGAATGGAGATGTTCTGTTTCTATCTGTTGCATCTTTGTTAAGATCTGGAAGAGTAGAAGCACCAGTCTTTAACTTACCTTTCTGGATAGAGCTTGTAGCATCACCCTTATCGATTAACTGCATAACTACATCTTCAAGCTGCTCGCCAAGGAACATAGAGATGATAGCTGGAGGTGCTTCGTTAGCTCCAAGTCTGTGGTCGTTACCAACATCAGATGCAGACTCACGGAGAAGGTCAGCGTGTGTATCAACAGCCTTCATAATTGCACCAAGTACAAGAAGGAACTGGAAGTTCTCATGAGGTGTCTTACCTGGGTCAAGCATGTTGATTCCATCATCAGTTGTGATAGACCAGTTGTTATGCTTACCAGAACCGTTAACACCTGCAAATGGCTTCTCATGGAGAAGGCATACAAGACCATGTCTGTAAGCAACCTTCTTCATAACTTCCATCATAAGCTGGTTGTTATCAGTTGCAATGTTACACTGTGCATAGATAGGAGCTAACTCATGCTGTGCAGGAGCAACTTCATTATGCTGTGTCTTTGCAGATACACCAAGCTTCCATAATTCTTCATTAATATCTTTCATGAAAGCAGCAATTCTTTCACGGATAGAACCAAAGTAATGATCATCAAGTTCCTGACCCTTAGGAGGCATAGCTCCGAATAAAGTACGGCCAGAGAAGATAAGATCCTTTCTCTGTAAATATTTCTCTCTGTCTACGATGAAGTATTCCTGTTCAGCACCAACTGAAGGAGTAACTCTCTTAGAAGTTGTATTGCCCATAAGTCTTAATATACGAAGAGCCTGCTCATTGATGGCGTCCATTGAACGAAGTAATGGAGTCTTCTGGTCAAGAGCCTCGCCTGTGTAAGAGCAGAATGCTGTAGGAATGCAAAGAGTAGCACCCTGAGCACCTTCGCGTACAAATGCAGGAGATGTACAATCCCATGCTGTATATCCTCTGGCTTCGAATGTTGCACGAAGACCACCTGAAGGGAATGATGAAGCATCAGGTTCACCCTTAATCAATTCCTTACCTGAGAATTCCATAAGCACCTTTCCATCTGCTTTAGGTGCTGAAATAAATGAATCATGCTTCTCAGCAGTAGTTCCTGTTAAAGGCTGGAACCAATGTGTGTAATGAGTTGCACCTTTCTCGATAGCCCAGTCTTTCATAGCATTAGCGATAACATCAGCATCTGCTAAAGATAACTCCTGCACACCTTCCATTGTTAATTTAAGGTTTTTGTAAACGTTCTTTGGTAAACGCTCTTTCATTACTGTGTCGTTAAACACATTCTCGCCGAAGATGTCAGCTACATTGAATCTTTCACTCATAACTTCCTCATCCTTCCTTTTCTTATCTTTTTATTAGTAAAACTAAAAATGGCGCCCAAGTATATACTTCTACAAATATATAAATGGAACGCCTTTGTTCTACCTTATTTAATTAGTGACAGCAAACTGTCTTTAAATAAAATAACTCAGATTGTATTAATTTGCAAGTGCTTTTTTAAAAAAATTAAAAAAATTAAGCTGCTCTTAAATCTGAGTGCTAAAATGCTTACTCTGAAACGGATAATGCTGCTTCAGAAGAGGTTCCATTATCTAACTTAGATTCTCCAACATATGTTCCAGATACAATAACACGTTGCTTAGAATCGTCTGTGCAGGTTGAAAATGTAACAACCTGTGTTGTGTTGGAAACATCAACACCAGTGTCATATAAAGATTCCGCTTTAACGGTTTGTGCGTATTCGCGAAGCCCTGTTAAATTACTGAAATTAAATGTAAATGTATCACTTACCGGGTCAGTAACATATACTGTGAAAATCTTGTATTTACGGATTACATCCTCTGTGTAAATATAAAAAACATCATTACCTTCTGTCTGGTAGAAACCAGAATTCTTATATCTGGCAAGAGTACCAAACATAGCACCGGAGCCCATGTTATGTCCGTAGATAAGAACATGACTGGCATTAAGACCGTCTTTAATTCTGTAATCAACGAACAGGCATCCGTTACGATTGTATGTCTTGTCAAATGTATGAGTAAGATAGAAATCATTATCGGTTGTCTGGGCGATTGGAAGCCTTATATCAACCGACGGTACATAAAGAAAACCAAGACCATCCGAATTAATGTCAAGCAGCGCCTGATGATTGTAAACAAAAGGAATAGTTACCTCAGGTTCTTCGTCATCAATTGTAATATTAACCGGTGTATCTTCAAGGACATCTCCCTCAATATTGTTGTAAATGTCGTTGCCTTTCTTATATTCAAGAAGAATAGATACAAGTTTAACGGCTGCAAAAACAAATACACAGGCACATATAATTAAAATAATGCGGCTGATGATGTTAGATCGCTTTTTCTTTTTCTCTTTAGCATCAAATATAGCATCCGCTTCGTCTGGTTTTGTCTCAGGTGAAGTAGATGTTATAAAATCATCATCTTCATCTGTCTTTAAGTTACCCATAAATATCTCCAATCCTTATCAAGCTTTTCCTGCTGAACCGAAAAGGTTAATCTTCTCGCGAACAGTTTCTTTAATAGCTTCACAGCCAGGAGCCAGAAGCTTTCTAGGATCAAATCCTTTACCTTCAAGGTCTTTGCCTGCTTCTACATACTTTCTTGTTGCGTCAGCAAATGAAAGCTGGCATTCTGTATTAACGTTAATCTTAGATACTCCAAGAGAGATAGCCTTCTGAATCATATCAGCAGGAATTCCTGTACCACCATGAAGAACTAATGGCATATCACCAATCTTTTCCTTAACAGCTGCAAGTGTCTCAAAGCTTAATCCAGGCCAATTAGCTGGATACTTTCCGTGAATGTTACCGATACCTGCTGCAAGCATGTCTACGCCAAGATCTGCAATAGCCTTACACTCGTTAGGATCTGCACATTCACCCATTCCGATAACACCATCTTCTTCACCACCTATTGAACCAACTTCTGCCTCAATAGAAAGACCAAGATTGTGTGCTACATTAACAAGTTCTGTTGTCTTCTTGATATTCTCATCAATTGGGTAGTGAGAACCATCAAACATGATAGATGTGAATCCTGCTTTAATACATTTGTAGCATCCTTCGTATGTTCCGTGGTCAAGATGAAGAGCAACAGGAACAGTGATTCCAAGAGACTTGTCCATAGCCTTAACCATGGCAGCAACTGTCTCAAAACCAGTCATATACTTACCAGCACCTTCAGATACACCAAGAATTACAGGAGCGTTCATTTCCTGTGCAGTAAGAAGAATAGACTTGGTCCATTCAAGGTTATTGATGTTGAACTGTCCGACAGCATATTTGCCGGCAAGAGCTTTGTCTAACATTTCTTTAGCTGAAACTAACATATTTCTTTACCTCCATTGCACGATTTTGCATGCTAATATTATATCTCATATCATTAAAAATGAAAAGGAATATTTAAATGATATTTATGTGTTAATACAAAGAAATATGATGTATAATTATGCGTATATATTGAAAATATCAAGAGAAAGGAGATATGTATGGGTTATTTAACATTTTTTATCAACAGGGTAGCATTAGAAACCCAGACAGCAATGGATTTCTATAATAGTGAAGACCATGCTGGTACAAGTTATGTTCCATTTATTGGCTTCATGCTTTTTCTTGCAGGAATTGTTGTAATTATTGTCGGACTTGCAACATATCTTACGGCAAAGCATAATTTTAACATATTCTTTGATGCAAGAGATGTCAGAATGACATATGAAGAACAGATTATGCCTGATGATGAGAAAGCAAGGCTGAACAATGAAAAGCTTGCTAAAGATAAGAAAAGAGGAAAGATAATAATTATAATTGGAGTAGTGTTAGTTATTGCTTCATTTGTGGTACTGTAAGAGAATATTCTTATATGAAAAACACCGTCTGCCGGAGTAGCAGACGGTGAAAGAGGGAGGAGAGCTGTTCATTAACAACTCGATTTATGAAAAACATATAGTAGATATTGTCTTGTTCTTATGATTGAATTATATTTAACAAAAGTGAAGAAACAATGTGCATAGTGTTAAATCTTATTGAATTAGATATGAACAAATTATGAACGAGTGTAGATTAAGGAGGGGAATATGCCAACAATTTACAAATGTCCTGGGTGTGGTGCAGCTATGGAGTTTGACAGCACAACACAGAAATTAGGGTGTCCGTCATGCGGAATGCAGATTGATGTACATGAATACGAACAGAAATATTCACAGAACAGCACAGAAGGAGAATATGATAATGAAATGAAGGTGTATCGTTGTAATACATGCGGTGCTGAACTGGTTGCAGACGAATATACATCAGCGACATTCTGTTCATTCTGTGGTAATCCGACGCTTATGGAGGACAGACTTAAGGGAGGATTCAAACCATCATCAATCATACCTTTTAAGATTGACAAGAATAAAGCTGTAGAGATATACAAGGGCTGGTGCAAGAAAGGACCACTCACACCGTCTGCTTTGTCAAGAAGTTCAACAATTGAGAAAATAAGCGGTCTGTATGTACCTTACTGGCTATATGATTATTCAGCACAGACTGATATGCATGCTAATGCAGAGAAGGTCAGAACAACAAGAAGCGGTGATACAGAGTACATATACACCGACCATTTTCAGGTGTTCAGAAATATTTCTGCAGAGTTTGAGAAGATTCCAGCAGATGCATCAGAAAAGATGCCTGATGATGCGATGGATAAATTAGAGCCATTTAATTATAATGATCTGACAGCATTTTCAATGCCTTATCTTTCAGGATATCTTTCAGAAAGATATAACTATACAGCTGACCAGATACAGGAGAGAGCCACAAGAAGAGCTGATAAATACATAACAGATATCGCAAGGTCAACAATTACGGGTTATTCATCAGTTAATGTAATTCACAATGACATAACAATGCGTCCGACAGGAAGCCAGTATGCATTGTTCCCTGTGTGGGTGCTTAATTACAGATTTGGCAAGAAGAATTTCCAGTTCATGCTTAACGGACAGACAGGAAAGATTGTTGCTGACAGACCAATAAGCGGAAAGAAAGCATTTGGCTTCGGAGTGGGAATATTCCTTGTTACACTTATTATTACTATGTTTGGAGGGCTGTTGTTCATATGATGAAGATTAATAATAGAATTAAGGCTCTCATGAGCGTAATTATGGCGTGCTTTATGTGCGTGGGTGTGTTATTCAGCATGAAAACTGATGCTTATGCGGATTCTTCCAAGGAATATGTATATGACAATGCTGGAATTCTTACTTCTGATGAAGTGAGTAAGTTAAAGAGCCAGTGTAAGAAGGTATCTGAGGATTCAGAGTGCGATATTGTTATTATCACAACTAATATCGGTCATGATTACAGTGCAATGGACAGCTATCTTGAACAGTTTCTTGACAATAATGGATATTCAGAGAATGCAGTAATATATGGTGTTGACATGAAGTCAAGAGCTGACAGAATCTTCGAAAGAGGAAAGGCTTATGATTCTATGTCAGCAAGCAAGCTTGACAGTATAAGGGAAGCAAGTGAGAAGTATCTTTCAGATGATAATTATTACAAAGCATTTTCCAAGTATGTCAGGAATATGAATATGTGTATGACTACAAGTATAGTCAAGAAACTTACATACAAAATGTGGATAAAGCTTCTTATTGCATTAGGTGTTGCGGTTGCCGCAGTTCTTACAATGATGCATAATGCCAAAGCAAGAATGACAGTAAGCAGTACAGAATATACGAAAGACCACAACTTTAAGGTTAATGACAGAAGAGATATATTCATTAATACAACAGTTGTTAAAAGACATATTGAACATAACAACAGTAGTCACAGTGGTGGCGGGGGCGGAGGTGGAAGCCGCAGTTCCGGTGGACATTTCTAGATAATAACCAGATAACAACAAAGGCGGGTACAGTTATTAACTGTATCCGCCTTTTAATTATATCAAGAATCTTATTATAACTTCTCTGGTTCTGGATATTCCTCACCAAATGTCTCAACAGTAACAGTCTTCATAACCTGTGGCTTTCTAGGTCTGTCGCTGTAATCTGTGTCTACGCCTGCAATCTTGTCAAGAACATCTTCGCCTTCAATAAGCTTACCGAATGCAGCATAATCTCCATCAAGATGTGGAGCGTTCTGGTGCATGATGAAGAACTGTGAACCTGCAGAATCAGGTCTCATAGAACGAGCCATTGAAAGAACACCTCTTGTGTGCTTTAAATCGTTCTTGAATCCGTTAGATGCGAATTCACCCTTGATAGAGTAACCAGGACCGCCCATACCTGTTCCTTCTGGGTCTCCACCCTGAATCATGAAGCCTGCGATTACTCTGTGGAATATAAGTCCGTCATAGAATCCCTTCTGAACAAGATTAACGAAATTATTAACTGATGTAGGTGCGATTTCTGGATAAAGCTCAGCTTTCATCACATCGCCGTTTTCCATTGTAAATGTAACTATTGGATTAGCCATATTATTCCTCCTGAAATTCATTAAATTGCCCGCTTGTCTGCATGAGCAAAATGTGATGTAATTAATTCTAAATACTACAGTATAAAAAGTCAAATTAAAACTTTAGAAACAATTATTAGTGGAAGAACTATTAAGAGGCATATATGAGAAAATGTATTGATATGGGTAAAGGCAGAACAATAATAATTAATGACAAAGACATGCAAAAGCCAGATGGAACACTGGAAATTCCTGATATAGGACTTGGGGAAGCCTATTGGGGAAAAGCTTCATATGTTGTATATGATGAGGAAGATATTGATGATGACATGTTAGAACTAGTATGTGCCAGAAAATACAATGAGCCGCTTGTGATTGCAGAGACAGAAAGATTTGTTATAAGGGAGATGACGGTTGGGGATTTACCACATTTATACGAATTATATCAGACACTTTCAGACTGCCAATATGTGGAGCAGCTGCATGAATATGAGGATGAGAAAGCATTTACAATAAAATACATTGAGAATATGTACGGCTTCTTCGGGTACGGGCTGTGGCTTGTGTTCGATAAGACGACAGGTGAGCTTGTGGCAAGGGCGGGAATCGAGAACCGCAGCATAGATGGTCAGAATTGTCAGGAACTGGGCTATCTTGTTAAGAAAAGCTGGCAGGGAAAGCATGTGGCATGGGAAGTTATGAGCCAGATAGTGGAGCTTGCTAAAGACAGGTTCGAGTTAGAAGAGTTGTATATCTGCACCATGAAAACAAATATCCCGTCCATTAAGCTTGCATTGAAACTTGGTTTCACATTGTATGCAGGCGATACAGACGGGATGAATATATATAGAAGAAAGCTGTGATTACATCAGGCCTTCTTCATATTAAATACGTATCTTATAAAATCAGCGGCGTTGGTCTGATACTTTGATGATGACACAACACCATAGCAAGGGTCTGTCATATTGAGGTCGCTGTCTTTGATTACAGGGGCTTTGGAGATATCTACAGCGATAGGATATGTTTCTCCGGCAGTGTTAGTGAAGTATACAATGTAATCATCTAACTGCTCTAATTCCTCATCAGAGAATATATCGCGCAAATCGCAGAAGAATATATCCTTGTCAGTGCAGAAATAATCAATATACTCGCGTTCAGACAGATATCCGTCAAGCGAGCCTGTTGATGCGTAAGTATATAACTTATTAGCTGAAACATATGCTTCCTGATCCATTGCCACTTCTTTCAGTGAAAATGTATACGAGAAATCAACCTGTTGTTTCTTTCCATCAATTCCAAGATAGTCTGTAAGGCCGGTTGTAAGCATATCAGTATCATCTTCGTAACCGGTCATCTTGCCATCAAGTACAGCAACGAAACATACAGTATCATAATTGTTCTTAACAATAGAAGTTATAAGAGAAACTGCGAATACAACTGCAAGTATAACACCTACAATTGGAATCCAGTAGTAGCTCCATATGTATTTAATTTTATCTGAAAAAGACAAATCTTTAAGCTTTTTGCGCTGTTCTTTGATTTCGTCATGAATGTTATTTCCTTTAGCCATAAACACTCCTTAATAATCGTTATTGTTTAACAGTTTATCACAAATATTAAGGCAAAAAAACCGCTTTTATAAACATTTAAGAAATATATATGAAAAATTCTTTGATTTTTATGACAGGTCTTGTATAATCATAGTGTTTAAGCAAAGGGGTATATAATTATGAATGGATTTGGATTAGATGGAAAACTTTTTAGAGGACTCACCAAGGCAGGTGACTTCATAATACTGGCAGTTATTACAGTTGTATTTTGTCTGCCAGTTGTAACAATAGGAGCATCGCTTACAGCAGCATTTTATTCAGGAATAAAACTGGTGCGCGATGAAGAAAGTTATGTTTTCAAGGACTTCTGGAAGTCATTCAAGATGAACTTTGTACAGGGACTTCTGTTAGAGATTGTACATGCAGTTATAGGCTTCCTTCTCTTTATTGATTTAAGAGCAAGCGTACAGTGGGGACTTGTTCAGGGCTCACAGATAGGAAGCCTGTTTATATTTGTTGTAGTTGGTGTTATGGCAATATGGGCAGGAATAATGCTTTACTCATTCGCAATGCTTTCAAGATATGATAATAAGCTTTTTGGAACACTTAAGAATGCACTTATTATATGTATGCATCATCTTCCACAGACAATAATCATGCTTATAGCAACTGTCGGACTGATATATTTCTCATGCATATATTTCACTGCATTTATAGTAACAATACCATTGATACTGTATGTTGATTCATATATCTTTTCAAGTATATTCAAGAAGCTCGAGAAAGATATGGTTAAGAAAGATGAACCGGATGCTATAGAGGATGGGGAATCTAAAGATATTACAGAGAATACAATAGAAGATGTAATCGAAGATTCAACAGATGATAAAGAAGAATAACTCCTAAAAAGGGGCGGGGTCACAGGCTGGGTAGTTTCCTGTGACCCCATTTTATATATCTGTACGGTTATGGGATACAGATAGCGAAAGTTATATACAAAAAAGGAGATAACGGTCAGGTAGTAATTAATCCCGACTGTTATCCCCGTTGATAACCAATAATTAATATGAAATTATAAAGCGTCTGTTCCACGCTCGCCTGTACGGATTCTGATAGCATCATATACGTCATAAACAAATATCTTGCCATCACCGTACTCACCAGTGTTAATCTGCTCGATTATCTGGTCAATAATCTCTTCGTAAGTCTCATCTGATACAATGGACTCGACTTTTACCTTAGGAAGAAGATTGCCACCGAAATCAACACCATTGTAAACCTGCTTATGTCCACGCTGGCTTCCGTATCCCATTATATTGGAAATCATAAGTCCATGCGCACCATTACTATTAAGGATGGTCTTAAGATCATCAAGTCTTTCAGGTCTGATAATAATCTCTAACTTTTTCATAATTAATATCCTTTCGTGCTGACGACATCATTAAAACACTGCGTCTGGCAAAAGTCAACAACCTTGCGGTACAAACGAATAATGTAAATAACAGCTTGACATTCATTGAACAATGTTAAGCTATCAGTCTTCGTAAAGCTGTTTGCTTGTTGAAAAAACTAAAAAACAATAATAGATTGTGATTACAGCAATGAGGGCCTCAACAAGAATAGACCACATTGTTATAGTTGATTTGAATGCGAAGTAGTGTACAAATATTCCGGCAGACATAAGAAGCCAGGTTACCTGATAGTTTCTTGTGACAGCTGACTTCTCCTGAATACGGGCTTCCATAACAAGAGCTTCTGTATAATAATAAGTAAAATATATTGCAAATACGACGCTTATACCGATTGCGATAGAGTACATAGTCTCTGGTATAGGCCATGATTTTGCAATAAGGTACTGTGAAAGTATTGCACCGGCAAGTCCTGCAAGTGAAAGAATCATACCTTTCTTAAAACGTGAATTAAGCGCTTTAAGATCTTTCATACCAATAAATATAAGGATATATCCAACAATATCGTTAGTTACATCAATGTTAACGGTACCGAAGGAAACCCAGAATCTTGTACAGATCAGAAAAATTCCTATAATAACTAATAATGAGTTCTTTTTATTCATATTATAATATACTCCTTGTAAAAATGTACCTCTATATTAATTTAATATTGCTACAAGGTCAACGAAAAAGCGGGGGTTTATAAAATTTTTATAGGTCATTCCGGCATTTTGAAAATTTTTGAATTTTTTTAAAAAAGTGCTTGCATTATAAAAAATGTTCATGTATAATACAGCATGTCGTCACGACATTGGGCTTTCGCCAAGTGGTAAGGCACTGGATTCTGATTCCAGCACTTCGGGGGTTCGAATCCCTCAAGCCCAGCTAGAAACCTCTCGTAGTCATACGAGAGGTTTTTTTGTGCGAGCAGAGATGAGCGCACGGGAATTATTAAGAAAGGGCTGGTGAAGCTGCCAGCATAGGTGTTGTTATGATAGAGTTAGGAAAAACACAGTGTCTTAACATTGTAAAGGTAACAGATTTCGGAGTATATCTTGGAACAGAAGAGGATAAGGTTCTTCTTCCTAAGAAACAGGTTCCAGAGGATGTTGAAGTGGGAGATGCTCTCACAGTATTTGTTTACAGGGATTCAAGCGACAGACTTATTGCAACTACTAATAAGCCAAAGATTCAGCTTGGAGAACTTAAGAGACTTAAAGTATCACAGGTTACAGGTATCGGCGCATTTCTTGACTGGGGACTTGAAAAAGACCTCTTAATGCCATACAAGGAACAGACAACACATGTATCAGAAGGCTCAGAGTATCTCGTTGCCCTCTATATAGATAAGAGTGGCAGACTTGCAGCTACTATGAGAATTAACAAATATCTTGAAAAGTCAGAGACACTTGTAAAGGACAGTGCAGTTACAGGTACTATAATAGGAATAACTCCTGATTACAGAGCGTATGTTGCAGTTGAAGATAAGTACGATGCATTT
>JAUNOK010000009.1 GCA_030537195.1 Eubacteriales bacterium | reverse complement strand
ACCATACTGGGTTCTTACATCCATTCCGGCTTTCAGTGGTGTTATGCATGTTCTTACATTTGGCACACCATCTACAACCATTACACAGTCTGTACATCTTCCTATTGCACAGAATATTCCTCTGGGCTTATGCTCCTTCTTTGTGTATCTGTGTACCATGACTCCTGCCGCCTTTAGTGCTGCTGCAATCGGCTCACCTTCATATCCCTGCACTTTCTTACCGTCAAAATTAAATTCAACCAAAGCTCCTTTTTCCTGAACCCCCAGTATTGGATGTTCTGCTATTCTATCTGCCATAACAACCATTTCCTTTCTACATTTATGAAAATATTTTCTTTATCATATTGCCTGCCAGTTCCTCAGTTATCTTAACAGGTGACAGACCTGCAAGCGGTTCATTAACAACTCTTTCAGCAAGCAGCTTTATATCAGTTTCATCACTCACATAATCTGTTATCTTCTTAACACCCACTGTTTCATATGCAAATTTTTTATAAGCCTCTGCTGCTTTAATTCCTATCTCCCCAGCACTTTCTGTTCCGTCATATGAAACACCAAGAATTGTTCCAATATCTTTTACTTTGTCCGGAAGTGTTTCACTTACTGCTTCTAACACAACAGGCAGTGAATATGCACAACAGGCTCCATGCGGAATGTGATACATGCCGCCAATTATATGTGCAAGTGAATGTCCGACATGTGCACTTGAATTAGCTAACATCCAGCCTCCTAATGATGCTGCCATATGCATCTTTTCTCTTGCCTCCATATCAGCTCCGTTCTCAACTGCCTTTGGAAGATACTTTACAACATTTTCCATAATTGCCTTTGTAATCATATCTGTCATTGGATTAGCAAGTATTGTTGTATATCCTTCTGCCGCATGTGAAAATACATCAAGTCCGGTCATTATTGTCAGCCCCTTAGGCATTCCTGCTGAAAACTCCGGATCAATAACCGCAAATTCACTCATGCCATTAACAACAAGAATTGCAACTTTAATATTCTTTTCTGTATCCGATATGATAAGTCCATTGGATAATTCCGAACCGGTTCCTGATGTTGTAGGAACACTCATAAGTCCTGACGACTTCTTCATTTCTTTGTCCGGATTGGCATATTCCAATATGCT
The DNA here is from genome assembly GCA_030537195.1 of Eubacteriales bacterium. Classification (GTDB taxonomy): domain Bacteria; phylum Bacillota; class Clostridia; order Lachnospirales; family Lachnospiraceae; genus Lachnospira. The sequence continues at coordinate 86,316 of JAUNOK010000009.1, read as the reverse complement.
TCCACCATTAACACGGAGAATATTAATACCTTTAGCTGTGTCTATGGCACTTCCTCCTCCAATTCCTATTACACAGTCACATCCTTGTTCCCTGCAAAGTTTTCCGCCTTCATCAACCACATTTGCAGGAGGATCAGGAAGCACCTTGTCAAATTCTGTATAACTGATTCCAGCTTCATCTAAGCTTTCCAGCACTTTTCCAATAATTCCAGCAGCCTTAACGCCATTGTCATATACAACAAATGCTTTCTTATAACCTGCCTCTTTTAACGCCTCGCCCATATTCTTATGAACACCCTGTCCTGCCATAATTTTTACATTCTGCATACATGTGTAATTAACCATATCCCTGCCTCCAATCTTTTCTCCATCTCATATATCCACCCGACACAATCAATCTTTCCTGCAAATAAAAAGGCGCCTGTGCAATCCACTTTCGTGAATTAACACAGACGCCTTTGTCCTGATCAACTATCATCTTGGTGCATTGATTATTGCTATATGATGATATTAATCAATAAGGTTATTTAAAAATTGTATTTTTCGGAACAAGGTAATGCGACTGCCGTGTCAGCTTAACTCTTTTGGACTTGTGCCTGCCTTACAACTGCTTCGAAGTCCAATCTTCCACTTTCTTGCGGTCGTTTTGGACTTTCACTTACCTTTCATCGCTCCGGGGTCCAATTTGCCGCTTTCTCTCTAACATTTTGGACTTCCAGCAGCCTTTCATCTGTCTCTGCGTCCAATCTGCATCTTTCTCGCGGTCGTTTTGGACTTCCACTTACTCTTCCAACGCTCCAAGGTCCAATTCGTCACTTTCTCACTAAGATTTTGGACTTTCTACAACATTTCCTCTGCCATAGCGTCCAATCCGCAAAATCTCCCGCATCAGCTTGCTCACCCTGCCAGCTCTACTCTTCCACCTGTATCTGGCAGACCTTCATTGCTGCCAGTGCATTGGCATGCGACTCAGGTGTAACTCCAGCGCAGCATTTTGCATCAACTGATATTACCACTTCGGGGTTAACAGCCTTGATTGTCATGGCATTACTGATAACACAGATATCAGTGCATACACCGACAAGCTCAACCTCTGTATAACCATTCTCTTTAATCCATTCAGCAAGTTCAATTGAGCCAAATGTCGGCTTTTCAAAGCTTCTTACCACCTTGATTCCCTCAAGCTCAGGTATCAGATTCCAGCCATTATCAGGCTTTATGCAATGCTTCACTGGAAGATTTCTTCCCTCCTGTGTATTCATATAATCTTCCGTGTGGGTATCGAGTGTGTATACAATATCAACATTTCCTTCTGCACTCTTAACCTTATCTACTACTGCAGGCACAACTGCCTGACACTCTTTATTGCCTAATGCTCCTGTAATGAAATCATTCTGCATATCAATAACTACTAATAATTTCTTATCCATATCTAAACCTCCAACTCCTATATTCCAATCATATACTTGCCTGAAATCATCTGAAAACCAGCTGCACAAGCAGCATATAACATATCGTTCCGCCTGCGATAGAGACAAGCATCTGCTTTTTCCATTTATGAAGAAGAACCGTCACAATAATTGCAATCAGTTCCGGCAGACCATAGCTGTAGCTTGTCACATTAACATTCTTAAGGCAGTATACAATAAGCATTGAGAATATCGCTCCGGGAAGAACCTTTCCCAGATAAGTTATGTACTTCGGCGTTGTCCTCTTTTCATTAAATATCATAAATGGAAGAAAACGCGTCGCCATAGTACCAAGAGTACACATGGCAATTGTAATTATCTGCTGTGTTATCGTCATTGTACCGCGTCCTCCTTCAAATCTTCTTTTATCGTGTCATTTCCGGACTCTTTCAAAGCCCTTTTCTCATCATATTTTCTTAACATCGTAAGCATAACAACAATCACAACCATAGTTGGTATCAGGAAATTGTCTGCTCCGAATATCAGCAGGCAGGCAACGCTTGCAATCATGCCGATAAGCTCACTCATGTGATTCTTCTCTTTCGACCACTGCTCCATGAATATGACTACAAACATCGCAGTCATCACGAAATCCAGTCCCTTTGTGTCAAATGTTATGAGATTGCCAAGCAGTCCGCCAAAAGTAGCGCCTCCAACCCAGTATATCTGGTTAAACAAAGTCACCCAGAAATAAAACCAGCCGCGGTCAACATCTTCCGGAATCTCTGCTGAATAATTCACACTGAAGGTCTCATCACACATTGCATATATGAGATAGAATTTCTTCCAGCCCATGTTCTTGAACTTGTCAAGCATGGCTATTCCATAAAACAGGTGCCTTGCCTGAATCATGAATGCCATAAGAAGTGTCTGTATTGGTGCAAATGCTGATAACAACATGCTTACTGTAACGAATTCAAGACTTCCGCCAAATATAACCACACTCATAATCATCGGATACACAAAACTGAATCCCGATACATTCATGTATATTCCATATGCCATTCCCAGAAACAGAAAGCCTGCCAGAATCGGGATAGTATGTGGAAATGCACATACGAGTGCTTTGCTGATAACATTTTTCTTATCACTTTTCTTATTAATACTCTTATTGCTGTCTCTACTGCTGTCCATTACTGCTAAATTACTCCATCTGTTCAATATATCCAAACCTGTATTCTAATACAGATTAACCTGTTTTTCCACAAGTTTATCGCCCTCATACTTAAGCTTTATCGAGAAAAATCTCTTCTCACCCGAAAGAAGAAGTTCAAGAAATACCCTGTCACCCTCCCATGTCGGAAGTTCAGGAACTTTTCTCTTGTCAACCCAGGCGAGTTCGCCCTCGTCACATTCAATAAGCTCACCTGTAAATCCGTCTGCCGTGAATACACACATAAGCTCCGGTTCACATTCATTACTTATAAATGTTACAAGTCCGCGGAATCTGTATGATATAAGCGTAAGACCTGTTTCTTCCTTTACCTCACGCACAAGACACTCCTCAGGAGTCTCCTGATTCTCAGCATGTCCGCCTACTCCAATCCATTTGCCTTCGTTGATATCATGCTGCTTCTTTACTCTGTGAAGCATAAGATACTTTCCATCCTGCTCTATATAACATAAAGTTGTAGTTGTCATATATTATTCTGCCTCTCATGTCCGATTTCTTCAATCTCGTAATTTCTGCATACTATGTTAATATTGTCTGCCTTATCCCAGTCAAGACTTACATACACTTTCTTTTTATCAATATCCCACTTAAGTTCATCAATAGTTATTCCGCATCTTGTACGAAGTCCCTTAACCATACCGCTTCCAAGCTTGTCTGACCATGCCGGAAGCAGCTCTATTGTATGTTCATCCGAATATACAAGCATCTCATTAATAATTCCAACCAGTCCAAATGCGGTATCAGTACAGTACACACCTTTGCTCCTGTCAGTATTGTGGTCTGTAAATAAAGTTGTGTAGAATATGTCGCTGTGTACAAGCAGATTAAGCGTATCATATACAGCATCTGCATTTTTAAGACGCGCCTCTACTAACGCTTTATGTATCCAGCCGTGTGAAGCGGTATCGTCTTTTCCCTTATTCTCACGGTTTCTGTTAATAATTGCCTGTCTGCATGCACCCGCTAACTTACTGTCATGCTGGGTCTGTAATGTCGGCCATGCCGGATAAAGGTGACTTATATGCCTGTGAGCATTATTCTCGCCGTACTCCTTCATAGACCATTCCTTAACTGCACCCGACTCATCATACATAAAATCAGGCAACATTCTTAAGAGTGCTTCCGCCTCTGATACAGCCTGTTTTGCAACAGTCTTATCCTCATCAGCAATCTCTTTATTAATCATCTCAATATACATATTAATTACATCTTTAGCCGCAGATATATCCATTGCGGCATTGGCTGTAATCGCACTATGATACCCCAAAGGCTTATTCTCTGGTGAAAATGACGGAATAATAAGATAATGCTCGCCCTCATTAAGGCTGGATTTACCCTTCTCATACCTTGCATTACCATCTGAATCTGTGTAATACTCAGGATTTCCAATCTGTTTCCAGAAATTATAAGTCTTCTTAAGAAGAGGCTCATATACATCTTTTCTTATGTCAAATGTATCTTTGCCATACATTTTAATAAGAACCTCATCATCAGTTGTTATCACTGCGTCACCGTAAGTCTGTAAGAATTCATATATAGGAATAAGCATCCATCCGGCACCGGCATTCCAGTACTGGAATGGATAATTAATATCGTACTCAACCATCATTGCCCTGTGACCGTCAGTATTAACCGGAATCAGCACAGCATCCTTCATTCCATATACCATTGCCGCATTATTAACCCAGTCAGGTATCTGGCGAAGAATAAACCACATATAACCAACGCCTGCTTCATAAAGCCCTGCGCTGTTCATTCCCGAAACCTGAATATTAACATTAGCGTCCATTGTATACGCACTTCTCCACAACAGATTCCATTCACCAACCCACATTCCACTAAGTCTCGGTGCTGTCATTCCTGCGCACGCCTGCATTCCGTACAGACCGTTGTAATATAATCTTTCCAGCAGATGAGGCATAATATCATATTCATTCTTCTGTAAATCAAGTAATTCTTCATTAGCAAACCCTCCGAAATATCCTCCGTCAAGCTTAAGCTCTATATTCTTATCTTTCAGGCTTACAGGTTCTTCTGTGATATCAATGCCATTGACTTTGTTAATACATTTGTCTACTAATGCAAATGTATCTTCATTCTTAACCTTATTGGTGAATTCACAATATTTTCCTAAATTATCTGTCCAGTCAGTATAAGTAACAAGCGTAATGATTTGCGCATGCGAAATGTTAATAACAGGTGCAGTCTCATCAACGCATGTGTATGCACGGCTGTCCTTATGTCTTGATGAAACACTCATATCACCATCAGTCAGTATTCTTGTAACTCCCGCAAATCCACCCTTTGCAAGTTCACTTCCCTCATATTCAGGATAATGCACAACTGTGCCTATTATGTCACCTTTCACAAATCTTGAGTACAGCATATTGCGCTCAGGTGCAGGAACATTATTCTTCTGGACTCCGAACTTAGGCATAGATTCAAAATCATCTATTGATACAGACACATCAACCGCCTTTTCAGATGTCATCTTAGTTATAATTACATTCTGTTTTCGCGATACATATGTACTTCTTGAAACAGAAGCTCCATCTGCTTTAAATGTAGTATTAATTGTACCTGTTTTATAATCTGTCCATCTTCTGTAATCAGAGATATCCGGCTTTTCTTTAATATCCGGCTCTCCTTTAAGCGTCAGTCTTACCATATGTGCCGGATGATAACAGTACATATTCGTTCTTTTTCTGTCATGGATATTCCATGTATCATCAAAATTAATAACCGACTGTCTTGCTTCATCTAACTGTGATGTAACCTCATATGGCACATGTCTTGGCTCTTCTGACGGCATAACCAATTCAACATTCTGATATATAAGGCTGTCCTCCACAGGTGCACATGATTCAAGCACGCCAAGTCTTCCATTACCTGCCACCATAGCCTCATGCCATGGCACATCTATAACATTATAATCATCATAAGGTTTAATCTGACTGAACCGCTTAGAAAATGAACTATACATTTTTAGACTTCCTTTTCTTCCTGCTTATCTTCTTTTTCTTCTTTATCTTCATCCCCAAATGTTCTGCTATAAAGATACTTATGAGTTGCAAATAATCCCGCAATAGCAGCCACACCTGCAAAAGCTTCAAATCCCGATACATGACCTGCTATCATCTGTCTTGAAATTGCAAATATAAGAACTTCAATAACTGTTCCTGGAGTATGTGTACATAACATCTTTACAAACTCGACTCCGATTGCCAGTGTCATAACCTGTTCAAGGAAATATTCCAGAGTCGCATTCTCGTAACCGATTCCGCACACACTCTCTGCAATAAACTTTCCTGCTAAGAATATTATAACTATGAGTAAAAATGCAGCTAAAACAATCTCAACATATGATGCAATCTGCTGCATAAATTTTCTTAATTTAGTTTTCATAGGGTAAATTATCCTTTCATCTAATCTTTATATTGTCTGTTATTAACAGAAAATAATTATAACTTATCACCTTTGATTACGCAATTATATGAATATTTTTCCAAACATATATGTCAAAATATTAACATGGTAAATTTGCATAAATCAATTTGACTTTTATCGTATTTTTTAGTAAACTTTAACAAGTTGGTGTTTTAAAGCAAGATAATATATGACGCCACATTTATTATCTCTATAAGCACGCGTAACGGACATAATTTTTAACGAGGAGAAAAAACATGGAAGCTTTATTAATTCTAGTCATTGTTGCAGCCCTGCTCGCGCTCGGTTATGCAGCATTCAACTTCATCGGTGTTAAGAAACTCGATGAAGGAACAGACCGTATGAAAGAAATTGCAGCAGCCATCAGAGTTGGTGCTAACGCATTTATTACATACGAGTACAAAATTATTACTGTAGTAGTTGTTATTATTGCAGTAGTATTTGCAGCTATATTCACTGTACAGTACGGAGTATTTAGCTGGGAGCCATCTGTATGTTTCATGATTGGTGTTATCATGAGTGCATCAGCTGGCTGGGTAGGTATGAAGATTGCTACTTACGCTAACGTAAGAGTTTCTAATACAGCCCGCAACACTAAGAACATTGGTTCAACACTTAAGGTAGCTTTAAAGGGTGGCTCAGTTATGGGTCTGTGCGTTGGCGGTTTCGCACTTTTAGGACTTTTCCTTGTATATATCATATTTGGATTCGGTCTTAACATGCTTGATATTGAGGCACTCCGTGGTGGTCATGTATTCACACAATGTCTTTCATGCTACGCACTTGGCTGCTCTATTGTTGCTATGTTTAACCGTGTCGGCGGCGGTATATATACTAAGGCAGCAGATATGGGAGCTGACCTTGTTGGTAAGACAGAGGCACATATTCCTGAAGATGATCCAAGAAATCCTGCTACTATCGCAGATAATGTTGGTGATAATGTAGGTGATGTTGCCGGACTTGGTTCTGACCTTCTTGAATCATTTGTTGGAGCTATATCTTCAGCAATTATTCTTGCAGTAAGTCTTTACCTTTCAAATGTAGCTAATAACCTTGAAGTTTCAGACACTATGCTCTCTAAGATGATGTATTTCCCACTTGTATTTGCTGCAATCGGACTTATCGCATCTATTCTTGGTATCGCATATGTTCTCTTAAAGAAGGGTTCTGACAATCCTCACAGAGATCTTAACATATCAACATGGAGCGCTGCCGGAATTACAATCATCGGCGGATTCGTTGCTACATATCTGTTATTCAATGGCGAGAATACAGAGATTCTTAAGGTTGCAGGATTTAACATTGGTTTCATATCACCTTGGATTGCTGCTTCACTTGGCGTAGTAAGTGGTGTTATCATCGGTGGTATCGCAGAATACTATACAAGCTATGATTACAAACCAACACAGACAATTGCACAGGCTTCTAAGGAAGGTGCAGCTTTAACTATTACACAGGGTCTTTCAGTTGGTATGAAATCTTGTATGTATCCACTTATTGTTTTAGGTATTACAACTTATGTTTCATACGCAGTTTCAGGCATGTTTGGTATTGCCATGGCTGCCGTAGGTATGCTCTCATTCGTATCAGCTACTGTTTCTGTTGATACTTATGGACCAATCTCTGATAATGCCGGCGGTATTGCAGAGATGTCAGAGCTTGAACCTGAAGTAAGAGAGATTACTGATAAGCTTGATTCAGTTGGTAACACAACTGCTGCCATCGGTAAAGGCTTCGCTATCGGTTCAGCTTCACTCGCAGCACTTTCACTTATGGTTAGTTTCCTTTACGCATTCCAGCCAGAGGGAAGCAGCCTCGACCTTAACTTCACTAACCCACTTATTCTTGCTGGTGCTTTAGTTGGTGGTGCTCTTCCATATCTGTTCTCAGGTATGCTTATTGAAGCCGTTGCCAATGCTGCCCGTAAGATGGTTGAAGAAGTAAGAAGACAGTTCAGAGACATCCCTGGTATCCTTGAAGGAAAGGCTAAACCAGACTACAAGACATGTATTGAGATATCTTCTCAGGGGGCATTAAAGGAAATGCGTATGCCAGCCATTATCTCAATCATTTTCCCTGTAATTGCCGGATTCCTTTTCGGACCTTACTTCGTAGGCGGTCTTCTTATCGGTGCTACTCTTTCAGCTATCATGCTTGCTATCTTCACAGGTAACGCTGGTGGTGCATGGGATAACGGTAAGAAGTACATCGAATCAGGTGCTATTGAAGGACAGGGCAAAGGCTCTCCAGCACATGACGCAGCCGTTGTTGGTGATACTGTAGGTGATCCATTAAAGGATACTGTAGGACCATCTCTTGATATCCTTATCAAGATTATGTCTACTGTTTCACTTGTTGCAGCAGTAATGTTCTACAACTACAATCTGCTTTACCTTATCTTTGGTATAAGATAATACATATAAAGGAGTTGGGGCGACAGACCAGATTGGTCTGCCGCCCCTGTTTTTATGTATATTTATTTTATGAATTTGACATTAGGATATATTGCCTTCTTGGCTTCTTCTTTTCTTTCGTTGAATACAACCTTATTCTGTTCAAAAAGGTTATCGCCATTTGCGTCTATTGATACTATAAGAGGACCGAATTCCTTAACCTTACAGCACCATAATGTCTCTGGCATACCAAGCTCATCCCAGTGATGCTCTGCAATTCTTTCAACCTCTGTTGCTGCTACTACAGCACAGCCGGCAGGGAATACACAGTGGATAGCGCCAAATTCCTTACAAGCTCTCTCTGTATTAGGACCCATTCCGCCTTTTCCTACAATTACTCTTACACCAGTCTGCTTAGTGAATTCATATTCGAATTTCTCCATACGCATTGATGTTGTTGGTCCTACAGATACCATCTCATAATCATTCTCTGTTCCTTCAATCTTTCTTACGATAGGACCTGCATGGAATATTGCCTTGTCCTTAATATTATAAGGAAGCTCTCTGCCATATTCTACAAGTCTTCTGTGTGCAACATCACGGCATGTCATTAAATCTCCGTCAAGCCATACAATGTCGCCAATCTTAATATCCTTTAAGTCCTCTGCACTTACTGGTGTAACAAGAACCTTTTTATCGCCTCTGATTTCTACCATTTTCTAATCCTCCTATGCGTTCAGGTCTATTGTTGAATGTGTATCACATACTGCATTTAAGTCTTTGTCAAATATTACATGACCTCTTCTGTGTGACCAGCAGCCTACATTGACAGCTACACCGATTGTTGATGGGTGTCTTGCTGTATTCTCAATATTAACTCCCATAACAGAGAATTTACCGCCCATACCCTGAGGTCCAAGTCCGATAGCATTGATTCCGTCTTCAAGTAACTTCTCCATCTTAGCTGCATTTGCATTGTCATTATGTGAGCCGATTGGTCTCATAAGTGCCTTCTTAGAAAGAAGTGCTGCTGTCTCAACTGATGTTGCAACGCCTACTCCTACAAGAAGCGGAGGACATGCATTAAGTCCATAGCTTGTCATCTGGTCAAGTACGAAATCTGTAATTCCCTCGTAACCTGCACCTGGCATAAGAACCATTGCCTTACCTGGAAGTGTACAGCCGCCGCCTGCCATGTATGAATATATCTCGCAGTGGTCGTCATTAGGTACGATATCCCAGAATACTGTTGGAGTTCCCTTACCAACATTTCTCTTAGTGTTGTACTCGTCAAATGTTTCAACAGAGTTATGTCTTAATGGTGTTGCAAATGTTGCCTGTACAACAGCTTCCTTTAACAAGTCCTCAAGTTCATTAATAAGTGGGAAGTTAGTTCCGCATTTAACCCAGAACTGTAATACACCTGTATCCTGACAGCTAGGTCTGTCAAGTGATACTGCAAGTCCCTGATTCTTAGTCATTGTCTCATATAATACCTTAGGAAGTGGTGCTGTTTCCTGTGCTGCAAGCTCCTCAAGCTTTGCAATTACATCATCTGGTAACTTCTTACCGATATGGCCAACAAACTTAGCCATCTTGTCTGTCATCAGCTTTACGCTCTCTTCTTTGTTCATATTAATCCTCCTTGTTTTGCGAAGCAAAATGCGACTGCCCTTGCAGGAGCAGAGGATTTAGCCTCCTTGTATAAATACATTGTTTTGCAAAATCCCGCCATATCCTATGGATAGAACGGATATAATATTGGTAACAAAATCATACACAACACAAATGATACGAGTATAAGCGGAAGTCCGGATTTTACATAATCCTTGAACTTATATCCGCCAACACCAACTACCATTGTGTTAGCCGGCATTCCAATTGGTGTTGCATATGCACATGATCCTGCAATAACTGTAGCAATTACTACTGCTCTTGGATCTGCGTTAAGGCTCTCTGCCAGTGATACGGCAATTGGAACCATAAGCGCTGTTGTTGCTGTATTGGACATGAAGTTCGTAAGTACACATGTGACTACGAATATCACAAGCAGAAGAACTGTAGGACTTGGATTAGATCCCATAATTCCAACTATCTTATCTGCTATAAGTGTTCCTGCTCCTGTTTTTTCAAGAGCGCTTGCAAGTGCAAGTGAACCACCGAATAACAGCACAACTTTTAAATCAATTGACTTCAGCGCTTCCTTCTCAGATATAACACCCGTGAGCACAAGTATTACTGCTCCGAGACATGCTGAAACCTGTATCTTAATTCCTATCTTGTCCTCAAATATCATGGCAAGAATAACAAGAATTAACACGATAAGTGACATTGACTGTTTCCATTTTGGAACATTACTGAAATCTCTTGTCTGCTCCGGTGTATCCTCCGTGATAACCTTGTTATCTGGAAGAAGCCTGCATCCTATTACAACGAAATAGATAATTCCGCATATAAGCATTGGTATTCCAATCGGTGCATACATGAAGAAGCTTGTTGAAAGTCCTAATTCTTCAAGAGCATTTACACCCATAAGATTTCCCGGTGCTCCTATTATTGAAAGATTTCCTCCAAGTGCTGCTGCGAATACCAGCGGCATTAACAGGCGGCTTCTTGAATATCCTGATTCATCTGCTATTCCACAGACAACAGGGATAAGTACTGCAGCTGTTCCTGTATTAGAAAGGAACCCTGACATAATTCCTACGATTAACATTATCGCAATTATAAGTATCTTTTCAGACTTGGCAAATTTAGTAACAATACCTCCGATTTTATTAGCCATGCCCGTTTCAAATAGTGCCTGTCCGACTACGAACATTCCGACACACAGTATTACATTGCTGTTTACATATCCTGCAAATGTTTCCTTTACCGTAAGAACATTGGTAAGGTTCAGACCAAGTGCAACTATTGTAGCTGTAAGACTAAGCGGAATCTTCTCAAGTATGAAACTGACTACAGCAAACAATAAAAACAGTAATGTTATTGTGGTTTGAGACATAACGTTCCCCCTTTCATACATTATTTACTAACTTTCTGTCCGGACTCATCTTTAATGTAACTAAAGTATAAGTCTGTTCTTATAAAAAAACAATTTAACGATTTTTATGTTTCAATAAAATTTTTTTATGGTAAAATGTGTGTATAGAACATTTTTAAATGCTCTGATTTTCACAGGATTTTACAGGAGGAAATGTGTTATGACACTTAACCAGTTAAAATATTTCTGCACCGCATGCCGCACACACAGCATAACCAAAGCCGCTGAAGAGCTTTTCGTGACGCAGCCTACAATCTCGATTGCTATTAAAGACCTCGAAGCTGAATTTAATATTATTCTGTTTACAAGAAATGGAAATCACCTCGAACTTACAAGTGCCGGAGAGACATTTTATGAAAAAGCTAAAGACTTGCTGAAACACAGTACAGACATTCAGAATGAATTCTTAGAATTAGGGAACCGTGTTCCGGTTCTTAAGATAGGAATACCGCCTATGTTCAGTACCATCTTTTTCCCTGAGGTACTTAATGCATTTGAACAGAACTATCCTGATATCCAGACAGAATTAGATGAGTTCGGCTCTGTGCGTGCATGTAATCTTGTTCAGGACGAAAAGCTCGACCTTGCAATTGTTAATATGGAACAGTTTAATATAGACAAATTTGAAAGCTGCGTTCTTGCCAAGGAACAGCTTATGTATGTTGTTTCCAAGAAGCACCCTATGGCTAAGAAAAAATGTATGACTATTGAAGATTTTAGAGATGAGAATCTGCTTATGTTTAATGTGGATTCTGTGCAGAATGAACTTTTGAAAAACAGATTTGACCAGTTAAAGATTAATCCGAGAATTATTATGCGAAGCAGCCAGTTATATACAACCCTGAAATTCATTGACAACGGCAGATGCGGCTGTTTCCTCTTCTCAGATATGCTGCCTCGTTTCAAGCAATATAAAGGAATTCCCCTTGAACCACCGATCGATGTAAACATCGGAATCGTATGGAAGAAGGGGAAATTCTTGAGCCACAGTGCCCAGTTATTTATTGATTTTGCAATGCAGTACTGCTCAGAAAATATCACTAATTAATAAGTTATTTTTACTGGTTTCCAATGATTTCCAGATAAATTTTTGCATTTGTGTAAATGATATAATCAGATTGTATATTGGTCAGAGAACCTAAATTCTTATTTTTCAGTTCTGCTGACAGTTCCACCTTATAATTTGCATACTGGCTTCCATCTACAGCTTCCAATCCGCTTCCTGTTTTCGCATTAAAGTTAATGTTAACCAGAATCGGATTAATTTGCAAATTCTTTACCTGATTCTCTGAAAGTTGAATCCGGAACTTATATACCTGAACGTCATTATCATTCTGAAGCCCTAATCCATCACTTTCTGTCGTTATAGCGTTGTTATCAGATTGTATTGCAAATTCAGACAAGTAGTTTCCAATATCCACCGGTTCATATGTCTTTCCAATACCATTTTCTTTGACCTGCTCCGTTTTCTTGCTCAAGCGAAGTGTTCCTTCAAGATAGTATGGATATCTGGCATTTTCCTGGTTGGTTTGGTTGGCTCCGGACAGACCTGCCGTGAAGAATGCTCTTGTTTTAATCTGCATCGCTTTATCGTTCGTCTCCCTGCCATTTAAGCCAAGCTGGCTTGTATTACCGTCCGTGCTGGTGATGTTGTAAGAATCGTAGCTTATTGTAGAACTTGTTGTTTCATCTCTATAATAGAGCTTATTCTCAGCCTCCTTCTTTTCACTCATATTACTGCTGTCAAGGCTGTCCATCTGATAAGCCATAGAAGAACTTACTTTAAACTGAACACCGTTATTCATACCACTTTCTCTAAGTGGGAACTGTGAACGCAGTGACGCAGAATCAGAATAGTCAAAAGCAAGACCGACCTCCATATCACTACCTATATATCTGCTTCCAGGCGCCTTTATTGTAATATAGCATGTGCTTCCACTTGTCACTACTGTGAATCCCTCTTCGCAGGTGCTAAGGTCATCTACTCTGTTTACTGTCTCTTCTCCTATTTTCAGAGATGGTACAGATATATTTCCCTGAATATCTACCGGTGTACTTTTTTCATCCACCATCTGTACTTCGTACCGATAATAAACTGCACGGGAATTCACATACTTACTGAATGTTTCTGCATCTGCTGCTGCCTTAACATCAGATGTAACTTTTACAGAAATAGAATCATTCTCTCCTGACTTCATGAGCTGTGCATTGGCAGCACTAGGATTTGTAGCTGCAACTTCACTTGTTGATACCAATGCAAGGTTTTCATTCTTATAAAAGTCTCCCAGAACGTATACTGCATTCGGGTTTTGTGATGTCTCATAATGTGCTGGAATCTCACCATCAGTAATTACATTTAACGCAAGCGTTTCATTGTACATACCATTTCCTTCTGTACAATTCATGACAAGATAATACTTTTCTGTTACCGTCAAATCCTCATTGTCATTCTGAGATGTATTCAAACTAATATTGAAATATTCTGTGTCCTTCGAATCATCATCTGCCTTCAGTGCATAATATTCATATTCCTTAGTTTCTTTATTCCATACCCTGACACTTGCGCCTTCTTTAGAACTCAGTTTCTTAAACTTTCCAGGATTATCTGTTGTTCCTGCACTTGCCGTCAGATCCAGCAGGTCACAAAGATAGGTCCCCTGATATTCAGTTCCACTGTCTGTTTTCTGTGTCATAACAGTTTGCAGATTAAGTGTTTTTAGTCCATTCTCTTCCTGTATCTTAGTTCCATCAAACTGATAGTACGACTGCTGATTTCCATGAGTATTTCTGTCTACCAGCGTCAAATGCGTATTCTTGTCATTCAATGGTGCCGTATTCGCCAGATTTAATTTCTTGCTGAAAGACCACAAAAGCGAATCTCCGTTTTCCAGCGCATTTTTCCACTCGCCTACTGTCCATGTATAGGTAAATAAAAGATCTGCTGTCAGATTTTCACCAAAAATTGCCAGAACAGCATCTTTTCCCTGATATGCTGATTCATAGCCAGATGCTCCATTCGCCATTTTTACTGCAAATGAAACCGTTATTACCTTCTTTACCAGAACAGGAATATATAAATGATATGCCTGATTGGTATCAACCGGACTTGTATATGCAACATCCAGAATTGTAATCTGGTTTCTGGTATTATCATATTTACCAGAATTAATCTTTAACTGCTTCGAAGCAGTAACAGACATAGACTGACTATCTGCCTTGCTCCAGCTTCCGTTCTTATATGCATAAGTTGTCGGAGTAACTGACGCATAACGTGTTGTCTTATCCTGCTTCATGTTCGTTAAAACAGAAACATAGTTATTCACCATCGTCATAATATCATCTGACGAATCCATCTGGAGTACCATGATTGGAATGTCTACATTATCTGTTACTTTTGAATAATCAGCATCCTTTTCCTCTGTCTTGTAGGTGGTAATTCGGTTGTCATACGCAGTTTGGTCCTTAAATAATTTCATAATATCATTCAGATCATTCGCTGCTGTTCCACCATGGTAGGCTGTCATCTTATTTCCAGCCAATGAATCAGAAACAATTGTCTTTGACAGTGCTTTATTATCCTTCAGTGCTGCACCATCACCGGTCAGATTGCTTTCTCCCATGGTCAGACCAGTATCTGGTGAAATATTTACCTTTTCTGCTGAATCGGCTTTTCCCTGATAGTCTGCGTAGATGACATAGCTGTTAGCTGTCATGCCATTCCAACCAACATTACAGATTGGAGAATAGTCACCTGTTCTTGAGGCTGCCACTATTTTTACGGTATTGTTGTTGTTTTTTTCTCTAGCACCAACCCAGATACCGATTCTGGTATCTACAATCTCAGGCATGTCTTTTATTGTATTATATGTATAGTAATATTTACTGGCAGTATTCGATTGTGAATCATACCTTAGTCCAACATTTTCTGAAGATAACTTTTCTAACTTAATCTCATCATTTTCTTTTACAATAGATGCATCCGTATCACAATTCTTGTTTTCAATCAGAAAACCAATCAGATTATTTTCACTTTTTACATTAAATCCGTTAAGACTTGTATTAATATAGCCAGACAATGCACCTGCACCACCAGCAGTCTTTTTCGTAACCAGTTTGCAACCAGAAACAGTGACATTACTTACATTAAACCCGCCACTGCTGTTTCCTCCTGAGATACCTCCTATATAACCATTGCAAAGAGATCTAAATCTACTGATAGTGATATCACTTACAGTCATAACACGTTCTGTTTTTCCGACTATTCCGCCTGAATAAGATTGACTAACATTATTTTCATCTTCTTTACAGCTATATGGCAAAATACTGCTATCTGTCACATCCACTCCAGTTACTGTTAACGATGCACTTTTCACCTGTCCAAATAGTCCACCTGCATATCTTATGCCTTGTAAATCCGTATTTTCTTTAGTTCTGCCAGTTGATGTATCTCTTGTCTTAATTACAATGTTATTGATAGTATTCCTACCAGCATTCTCAGTATTAACCGTAATAGCAACTTTTTCATTCTCCAGAAGTCCTGAAAATCCACCTGCCCATCTGGCTTTTTCAATCCTTAATCCATCTACAGCACAATTGTAATAATTCAATCCAGTATGAGTCCACTGATCACAGGCATAGATTCCTCCTGCATACTCACTGCCACTAAGCAATGAACCATCTCCAATATTCACATTCTTGAATGTTATCTGTTTTGCTGAAGAATATCCTGCATTTGCAAAGATTACTCCAAAATAAGTACCATTTTCAGAAGTTTCTCTTGTGCTCGTTCTCTCTACATTAGATTGAACAGTTCCTTTCACCGTCAGATTCTGCACAGTATAATTTTCTGTCAGACTATGACCGTAAAGCTGTGGGAACAACCCTGCCTGTCTTACAAAATACTTATCATTATCATATTCATAAATTAATCTCTCATAAGAAACAGAAGCCTTGTTTCCTTCCAAAGCAACCTTAGAATTTCGATCTCCCAAACGAAGAGATCTCAGTTTTGTAGGTGCATATGTCGTAGTAGCTCCATTATGCTCATACCCCTGTCCAATGCCACGGAAGCCATTGCCATAAATAGTAAGATTATAATCGTAACTTCCATTAGTACTATTATTAGGCTTATTAATCTGTAAAGTACGATACTCCTTGTCATAGGTAATGTAAGATGCAAGTTCATAATTTGGAGCAGTCGTTCCATCTGCTGCCTTTATATAATTTACTGCCAAATATGATTTTGAAGGTAATCGGTGATCCGTCACCGTATTTCCTGAATATAATTTTCCACCCCAGAAATCCCATTCATCATCCATAGCATCACACTCATTAGTTCCTATGCTATTGTAGCTTCCACTTCGTACGTGTCCATAATAATAAGCATCGCTGACTGCTTTTTCAGAATTTGTCAGGTTTACTTCAGGTTTTTCATAATATCCATTGGTAGCCTTGGCTCCAAATCCAGAATTCACCAAAGCAGATAATACCCAGAAATCCTGAGCTGAATCGATTGTAATCTGACTCTTGTCGTAAACTGTATAGCCACTCGCTTGCTCACTGATTCCAGTTATAAAGAGCTTTTCATCTTTATCCATTTTTGAAATCTTATAGTTTTTATCCGTATTATCAATCTCACATTCTGCGCATGCATATCCATCCAGCACACGTCCCACATACGGATTCCAGTAATAATATGTATTTCCTGCATCCACTTCTAATGTTATATTTACAGTTTTTTTACCATCACTTACCTTTTCCAGTCTACTATTTCCAGTCATATTTCGGAAAATAACACCGCCGCCTTTTAAGCAGTCATCACCACCGACCAGACCGACACAGCCTCCTACCGGAACCAGTTCTCCACCATCAATCGTAAGTTTACCTTCTACAATGGAAACTGATACATTGTCAATGATATTATCTCCACCAATCACATAGCCAATGGCACCTCCAAAAAAGATATCTGTATCCGTTGAGGTTTTATTAATGATGGCATCCTGCATCTCAATCTTTAAATCTTTTACCACACTTCCCTGACTATATCGGATTAGCCCACCCACTGCTGAGTTTTTAGATGTTCCTGTCAGAGTGATTGTAGGTATCTTCTTATCTTTCGTTGCATCGGCATTTCCAATAATAACACCGCTGAATGCATTAAATGTACCACTTCCTCCAATACCGGTAAACTGGCTAAGATTCAGTGTAATATTCTCATCAATCTGATAATAAGCATTACGAAGATATGAGATTATCTGGTCATTCGTGTAAGACTCCGTCGATGACGTATCTCTTGTATAACGTCCATTTTCCTTTCGGACTGCCGGATACCATGTGAAACCAGCCTTAATATATATTTTATCCCCACCAGCGTTATCTTTGGTATGAATATCCGACTGTTCCTGTACATTTTTATATTTTGCCGTAAGGGTAACAGGATCAATACTAACTACCGTACCACTTCCTTTTCCATCCAGCAGATTCATAATCGCAATAAGCTGATCTGCGCCAGTGAAAAGCTTATTGGCATTTTCTATTGATTTCCCATCTGTCGTACTGTAAACCGTTCTAATCTGATAAGGATGTCCATATGTACCACAGCCATCTACGATGTACACGGTTCGCTGGTTGATATCAATCTCATAATACTTATTCTGTGCATCTTCATAGTGCCCGATATAAGGCAGATACTCTGTCGTAGTAAAATCTGTAATTGTATTACTTGCACCATTTGCAGAAACATAGCAATTACCCTCTGTCTGTCCAAAGGTATCCAGATACCATACCTGACCAGTTCCCTCCCCTGCATTATAGGAATTTCGGTTGTACTTAGAATTAGTATTGTGGCCATTGGATATCTCTACACCATATGTAACCTGTGTAGTCGTGGTTTCAAAGTTATAGGTACCACCACTTACCTCATCGCTATACTGGAAGCTGGTCACAAAGGATGCATTGCTGAAAATAGATTCGCTTATCTTTCCATTTAATCCCATATCGGAGAAATCCAGTGTAATTTCCTTTGCTTTATTAGAACCAACCGCTCCAATCAAAGCTGAAGCTGCTTTACGGTTTATGATAGTATCAGCATAAGTTCCTATTGTAACATCAGAAACATTGACCGCACTGTAATTTGTCACTGAATTAATCAGAAGGGGACTCTTCGCATCTGTATCAACATATATACCATCAAGAATAATTCCAGACAGATTTAACGTTACCTTACGGTTGGAATCACTTCCTGATACGTAATCACATATTAATGCCCCCGCTTTCGCAGACTGTCCTTTAGCATCCTTCTCATATGCTCCCACCGTTCCCTTTAGAGTCAGTCCTGTTACAGACAATGCAATAGAACCACTGGCTGGTGCAGTAACCTTGCTGAACAATCCGGTGTGCATCTGATAATGCTGCGAATCTAAAGCATCATACTTCTTATTCTCAGGTGTTTCTTCCTTTCCATTCATATCCGTGTAATCAAAAGTAATTGTTGCGTAATTAATATTCACATACCCTGCAACCGGATAATAAGAAACACCAGACAAATCAATGGTTCCTGTTATGTTTCCACCTGTCTTAAAGTAAGAAGTAAGGTTACTTGTAAGTGCTGTATACCGATTCAGACTCCACAGAAGAAGCTTGCCCGGCGTATTAATCTCGGTTACTGTATCCCCTGCTTCTTTCCTGTAATAATCTACATTGTAATAATAACGGGTTTGTCGATTTTTATAATCTGTTTTATTATTTACCTTGCATCTGTTGTGCCATGTATTGCATTCGCTCTGATCAATCAGTACTGCACTCGCTGCATTCTGGTCTGTCAGACCGATAGATACGACAGAAGATGTATTTTCATCATATTTCGTCTTTCCTGCAATATCATCAAAATAATCTCCGCCAGTAAGAGTAACCTCAACCGCATCTTCCTGAATATCCAGTCCGTCTTTAAGAATCTCGATATAAGCCCTGGTCTTCACTGAATCATTATCAGAAGCTGTAGACGCAATTAACAACGCAGATGGAGTATCTGCATCTGTTTTTCCGGTAAACTGATTTTTATCTGTATTTTCCAATTGATTTATCGCACTGTAAACAAGTCTGTCAAATATTGCACCTGAAAAAATCCCAGAATCTGACACGATCATATTCTTCAACTTGACATTGGTATTCAGTCGCTGATAACCAGATAATCCGCCATATAAAAACTGAATCGCTGTATTATCTGTTTTCTTGAATGTAATACCTGCACTGCTTTCACTACTATCACTGCCAATCTTCCAGTAACCTGTTGCTTGGTAAACAAGACCTCCAAATATTGCTCTTGAAGAAACTTTAGAACCTGACACGGTTACATTCTTCAAAGCGACATTAGTATTCAGCCACTGATAACCAAACAATCCGCCACAGCTTGTTTCTGCATTACTCTCTACTGTACTGTCTGTAATCTCAAGATTCTCAATAGTAACAGTATGTGTCTTATTGTTTGGACCAATCCTTCCAATCAGTCCTCCAAGCTTTGCATCGTTGGAATTGACAGTACGATTGAAGGTAATCTTCGCCCCATTGAGTTTACAGTCCTTAAAGGAAACTTTCGTATTATCGGCATTTATTTCCGCAATATATCCGCCCATGGCAAATTCATGGCAGTTCGATGTATTGTCGATATTGCCTTTCATCACGCAGTTTTCGAATGATATCGTTGCACCTTCCTTTGTGGTACGTCCTACAAATCCGCCTGTATATATCGTCCTCAGACTGCCTCCACCGGCACCATCGCCGTAGATAATCTCGGTATCAACTGTGACATTTGACACCTTCACAACATCTGTACGTCCTGCAACAGCACCACATTGCACCTCTACGCCTTTATTCACATTGTGGAAATATATATGTCCGGCCAGAGTCAGATTCTGTACTGTACCATTACAATAAGAAATGAATCCTATCGTAGAATGGTTATAAATCTGACCAATACCAAAACTTGTACTCTTTCCATCCGTATTTTGAGCAGCTTCTTCCTCTGACGTATAACCATAGGCCTCACCTGTAGCCAACTGGATTGTGCAGTTATTTCCATCAAATGTACCTTTATATCTCTGTGCTCCATTATCGCGAAGCAATCCCATACATCCCGTGCCAGAAAGGTTTATTGTCTGATTTTTCAGATTATCACTGATTGTAATATTTTTATCAAGAAGTTTTTTCGTCGCACCATAAGTATTGCAATATGCACCAAGATCACTGGTTATTCCACACTGCATAATCATAGAAAGTGCCACAAAATCTCTAGTATCATTTATCGTCAGACCCGATGCTGCATTTGACGCATTATAGCAGATAACAATCTGATGCAGAGCTGGATAATAATGTATCAGCTCCAATGTATCAGAGAAGTCGGAATCAACCGTTTCTTCATCTTTAGTTATTTCTTTCAGATTCGATCCATTCAGACGAATGACTTCTCCATATGAGCCAAGGTCACTTACTGAGCATGATGCCGGACGAATTAATTTCCAGCCTTCATCTTCGTTATTGCCGCCACTGCCGTTATCATTGCCAGAGCCAAGCGCATATACAATTGTTCCATCTATTTCCCCTGCAATCTGACCAACACTTTTTCCAGTATTAATAAATGTAAGTCCTGAAAGATCCGTAGTTCCGCTGATGCGCAGTACACCATTCGTTACTTTTCCAAGGATACCGCCCATACCAGAAACCTTACTGCCTACACTGGAAGATTTAATACTTACATTGCCGGAAACAGAAAGAAAATGTCCCTGCTCACTCATCTCTGCAACAAGACCACCAAATCCGCTATCTTTAGAACTGGTATAATTCTCTGCATCTACAGTAACATCGGCATCATTTATTTCTACATAGGCAGCTGTTGCATCATCAAGAGCACTTCCAATTTTGCTTCCATCATCTGTTCCGGCAGCGATAAATCCAATCACACCACCAAAAGAAGTTGCTTTTCCATTATGTGTAATCGCTACTTTAGAAGCCGGAATACTAAGCGTTGATTTTAATGAATTGGCTGTATATTGTCCTATCAGACCACCAGACTGCCAGTTAGACCCCTGAAAAACAGGGGCTACTGTGGTGGCATTGGACAATGTCAATGTACCACCTGTTGTATAGTCATAATTCAGCACACCAAACAGACCACCTGTATGACTACCATCATTCAAAGTGGCCTTAACACCCAGATTATTGAAATCCAACGCCTTTGTTTCCTTAAAAACAGCATTTCCGATATATCCGCCGACAGCGGTATCATCACCAGATGCTGATATGTTTTCTTGGCAGGTAACTTTTTCAGTTAAGGTAATCTCCGGAGCGTCTGCTTTTCCAACCAGACCACCGGCTGCATACGTTTCGCCCGCTGTCTGTACATTGCCTTCTAGTGTCAGTTCAGAAGTAATCGTCAGCACTGCTTTACCTTTCATCTCGCCAACCAGACCTCCAGCATGACCATTCACTGTTGATATTGTATAACCGGTATCGCCTGTATACGATGCGATGGTAAGAGCTGCGCCTGCTTCCATCGTGTTACAGAAGAATCCCAGATTCTCTGTTCCGCTGACTTTTGTCTGACCTTTGTCTGTTATCTTATTATTTACAGCCAAAGACAGCTTAGTATTTGCAGCCATATT
This sequence comes from Eubacteriales bacterium, assembly GCA_030537195.1. Classification (GTDB taxonomy): domain Bacteria; phylum Bacillota; class Clostridia; order Lachnospirales; family Lachnospiraceae; genus Lachnospira. The sequence continues at coordinate 64,135 of JAUNOK010000009.1, read as the reverse complement.
TCCAATCAGACCACCAAAAGAATAACGTTCATTCGAACTTGTATCTGTGGCTGCATCTATCATTACGGATAAGCTTGCTTGTTCGTCCTTCTTAGACGTATTCACAAAATTTGCTGCAAATAAAGGAGTAGTTATATTATCTCCTGCTTTCAGATATAAACCATTACCAATTATTGCACTTTGATCCAGATAATTAAAGAATGTATTATTTACCGGTATTTCAATATTACTCTCTGGATTCGTAACCTTAATCGTACCCTTGAATGGATGATCTTTGTCTCCAAAGCCCTTGAATGTCTTTCCATTTATTGCTTTTGTCAGATCAAATGCGACATCTCCACCACGTGTAATTGTGATTTCTGCATTCTCATAGTTAACTGCATCTTCATTAGATAAATTAATAAAATCCTCTGAACTATTAATTTGCACTTTATTATCAACTACCAAAGACTGCAAATCAGTACCCGCCTCATTATTTGCCTGATTCATTTCTGTCTGAGGCTCCTGTTCTGTTAGTTCTTCTGTCTGTGGTTGTTTTTCTGTTTCAGAGGAAACATTAGTCTGCGATTCTTCACCAGCTTGAGACTCCTGTTGTTTTTCTGTCTCTTGCTCCACAGCTGTTGTTTCATCATTCTGTGAAATTATATCATTGTTTTTTCCTGAACCAGCTACAACAGAAGGCATGTATTGAAAAGTCATTGAGGCAGCCAGTATCACCGCAAGTATTTTTCTGTATTTACATTTTCTCATGTCTCTGTACTTCCTCTCTATTTCTTTTGGAAATTAATATATTTGCTTATTGTATTCCAATCTTCATTAAGATCCTGCTCCGCATAGGTACGGTAAAAAGTAATAAGATACTGCTTAGGTGTATTCTCTGCTCCAAGATGCAGTTCCACTGATTCAATATTATTGTTATCATTCTTTGCTGGCTTTGTTGATGTCATTTTTTCAAGACACCACTTGTCAATCTCCACCCTGGCAGAATCCCAGCTAAGTACATAATCTCCTTCTGTCTGTCCGGAAATCTTATAATTGATAATTCCTAATTCTTTATTGGCATCCACTGCTGTCTTCTCAGCATCTATAAAGCTTCCGCTCCAATCGGTTGCGGCAGAATTGGTTGTAATAGAGATTACGCGTCCAAGGGATTTGTATTCACTTCTTGTTGTCTCTGCTGTTATCTTAATACGATAGTTCATGATTTCTGAATCAAAACGAAACGTATACATAATATCCTTTGCTTCTACGCCATTTAATACCTGGTCTGATATTGAAACAGGATTTGAAGCCATACTTGTTCCATTTACAGACAACATTGAATAAACATTGCTATCTGTAACAGATTTACCATCCGCATCCAGAAGTTCAACCTTTAATGTATATGGTATGTTTTTGGTATCATACTTTGTCTTATCACCCTGCAGATGATTGGAGACAGTGATAGAAAACACTTTTTCTTCCTCTCCAAAGGAAAGTACTCTGGTCTGTATCTGTGAATCCTGCTGATATTCCATCAATACATCTGATGTAAAAAGTTGTTCTGTACCTTTTACAGTGACGACACGTTTCGCACTGCTAAGTCTGGTATATGCAGCAAAAGTAACAGCTATCACCGCCAATATAGCAGCAAGTGCAAAATAAATAACTGTCAGTCTTTTTATTTTTTTCAATTTGATATTCCTCCACGTTATCGGCTCACGGTAAGATAAACCATATCCGTTTCCTTATCATTTATAACTGTTTCCTCATCCCAGTGAATTTTAATCACATAATAATCGCAGAAGTAAGCAGAACCTGTTATATCTGTCTTCACTTCCTGTGGTTTCATAACATTCAATCCATTTTCACTAGCCAGCCAGTACAAAGGCTCTGCATTGCTCTGGACCTTGCTCGTTTCTACAGGATTAAGTCCCTTGTCATCACCATAGCTTAATGCATGACTCTGATGTGTAGCTACTTCAGCTGCATCCATTTTATTAAGCGGCTTCGCCTGAATTACAGGCGTAGAACCCGGGTTATAACTGAACTTCTCTGTATGATCTCCATTGTTATCTGTATAAGTAAATTCAACATTTCCATTATCCGGATCATAGCTTGCTCTGTAGATATCATAATAAAAAGCAATATTAGTTGTATATGCAAGCTGCAAAGAATATATATCCACCGATTCTCCATATACACAGAATACCTGCTCAACTTCTCTACTTTCCGTATCTGCATCGATAGAACCCAGATCAAGATATGCAATATCATGATTGTTACCACTTCCAATATCCAGACGGGTCGGTGTTTTAATCCATGTTAATGTATCAAGTTCTCTCCTGTTAAAAAACCAGGCAAGTGTCACTCCAATCAGTGCAGTCAATGCCAGAATCAATGCAATTATGGAACTGATATACATTTTTTTTACTTTGTTATTCATTTTACTTTTATTATCCATATTATGTATCTGATTCTCCATAAGCCTTTACTTTCCTTCCACAGGCTGCGCTGCAAGCTGTATTCTTATGCAGTCCACATGACTTCCAATATACTGGTCTGCCTGATTGTAATAGGAACTCAATTCGACATATGCATTTTTGGCTGCATCGCTAAAATCTGCTGGAGAATTATTGTACATACCTGCAATTTCCCTCAATTCTTTCTGCTCTGCATCTAATGGTTTCTTTGTCAGACTACTGTAAAAATACTGTCCCGGTTTCTTCACCATTGACAATTCATCTGTCTGTAAAATTGTATTTCTCACAGTTTCACCATTCTTATACTCAGAAAAAAGTATATCTCTTCCACTAAGATAGGAGTCTTCTGCTTTCAGAACCGCCTCACCAAAACTATGCGGCCAGCACCAGTATAACGTATATTCGTACTCTTTATCTTTTTCTGCATTTTCTATCTTTATATCAAATGTGCCATCTTTAATCCACTGAATCTCTTTTGTATCTGCACTTGTATCTGTTTCTTTTTCCAGACAAAATATAATATGCCCATCAACAAAGTCTTTGGCAACTTTATCAGTTTCATCGTCTTCTGTAATCTCTTTAAATTCATTGTTTTCTAATTTATAAGGAATCAGACTCAGATTCATGTTCAACTCTACCGTTCCATTATACTTTGGAACTACATAGAATGTTAGTCTTCCTGAAGACCCCGGCTCAATCGCCTCATCCTGACGTTCCGCTCCCGATTGTGCGTTTTCCCAGTATTGTTCCCAGTCTGGCTGTTCTGTACTGTAGTTTCCCATATTGCTATCATCACTCAGCAGCCAGTTTATTGCATATTTATCCGATGATGTTTCGAAAAAGCCATTAACTTTATCTGCCAGCTCATACCAAAAACTTTTATTAGTCTGCCCTGAGTCCATAATCTTTTTCAATACATCGTCATGTATTCCTGCTCCACCAGATGTTCTTAATTCAACGATTCCCGCATCTGTACTGATTGTCATACCTTTTGACTGAACTCTTGTATTATTCACAAACCAGGCTATGCACAGTGCAACAACTACAGCAATCACAGCCAGAATGATAACTATCATTCTGGCAATTATTTTTTTCTGTTCTTTTCTTAAATGCTCATAATTTTCTTGTGCTATATCTTTTTTCTCTATTGTTTTATTATGTTGGAACAATTTGCGTCTCCTTCTTAATCTACCTGAAACAAAATATCTTACATCGGTTCTGATGGATTATCTGGTGTACCCTGTTGTCAAATGTTCTTGTTGTTTTATATTTATAAGTTCTGTATCTTCAAAATGTGATACATTAATATCAGTATAAGTATACCCTTTTTTACCCTTACTCTCAAGCGTTACTTGCAGAAAATGGAGTTTAAAAAAGAGTGAAGAGTTTGCAGGTAGCAGACAATATGAAAAATTAAGGCAAAAGAAAAACCCAGACGGTGCTACCGTCTGGGGATTCTAAAATATTACAGCTTTTACTTGGATTATGCTTCTGGAGAAGTTACCTGAACACCTACAAATCCAAGATTACCTGTTACAGCATTTGTGATTCCATCTTTTGCATTTTCAGAAACGCAATCTTTGTCACAGCCTTCATACCAAACACGAACTGTAACTGTCTGGGTTTTATCACTTGAAATAGTAGTTAATTTTGTTGTTCCTGCCTGTGCTTGTCCCTGAGTATTAACACTACCTGAATAGTCAGTCATTTCAGCATATTTTGCTGTGGCAATTGTGTTTGTACCTGCTGCTGTAACCCAATAATCACCTGTTGAAGCATCCTGGTCAGTATAATAGCCATCACCAGTCTCTGTACCAGCCACTTTAAACATTGTCCAATTACCATCATCAAATTTGATTGCAAAACGTGCAGCTGTACCCATTTTTCCATTAGCTTTTAAAGTTGTTGTGGCTACATCGCTATCAAAATAAACATCCATTGTTCCGTTAGTTACACCAAGTACAAATGTGTAATCTGCATATACAGTCTTTCCCTGCTCATGAGTCAACGCTTCTTGATACTGATCTGCAACAGCATTTTTGCCTGTTCCAGATGTCCAGTGCTTTGTCTCAAAGAAGTTAGTGGCATCTTTTGTTGATGTTGGATATAATTTAGTTGGATTTGTTCCAGCAGCAATTGCCGCATCTGTAGTTTTACCTGATGATGTAATATAAAGGTTTGGTACAGATGATGTTGTACTAAGGTCAACACCCGTTGCTGTTACAGCATTGTTACTTACAAACCAAGCATATGTACTTGTTCCCAGCGCGATAGCGGCAACGCATACCATGGCGATTGCAGCCATAAGCTGTTTTTTCAGTGCTTTAACACTCTTTGTTTCTTTCATATTATTTCCTCCTTAAGTTCGTATTATGAAATAATTTTGCAACATATTTATTTGTTTACCATATATAACTCAGCGGTTGCAACACCGAATTGTATTTTGTTAATTATAATAATAACAAATTGGATATTAGTTTTCCAGTCTTATTTTATTATTTATCATATTTTTCTGACTCTTTGTCATTCTTTCTGCTTACTGATTTCTTCTTGTTTTCCAGGTAATATCTTTGTCTGTGTAATAGCTGTCATTTGGTGCTTTGTTGCCTGCAGCATTGATTGGTTTATCGCCTGTCAGTGTATCTTTGATATCTGTGATGAATTTCCATAAAAGACTTGTTTCGTCATCATAATCTGCATCAATGTTCATGCTGAACTGAACGCTGCCACCAATGATTGAATCAACACATTCCGGATCATCGCCATCCATCCATATGACAATCGTATATTTATCTACATTGCCTACAAGGAAATTATTTTCTGTATACTCACACACCACATCTTTAGATACAAAGCTCGTACAACCATCTTCCTCACCGCCGTCTGCTGCCGGTTCTGCATAGACAACGCGCTCTCCATTTTTCCAGACAGCCACTCGCACTGCATTTTCTGCACCTTTAGAGCAGGAATCTAATTTGATTCTTGCAATATAACCCAGATCTTCTTTGCCGGCATTACGCACATAATATGTATACGCCATGTAGTTTTTGCCGTTATGTGTACCCTCGATATCATCCACATCTGCAGGGATATCTTCTATAGAAATATTGGTCGCATCCACAACAGTATCTGCCATCAGCCTTGCAGTCGCATTGGTAAAATCGCCATTATCAGCAATACTGATACCTTTTCGATACAGTTCCAGACGGTTTAAGTTAATTGTAAAGTTACCCATCTTTTCCTGCATAAATGCGACGATAAATAAAACAGCAATCAAAAGCATCAATCCAAGCAATGCCAGATGTAGCTTATCCATACGAAGCAGCGCCGCACCAATCTTTTTCCCCTTTCGATGAGGTATATACATACTGACAATCTGCTCCGGGTCTACATCATCCCCGTATTTCTCCATCAGATCTTCAAGCTCTTCTATACGGACTATCTGATCCGACCTGGATTTTTTCAATCTGGGAGATTTATGTGATTTTCTGGTTTCTTTGGATTCCTGCGTTTTTTTTATCTTTTTTGATTTCTTCATAGTCATCCTCACAGCTTATATCTTTTCTTTACATAAGCCACGTATTTCTGCATCTCAATACGTTCCTGCACATCTGCAAATCGTAATTGAATACCTGCAACAAATCTGAACGCACTGCCCTTTGGAAGTTCACGCATCCAACATATCACACCAACAACCTCCAATTCAGGAACGCCTTCAGATTCTGTTCCCATTCTTGGCAATGTAAAAATACATGTTTCTCCAACTCCAAACCACCGGTTTACGCACACCGCAAGACCGCCGTTTGAAATATCCATCGTTTCTCCGGATTCTTTATCAATCTCACCTGCGGAATTTAATGCCCATGTGTCCTGCATATACTGCACAGGCAATCCAACTTTCATACGGACATCCACACGATTAATGAACTGTCGCTGTTCAACAACCCTTCGTACTTTCCAGAAGCGACGAATACCTTCCTTTACAACATCGTCTACATACCCCGCTATAACAGCAGTTTCCTCACCTACGCCATACTGGAACAATATCTTCTGAGTTTCCTCTGGAACATATGCTTTGCCATCACGCATCGGTACAGACACAAGAAAAGCAGATTCATCCAATGCTTTATTAAATGTACTGACCATATTGAACTGTGGAGTCTGTCCAGCTGGCACATCCAATGCAAGTCGCATCTTTGTACCTGGCTTAATCTGTATAGTCCCTGCCATATTATTTCCTCCGAGTATCTTCAAATCATAATTATTATATGATTATTTTTATTATTTAAAATTTTCCTGATGTATTTTAGCATACCATTTGTTGTAAGTCTACTTTTGATTTTCCTTCGCATTTTTCTTCTGCTTTATCTCATCTATAGCTTCTCTTACGGCTGCTTCCGTTTCTTCTTTTGCAATCTTTTTTGCAAGCCTGCATGTGTGCACAACATTTGCAATCAGCATAATTGCGAGCGGTATCAGAATCACAGGGACGAATATCAGTGGATTAGCGCAGAGTCTTGAAATCTTGCCGATAACCAGTGAAGATGCCACAACCTTACCAATCAGATATTTTGAATTAACATCATACATGTCCGGAACATTATTGGCATCTCCTTTAGTGACATACATATAATTATCTCCATCTTTTCTGACTTCAACAACTCTGTGCGTATTGACTGCACCGTCTAATGCCGGGTCTGATGAATAGAAAGAAATCACATCTCCCTCACTGATTGCAGCCGGATCTGTTTCTTTCACTAAAATCAGCGTGTCCACACCATATGTCGGTTCCATGCTGCCTGTCGTAACGCGAAGTGCTGTATATCCAAAAATATTGGGTGGTTCTCCCGGTTTGGTCATTAGAACAATACATAGTACTATGACTGCTGCAACAATAATCAGCACAGAAAGAATATTAATAAATCCATAAATAATCTTTCTCATCATTTTTCACTGTTATCCTCTTTGGATTTTTTGCGTTCTTTACGCTCCTGAAGAGCATTTACAATATAATGTGAAAGACTGTTAGCTTCGGCTTTCGCGATTGCTTCTTCTCTTTCTTTCTCAGCTTTGGTAACAGCTTCTTCTTTTTCTCTTTCAACTTTGGATATAGCTTCGGCACTTTCACGCCTGATTCTTTCAAGCTGTTCTTCTAAGGCTGTAATCTGCATCTGTGTAGCTTTAATCATTTCATTTAATGCATAATTTTCTTCAACAGCTTTCTTTGCGATATCCTTTGCATTGTTTTCTTCCGCTATTGCTTTTTCAATATCCTGTGCCGCTGCATCCCTAATCTGCTGAATCTGCACAGAAGCATCATTCTTAACCTGAACAATCTGCCTATCAGCTTCACTTTTTATCTGTATCACATATTGCTCATGCTCATTCTGAAGCTGTTCCACATGCTGTCTTGCTTCTTCCTGTGCCTGCTCAAGATTTTTCTTTGCGTCAGTCTGCGCCTGTTCTACTTTTGTCTCGGCTTCTGCCTGCACCTGTTCTACTTTTGCCTCAGCCTCTGTCTGTGCCTGCAATACAGCTTCTTCCGCTTTCTTTCTTGTCGTCGTCTCTGACTCAAGCTGTGTCATCAGGTAATCTTTTTCTTCTTCCAGCTGAATATGAGTCTGCTCAGCAATCTGCATTTCCTGATTCAGAGATTCTACCTGCCACTCAAGATTGTTCACAGATTTCTCCAACTGCTCTCTGCGTTCTGTTTCCTCTTTTAATCTGGCCTCTGCATCGAGCTGTGCCTGTGTTACCTCCTCCACAAATACCTGACGGATTTCCACATCCGGGATATTACGATCTTCAACAATTTCTTCTTTTATTTCTTTAATAAATTTCGGTTTGACCGGCTCACGTTTCTTTGAAGCAAGTTCTGTCAGTCTTCGCGGATCTGCTTCCAGAAGGCTCTTAAATACCGTATAGTTTGTAATCATGTTGATGTACATCTGTAACAGGTATTCCTCATCAAATTCCATCGCCGAATCGCGTTCTTCAATGGTATAGCCAACCTCATCATAGCTTTCAATAAACTGCCATAATTGGTAACATGTCCTGTAATCAGGATCTTTCATCATCAGGTTGGTTCGCTGAATCGGACTTCGCACCTTGGCACATCCATTCATAATATCACAGAACGAGCTTGTTCTTAATGCTCTTGACATTCGGCGTACATGGTCGATTCTTTTAAAGATTTCCATATGGTCGTCATCATTTTCCACATAACTCTGACGATTCTTGATTGTCATTTCAACCTTGTAAGAAATCTGTTCATAAGCATCATCGACTTTGCTTTCCATGCTCATGACATTACAGGTTTCATCCCCGGTAGACCAGAAGATAACATCTGTTCTCTTATCTACGAATGCAAATAACCGCTGAATCAGATGATACACAAACCTATTCTCGTACAGATCAAAACTTTCTTCAGTTGTTACATTTAATATTTTTGTCGGATGAATTTCTCCATCTGCATTCTGGGCAATAAACTGTGTATTCTGACTGAGATGGCGTACACTGTCCGCAGTGATTTTTTTAGCCAGAGCCACCGGAACAACTTCTTCTGTTGTCGCAATAAACCGCCGCGGCTTATCCACGATATTAAATATCGCTTTAATACCTTCCTCAACGACTGTCAGCCATCGCTCATCTACCACTTTATGAAGCACACGGTTCTTCTGCTGCAGCGTATTATCACCTGCCTGAATCATCTCGAACAGATATTGAAAATATCTGTCATCTTCCAGTGCTTCTTCTACCTGGCTGGTATATTTCGAATATAACTCATCAATTGTATCCGCCATAGTATCTTCTCCTCATTACTTGTGCATACATTAGTACAGGTTCTGGATTCTTCTAAGGTAATCTTTACTGTCCTGCATGCCTTCACTACCAAATGTCTTCTCTATATAACTGATTAATCCTGTAATTTCATCTCTTACAAATGTGACATTCATACTTTCAAACTTCTTAAGTACTTTACGCGCGATAATATAATCCATACCGCCAAGTTCCGTACCACCACATGCAACATAAACCGGAATAAAATCATTCAACTGCTTCATAATACGGTTACCAAATGAAAGTTTGAATCGGGTCTGCAGGTAGCTGTCAAGTTTCTGCATCTTATCAAGAAGTTCATCGCTGATTGGATAATCTTCTTTTGCTTTTTTAAACAATTGGTACAGATGCTCTGCTGTAATATCGCAATGTGGATAAGTCTCACATTCAAATGGATCTGCTCTCTCGTTCAATTCGATTGGCATAGCACGGTCATATACTTTATCCGTGATTGTAAATGTAGAATCATCGTTATTAGCTGTACCGACAAACCATGTTGCATCTGATACATGGATTTTACCATCAACAATTTTTTCAGGGTCACCCTCCCAGTGTGTTGGCACAAGGTCTAATGTCCATTCGTCTTTACTTGGCATTTCAAGTACTGAAAGCATTTCTGCAAAATAATACTCGATACGCGCAAGGTTCATCTCATCAAGGACAATCAGGGTCGGTGTCGGTGTAAAGTTTGCTTCATAGAGTGCTCTTAAAAACTCTGTCTCATTGAATCGTTTTGAAAATTCATTAAAGTAACCAAGCAATTCTGTACGGTCACGGAAAGATGGCTGTACAGATACGATTGTTGCTGGATTTTCCATATAACGACTGAATGAATAAGGTAAACTTGTCTTACCTGTACCAGAAATACCTTCCAGAATCAACAATTTACTGGCTGCCATACCTGCAATAAATCTCCGGACGATTTCTGGTGTATAATACAATCCCATCTGGCTGGCTGCAAAGAGACGATAGCCCTCAGCAAATTGTTCCAGTGTGACTTCTTCATTATATACAGGATACTGAAAATCCTTATATTTCTTATCCACAAGGGATAATTTCGGAAAACGATGCACTGTAGTATCTTCTGCGCCATTTTCTACTACAGCACGTACTACCGGGGCATTCTTAGCATTTGCATCGCCAACAACACCAGCATTGGCAGCCGCTACATTTTCAGGATTGGTCACATTGCCTACATTAGGCACAACGTCATCTGTCAGTGCAGATGCGCCCATATATGGAATACGTTCAACACCACCCATAGCATTGACTTTAAGCGCCAGAATGCTGTTTTTCTCATTCATCAGAGACAATACCTGTTTATTCAAACGTGCGATTTCTTTATATAATACCGCATTATCTGTTTTATCTTTTTTGAGCTTACGATGCAGAATGAATTTTCTCACAATGAGTAAAATGCATATAATCGGAATCGCAGCAAGTAATAACATTAACAGTATGGATAAAATCTTCCCGATAACATTTAATGTTGGAAAATATGTTTTAAAAATTTCAAAATATTCGCCCCATCCGGTAATAAATAAATTTAAAAATGAAGCAACAAATGTCACAATATTATAAACTACCTGAGATAGTATTTCATATGCAAATTTCAAAAATTCACTCACTGTGTATCAACCTCCCGTCCTACTGGGCATCTTTGGCAGAATTATCTTCCTTTTCCTGTGTTGTATCGCTGTTATCAGAGTCTGTCTTTTCCTCCTTGGCTGCTCTTGCCTTCGCAAGTTCGGCCTCAGCCTGCGCACGGATTGCTTCAGCTTCTTCACGCATCTTTCTGGCTTCTTCGAGTTTTGCCGCTGCATCATCATTACCAGATGCTTTTGCTTCCTGTGCAGCTTCAACAGCAACTGCTTTTTTCAGGCGGATACTGATCATAATCAAATGGTATACCTGATATATAAAGAATAATAACATAGGAAGTACAATTACAAGAAGAAATCCGATACTGCTTGAAAGGAAATCCATCACATTACCTACTTTTGCCAGATGACCCACATATTTACCAACAATATCACCATCAGAAATAATATGCTGGTCGGCAATACCATTATTGTTATCACCGATTGTTGTATAACTTCTCGCACCACCTGATGTTTCAATATCCTGAATACGGTGAGTATTCAATGCATATTCATTATTAATAATTGTATGGAAACAGATAATATCTCCCTTTTCCAGTTTGGATGTATCACATTTCTTAATAAAAATCAAATCACCGGCACTGAATGTTGGTGCCATGGAATCAGACTTTACGACCATTGGTGTATATCCTAGTATACGGGATACATTCTGATTATCCTTCGTCGCCATTGTTGTAAATGCATATAATGCTGCAATTAAAATCACCGCCCATAGAATAACACTGAGCAAAATTGTGCCCACACGTTTTACTGCTTTCATTTTTTCTTCTCCTTAATTTTCATTTGTCTTTATATTTAAATCTTCTGCTACTGTGCAGAAAATGTGTTTCATTCCATATCTGTACCTGTAAATCTCAGGCGAATGGCATAATCTGACGCTCTTAAGGCATCTGTACATGCCGGGTCTGTACCCTCTAACCAAATATGTACAACAACCGCTTTATCTTCACCTTCTTTTAAAGAAAACATGGCATTGTTGTCGGATAATTCCATGGATGCCGCATCAGGCAGTCCGAAATATATAATGTTTCCCGATGGACTTGCTTCATTGCCCTCTCCTGGATCATAAATCCAGTTCTGTTCATCTGCTGTGAAAGAAATTCTCATTGCCAGTGGTAATTCTGGATTCTCAGAAAGTACCGCTGTTCCGTCACTTGCTTTTTCACTACTGTTCGCGCTTGTCAAATGTACAATCATATCCCTGGCTGCCATAAAATGCAGCGTAAATTCCAGATAAGAACCACTTGTACTTTCTACCACAGAGCCATTCTCATATGTAAATATATCACAATCGGAAGTTGTCACTGGCTTTAGCGGTGTATCCGACATTGAAAATCCTTTTTCAATCTGCATACGCTCTGCAATCTGGTCAAATGTAAGTGTTTTCACATAATCATCAATCGTTGCATGTGAATCCAGATCCATGCGCATCTCAACATCCGTTATAATATCCAGGCTCATCGTCCGGACTCTGGTTTTGTCCGCAATGGAAAACCATGCCACAGTCGCCGCCGTTACTGCAACCAACGCAAGCAGCACAAGCAGAATAGATGTGTACAACCGGTTGTAAACGGTTTTTTTCTGCTGTTTCTTCATCAATTGCCCTCCTGTTGGTCAAGTACACCATAAAATGCAAGGTTTAAATCGGCAATATCAAGATGAATAGCTTCGGAGCAATCCGGGTCACACCCTTCCAGATAGAAATAAATATCCACCTGATATATCTGTCCGAAAGTCATACTTAACAGCGATTTCTGCGGCAAAGTGATATTATTATTGCCAAAAGTCACTGTATAGTTATCTGCAGATTCACTTGGGTCATTCTGTGCGACAACATTACCGTTGTGATAACCAAGCACCTGTCCATCTCCGAGTGTCTGTCCATTGATGACCGTATTGTAAACACGCTGTGACTGATTGTCCTGGTCTTCACTCAGACGCAGAATCACAGCTGTGCTACTGTCGTTTCCAAAAACCAGGCCTAACCGCGCTGCTTTTAACATCATGCCATCAACATTCTTGCCAAGCAGGTCATCTGTCTGATCCAGATAGAGATTCATCCTACTGCCAGATGGCCATCCCTCACCGACTGCCCGTAGATATACTCTGCCATGATAATAGTATTGTTCATTCTCAACCAGCCGAAATACTGTTGCCATACCATCCTGTGTTAATGGTGAATACACAAAACTTACAAGGTCATCCGTTGACACCGGCATCAGATATCCTGCATCGGTTTGGTTGATCTGCGTGATTGGCACCGTATCCATATCTGTAAAATCGCTGCCACCCTGACTACTGATCTGCAATTCCAGTGCTTCTTCCCCTGTTCTTGCCGTCGCAGTGCTTGTCGATACCGCTCGATTTGTGGTAAACCATGCATACGTTGCAAATGCAAGTGCCAACACCGCAAATATCATCGTTATTCCAAAAAACCATGTTTTAAACGTATGCTTCACCGCAAATCAGCTCCTTTCTATTCTTCATCTGCAGTTACACCGGCAAATGCCAGTGTAATTTCGGAAGTTCTGCTCTGTACGACATTGTAGCACTCGTCATCACAGCCTTCCAGATACAACCAATATTCAACAGTTGCAACCTCATCCGTATTCAATAAAATCAACGGTGTCGTTCCTGCACGAAACATACTCTCATCTGCGCCCGGCTGTGCCATATAACCTGACAGATTCTGTGCCGGGTCATTCACATAAGCAGCCTGCCCACTGGCAGATATTGATGACACAACCGTCGATGCCGTTGGCACTGTTCGTTTTGACTGTGCATTTTGAACTGCCCCAAGATCATCCAGCCTGAAAATCAATGTTTCTGTACCTGCATGTGATGTGATTTTTAATCCCAGGCGCATCGCTGCCAGTGTCTGCACATCACTGCCAAGATTCAACGCTGATGGATTAAAATAAACGCTGCATGGCGCATTCTGGCACTGCAAATAGACTGTACCGTGGAGCGCATTCTGATTAACATTGTCTACACCGGTATACAATATGGAAATGCCATCTTCATTCTGTGCTGTAGATTTATAAAAATTTTCAAGATTTGCTGTAGATAAAGGTTTCAATGTTTCAGGATTTCCTGTAAAAACCAGATCACACGTCTTATCAAAAGGCCCTGATGCACTGTTAGAAATCAATAATACCGCATCGCCCTGACTAATAGTACCGCCTGTTGGCGTGACATTAGTAGAAGCCATCCCCGACAACGTAAACCATGCGTAAGTTGTACCTGTTGCAACAATGATTAAAAACAGGATGCCTGCAATCGCTATCACAAGAGATTTCTTCAATTGTTTAACTTCTTTATCCACAAATCCGCCTCCAATTTACTTCACAACACCTGCAAATGAAATTACAAGATTTCTTAGTGTCTGACTACTGAGATTGCCGGTGCAGTCTTCATCGCAGCCTTCCAGCCAGATATACACATCTATCTGCACCGGCGTTCCCGGCTGTCCGTCATCTGCACCATATAATGTGCATAATCTCTGTGAGCTATTATTTAATGTCACAGTTCCTGTATTCTGATCATAATCACAATATGCAGCAGCTGTATATGGCTCAAATGGCACTGTTGTGCCATCAGTCTTCGTACTGTCCAGCACATATCCTTCCTGACCTGTCGCTGTATTGTATTCAGCCTGAGGGTTCTTCTTGTCACTGATTGCAAAAATATATTCTCCCTGGGACGGCTGGTCCTCACCGTTCTGGTGTACCACAAAACCAACGCGGATTGCAGATGAGATTGGATTGGTTTCGTCACTGTCTTCATAGCCAATGTCTGACAGGTAAATATCTGTCGTGCTGCCATTACTCCTTAAAAAAAGGCTTGTCTTATAGTAATCACTGTGCTCTACTCTGCCAAAAAGATTGGCAACCAGCATTGGCTGATTTTCTGTACCATTCGTAAATCCGAGAACTTTCTGGAATCCACCTTCTATGTAATTAGTCGATACCGGATTTAACTGTCCTTCAAAATTGTCCAATACTGACGCTGAAGCATAAGGTCCATCATACGCATTGCTGATCTGCAAATTAACACCCGCACCCGCAGCAAGCTGAACCTTTGTAGTATGCCGCCTTGTATTGTAAATATACCATGCATAAGTTGCTGAAACAACCGCAATCAAAGTTATAATCAGTGCCAGCACTGCCCAGCTGAATTTGCCACGCAGATGCTTTGAAGTTTCTATATTTTCATTAGTGTTCTTTTCAGTTAATGATTCCATTGCTGATATGCCTGAGGCTCACCACCTTTTTGTAACATTCAATAAAACATTTTTATAAAAATGTCATTTCTATTATGCTTAATTTTTAAACACTATAAACTAAATATATATTATCACGGCAAAATATGACTTTCAACTTATGTTTATGCTCTTTTTCGATTTATTTTGAATTTTCCAATGTTTATTTGATTATGCAATGCAGTACTGCTCAGAAAATACCACTACTTAATAAGTGACTCCCAGCGCTCCTTTGGAATTGAACTACTTGTAACAATACATTCAGGGTCTGGTGCAATTACATGCCTTACAACTTCAAACACCGCCTTGGCATCACACAAAAGACACTTTGCATCACCGAATGTTACTTCACGCACAGCCTTACAGTCAAGAAATGCCTGGTTAAGCTTAACGAAATCCTCTGATATGTGAGGCTGGTCTGCGTTGTAATGCTTTCTCATATATGAATCTTTAATACTGCCGTCTGGCATTACAATCTGTAACTTCATAGGCTTGTCTGACAATCTGTGTGGTACATTAAGCACTTCTTCAACACTGTGAATAAATGTATTGCGCTCATGTCCTACACCGACAAGCAAAACTCTTCCCCCACAGCTTCTTAATCTGTCATAACATCCACCCGGTGTACATGGTGTATTGTTGTTTTCCTCACCCGCGAGATATTCTGCTGCTTTCTTTCCAATCCCTGCCATACTGTGTGTAGGATGAAGCGACCTTATTACCCCATCTCTTTTAAGGAACATATTAGTAAGCAGTCCGACACATGATGGTGTTTCCTTCGGATTATATACAGGAGAATCCACATTTATATTCTTCCATGTATGTGTAGGAAGAAGTAAAAGTCCATGTCCGAAATATTCAATCCATGCATCAAGCACTGTATCTGCCCCGCCTTCAACTTCTCCAATAGATTTCATTGATGAATGGATAAGAATTGTTTCATTCCCTGTCAAACCCATATCCGCTAACTGCTTCTTTAACTGCTCTCTGGTATACATATCTACCCTTTCTTTTCACATATCAATATAGTAAACATATTAACACATTTTACCTTGAAATATCCAATCAACAATGCAATAATTATAAAGAAATTAATATGAAAGGATTAATATTATCATGGCTAAAAGACGTTTAACACGCAGACAGCGTCAGGTAAGAAGAAACCGTATTATTCTCGCCTGTGCCGCCGCTGCTTTGCTTATTATCATTATAGTTATAATATCTGTTTCGATGAAGGGCTGTTCCAAGTCTAAGAACACAGATAAGAATACAGAATCTACAACTGCTAAGGTTGAAGAATCAACGCAGAATACAGAGAATGAAAGCACAAGTGAAGCTGCTGCTTCAACCAGCGCTGATAATTCATCAGCTACTATGTCAGACATAACATCCGCTTCTAACAGTTCTGAATTCGCACCTCCTGTAGTTCCATCTGGAAATGTAGTTTCAAAGGGTACTACTTCTAAGGGATTCAAGATTCAGGAAATCAACGGAGCAACTTATATTGATGGTGTCCTTATTGCCAATAAGACATATGCACTTCCTCAGGATTTCATCCCAACTAATCCTGACCAGCCAGTTAATGCTGACAGGAGTTCAACATGTCTGGACAAAACTCTTATGAGTGCCTGGAATACTATGTTAAAAGACGCAACAGCCAATGGACTTAACATATATATTGCCAGTGGATATCGCTCATATAATTATCAGGTCAACGTATATAACAGATATGTTAAAAGCGATGGCGTTGCTTTAGCTGACACATATTCATCAAGGCCTGGAAATTCTGAACATCAGACAGGATTATGCTTCGACCTTAACTCTATTGAAGACAGCTTCCAGTACACTAACGAAGGAAAGTGGGTTAATGATAACTGCTACAAATACGGCTTCTGTATCCGCTTCCCTAAGGGCAAGGATTCTGCTACAGGATATCAGTATGAATCATGGCATCTTCGTTATGTAGGTGTTGACCTCGCAACTAAATTATATAACAATGGTGACTGGTTATCACTTGAAGAGTACTTTGGAATTACCAGCGAATATCCTAACTAAAAACAAAAAACAACCCACTAAAACACATTGATTTACTGTTTTAGTGGGTTGTTCTTAAATTCTTAATAAATCATATCCTGTTAATAAATCTTCTTATCGTACCCCAGCACATCAGAATCTCTAATGGCATCAACACTATAAACCACAACGATTCCCTGATACATCCGTACATGCATATCTTTACAAGCTTTTCTTTCTCTGCACCTGTATCAGAAAGCAGTTTCAGCCTGCTTCTGTATTTTTCAAGGCGGTTCTTTACAATTATCATGCTGACTATCAGATATATTATAATTGCCGCAATTGCTGTTAAGCCATATGACATAAGGCTTTCTATTGTACGCTGTCTTAACAGATTCTTTTCTTCAGAATATGATATGGTATCAAAGCCCGCTGTTTTCAGATATGAACGAACTACATTATCTGTTGCTGCAAATGAAGACTTCAGATTATATCTTATGTTAAACTGGTTTGGTCTTAACTTCAAAGTAACATAATCTGGAAGTTCATCAAGAAACAGATATTTTTTCATCACATTATTCTGATTATCCAATGCTTTCTGTAAAAGCTGTGTAGATCCTATTATCGTATACTGTCCGAACTCCGGCACATAATACTTAAGCTTGTCCCTTATCTCATCAGTTAATATTATAACCTTGGCAACATTAGTACTGGCTGCCGGTTCTAATAATGAATAATATCTGTACTCAGAGTACCATGACCCCAGTGCTTTAGCTTTCCATGAAGAGGCCTCAAATAATTGTTCTTTTGATACTTCACCTCTTTTATATGCTATATATAAATCATATTCGGCTTTCCTGTATTCATACCACTCTTTTCTGTACTCATAATCCCCCGGATCTGGAGTATCTTTATAAAGTTCCTCTTCGTAATAATCTTTTGGATCATCATATTTTTCTTCAAGATATTCATCAATTATTTCTATAATCTGCTCCCTTGAAATATTATCACTTATGTATTCATACATATCTTTTCTATCTATTGTATATCTATATTCTGATATAAGGTCAGTGAAAAATTTATTACATGCTACAGTGTATTTATCCATGTAGAATGATTTTATATTATCAAATGGATTTCCCATATAATAGTTATTAAGGTTAAGTGTAACACCATCTTTCATAGTATCATCATATTCACCATTATTATCTGTATCAAGAAAGACAACACTCTGTGTTCCTTCTTTTAATGCATTGTAATCCAGTTTACCATCAGCATACTCATTAAGAATATCGAATATTTCTTTATCTATGTCTACATACTCGCCTGCAAACATATATTTTCTGTTTTCACTAGAGCCGCCTTCAGTATCACTTCCTTCACCATTCAAGGTAATATTAATGTTCATATTATCCCATGTGAATGATCTCGTTGTTTCATAATATCCATATGAGATATTATCTATTCCTTCAATCTGCTTTAAATTATTAATAATATCATCATTAGCAGAATTATATATTCCGCTTTTTCCTGATTTGACTCCTGAAAAATAATAAGGAGCCGGCATATAACTTGATGCCGCATTGTATTCATTACAGCCAGGAATTGATGTCTTATTGCCAGTATACCTGATTCCATTCTCTTCAATTACGAATTCACTATAAAAATCATAATATATTCTTGGAACAGTTGATACATTATCAACCATGTAATTAACACAATCAGATGTACTGCATTGCTCTTTATAATTACGATATGATGTAACTATTCCTATGCCACACAATACTGTTATAACTGCCATAACAAACGAAAATACTCTTACAAGAATATTAACAATAATTCCATCAGTTCTCATTAATCTTGTCGCTGTGCTGGTTATAAAATTCTTTTTCATAAGATTACTGGTAACCTTCATTGTACGGTTACTTCCGTGTTTTTTCTTATGACAGCCAGACAGCAGTATGCTTATTATGCTTACCAAGACTGCAATAACCAGCATTATTATTACTTTTATGTATATATCTTTATCTATTCTGAAAAATGTAACTCCTTTGGTGTGTTCAAGTACGAGACCTGCTATTTCCCCTATTCCCAGCGCAATACCGCTTCCCACTATTGCTGATATTCCAAGAATCACTGCATTTTCAAGTAAAGTAATAATTACTGTCTGTGCATTTGACGCGCCAAGAGATTTTTGAATAAATCGGACATCAGTCCTTGACCTGTTATATATAATAATCTTATATGTAACTGCCACGATTCCAATAATCATAATCAGCATATACATATAGCTGTTTACATATGCATTATCCCATGACTGATAATCATATACGCTGCTGTTATAAGCTATGTTGTTCCTTATGCCGCTTTCACTGGCAATAGACTGATACATTGTATTATAGTCAGTCTCACTGATGAAATCACGCAGCCTGTATGCATATATATATGTTATCTCATCTGCAATCACATCAGCCTGCGTATCTGTAACTATAACACCTGGCAGACGTAATCCGCTCTGCCACACATTAGTATAACTATTAATAATTCCGCAAAGTGTATATGTCGTATTATCAATAGTCAGAATATCCCCTATATTCATCCCCTGTCCAAGCTGTATCAATGTATTCATGTCCGCAGCTACCTCATTATCTGACTCCGGCATATGTCCCTGTTCCATTGTAATACTGCCCATTTTTATAAATTCATCTGACATTGTACCAACCATAATCTTATCAGTTGCAGAAATAGCTTCTATTGCGTTGTCCGAATCTACACAAAGCGGTTCTATACTTCTGACAGTTACTGCTGTCACTGCCTGTTCAAGATATGGGTGATTCTTAATAACATCATTTTCACTCTTGTTGGTGCTATTATAAAACATAACAAACCAGTTACCAAAATGTTGTTTATTAATAGCTGTCTGCCACTGCTTCATATTATCTGAATACAACAAAACGCCCGTAACAAACATAAATGATATCATTACCACCGCAATAACTCGTGCTGCCTCTTTCCAGCGTCTGCGAAGTCCCTTAAATGTCAATGCTATCAATTCACTGTTCATAGCCCCACACCCCCTGTCACATTTCCATCTGTGATTGTGAGTATGCGGTCTGCATATTCTGCCATCTGCCTGTCATGCGTAACCATAACGATAGTCTGCTGATACTTAGATGCCGCCAGTGTTAACATTCTTGCAACTGTCTCTGCACTCGCAGCATCAAGATTTCCGGTTGGCTCATCAGCAAATATAACTGACGGATGTGTAATCAGTGCCCTTGCAATTGCAACTCTCTGCTGCTCACCGCCTGACATCTGTGCAGGGAATTTATCCTTACAGTAATCTATGCCGAGTGATTCCATTAACTCAGTCACTGCTTCCTCATCTGCATCTTCCCCATCAAGAATCAGCGGAAGAATTATGTTCTCATATGCCGTGTATTCAGGAATCAGCTTATAATCCTGATATATGAACCCGATATGAGTGCGTCTGAATTTCGCCAGCTCTGAATTCTTAAGATTACTGATATCTTTTCCTGCTATGTACACTTTTCCTTCGTCCGGCTTATCCATAGTTCCAAGGATTCTTAACAATGTTGACTTGCCCGAACCACTTTTTCCAACAATTGCGGTGAATTCTCCCTTTCTCACCTCAATATCACACCGGTTCAAAGCATTAATCTTAACCTGTCCTGCTGTGTAAGTTCTAGATATACCTTTTGCACTTAATATTATGTCCATATGTATCCCCCTCTCATCCCCGATTTCTATCTGGGATAATTATATCTTACAAAACTTACATCCAGCTTACATGGGCTGATATTTTGTCTTTAATCTGTACATTGGAAGCATCACAGTGAATTCAGCTCCACCATACTTTTCACTGTTACCAGCCTTTATACTTCCATGATGAGCCTGTACAATAAGCTTTGACAGGTTAAGTCCGATACCCGCCTTAAAGGCTGTTGCGCTTCCATTAGTCTCATATCTGTTAAATATACTGTTAAACTGCTCCGTACTTAATCCTTTGCCATTATCAGCAATCGTAACTATGCAGTCATCATCCTTTCTTGTTACATCAACATATACCTTAGTATTGTCATCTATCAAATATTCCGCACAATTGTCGAGAAGATTAATGAAACACTCGACAATCCATCCTTCATCTGCGTACATATACAGCTTTTCATCACCATAATCTGTAACAATTCTATTTCTGTCGACCACACTGCTGTTAATGCTTTCCTGAAGTATTGCCGCAACATCGACCTCATCACTTGTCATGACAACTTTTCCTGCCTCAAAACGGCTAATGTCCAGCAGCTTCTTTATAAATGTTTTGATTCTGAACGCATTAGCTGTACAATCCGCTATTTCTTTACGCTGCGAACTGTCATCACATTTTTCCTCAAGCATCTCAAGCTTCATGGTTATAATGGCGAGCGGCGTCTTAATCTGATGTGCTATATTCTCAATAAAATCCTGCATCTTCTGATGCTGCTCTTTATTATATATGTGTTCGTTATCTAACTGTTTTCTAAGCTTTTCGTTGTCTGCATATATGTCACACACTTTCCTTACAAAGCCCTTATGTCCAAGTCTGTAACAATTGTATATTCCTGAACCGAGTGCAATTAAAAGGACAGCTATTATTGCTATTAAAGCGTACATTTCCCCATTAATTCTGCTCATATACGAAAAGCCATGGCTGCCGTATCCGGCACTTTCCATGGCTGTCCTACCCGCTCTGATATTGTTATCTGTTATCCCTGATGAAAACATTTTTCGTACAAATGCTTCACCATATGATTTATCATGTAAATACAATGCTCCTGCCAGCGCCTGCTCTTTAAGCCTGTAATACACTATAATTCCGGCTATAACAGCCGCATTAATCAATCCATATATAATAACGAAAACAGTCTGTCTTTTTCTGAATAAAGACAGTTTCTTCTTAACAGTGTTATCCATAAATCCCCCTGAAAGTTATTAGTCAATCCACCTGTAGCCAACATTTCTGATAGTTTCTATGTATTGCTGATGCTTCTCACCATATGTTCCAAGCTTTGCTTTTATTCTGCTCATCGCAACGGTAAGTGTGTTATATTCCACGAAATTGCCGTGAACATCCCATATTTTCTCGTATATGACATCACGCCTTACAACTCTGCCTTTATTCTCTATAAGTATTCTTACTATATCAAATTCATTTGTCGATATATTCAGTTCTTCACCCTGACGGCTTATCTTATATCTGTCAAAATCAACGACAATATCACCCTTTTTATAGATATTGCCTGCATTGAACTTGCTTCTTCTTAGGTTGGCACTTATTCTTGAAAGCAGTTCCTTAGTATAAAAAGGCTTTGTTATATAATCGTCCGCACCTATATCAAGCCCCGTGACTATTTCTTCCTCATTATCACATGAAGTTAAGAATATAACCGGTACTTCGCTTGATTTTCTTATATTTCTGCATATATCAAATCCACTTCCATCAGGCAGTTTGACATCTAACAGAAACATATCAATCTGAGGATTGTCAATAAATTTATCCGCTTCTCCACAGCTTCCGGCTGTAACTATATCATAGCCTTTCTCGGTCAGTAGCAGTTTAAGACTTTCGCATAATTCCTTTTCATCTTCAACAACAGCTATCATAATTTACGTTCCTTTTCACATATCCTGTCATACTGCTTATACATTTTCTGCACTTCATTCTCAAGCAGATAATAATGCTTGATATATGGAACAAGCAGAATCAGAATTGCTATTGCAAGTACAAGAATCGGCATACTTAATGCAGAGTCAATCGCCCCGACTATCACATATGCACACACTGTCAGCAGTTCCAATATTGCAAATGTTATGGTTACAATCAAATGCACAAGCCTTTCATGCTGAAAGAATGACACCTGTGTAAGATGCTCCTGCTTAATGTATTTCCAGTCACAGTCTTCTCCTGATTGTAACAATGAATCTATGTATTTTCTGTATGTTAAAATACGGTTTTTCATAACTATCACCTTCCCGATATCGCACTCTTAAACCATCTTCCCGTCTCAGACAAATCACCATCACTCCAGCCACTCTTCGCACTGCAGCCTGATGATATAAGTGCTGATGTCTCTGCTTTATTACTGAGACTCCATGCAATAAAGCTCAACTGGTTGCTGTTAATGAAATTAAGCCACTCATCGGCAGATGCATAATCTATTCCACCGTTGCCTGACGCATCACATATACTGCACTCACTGATAAATACAGGAATTCCCGCATTAAGAGCCATGCTTATCTTATTTCTTATATTCTCCCTGTGTGTTCCTGCATAAAAATGTGCCACATACATAACATTTCCATCATCAAGCGTATTGCCGACAACACTGTCAACATCCTGTGACCATGTGTTAGTTCCAACAAGTATAAGTGCATGGTCATCGTATTGTCTTATTGTGCCTATTACAGTTTCTGCATATGGCTTAATGTCTGAATTCCAGTCAGCCCCAACAGGTTCATTACATATTTCATATATTACATTGTCGTGGCCTGAATACTTAGATGCCATTTCTTCAAAGAAATCGCATGCCTCCTGAGTGTGTCTTGATGGTGCATAATTAAGCACATGCCAGTCTATGATTACATACATTCCAAGCTGTGTTGCATAATTAACACCGTTATCAATAATCTGCTTTAATGCAGCTTTATCTCCACCTGAAAGATAACCATTATATTCCTCTGGATACATTGCAATTCTCACTACATTTGCACTCCAGTCATCCCTTAAGGTTGCAAATGCATCATAATTAACATAGTCTGGAAACCACGATATTCCATGTGTACTTACGCCCCTTAACTGAATAATGTTACCTGATTCGTCAGTTAATTTCGTTCCAGATACCTGAAGCCTTCCTGTTGGAACTGTTGTGACTATCCCTGCACTGCTTCCTGTATCAGAGTTATTTCCTGAATCATTTCCAGCCTCTGCAGTTGTCTCTTCACCTGAATCTGCAATTGTTTCTCCAGCTCTATATGCCTTTCCATCACTGGCAAGAACTATCTCCATACCAGATTCAAGCTCGAAATCAAGAGTATACTTCGTAAGTTCCTCCTTAGACGCAGAACTTATAATGAATCCTACACTATTCATCTGCGCCTGACTCTCAATTATCTTATTAAATTCAACAGGTACAACACTCCACTGTGAATCCGAAGTATCAACCGTACAATTCCAGCTCTGTTCCAGAGTTGTACCACTTCCGGTATTAAGCCTGAATGTCCAGTCCAATATCTTTACAGTCTCTTTATTGTCAACAACAAGGTCGTACTGCGCATAGAATCTGCCATTGCCTTCCCATGAATTGGACTGCTTAAACTGCATTGTTACCGATGTCTTCACCTGTTCCTTCTCATTAGCTTTAGTTGTCTGTGTCACAGAACCAGTCTGTTTCTCGCTATTAATTGTAGTTTCTTCATTAACATTTTCTTTATGTCTGCCTGATTTTAATCCTGCAAATGTTATAATTAATCCTGTTGCAATAATTACTGCAACTGCTGCCAGTGCAATAATCAACACCTTCTTTTTCTTTCCGTCCATTGTATTTACCCCCATGACAAACTGTAATCATTATACCAAATATGGCATAAAAAAACAGCATGTCCTGCCCAAATTAACAGAACATGCTGTACAGCATTTTACTCGTCACCTGCATTAAGAATCTTGTCAAACTTAACCATAAATACAATGGTTGTAACCGCCGCCGCAATTATATCGCTTATCGGCTCTGCAAGGAACACCGCAAACACCTTATTCTCTATGAACACAGGCAGTATGAATATAAGTGGTATAAGTAGAATCAGCTTTCTTAAACACGCCATAATCAGACTGACTTTCGCCTGTCCCAGAGCCATGAAACTCTGCTGGCAGCTAATCTGGAAGCCCATTGCAAATATTCCTGCCATGTATATTCTGAGCGCCCACGCTGTATAGTTTACAAGTTCTTTGTTACTTGTGAACATTCCTGCAAACACCTGTGGCACAAGCATCATAATCCCCCAGCTTACACATGTGAATATTACGCACACCTTAAACTGTGTAAAAAATGCTTTCTTAACCCTGTCTTTGTTCTTTGCTCCATAATTAAAACTGATGATTGGCTGTCCGCCCTGACATATTCCCTGCAAAGGCATTAGAACAAGCTGGCTTGTACTAGTTATAATTGTCATCGCACCTACTGCAAGGTCGCCGCCGTATTTTGAAAGGCTTGAAGTAAAGCTGATTGAGAGAATACTTTCCGTAGAAAGCATTACAAATGTTGATATTCCAAGTGCCAGGCATGGTCCGATTATCTTCGGATTAAGCTTAAGATTAACTTTCTTAAGGCGAAGCATAGTCTTATTACCTGTCAGAAAATGCATAATCCAGACAGCGCCCACTGCCTGACTAAGTACTGTGGCAAGTGCAGCTCCTCTTACACCCATATTAAGCACAAATATAAATATAGGGTCAAGCACAATATTGATTACAGCTCCTATTACTGTAGTCATCATGCTTATCTTGGCAAATCCCTGTGTTGTAATAAACAGGTTCATTCCCATAACAACCAGCACAAACACACTTCCAAGAATGTATATTCTTGCATATGAAAGTGCATAAGGCAGAGTTGCATCACTCGCGCCAAACCATCTTAAAAGCTGTGGTGCTGTAATATAGAATACAACTGTCAGAACAACTGCACACAACATTATAAATGTAAAGCAGTTACCGACTATTTTCTCGGCAGTATCATTATCCTTCTTACCCATGTATATTGCTGCTCTTGGCGCACCGCCTGAACCTGCAAGCATTGCAAATGCATTTATAAGCATAAGTATTGGTGTGAAAAGTCCAACACCTGTAAGCGCATTTGCACCAATTCCCGGTATATGTCCGATATATATACGGTCCACTATGTTATACAGCAGATTAACAACCTGCGCCACTACTGCAGGAATTGCGAGTCCTGCCAGAAGCTTTGGTATGCTTCCTTCTCCTAAGTTTTTTGTCATGTTATTCATTGTAATCCTCTTTCAACTTATCTTGATATCTTTTCCTTCTGCTTCACCATATTGACATGAGTAATTCCCATCACCCTGTCATAAAACATCTGTCTTGTGCTGCTGAACAGACATAATATGAAATCGATCGCAAAATATGCCGTAACCATCAAACACAATATACACACTGCGATACTGGCTGCGAATCTCCACCCATCAGCCACAGGTGCTGCATGATAAAGATTATACGCATATACAGGAGAAGGCAGGCTTAAAACATACAGAATAAAATATCTTCCCACAAGCCTTAAAACATTCACTCTTCTGTGAGTATCAGCTTTGATATTCTCAGCCTCGTAATCTGCAGCCTTATTATCTGTTTTCTTGCTTTCAGCCCTTACAAGTCTTATATTGACAAGTGCCTTGCCTATTGTTCTTCCTTTGGTAACCGATGTAACTATTGTAAATGCAATAACTATATATACTGCTATAACAACCACATATCTTACATCATACACAGCAGTCATAAACTTAGCTTTATCTATTACAAAAAATACAGCAACCGGAACGATTAACACAAACATATCCAATGCCCATGCTATAATTCTTCTAAATTCTGACACAATCTGTCCTCTGTTGTAAGCAACCTCGTCCATTCTGTCTCGCTTTGGAAGCATAAATACAAGTGCCGGTGTAATCCAGAATCCCACCATTCCTCCAAGTGTGTTACATATAAGGTCATCCACTTCAAAGAATCTGTATGGATAAGGATATATTCCATACAATCCTGACAACTGCGTAAGCTCGAAAAACAGACTGTAGCAGAATGACATTATAAGCACCTGCCACCATTTTCTCTTAAAATAATATCTAAGATACACGCCAAATGGCAGTAAGAGCAGGATATTAAATGCAATCTGCCAGAAGTCACCACATTTGAACAGATTAATATATGTTGCCGGATTCGATAGAGTAACATTCGCAGTTGCAACAACTCTTCTTGCCGCATCAAATGGCACTAACAACATACATGCTGAATCCGGTGTTACCGAATCAATCGGCGGCAGCGGAAGAACCGTCATAAAATATGAGGTAAGCATGTAGAATATAAATGTGTACACAACACCTGTTCTTATCACAAGTATTGAGCCATATTTATGATATTCGTATATTATGTACGGCAGTGTGAACAGCACGGCAAGAACCGGGAACACATAACACGCCGAAATTATCGGTTTTAAGTATATTTCCATGAATTATCTCCAATCCACATCTTTGGCATTCATCGCTTTTTCTTTAAGTGTTGCCAGTCTCTTTATTGCTTCATTAAGTGTGTCGTCCTTCTTTGCAAAATGAAATCTCACAAGATTATGCACATCTTCCCTGAAAAAGCTTGAACCCGGTACTGCTGCCACACCAACATACTGTGCCATCCATTCACAGAACTTCACATCATCTTTAACTCCGAATTCACTCACATCAACAAGCACATAATATGCACCCTGTGGGTCTGTGTATTTTAACCCCAGCTTCTTAAGACCGCCTACAAATACCTCTTTCATATGTGCATAATGTGTGGCAAGTTCATCATAATAGCCATCACCAAACTCTAATCCTACAACTGCTGCCTCCATCAATGGTGCAGCTGCACCAACTGTAAGGAAATCATGCACTTTCTTAACTCTGTCGATTATCTGTGGATTAGCAATAACATATCCCAATCTCCAACCTGTTATTGAATATGTCTTAGACAGTGAGTTGCACACAATTGTTCTTTCTCTCATGCCCTCAAGCGACTGCATGTAAATGTGCTTATTAGGCGCATACACAATATGCTCATACACTTCATCTGTCACAACATATGCGTCATATTTCTTTGCAAGCTCAGCAATTGTCTGCATTTCCTCCATTGTAAACACCTTACCGCATGGGTTAGAAGGATTACAAAGAATTAATGCCTTAGCCCCCTGTCTGAATGCGTCCTCCAGCTTTTCCTTATCAAAATGAAATTCTGGCGGAACTAATGGCACATATATCGGCTCTGCGCCCGAAAGGATTGTATCTGCTCCATAATTCTCATAGAAAGGTGAGAATATTACAACCTTGTCCCCCGGATTAGTAATACTGAGCATTGTAGCCATCATTGCCTCTGTACTTCCACATGTGACAACAATCTCTGTCTCAGGGTCAATCTTAACACCAGAAAAATGTTCATATTTCTTAGCAACTGCATCCCTGAAATTCTTAGCACCCCATGTCAGTGCATACTGGTGAGGTCCTTCACCTGCAACTCTTGCAAGTCTGTCTGTTATAGCCTTTGGCGGCTCAAAATCAGGAAATCCCTGTGATAAATTAACTGCACCATATTTATTAGCAACTCTTGTCATTCTTCTGATGACAGAGTCTGTAAAATTCGCTGATCTGTTACTTAACTCTTTCATGTAAATGTATCCTCCATTATTTAAGTCTTTTCATAATCATGTCATTTATTATAGCACTGTTCACAAAATTCTCACAAACTTTCCAATTCATTTTCACATTTTCCCTTTAGTATAAACAATGTCGAAAGACAACAGACAAACTTTTTCATAAAAAAGATGGCTGTACAATCTCCCAAACCATCAGCCATCGAATGTTTGAAAAACATTTTTCCCCCTCATAAAGAGAGCCGGGATATATGAACTTTCCCCCATTGTCAGTCCGTATATCCTGGCTCTCTTATTTAATACCCTCTTATTTAATACGCTTCTTATTTAATCTGCTATATATTCCTTCAGCTTTTTCTCGCTGTCTAATCTGCATGCAACAATAGTAGACATTATCATGTATTTTACCACGCCTTTAGCAATATGCTCCTCGTAACGGCATTTCATATCGACAGGATATCCTGACACAAGAAAATGTATCTGGTACTTATCCTGATTTCTTGATATAAATGCGCTTACATACAGTCCATTAAGTACTGCCGTAACTATTTCATCATCAGTAACCGGAATGTTTATCTTGTAGCCCGGTGATGAAAATGAAACTGCTCCGTCCCTGTTATGGAATCTTCCGTCCGCAATCTCTGCTATTGAATATCCGCCGACATGATTCATCATTGCTCCAAGCACTGGCATTTCAAGGTCATTCTCAATTATGTAATTGTAACAATCTGCCGGAGTATTAAACATTTTCCTTCTCCATCTCTTCATTAATAGTGTCTTCCGTGGCAGCCATTGCTGCAAGAGTCTTAGTCAGAAGTTCATCAAGCTCCCAGCCAAGCTGCTCTGCTCCGCGCTCAATTACTTCTCTTGAACATCCAGCCGCAAAGCCCTTGCTCTTATATTTTTTCTTTAATGACTTAAGCTCCATGTCCTTAGTACTCTTTGATGGACGCATAAGTGCTGCTGCCCATATAAGTCCTGTAAGCTCGTCCGCTGCAAAAAGCACTTTCTCCATCTCATGCTCAGGTGCAACATCAACTGTAATTCCATAACCATGAGAAACTACTCCATGAATTATATCTTCTGACACGCCACCCTCTCTTAAAAGTTCAGGTGCTTTGATACAATGCTGTTCCGGATAAAGTTCGAAATCAATATCATGAAGAAGTCCTACAATTCCCCAATACTCTGCATCCTCTCCGTAACCAAGTTCACTGGCATACCACTTCATAACAGCCTCAACTGTCAATGCATGCTGAATGTGAAAAGGGTCTTTATTGTACTTCTTAAGTAATTCAAATGCGTCATTTCTTGAAATATGTTCCATAATTATGTCCTCCAATATTGCTGTTAATTAATTCTTATATTTCGTAATCCATGCATGATCTTACTGCTGTGTAAGGTCTTACCTTGCTGTCTGCAACTGCCACATGCTTAGGATGTACTGCATATCCCTTTAAACTTTCAACGCTGTCAAATGTTGTGTCTAACATTACATCTGCTGTAGAACTTGGAAGACACTCTGTTCTTACTTTAACCTCTATAAGTCCCGGAATCTGTCCTGCAAGACCTTCAAGTCCTTCTTTAATTCCTGCCTTAACCTGCTCTTTTTCTTCTCCTGCAAGCTCATCCTTTAATTTCCATAAAATAACATGCTTTACCATAATAATTGCTCCTTATCTAAATAAATATTGGTATTTGTTCATCTGACTGTATATGATTAACTCCACCCTTTTTCTTTCTTCCAGTGGATACATATCTGCGTTATTAACTATATCGCTTACATTCTTTTTAGTAAATAGAAAATGCAGATTCTGTCCGTATAAATTTTCTGCCACATCAAGCTGTTCATCAAAATCCTGACTTACGCTCTTGCTCTTAACTTCTGATATCATCTGATATGTATCCTGTCCCATTGGATAATCCATTGTCGTATCTGACAGAAGCCCTGCACCATTATCAAATACCGGACAATATTTGTACCTTCCTTTTCCATTCATCAAGACCGCAATATTATGCATATGCCTGTCCTCATTTAGGAAAAATGCGTCTATTGTAAATAGCCTGCATATATACTCACCAAAATTATTAAGACCTGTTATATTCTTTACAGAATTTACAAGAAATTCAAGCCTTTCCTTCACATCACTCATATGCCACAAAACATTTGTAAGACTTTCATTATATACATTTTTAAAAAGCCTCTCCAATGTAATTATCTGCCAGTCCTCATCTATAAAAGTTCTACTCTTCACACCATTATATATCTGCCTTTTATATTTAATCTGTTCTTGTTCATATAATACATACTCGTCTTCATTAAGATTAGTCAGCTTTAATAAATGTGATATAACATATTCTGCTAATCCTTCGTATCCGGTATAATCAGCTTTATACCATATGCCTTCATTTTCCCATTTTAACTGGTTTCCCTTAGATGACTGTCGGGTATTGGTTCTTATATTCTGTTCAAAAAGTTCAACCATAAACATTCCTCCATCATCTACTTCTCTATTCTTATCCAGAAGTCGTCCTCTGCCATACGCCCCTGCGTCTTTTCTATTATCATAAATGTGTCATAAAACGGAAGTCCTATATCCTCCAGCACAAGTTTCATCTTATCTCTTGTTCTTGGAAAACATCTTGATTCAAGAAATTCTTTATAGTCATTGTAATCAGGATTTTCATTAACGCCAAATGCACGGAACATCAGCTTGTCTGTATAATTCTTTATTCTCACAAGCTGCTTTGCGTCATCAACATCTATCAGTGTGCAGATGTCGTCCTTATACATATAAAACATTCTGACAGGAAATTCTTTCTCCGGTATTATTAGTCTGTTCACATAATCAGGATAATCATTAATCATCTTAGAAAGTAAAACAATCGGACCTGTAATCTTAGCATTTTCTTTTTCCCATCGCTCTATTGTTGGTTTCGATGTTCCGACAAGACTGGCAAATTCTTTCTGAGTCAGTCCTAGATTCTTCCTCAGATTCTTAATATCCTCAGATGTAATATAATCTTTTAATGCAAACATTGTGTCACTTCCTTTCAGTCCATGATAAATAATAACCTTTCATAATCCGAGTGTACCATGTACACATTTTATTGTAAACAAAAAGTCGTTAAAATGATGACTTTTATTCATAAATTTCTCATCATTTTAACGACTTTATTCATATAAAACATTTTAATTCTGTATTAGAATCAGATAGCTTCCAAAGCCTGTGCAATATCCGCAATCAGGTCCTTCTTATCCTCAAGACCGCATGAAATACGGATAAGTCCTGCTGGAATTCCTGCTGCAGCAAGCTGCTCATCATTCATCTGTCTGTGTGTAGATGTTGCAGGGTTAAGGCAGCATGTTCTCGCATCTGCAACATGAGTTTCGATAGCTGCAAGCTTTAAGTTCTTCATGAATTTCTCAGCAGCCTCTCTTCCGCCCTTTAACTCGAATGAAACTACTCCGCAACCACCATGAGGCAGGTACTTCTTGGCAGTCTCATAATACTTGTTAGAAGGAAGTCCCGGATAATTAACGAATTCAACCTTGTCCTGCTTCTCAAGAAATTCAGCAACAGCCTGTCCATTCTCCACATGTCTTGGCATACGCACATGAAGTGATTCAAGGCCAAGATTTAAGACAAATGCACTCTGTGGTGACTGCATGCAGCCTAAGTCTCTCATAAGCTGTGAAACACATTTTGTTATAAACGCACCTTCTTTACCGAACTTCTCGGCATATGTAATTCCATGATATGATTCATCAGGTGTGCAGAGTCCAGGGAACTTGTCAGCATGTGCCATCCAGTCAAACTTTCCACTGTCTACGATAGCACCGCCAAGAGCTGCTCCATGTCCATCCATATATTTAGTTGTTGAATGTGTTACGATATCTGCTCCCCATTCAAATGGTCTGCAATTAACAGGTGTTGGAAATGTATTATCTACAATAAGAGGTACACCATGAGCATGTGCTGCATTTGCAAATTTCTCAATATCTAATACTGTAAGCGCAGGATTGGCAATTGTCTCACCAAATACTGCTCTTGTGTTGTCCTTAAATGCTGCATTAAGTTCTTCTTCTGTGCAGTCAGGGTCAACAAATGTTGCTTCAATTCCCATCTTCTTCAGAGTAACATCAATAAGGTTAAACGTTCCTCCATATATAGAAGATGACGCTACAATATGGCTTCCAGCTTCGCAAATGTTAAATAATGCGAAGAAATTAGCTGCCTGTCCTGATGAAGTAAGCATTGCTGCGCTTCCTCCCTCAAGGGCTGCAATCTTGGCTGCCACATAATCGTTAGTTGGATTCTGAAGTCTTGAATAAAAATATCCACTTGCTTCAAGATCAAAAAGTTTTCCCATATCCTCACTTGTATCATACTTAAATGTAGTAGACTGGATTATAGGAATCTGTCTTGGCTCACCATTTCCAGGGGTATAGCCTGCCTGAACACATTTTGTGTTAATAGTATAATTATCCATATTTCCCTCCGGCTTTATATGTTTACATCGACATGAATTATATCACAGATGCGAAACATATAACAGCACAATTTAAAATTCACCCTGCACATTTATTAACATAATATGTTATGATATCAGATGCATCATTTTAAAAATTTATACTTAATTGTTATATAAGAGGTTTATTATGAATAATCAGTCAGCGACTATGAATACGAAAGATAATCCACTCGGATATAAGAAAGAATCAACTCTGCTTGTCGGATTTGCTATTCCATGCATAATCTCAATGCTTGTGACAGCTCTTTATAATATTGTCGACCAGATATTTATCGGTCAGGGAATCGGCATGCTTGGAAATGCTGCTACTAACATCGCATTTCCACTGTCAACAACATGTACGGCAATCTCGCTTCTTCTTGGTATCGGAAGTGCAACTAATTTCTCTCTGCACCTTGGTGCTGGTGAAAAACACGAATCTGAAAAATATGCCGGCAACGGCATTGTACTTATGGCAGTATTTGGAATATTTCTGTTTCTTGTAACTACAATATTCTTAACACCTATGCTTAAATTCTTTGGTGCAACTAAAGATGTTCTTCCATATGCAAAGGCGTATACAAGAATCACTGCATTTGGCTTTCCTTTCTTAATTGCTAACACTGGAATGAGCAAGCTTATTCTTGCAGATGGAAGCCCACGCTATTCAATGACTTCAATGCTTGTCGGCGCTATTGTGAACACTATTCTTGACCCGTTGTTTATCTTTGTTTTCAACATGGGAATGACAGGTGCCGCTCTTGCAACAATTACAGGCCAGATAATTTCATTTTCAATCAGCCTGCGCTATATGTTTCATTTTAAGACGATTAAACTTGGCAGAGAAAGCTTTGTCGTATCATTTGACCATTGCAAGAAAATATTTATTCTTGGAGCAAGCGCATGCTTTAACCAGATTGCAATGACTATTGTACAGATTGTTATGAACAATACTCTGTCACATTACGGAGCGCAGTCAATATACGGCGGTGATATCCCACTCGCCTGCGCCGGAATTATAACTAAAGTTAATATGATTTTCATGTCATTTGTTATCGGAATATCCCAGGGAACCCAGCCTGTTATAGGTTTTAACTATGGTGCAAAAAAGTACACCCGTGTAAGAAAGACTTATCTTCTTGCGCTTGGTGCAGCTTCTGCTCTGTCTTTAGTTGCATTTGCATGCTTCCAGATATTCCCAAGACAGATTATCAGCATATTCGGTAACGGAAGCGACCTGTACTTTAAGTTTTCTGAAAGATATTTCAGGATATATATGTTCCTGACAATCGTTAACGGAATCCAGCCTGTGACCTCGAATTTCTTCAATTCAATCGGCAAATCACAGCTTGGTGTATTTATGTCACTTACAAGGCAGATTCTTTTTCTTCTGCCACTGATCATTATATTTCCTATTTTCATGGGAATTGACGGTGTAATGTATGCTGGCCCTATAGCTGACGCTGCCGCCGCTATTGTGTGCGGATATTTCACTATAAGAGAATTGAAAGAACTGAAAAAACTCGAAAAAGGGTGATGCCCGAAAGCATCACCCTATAGACTATATATCTATTCCCCTCTACTTGTAATCAATTATTATTTCTGCCAAGAATCTTAGACATTCCTGTTGCCACAAAAAGATATACAACCATATTAACTACTGACTTAAGAAGAAGTCCTGGTGCTGAAGCTAATCCTGCAGCAAAACTGCCTGCTATTATTGCACCAAATATAACATATCCTAATGTCATGAAAAGTAATGTAACTACTGCACCGACAATTCCCTTTACTGAAATAACCTTACATCTGTCAAGCTTACTCTTCATATTGCCAAATATCGCACATGCTATTATTGGCATGATTGTCTTTATTATAAGTGTTGGAACTGCCCATACTGCAAATCCTGTTAATATATCTGCCATCGCAGAACCAATTCCTCCTGCAAGTGCACCAACAACTGGTCCGAAGAAAAATGCACATATAAGTATTACGCTGTCTCCCAAATGAGCATATCCCAAAGGAATAGGGATCTGTACCACCATTGTTGCAACACATGTGAGTGCCATAAATACCGCTGTTATACACATCTGTGTTACAGTGATATGAAATCCTTCCTTCTTAATACCTTGCTGTACTGTCTGTTGTGCTTCCATTTTATCTGCCTCCCATATCAACATATCTCGGTTGCACATAAGAATAGCAGATAAAGTGACATGTGTACATTGTCATTTTGAGTTAAATTTATATGGTCAGATTACGGCTATTATATTTTTCAGACATTTATGGTATAATAGGCAGACAATTACAAGCTACAAACCATACTATAATATACAAACATATTATACACCACATACAAGGAGTCACATTTTATGAAACCCAAATCGGATTTAAGCAAGCAATTATATGAATTAATGCTGCAAAGAGGTTATGAGGAAAATTTCTGTGATATTGTCACCAAGAATCTCAATACTGATTTCACTGCAAGCCGCATGATTGGTTATCTCTATCATTACGACCACCCGCCTGTTGAGGAAATAGCTGATGAGATGATTTCCATTCTAAGCGACAGAAACCGTATCATGCAGAAAAAAGAGCTTGAAGAAACTAATGCCAGATGGAACGATTTCCTGCTCCACGGCTTTAACAACGACGAAGAGGAAGAATAGCATGAATCTATTCTCCCTCTTCTTTCTTTATCAGTTCATCCATCAATTCTTTATAATCTGTGGCATCAAGCGGAAGTTCCACTTTTATGCCTTTACATGCTGAATAATAAGCTGCTGCGCATAGCATAAGAGAATTGATTCCCTCACTGCCCCTAACTGTCAGATATGACTCATCATTTGTAAGCACCGCATTTGCAAAGTTTTCAAGTAACTCTGCATATGGTTCAGGTGTCTTCTCGAACCGGATAGTTTCTTCTGTAAATGTCATATTCTGTCTTGAATTGACCTCTTCAGTCTTAATGTACTCACAGACATCTCTGTGCCTTGTAATAGTGAGCGTGTCGTCCTCAAGCAGAATTCTTGCCTTCGTTCCTATAATCTCAAGTCTCTCTTCATGGCAGGCTTCGCCTGTGGATAGTATAAATGTGCCTGTCATTCCATTGTCGTATTCCATAACGATAGTAGCCTCATCATCCACTATAAAATCATTATATTTGCCAAATGGAATCGCAGCAAAAAGCTTCTGCGGCATACCGAACAGATATTGGTACATATCAAGAATATGCTGTCCCTGATTGATAAGCGCGCCTCCTCCTTCACCTGCGAAGCTACTTCTCCATGAACCGGATTTATGATAATACGAGGTTCTTAAATACCTTGAATTAATAAGGCATACCCGCTTTATGTCTCCTAACTCACCACTGTCAATCATCTGCTTAATCCTGAGGTATTTAGGATAAAGTCTCTGATGAAATATCATTCCATATATTCTGCCGCTTTCACTTGCAGCTTTCTGCATTGCAAGCGCTTCGCCTATATCAGCTGCTGCCGGTTTATCACATAACACTGCTTTCCCTTTTGCAAATGCTTTCAAAGCCAGTTCTTTATGAGTCTTATGAGGAGTTGCTATAATAACTGCGTCATAACATGAGTCTCCAGCCTCAAATAAATCATCTGCACTCCTGAATATCCTTGCATTGTCACCATCAGTATTGACAAGTGATTCGCCCCACTCCATAAGCTCATCTCTTCTGATAACTACGGCTGATAATTTCATATGTGGAACTTCTCCTGCTGTTATCATTCTCGCATATTTCTTTCCAACATTTCCAACACCTATAAGTGCGACATTCAACAATTCATTCTGCATATCATATACCCCGTTTCAATTAACTGCACACCACTTCTCCGGTTTCAACAGCCCTCTTCAGCAAAATAGCAGCATATGCATCTGCAAGAGCATCTTCCATGCTGTATGGTACAGGCGCATTTCCTCTGCTATACTCTGCCGTCTTCTTCATCATCACTGCGATTGCTGTTTCATCTTCTGACAGACCACACAAGCCAAATTCCGGCTCATATATATTCTTATTATTAAATGAAATCTTCTTAATTTCACGAATTTTCTCAAAATTAGGATTAGAATTTCCTGTATTAATCACATGTGAATCCGTTATGATTCTGCCAGCCTGACCTTCATTATTCTCATCAAGATAATATACGCAGTCGTCAATCAGCTCACCTCTAACACCCTGAACTTTAAGCGTATTCTTCCTGATTGGTGACCTGTACTGCTCCGAATCAAAATCATACCATGCCACTTTACCGCTCTCGAATTCAAATGTGGCAACACATTTTTTCTTACCTGCAACCCTTCCATCTGTAAATCTATCATATCTTGTAAGAGTCTGTGTTGTCGGAAATTCGTATGTCTTAGCTGAAACTGTATACTTCTCTCCCGGCTTAATTCCAAGAAATGCCCTGATAAGGCTCATTCCGTGATATTCGTGTGCCAGTGATACATTGGCACAACTGACATCACCAATAATTCCTTTATTAATAAGTTTTAGTGCTGCTTTAATACTAGGATACTCCCTATACTGTTCAGCAACCACCTGTTTTTTACCACATTTGTAATAAGAATACAGTTTATTAATCGAATCTGTATCAAGTGCCGCTGGAGTCTCTGATAAAACAGTTATTCCACGGTCAAGCCATTCCATTGAAACATCACATATGGCATCCTTTTTGACAGCAACAACGGCAAAATCCGGTTTATATGCCACACATTCTTCTATAGATGTAGTTGTATGTATCTGATACTGACCGGCAATCATGTCCGCCTTCTCCTGTGTCCTGCAATACATTGCGTCAAGACAGAATATTTCCGGCAGAGCCTTTGCTACGCGTACATAATATAATGCTCTCCAGCCTGAACCAATTATAATAAAATGATATTTTGCCATATGTGCCTCCCATTATTATGTTTAAAAGTCACTTCTGATAATAAATTATTCTATGCGTTCGTTAATTTCTTTTATCCAAGAGCTGTCTTCACTTTCAAACAGCTTTAAATAAAGTCCAAAATTACTACTGCTTGTAACAGAATCATCTTTTGAAATATTATTTACTCGCTTACGCATATTTTTGTAATTTTCTGTAGTAATGTTTTTCATTATTTGCTTAATCTGATCTGCTCTTCCCTTGTAATTTTCTACACCTGTATATGTTTTTATCAATGGAGCATTTACTGGTTTAGCCGGAGATTTGAGAATCTCATCGGTCCAATGTTTAGATATTATCTGCATTGTACATGGATTTCCAAACATAATTACTTCATTTGCTGCATTATCCACTCCATGAAAATCATTTATTTTACATTTTATATCTTCATACTGTTCATGTGGTTTCTTTTCCGTATCACAGAATACTAATACTAGCTCATCGGTTCCATTTTGATATCGATCCTGATATCGTGCCGGAATATTACCATTACCTCCGGCATTAACCAATTTAATTTCGTATTGTTCATTCCATACTTTCAATTCTATCAGACGATTAAGATATTCATATTCCTCATTGCCCTCACAGATAATACATATTTTGTGATTATCCGCTAATTTAGGGAGTTTATTTATCATTAACAACATCTCCCTTCATATTTTCTTTAATACTGAGCAATGAATTAATCAATTCCGGATCTGGTAATGCTCCTAACGCTCCCCTTCTGTATTTTTCCATTATATCTGTTGTATCTCTCACTCCCTGCTGAGCCGTAAAATCAGCAAGAGAATAAACATATACACCATCTTCATCTTTATGTACAAACCATATCTGTTCTTTTCTGAACATTCTTTTACAGTCCATAAGATTAATGTCGTGAACAGTAAATATCATCTGTGCATTAGTATTTAATTCATTATTAAACATTGCAACAATAGCTCTTGTAAGCTTAAAATGAATACTGCTATCCAGCTCATCTACAACAAGAATCCT
Organism: Eubacteriales bacterium; assembly: GCA_030537195.1. Classification (GTDB taxonomy): domain Bacteria; phylum Bacillota; class Clostridia; order Lachnospirales; family Lachnospiraceae; genus Lachnospira. The sequence continues at coordinate 24,982 of JAUNOK010000009.1, read as the reverse complement.
GCCATTTTCAAGTGCTTCAATAACATAACTTGCAATAGCCGCAATTTTCTTTGTTCCTGTTGAATCAAACATCATACTTGGAACAGGAACACCCTTATAAGTAGATACCAGTCGAATCTGATCCATTATCTGGTCTGGAATATCTAATACTTTTTCATCTGGTCTTTCACTATCATCACCAGTTCTGACTTGAATTTTATCCATATCAACATACTCAAAATTATCCATATATAAATCAGCATTTTTTATAAATTCAACAATTTTCTCCTGTATCTGATTTTTATTTTTCATGAGCTCAATTGTATGCTTCATAGGAATATTATTCATGTTAATAATATCAATTTTTTCTGCAAATCTAACCAGAATATTTTTCATTTCTTGAATATATTCAAACTTACTTGTATCTATAACATAACATAACAAATTATTCTTTGATATGACAGGAATCATAGTCTGTACGCCTTCATCTACACACTCGTATATTTCATTAATAGTATCCTTTTTTAACCAGCAGACCTCTTTTTCATTATTATATTGATCCTTAAATATCTCCGAAAATACCTCATAAATATATTCTTCTTTCTCTTCATCATATTTAAAATCATATGAAAACTTTCTTCCTTCTGACATAAATGTTATGCCCAATTCACATACTTTACTCTCTGAAAAAATATTTGACATTAATCCACTTTTTTTATTTAAAAATACATTTTTAATAGACTTGATACATTTAATCAAACATGTTTTACCAGCATTATTAGGACCATATATTCCAACAGTCTTAAGTACATTAAAGTTATTTTCTTTATGAACATTTGAACTGAATTTTTTATTTCTCATATCCGCTTTCATTGAAAATGTTATGGCATTCTCAAATGCATAACAGTTTTTTGCCCTTACTTCAATAATCATGATACATTCCTCCAAAAAACAACTCTTTATATTATTATACCATTACTTATTTTTTATGCAACTTTTTTTCACAAACAATAAAATTGTATCAAATAAAAAATGGAGGATTTCTGAATCCTCCACTCTATTTCTCCTCAAACTCTAACTCTTCATCATTTCCACGGGAATAAAATTCTTCACCTGTATCCAGACATATTGCTGCAAGCCTTCCTCCCGGCAGATATGCGCCACAGTCAATATCAATGTGATTATTCTTTCTGTACACATATCCTGGTCTTGGATTGCTCTCAATATATAGGGTTGGTGTATGCCCTGTGACAGTTATTACATCATCAAAATATCTGACATCATAATCAAGTACATCTCTTCTTGTCTCATTATCCAGCTTACTCAGTTCATCAGTAGTGGCAATCCCGACATTTCTCTGCCATGCATATAGCTTCTGGAACATATCATCACTAAACTTTTCTGCAAATTCTTTGATGGAATTCTCATCTTTTACTTCCTTAACAAGAACCGACATACAATCAAGCATCATCTGTTCATGGTTGCCTGCTATAGGTATAACATTTGGCATTTCCATCATCCAAAGAAGCGTCTTAACCGGGTTCTTTCCTCTGTCAACAACATCTCCCAGCACATACAATGTATCTTCATCTGAAAAATGTATTATATCCAGCAGTTCCATAAACTTCCCGTATTCTCCATGAATATCTGATATCACATATACTGCCATATATTCTCCCATGCAAATGTCTTAAACCTCAATATACACCTCTCCCTTAACTCTTCTGTCATATATCTCACCAAGCCACCTCATAATAATTCCCTTCGGTTTCTCAAAAGGCGTTCTGTGGCTCAGCATGAATTTCTCTGCCTTTACGTTCTGTAATACATTTATTTCTTCTTTTAATATGCCTGTATTGTACAGATTATGTCCGTACTTCTGCATTGCATATAAGCCATCTCCAAGAAAGCACCACTCTTCGTTAACTTCCAATGCGACACAGCCCTTTGCATGGCTTGACGGCAATGAAAATATATGAAGTGACACATCCCCGTCCTGAATATATATATCGTCCTGTACAACCACACCTCTTCCTGTGTGCCTGTATGTGTACTTTCCCTGATATATTTCATTGCAAGATATATCCGGCAGGCTGCCTGTGTGGTCTTCGTGAAAATGTGACAATATAACATTAACATTTCTTCCATCACGGAATTGTTCTATTATCTGTGGAATATCAGGGTGATTACCGACATCATACAGCCATAGGGCTTCCTTTCCCTGTATCATCACCACATTTGCCGATAAAGGATTCTCCGTTGGGGATATATACGATATTAAATTATTCAGTCTGATAATGTTACATTTGTCCATTCTCTACTCCAGAAACTCCACATGTCCATCTTCAAGATGATACACAGCACCGATAACTTCAAGACCTTTCTCCTCAAGAAGCTTCATATCCGTGTTTTCCTCTATCACCTTAACGCTGTGCTTTACATTAAGACATGTTGCAATATATTCATCCTTCTCTTCTTTAATAGCTTCCCTGATATCGTCAGTTATATACTTGATATGTCCGTCAGGGTCATGCTTTATTGCTGCTTCTACCGCTCCACAATGATTATGTCCAAGCACAACTACCAGCTTACAATCAAGATGGTCTGCTGCATATTCAATACTTCCAAGCTGATGCGAATCAATAACATTTCCAGCTACACGGATAACAAAAAGTTCTCCTATTCCTGCTGAGAATATTGCTTCCGGTACCTGCCTTGAATCCGAACAGCACAGAACAATCGCATATGGGTGCTGGCCATTCTTTAGTGTTTCAACTCGTCTTTCCAATGAAACATCTCCCGGATTACTTGTTGCATTAATAAATCTTTTATTACCCTCTATTAATCTTACCTTTGCTTCACTTGCTGGTATTGACATATTATCCCGCCTTTCACAACTTACTTTCCTACAGTTTAGCAGAATTTTCCACATATTAAAACCCCGTCTGTCATATACCATATATGATACACAACAGACGGGGCTGATTATTTTATTTTAATAATATAAAGCTTTAATGCTATTTAAATGCTTTTAGAGAATTTTTTGATTTTGCTGCAGTTATTCCAATTGCTAATCCTGACACTGCCATTAACATAATGAGAATTCTCATATCAGATGAATCTCCTGTTGGCACTACATCAACTGAACTATCTGGAACATCTGCACTGTCATCTGTACCTTTATTAACATCATCATTGCCGTTATTGATATCATTACCTGGTACATCAACAACTTCTCCTGTTACGCCCTTGTAATCTACACTTACAGAATGAATAGTTACTCTGTTTCCTGACTTTCCTGCACCAGCAGAACCTGTATGCTGGAATCCTATTCCACTGTAGCTGTTTACTTCTCCTTCAAATACATGGCTTAAATGTACTTCATGTGGCATGATGCTGCTTGCTGAATCCTGAGCTGATGTTGTTGTAACATCTGCTGTGAAAGTATTGCCAGTCACATCAAGCTTAATAGTACATCCAGGAAGAAATGCTGTTGATACCACTGAATCCTCAAGTGGAATTGCAACTCCATTCTTATATTCCATTAATGTAAATGTACATGACTTAGCTGCAAAACTACTAAGCGCCGGGTCACTTATAGATGGCACTCTGGCAATTCTTAAGCCATAACCAGTCATTGTTTTTGCATCATATTTGAAATAAATATCCATGAACTGTTTGGCACTACCAAATCCCTGTGCTCCTGTTTTATGAGGAGAGAGAGTCAGTGTCATAGACATATCTTTTCTTGCGGTATCATCAACATATACAAGTCTTGCGCCCTGTGTAGTTGTCTGAAGTCCTGTAGTTCCTGCCGCTCCTGATGCACCCTGTGCATATGTATATGGAAGTTCACCTGAAACAGGATTATATGCTTTGTCGCTCCACTCTCCACCTTCTCTGTATTCAGCTGGAAGATAGAATCCTCCATACCAGTTGCCGGCTTCAAGTGTGTTTTTCCATTCATAGTTGTTCTCTGCTGTGTCATTCTCAGCTTCAATATATGCAAGATGTTCAAGATCAACATTATATGACTGTTTCTGTTCATCTGCTACGTCTGCTGACTTGATAAGTTCAGAAGCTGCAGTAAATACCGAACTGCCTTCTACTGAATTAGAACGCTTTGGTATAACTTCACAGATAATATAATGATTAACATCATCTAATCTGAGTACATATGAAGAATATGGCTTAGCATCACTATCAACGTATGTTGTCTGTGCAACAAGGACTTTATCAGTTCCTTCCTTGTCAGTAGCACGATACCAGTTAACTATACTTTCATCAGCTGCTTCACTGTTATCTGCAAATGCATATGTTACATTAATTGTTCCATTCTCAGGTGCTGATAAAACAGGTTTTTCTGAGAATACAGGTGCTTCGAATATCTTAGGAGTAACTGTAAAATGTAACACCTTCTTCATACCATTGGCTGCTGTTGCTACAAGACATCCTGTCTTATTTTCTAATGATGAATTATCACCCTTTACTATTACAGTTCCATCAGCCTGTGGTTCAATAACAAGTGTATCATCTTCTGTGCTCCATGTTACAGTCTTATCATTGCCACCAAGAACAACAGGAGTAACCTGAAGTGAATCAGATACATTTCCCTGAAGTTCAGGAACAACATCTTTAGTGATTCCCGGATAGTCAAACTGTATATTCCATGTGCCAGTTGGAATATAATCCTTCTGGTTTAATGGATCCCACTCATCATAACCTGCACCATTTAAGAGATTATATATATTATATTCCCCATTATATTTAAATGCTTTCATCTGCTCTTCATCAGGAGTTACAGATAAATCAGGATAATCAGGGCTGATTGTTAATGGCTGTCCATTAAGAGTATTATTAGAAACAATCTGTCTTATATCATTAGAGAAATTGCTCTGTTTCCATTCCATACCAGTCATGTCACCCTTAAAATCACAGTCAATAAAAGCAAATGGCTTTGTATTCTTACATAATGTAATTGTTTTATTATCTGATAACTGTGTTGTAAATTCGCATCCTAAGAATGCCTGCATATAGAATGATGCACCACCACAAGGTGTATTAGAAAACAGACTAAATGTACAATTTTCAAATATTGTTATATAACCTGTTCCAAGTGAATCATCTGTACATTCAAGATGACAATCTTTTATAAGAGAACGCTTAGGTCTGTCATCTCTTGAAAAAAGATTAAGTCTTGATATAATGTTACAATTTTCAAAGAACCATTCATCCATATCTGTAATACCAGGGGCTTTAGTAACAGCCTGTGCCTGTGTAACAGCTTCCTGTCTCTTAGTATGGTTCTTAGTAGTATCTCTTTCATACACAAGATCTACATTACAATAATTTCCGATTGTAAGGTCTTTTGCATGAAATCCGTCGCCTACACCAATTGTGTTAAAGTTACCATTAGCTCCTGCATTCTGTCCTCTGTCCGATGCAATTACTACATCATCACGATTACCAGTCATTCCAACGAGTGTTATATAAGACTGTGGAATTATAAGTCCAATAAGATCATCCTTATCACGATCTTCTGTCTTAGTATAATCGTCTGTCCAATAAACATCTGGCTCAAGATAAATAACTGTCGGATTATCCTTCGTACCAGAAATTGCATTAGCTACCGCTTCCTGAAGTGTCTTATATGAATATCCACTTGAAGAAGCTAAATTCTGATTTACATATAATGCATGCTCTGAAAGAGTAACCGATTCACCATTATAGTAAATCGTCTGGGTATCATCGGCTTTCGTAAATGTAAGAGAGCCAATACCAGAACTAGTGAAGATGAGTGCAACAGCCATTATAAATGCAATAATTGCTGAAGCACATTTGTTGTGTCTTAGCATATTCAATTCCTCCGTTTATTATGATTATGAACCCATTATATCTGGATTGTACTAATATAAATACAAAAAATCAGTCCAAAAATCTTAATACAACGAAAAAACAGCATTTTCACATTATTTTTCTAGCAGCCACGCAATCTCTTCCTTATAAGGTGGCTCTTTCTTATCAGTTCCTTCAACTGCCACCCATGGAGTCTCAAGAATCTTAGGAACATCTATGAATCTCTCATCATGGACAAGTCTGTGAAGTGTCTCATACCCGATATTTCCCTTGTCAATGTTGGCATGTCTGTCCTTATGCGCACCGAGCGGATTCATGCTGTCATTGATATGAAATACTGCTATCTGGTCAAGACCGATTACTCTGTCAAATTCTGCAAATACGTCATCATAATGATTAACTAAATCATATCCAGCATCATTGACATGGCATGTATCAAAGCACACTCTCAATCTGTCTTTCTTGTCAACGCCATCGTATATTGCCTTAATCTCTTCAAATGTTCTGCCAATCTCGCTTCCCTTGCCAGCCATTGTCTCAAGTGCAATATACACATCATCATCGTTCTGGTTAAGTACTGTGTTAAGTCCCTTGATAATCTGTGCAGTTCCGGCTTCAACACCTGCATTAACATGGCTTCCCGGGTGAAGCACCATTATATGGCTTCCCATGGCCGCAGTTCTTATAATCTCTTTTTCAAGGAATTCAACTGCAAGCTCATAAGTCTCCGGTTTAACTGTGTTTGCAAGATTGATTATATAAGGTGCATGAACAATAATCTCCTCAATTCCATGCTCTCTGGCATACTTCCAGCCAGCTTCAATATTAAGCTCGCTTATCTCTTTTCTTCTTGTATTCTGTGGCGCACCTGTATATAACATGAATACATTAGCACCATAAGAAACTGCCTCCTTCGCAGAAGCAAGAAACATTTCCTTTCCTGCCATTCCCACATGACTTCCAAGCTTTATATGTGACATGTCCGATTCCTCCAATACTTAACCTTCTTTATTAATTAATGTTCTGCACTCATTAACTTTAATGGGAGCGTTAACAACACCGCACCACCAACAATATTGCCTAGTGTAACGAATATCTGGCTCTTTATTACTGCCATTGTTCCGATATCTCCAAGCAGCATATAGCCTATTGTAAATGTACCCATATTAGCTACACAATGTTCAAAGCCTGCAATTACAAATGCTGTGATAATGCAGAACATCATTATCATCTTTCCGCTTTCACTCTTTAATTTCATTCCTGTATATACAGCAAGACACACAAGGAAATTACACATTACGCCTCTTATGAAAAGTTCCATAGGAGTTGCTGATAATTTAGTATATATAAAACTTTTATAATAATCAACAAGCAGCTGGTGTGATGCATTGCTTAATACAAGTAATGCACCTAATATAAATGAACCTACAAAATTACCAATATAGCTTACAACCCATGTTTTAACCAAATCAGAAACCTTGCATGTCTTAGTATATACCCCCATTGCCATAACCATATTATTACCAGTAAATAATTCTCCGCCAATAAATACAACAAGTATTATTGCAATTGAGAAAAATATTGCGCCAAGAAGCTTTCCAAACTGTGGATATGTTGGATACAGAACTGCTGCTGTAACATTTGATAATATAGTTGCAACAACAATGAAAAATCCTGCCATAATTGCTCTTACAAAATACTTTCCAAGGTGATTATTACATATATCTGCCTTGTTAAAAGCTGCCGTCTTCATTACTTCCAAATCTTTGTCTAACATTTTTCTTCCTCTTTTATCTTAGTAGTTTTAATCCTTATATCAGGCATATCTCCCAGTCTGGTTAGAAAGCCCAAACGGATTAATTCTAATATCACCACACATATGTGTCAATGGATAATATGATGAATGTTTGCATATAAATAAGTACAAAAAAATCGGGAATGTTAGTATTATTCTAACATTCCCTGTTCTGTACTTTATATAATATCTTTAACTGAAATCACACCTTCATAATCTCCGAAAGATTATCCTGTATTCCTTTAGCAACCTCTGGCTTATTCATCGAATACACATGTATATGATTAACTCCATTAGCCATAAGGTCTATAATCTGATCTGTTGCATATGCAATTCCTGCCTGCTTCATGGCAGCTTCTGTATCTCCAAATCTGTCTACAATATTCTTGAATCTTTCCGGAACATTACAACCTGAAAGCTTAACTGCATTCTTCACCTGAACCTGTCTTGTAATCGGCATAATTCCCGGAATTATCGGAACTGTAATTCCAGCTTCACGCACTCTGTACATAAAGTTAAAGAATATATTATTGTCAAAAAACATCTGTGTTGTAAGATACTCACAACCTGCCTCAACCTTTTTCTTGAGACCTTCAATATCTGCCTGTTTACTTGCTGAATCTGGATGAACCTCAGGATAACATGCTCCACCCACACAGAAATCCCCGTTCTCTTTAATTAACCTTACAAGCTCTGATGCATGTGAGAAATCTGTAAATGCATCTCCATTAAAATCTTTTGGCACATCACCCCTTAATGCAAGAATATTCTCAATTCCAGCCTCCTTCATCTGTGAAAGTGCCTGCTCTATGCTCTCTTTAGTTGCACATACACATGTAAGATGTGCTATCGTAGGAACACTAAACTTTTTCTGGATATCCCCAGCTAGTCTTATTGTATGTCCCTTAGTGCTTCCCCCTGCACCATATGTAACACTCATGTAGCTTGGCTTTAACTGCGCTATGCCAAATGCTGCTTCCTCAACATTAGCAAAATCTGTGTCTTTCTTAGGTGGAAACACCTCGAATGACAATGTAGTCTTACCCTGTTCTATTAATTCTCTTATCTTCATAACCTGCCCCTATAATTTTTACGTATTTTCCATATTATAACATATGCTTCATGTATGTTATACAAACTTTTGATATTTTACACATAAAAAATTCTCAAGTGCTTTTATTGTAAATATGTGGTAGAATATATAATCAGCTTTATTAAATAAAGTATAACAACATTTATATGGAGATAATTAATTATGAATAATTACAAAAGGGGACTGATAGCTGGCATACCTATTGCCCTTGGCTATCTGTCTGTTTCTTTCACTTTTGGAATAATGGCTGTATCCTTTGGTCTTAGTTGGTGGCAGGCCGTTCTTATATCTATGACAACTGTAACCTCTGCTGGTCAGTTTGCTGGTATTGGAATCATGATTCACCCGGGACAATACATTCAGATGCTTATATCACAGATTACTATTAATATCAGGTACTCGTTCATGTCTATATCAATAGGTCAGAAGGCTGACAACCGTTTTAAGGGAATATACCGCTGGCTTCTTGGTTTCTTTATAACTGATGAAATATTTGCAGTTGCAACGAAAGAAGAAGAAATCAAGAGAAGCTTTTTTGCCGGACTTGCTACCCTCCCTTATTTCGGATGGGCATTCGGAACATTTATCGGAGCAATTCTGGGAAACATTCTTCCCGACCGCCTTATGAGTGCCTTAAGTGTAGCAATCTACGGAATGTTTGTTGCTATAGTTGTTCCTGAGATGAAGAAGGCACGTCCTGTCCTCATCGTAGTAATTATAGCTATATTACTTAGCTGCTTATTCTACTATGTACCGCTTCTGTCTAAGATTTCAAGTGGTATAACAATAACAATTGTTGCCATTACTGCAGCTGCTATTGGTTCAATATTCTTTCCTGTTAAGGATGAGATCAGTAATTCTGAGGATTAATTTTATTGGAGGACATTATGAAAACCAGTATTTTCTTTACATATCTGCTGATATTGGCGGGAACAACCTACCTTATCAGAGTAATACCATTTATTGCAATTAAGGAAAAGATTAATAACCGCTTTATCCGTTCTTTTCTGTATTACATACCATATGCAGTTCTTACAGCTATGACAATTCCTGCAATATTCTATGCAACCAACTGGTGGGTAGGCGCAGTCGCAGGACTTATTGTTGCTGTAATACTTGCTTTGAAAGGCAAGGGTCTCACCACAGTTGCCATATGTTCATGTGTAGCCGTATTTCTTGTAGAACTGATAAGATTCTAAGAAAGAACCAGATTATTCTCTTGTTCTTTCTTTAACATAGTTCTCCAGAACATTCACAGTTTTATTAACTCCCAAAGGACTACTGTTAATACACATATCGTAATATCTGGCATCACCCCATTTGAAATCAGAATATCTGTTATGATACTGCTTTCTTGATCTGTCATGTCTTCTCATCTTACTGTATGCGTCAGGTTCTGAAATACCATATCGTTCCATAACTCTTTGGACCTTCTGTTCCTTATCACCCGTAACAAATACAGATATCAGACAGTTATAATCTTTAAGGACTGTCTCCGAACAACGGCCTACTACTACGAAAGACTCTCCGTTCTCCGCTTTCTTACGAATATAATCAAACTGGAACTGCGCAATAATCTCTTCATAAGAATTAGTATGATTACCAACTCTTCTTGATAACAGACGGTTAGTCGGTTTTTCATCATATTTGTGAAGTTCAGCCGCATCTGCATTCATTCCTTTTGCTATCTCATCTAACATTGATCTGTCATAGAATGCTAACCCTAATCTATCAGCAAGTTTTGTAGCAATCTCATGCCCTCCGCTTCCAAATTCACGGCTTATCGAAATAATTAACTGTTCTCCCATAAAGACCCCCATTTCTGTCCACATTTATGCGCACAAATAATTAACAATACCTTACAAATATGCACACCATAGATATAAGTACCACCAATATAGTAGCTGGAATGGCTGTTCGGCAGTATTTACCCCACCCAATCATATAACCGTTCTTTGCTGCAACTGATGTACCAACAACGTTAGCAGATGCTCCTATAGGTGTTGCACTTCCTCCAACGTCAGTTCCCATAGACAGCGCCCATGCAAGAACTGAAAGGTCAACCCCCTGTGTTGCAGCCAGGCTCTTAATAACCGGAACCATTGTTGCCGCAAATGGAATATTATCAATAAGTGCACTTGCAAATGCAGATATTCCTATGATAATTGCAACCATAAGCTTAAGATTACCCTTGCTCACACGACCTATAAATGCCGCAATTATCTCCAATATACCTGTCTGTTCAAGTCCACCGACAACAATAAACAGTCCTACAAAGAATAAAAGTGTCTTATAATCGATTGACTTCAACATATGTAAAGCTTTCTTACCTGATACAATAAGTGAGAATATTGCAATAACAAGTCCGATAAGAGCAACTGTAAGTCCAGTCAGTGCATGTGTTACAAGCATTACAACAGCACAGAAGAATATAATACAGCTTAATGCAAAATCCTTCTTGTTAGTAATAGCTTCTGACGGACTTGGCATAGACGCTGCCAGCTTATCAATGTCCGGTGATGATGCAAGCTCTTTTCTGTATGCTATCAGGAAATACACTACAATAAATACCATACTGATTGCTGCAATCAGACCTGTATGTGTAATAAATGTTGAAAATGAAAAATTAAGCGATGTACCAATGATTATATTAGGTGGGTCTCCGCACATTGTTGCTGAACCTCCCAGATTAGCACAGAAGATTTCTGATAAAATCATAGGAACAGGATTAAACTTTAACAGCTTTGCCAATTCTATAGATACAGCTGCAAGGAATAATATAACTGTTATGCTGTCTATAAACATAGCCAGACAAAAAGACATAATCATGAATGTTATGAATAATGCTCTTGTACGATAATGTACTGCCTTGGCAAGAAGCATACACAGCCATCTGAAAAATCCCGCGTCAGCCATAACCTCAACCATAATCATCATACCTGCAATGAATATGATAGTTGACCAGTTAATGCCTGTCACAGCTTCCTCTGCTGCACCTGACTGATACCAGAAGCTTGTTGTAAATATGCTTCTGATATTAAGTGTACTCATAATCGCCTTCGGCGACCTCATGATAATTCCGAATACACCAATCAGCGTTAATGCCCCGCATCCAAGTGTCACATAATGCCTCTCAATCTTATCAAGAACTATTAATACAAACATAGAAATGAAAATAATTAATGCCAATACCTGCTCTGCCAACATATTAAATACCCCCAATAACATGTTAAATTAATAACAAACCCTTGCTATATTATACGCGTATTAATTAACAATAGCAACTTTTTATCAAAAGATTTTTCGTATTACTTTCTTACTTTTAAAACCATTGTTGTTATAAATGCCTGTATTGGAACGGTCAGTATTACACCTATTGTTCCACATAATCCGCATACAATTTCTATTATTATGGAGTTATACCCCATAAGCTGCAGATACGGCATTTCATATGAATATATTGTAAGAAGCGTTCCTGTTGCCGAACCTGTATATGCAAGAATCAGTGTGTTGGACATTGTTCCCATCATATCATGCCCCACATGCATTCCTGACATGAATAATTCCTTTGCCTTCAGATGTGGTGCTTTCTCGTGAATTTCTGTTATTGCTGCTACAATTGATACACTTACATCCATAACAGCTCCCAGAGATGATATTAATATTCCTGCAAATAATATGTCTGAAACATGTAACTTAGAATTATTGGCAATATATATCATTGATTCGACATCTGTCATATTATATCCGTTCAAATGTGACATGCTTCCTGCAATCATTGCAAGCCCACCAGATATTATAATACCTGTTGATGTACCTATTATTGCACACATGGTTTTTGAAGAAAAACCATTAAGTATATATATTGAGGCTGCCAGAATCACAATTGCAGTAATAAGGGCAGCAAATATTCCATTCATACCAGCATAAAGAAGAGGAACATACATACAGATTACACATATAAATGTAAATACAAGTGCATATAAAGAAGCTGCTCCTTTCTTACCGCCAACAAGCACAAGGCTTAATGAAAACAGCCCAAGCAATACATATACCATCATTGTTCTGTCATAATTGTATACAGAGCCTGTAAGTGTTCCATCTATGTCTTTTACAACCGCAATTACTTTAGTTCCTTTTGTACAGAACGCACCTCTCTGATATGAATTAGAATTATCCAGTTCACAATCAAGTCCCTTATACTGTCCGCTTGTAATTCGTGCCTTAACCTTCTGCGCTCCACTAAATGGCTGGCCCCCTGAATTATCTTCAATTATCTGAATAACCTTTGCTTTAACATATACTACACCATTATTCGCTTTAATATGAGCTCTCTGTATTTGACAACTTCCGATGATGATTCCCGCAAGAATCACCACCGGAAGTAGTACACGGAGAGTTCTCTTATATAAACTACTCCTGTTTTCCATTGATATTATGCCTCTTTTTTCTTCTTAACAGTTACAATACCTACTGCAATGGCTGACATGCCTGCAAGTATATATACCCATATTCTTGCACTGTCACCTGTCGCAATTATATTTCCAGATTTATCAGAATTATCCTGACTATCATCTGTTACAACATCTGCGTTCTTCTTTGCAGTTGTAAATTCATATACACCGCTCTTATTAACGCCTGTAGCTGCATTAGTTACTACTGCATACCATTTATAACCAGTATTTGCTTCAAGATTATTTACCTGAAGAACAGCCTTTCCTGTTGATGAATCAACATTTGCAGTTCCAATCTCTTCATTAGTGTATACATAAGCATTGAAGCTCTTTTCAAGAATTGTCTGCGCATTAGTGTTGAATTCAACATCAAGAACCATCTCATCAACACCTGTTGCTGATGCACCCTCAACATTTAATGTATGAACTTCTGTGTCGTAGTAATTGAAATCATCCATACATGGTGAATATGAATTCATATAGATTTTATTATTATCAAGGTCAAAATAGAGGAACTTGATATATTCGTTACCGCCTTCAAATCCTGACTGATAATCAGTACATATCTGGTATACTGTTCTGTCGTTCTTACCATCTCCATCATCATCAAACATTACTGTCTCATATGAAGAACCGTGATAATGTCCATTGAGTACTGCGAATACATTAGGATTCTTGGCAACTACATACTTCTGTACAAGCTGTCCATAGTAGTCAAGGTATGTTCCTGAGCTCTGCTTTACATTAGTATATGTATGGAAGCAGAGTATCGCTTTTCTGTCACTGTACTGCTGGAGTACCTGATTCATCCAGTCGATTTCTTCCTGATATATATTCCAGCTCATATATACAATAATAAAATCCTGACCACCTTCACTGATTAAATCGTAATGTCCTTTATTATTCTTATATGACTCACCATATGTATTCTGTGATTTGAAACGGTTTTCGCCAAAATATTTGTAAAAGTTCTCATAATCTGCAAGACCTGCTGCCACATCATGGTTTCCACCAAGAACTCCATATGACATACCTGCTTTATCAAGTATTCCCATTGCCTCATCAGCATTCTCCCACTCATATGTCATATCAACATCATCAACGATATCACCTGTGTGGATTACATATTTTATCTTACGCTCATCTGCATTGTTAACTATCCAGTTATTGATATTAAGGAAATGATTCTGCCACTCTTCTGCATAGTACTGTGTATCTGTCTCCCATGCAAAACAGAAATCATAATCTTCTGGAACTGTAGTACCATCCCAAGTTGCATTATTATTCAGCTTGCCATCTGTAACAGTGTCTAACTCAGGAAGTGCTGAATCTGCTGTACACTGTACGATAATTGTTGCTGTACCGTCTTTTACATGATTAGCTACTGTAAATGCCGCTTCCTTGATTGTTCCATTGCTGTCTGCCTTCGCAATCTCGTCCCATTCACCGTTAGCAGTATTTAATACATACATTGTCTCTGCATGTGTTCCATCATTGTTAGAAGCCTTTCCGTCCCAGTCTGCCACAATCATCTCATCGTCCTTAGCATCTGCTACATTGACTGTGTACTGGATATATGGAAGTATTCCTTCTGATGTATTAGTCTTAATGCTGTCTGTGTTAATCTTTACTGCCTTATAAAATGTTGCTGTTGTATCTGACTTTACATTAGAAACATTAAGATAAAGCGAAGCACTATTATCTGTTATATCTGTTGTTCCACCTGCTGTAATTGTTATCTGTGTTCCGTCAACTGTAAATACAGCTGTCTTAGTTGTCTCATTTCCTGCTGCATCCTTTGCAAATGCTGAGATAATATGCTGTCCATCTCCTAATGAATATGCTGTTGTCTCATACACATCATTAATCTGCTCACCATCTAAAGTTACAACAAATGTATCTAAAGTATGGTCTTCTGTAACCTTTGGACTGAATGTAAGATTTCCACTTAATACGCTTCCATCTTCTACACCAAGGTCAATTTCTGGAGCTTTATTATCCACAATAAATGTAACTTCTTTAGTGCTTGAACCATTAGTTACCTTTAATGTATGCTCTCCGTCTGAAAGCTTTGTAGTATCTATCTGTGCACCAACTGCTGTAACCTCTGATGCTGGTATTGAATAGCTTGCATCCATATATGGGCACATTCCTGTTGAATCACCAATATAATGAACTGTCTCATAAGCTGTACTGAGGTTAGTCTTAGTACTTGTAGCTGGATCATCTGGTCCAATCTGTGTTGGATAATATACATTACCATTAATAAGCTTTAATGCAAGCTTGGTAACAGTGAAATCTTCTCTGTTGGCATCAGGAAGAAGATATTCATCAACTGTTGCTCCATATGTACCTGCCCAGAATCTGAGTGTAATATCATATGATGCATTTTCTTCATTATATGTGAAGTAACTGTTATCAATATGTATAGCCTGTCCGTCTAATATCTGATACTGCCATTTTCCAATTGACGCAATTGTTTCGTTATCTGTAGTTGTTACCGCATTCTTGAAATAACTGTCTCTGCCATCAGCATGGAATGTATAATAAGCACCATCCTCAAGCATAGGAACTGTCTTATACTCTGTTCCATCTACATATATCTGTGATAAATGATTATCTCCTCCATCATTAGCAGTTACAGATATTGTTCCGCTTACTTCCTGCTTGTCACTGATATTAGTTCTTATACCATCAACTTCATTAAGCTTGCTGATATTAACTCTGTATATATCACTTAATGTACTGCGATATCTGTTATCAGCACTTACATAGAACTCAACATAATCATGTGAAAACAGTTCATCTGCTGGAATGAGTGCTTCATAGAGGTTAGGAACTCGTCTTTTTACCTCTGTTGAGCTGTACCAGCTTCCTGTTCCATCAAATCTGTAATATGTTGTAATTCCTGTTCTTGGAAGGTTTCCGTTCTCTTCAAAGTAGAAATTAACTCTTAACTCATCGCCCTGCATAATTGATTCTGGAACAACATCATTAAGTCTTAAAGTTAAAGCTGAACCATCATCTTTTAAATATGTATACTGGTCGGTAGAAACAACGCCCATAGAAGTTGTTGCATTACCTGTTTTAAGAAGCATTTCTGGTCCTTCCGGATTAACCATAAGCTCTGCTGACTTATTGTCCTTACAATCTGAACTTCCTATATAAGAATAGTAAGAAACCATCTTTCTTGTTCCATCAGAATTCAGCTTATAAAGCTCAACTACACGGTTAGTATTATTCATTCCGTTCTGACCTGTGAATAAATATACAGGAATATCATCACTTATCTTATAAGCATCTCTAAACTCTTTCTCTGTAGGGAAGCTTGTGTAATTCTTAAGGTAATTGATTCTGTAGCACCACAGTACTGCTGTTTTTCCTGCCGGAACAACACAGCCTTCTGATGAACCTATATTTAACTCTGCATTTTCATCATAATGACTTATCTGTAATATCTTTCTGCTTCCCTCTTTAACAGCATATCCAAACTGATATTCATTATTAAGGTCAACGTCATGGTCAGTTGTATTAACAACTTCCACACATTCCATTAAGTCATCACTAATTCCATAAACACTGCTTCTGTTAATATCATTAGGTCTTACTTCTGTAATAAATACGCCATCTGCAATCTGATTATCAGGCACCTTGGCATTAACAAGTCCATTAAGCTGTCCTGAATATACATATCCAGGTGAAGGCTCACACATTTCACGGTAAACCTGCATCTCATTACCAATATCAGGAATTGCAAGTTCAACTGAATATCCATCCATTGTATCAACTTTGTCAGTTGCCTTGAATGTTGAGATAATTCTGTCATCTGACTTTGTCTTTAATGAAAATGTTGATGTAACACCCCAGTTTACTCCACTCGTAACTTTAAGTACAACTGCATCATCAGGAATGCGCATCTCGCTTCTGAATTCCTCCTCTGTTGGAATTGCAGTCTTGACATCACTTCTGTAATTCCACAGTACAACCTTTTCCTCTGGTTGTATTATAACTTCATCATTACCGTCCATAGTTGTAACCTTCTGGACTGTATCGTTATACACGAATTCATATGCATCATTGAAATTAACAGCTTGGTCATATGTGCTTGTTATCTCAACAAATTCCATCAGATCAGTTGTGCTATTATAAAGTTTAATACTTTCGTACCCACTCTTCTCTCTTGTATTGTTCTTCTCACTTCTGTCTACATCGTTCTGATAGATTTCTGTAATCCATAAACCTTCTTTATTAAAGGTCTCACCTGCTGCAACATTATTGCCACCCGTCTGACTTGCTATAAGTGGTGAAATGTTTGCAATAATACTGCCTGCCATCATAACAGCAACCACAGTACCTGCTATTATCTTATTTTTTCTCCTTCTCATGACGTTCTCCTTATTAGTTTGACTTTTAAAAAACGTCATTATTATAAAAAGGCTATGTAAAATCTAAGTTTATGTTAAAGAGAAGTGTGGGTAAAATTTACATTTTCTTTTTATCCGTTTATTCTGTTTTTATATACAAAAACAGCACCGAAAGAATACGATACATTTCGTTTCTTCTGGTGCTGTTCGTCTAAATATTATATTGAAGCAATAAATATACTGTTCTCATTATTTGATGAGACTTTCCTTAATCTTAACAACTGCCTTATGAATGTTAACTGGTTCATCCATAGTACAATTAGGACGGTGAATATCATTAGTAAAATATACTGTAAATTCACCAGGATGTAATGTAACAAACTGTTCATTCTCTACTGTCTCATAAAAAATATTGTCTTTACCAGCTGGCTCCTCACCTGTAACTCCTGGAAGAAGTGGTGCATATCCCTGAACTTCCTTTCCTGTGAAAAGATACTGGATATCAATATAATTTCTGTGACTTTCTGCACGCTTATTCTCAACTGGAGCTGTTGTCTGATCCTGAATAAGAACATAGATGTTATCTCCATCAAGTTCATATCTTCCAACTGGAAGTTCAGCTGTCTCTGGCTTTGCAAGAAATTCAAGTGCAGTATTAATAGCTGCTGGATACTGGTAATTACCTTTTTTTGCATTAAGTGATGCGTAAATCATTATTATCTACCTCGAATCTTTTAAAATTTTATATATTAAATATATCATTATCTAAAAAAGTTTCAATAGCTTTCTTAATATTTAATACTTAAATCCACATATAATGTGGCATATATTTCATACCAAATACATTACACCATCTTCTCTACAGCCTTAACCCATGCATGGTTAGGGTCATCACAAGGTGTAAGCTGTCTTGTATCAGCGCCTGCCATTACCCAGAGGTAATATACCTGATATCCTGGTGCTGCAGCTACTGGGTGATAACCATTCTTAATTGCTACACTGTCACCATTTTTTATTATGTAACTCTCTCTTAATGACATATCATCACTATACATTACCTGAATACCAAATCCCTGACCCGGATTTACCTTAAAGTGATAGATTTCCTCCATATTTACTTCAAATGGAAGATTATCTGTGTCATGCTTATGTGATGGGTAGCTTGACCACTGTCCCGGCATGCTGTAAGTCTCGCCAAGCACGATTCTGTCAACCTTTCCCTCATATTTTGAAGTAATAATGTCATTAACATCTCTCTGCCAGTTAAGCTTGCCTCTGTGTTCTGTTGTAACATCATTTGCATCTATTACAAATGCTTCATACTTCTTTCTTGCTTTAACTTTGCACACACCGATTTCAAGCATCATGCTGCCAGTTGCTGTAACTTCATACTTAGAATCTCTTGGAACATAAACAGTTGTTGGCTTGCCGTCAAACACGCTTCTTCTAGAGCCAAGCTTGTCAAATGTTACATCATCAACCTTAACACTGCATGTTCCCTGTAAAATAACCAGACCGATTTCATATTCGCCTGATTCATAAGCTGCATTTTCACCCGGCTCAAGTCTTATCAAATCAAAGCCTATTAACTCCAATCCAGCTTCTTTATCTACAACTTCCTGATAACCTTTGTTATCATTGCCTTCATAAAATCTTCTCATATTCGTGTCTCCTTATAAATAGATTTAATATTATTCTATTATCTCATTGGTGTTGTATCAACAGTTATTTTTAACTTTTCTGAACTTTCGGCCAGTCCTCAAACCGTCCGTTCACAATTGCATGCATAATCCTGTCCTTTGCTCCCGGATTGTCTCTATTAATCTGTTCCATTAGCTGCTTGGCATATTCCCTCTTAGTCGAGCCATCAACTGGACATGTATTCTTAACAACCTTGATTCCCTGATTAACCACAAAATTAGCAACACCCTTCTCCGGTACATACATCATTGGCCGTATAACAGTAACCCCTGCCTCCGGCAGATATGTCACAGGTGGAAATGCATAAAACCTTCCTTCATATATAAGAGACATTAACGCTGTCTCTATAAAATCGTCCTTATTGTGTGCATATGCAATTTTATTGATTCCAAGCTCTCCAAGTCTCTTATACATTGCGCCTTTTCTAAGCTTTGCACACAGTGAACATGGTCTTTCATCCTTATTATCCTCAAATACAATCTTAGCAATCTCTGTATCCACCTGTTCATATGGAACATTTAAACTCTCACAGTACTGCTTTACTCCTGTAAAATCCATTCCCTCAAATCCAACATTACAGGTTATTGCATACAGTTCAAACTTCTTCGGATAAAACCTGTTAAGTATCTTCATTGCATGCAGCAATGTAAGCGAATCCTTGCCTCCTGACACTCCTACGGCAATCTTATCCTCCTCCTGTATCATGTTGTAATCTTCTATTGCCTGTCTTATCAGGCTTAATAATTTCTGTTGCTGCATATAATATCCTCTGTTGTAAAAACGGCACCGCAAGCCAATTAGCTTGCGATGCCGCTTAAATACTATATTACTGACTATCTAAGTCTGTGATTACATTCTGTCGTGGAATGTTCTGCTTTCAACGGCAACCTCAAAATAATATCCATTTTAAGCACTTCCTAGCTTCCAAAACATTCGCTGGTTCAGTTTTGGCTCAGTTTTCTGAAATAGCTTTTTTCTCATTTCTATGTTCAAACTTCTTCATTTCTTCATAAAGAACATCATCTGTTGTATGAGAATAAATATCCATAGTAGTCTTAAAATTAGTATGCCCTAATAATTTTTGTAATGTTTTAATATTCATTCCATTCTCTACACAGCGTGTAGCAAATGTGTGTCTTAAAATATGTGGTGACACATTTGGAAAGTTCGGATCTATTTTTCTTAATTCTTGAGTCAACTTTGATAATGACCTTCTTATTGTATCGTCATATATAGGTGTGTTCAACCAAGATACAAATACTAAATCCTCAAATCCCTCTTTTGGTTCATATAATGCTTTTATAGCATTATCCCTTTCTTTTTCAATCAAAAGCAATTCTCTTGCCCTCTGTGTCATCGGTATTTTTCTTTTACCCATTTCAGTTTTAGGATAATGAAATCTAGGATATCTACCTTTAACTGTTCCATCTTCCTCTATAGCCATTGTTGTTACCAGATTAGTATTTACATATATCATACTATTATCAAAATCTACACTTTTCCATTCAAGTCCTGTGGCTTCTCCAAGTCTCATACCTGTTTCCAGCATAAATTCCATCAGTTCAGCATGTTCAAGCTGTGACTGTTTCACTCTTGGTCTATAAATATAATCCACAAACAACTTTTCCTGTTCTAATGTCATAGGCTGCTTTATCCTTTTAGCATCATGTTGTACATTCCATACTGCTTTTCTTGCCGGATTTCTATCTATAATATTATCGTCAACAGCCTTCTGAAACATTGAATGTAATATAGATCTTACTCTCTTTCTATATGCATCAGACGGCAAATTATTAAGTGCCTTTTGAATAGTAGTTGTATTCAAGTCTTTCATTTTAATAAAGCCTATATCCTCTTTGACTTTATTATACATCTTGTCATACTGATGTCTGGTTGAATC
Source organism: Eubacteriales bacterium (assembly GCA_030537195.1). Classification (GTDB taxonomy): domain Bacteria; phylum Bacillota; class Clostridia; order Lachnospirales; family Lachnospiraceae; genus Lachnospira. Next base: position 3,840 of record JAUNOK010000009.1, on the reverse strand, counting down.
TCTTATTGAAATCTCATAAATTTCCATCCATATCTTATACCACTCATCAACAGATAATTCAGGATTCGCCAAATTTTTCTTACTATAATCTTTATATTTAGCTTCATCCATCCTTCTTCTTAATTCTGCAAGATTCCTGCACCTTATACATTCTGTTTTGCCAAATCTATTAACAAATCTGCCTAGAAATCTACCATCCTTACTTTGAGTAATTCCTTTACCTAATTCCTTTCCGTTTAATGATTTTCCCATGTTGCTCCTCCTATACAATAGAAAAAGCTACCTGTTTTCATATAAATAATAACATATATTATGAAAAATAGGTAGCTTTTTGTGAACTTTTTATTTTGTCTGATTATCAATCCATTTATCTAATTTTTCTTTATTGGCATACCATCTATTTCCAATCTGTATACCTATTCCGTTTCTTCCTCTTAATATTTCTCTGCATTTTGTATCTCCAATACCTAGATATTCACACACTTCTTTAATATTAAGCAGTTTTTTCCCTTCAATTTCCTGCATTATCCTTATACCTCTTGCTAAGCAACTGTCTGATAATTGCTTTATCAACTAAAGACATAACTTCTGATTCTTCTGAAATATGTCCTATCTTGCTTATAATCTTTCTTCTATCTACTGATACGATTTGTTCTATGAGAATCAATGAAGACTTTTTTATATATCCTCTCACATCTTCTCTGTTGACTCTTACATGTACAGGTTGTCCTTTTTTATCCAGCTTTGAAGTCATCGGACATACATTAGCCACTGGAGAACTGGGATATGTTCCCAAAACAACACACGGACGAACTCCTGATTGTACACAACTGTGTATATGCTGTCCCAAATCTACATATATGATATCGCCTCTGTTCAATTCTCTCATTCACTCAATCCTCCTATCATTTTAATAGGAAGTCTAAGTCTTCCTTCATCAACTGTTATAATCTCTCCACCAACGGAATTGATAATTCCTACTTTATCATAAGCATCCCTAATTGATGTACTGATTGCTCCAATATTAGCAAGCAATAAGCCATCCGCTTCTTTATTCTTAATATGCCTTGTTATTTTCATAAAATGCATATTCACATCATATTGTCCCAGTATATCCCTGTGATAAACTTTCTTAATAATAATATTGTGTGCCTTAGCATATTCTCTTATATACCTTAACTGTTTCATTTCTCTTATTTCAGCACCATCTATATCACCTTTGGTAGACAGATAAACAAAACAATTTATTGGCTTTTCCTTTTTCTTCTTCATAATATATTTCTCCTCTTATGCTGGTTTATTATCCAACATATACATAAACATTTTTGTATAATACTCCTGCTGCTCTGGTGTCAATTTCTTTAATCTTTCATCTATTGATGTTTCCAACGCATTCCCATTTATCACAGGAATTCCCAGCACGCTGTTTGCATCAGTATGTAAAACTGTAATCAACTCAAAAAGCAGCTCCATACCCATTTTTCTTGTTCCGAGTTCTATTAAATTCATATGGTACTTAGACCTATTTACTTCAAATGCAAGCTCTTCTATTGTCTTATGACATTTAATTCTCTGTTCCCGAATAGCCTGCCCTACTTCAAAACTGTTATATTCCATAGCCTTCACTCCCACAGTCTAGTTCTATTGGACAACCAAAAAGCATTTCATCCATGCTTTCATCAGCCTCATCTTCTGTAGGAAAAGACATTATTCTTTTCCCACAGTTATCAAATATCACTGTTTCAGAACCAAATATTACTTTATACATATTTTCTCTTACAAAACCTTCGTTCTTCTCAGATAGAATGGTCTGATGCACTGTGGTTTTTTATCGGTTATAAATACTTCTGGACCTTCACCCATAGCCTTATAATAGATATCATCTGCTACAGAGTATAAATCACATCCAAATGCCTTTAATTCTGCAATAAACTGAATAATATCAGAATAATGACTTGATATCATTTCCGCAGTCAATATAAATACTGCATCAACATCATCTTCATTAATTGCATCAAAAATTTCCTGTTTTGATTCCTGTGATATACAACCATACTCGTTATAATCATCAATAATATCAACTATTTCATAATCATTCTGTTTAGCAAATGCAGAAGTGATTGCTGACATTTTTCTCGAAAGCTCTATATCTGGTTTTTCTGCTGTAAATATAAGTCCTCTTTTTTTGCTCATTTTCACAAATCTCCTATTAAAATATTTGATTTGATCAAGCGCTTGTCTAATCATTAATTTATCCGCGGCGATTAAGTTTCCTTAACCATATTGTTATTATAAAATACAAATTCTCATATTTTTAGATACTTGTAGTGGCACTCTCTACCCAACATTGTGGCACTTTTTCCATCCAAGTGTCTGAATTATGCTACTATTAATCTCAATTAGCTGACCTAACTGTTCTTCTGTTAATCCATTTGTAAGCTTATCCAGCTCAGTCTTGCCAGCTGCACCAGTAAGTAAATAATCTAGAGAAACCGCATAATATGTTGCTATATCACATAAAGTGTCTACACCTGCACCTCTATATCCTTTTTCTATAGAGCGATATGTCTTTACATTGATTCCCATATTCTTAGCTGCCACTTCTTGCGTTATCCCCTTATTACATCTAAGTTTTCTTACTACATTGGCTGTTTTTTCTAAATTATAATTCATTATTTTATCTGTCCTTTCAAATTTGTTACCATTAACTCGTTTGAGGACAGTAAGTAACTCCCTTATATGTAATTTTCTGCTGTCTACTTATTAAGACCATTGCAATGTTTCTTAAACACCTGTATGCATATAGTATTTATATTGCTATTTGCATAAAAAAAGGACACATGAAAAACAGTCCCAGTCCTCAAACTGGTTTCTAATTTTTCATGCGTCCTTAGGATGGCACCTTTGCGTATCATCAGCTTACGCTTATTGCAGATGTCTCCCATATCATGATGACCACTAATTTAATTGTCTTGTCCTGTTGCGACCAAATATCTGCCGCAGCATCTGATGCCTGACTGTATATATCAGATATAATACTTATCCTGTTCTACTCTATCCAACAGCTCACCTTCCTTGAAATTCTTCAAGGTCATTACTCTGCCACAATGGTGACATTTCATCATAACTCTCGGCAGTACCGGATAATTTCTGTTACCTGTAACCATGTATGAAACTTTCATACTCTTCTTGCACTTCTTACAATAAAAATCTATAACTTTTAACTCTTTGTTCAATTCAGTTCGCTCCTTATTCATACAAAATCATCAATCTACAATTCTGTACTCGTAAAGGAAAGGGAAATCACCTTTGCAAGCCTTTTGCCGGAAGTTCCGATGAATGTCTGCACATTCCCCAGCTTTGCTGATCTAAAGCCAACTGATATGAATTGTGCTGTCAGCACACATTCACATCAGGCTCCAGCTCTTTCCATAAACCACATATTGTTATCTTCATAGAAAAGGAATATCTCCTTTCCATCTACCACACAGGTATAACGCTCTCCAACGCCGCCAGCCCTTGTACTGGCTGCTCTGCGCTTGTCTTTTACTCGTGTAATCTCATACTTTCTGCCATCTTCCCATGTTATCTCTTTGGGAATGAGCAGTCCGTCCTTTGAAAACTCTGCAAGTACATCAACATATACCTTATTGCTCAATGTAATCACCTTCCTTACAAGATTGCTATTGCTCTGGAAGCATCCATCTTCCTTGCTATATAGCCTTTTTCTTCTAATATTTTCAGATGTGCATAAACACTTGAAGTCGATGCCACCCCTACCATCTTGCATATCTCCCTGATAGTAGGAGCATAACCATTCACACGCTGATATTGCATAAT
>JAUNOK010000008.1 GCA_030537195.1 Eubacteriales bacterium | reverse complement strand
CAAATATTCTGCACATATTATCATCAAATATGTTATCAAAATTATCAATAACAAGTAATGCTGAAGACTGTTCTGAATTCATAATAGAAAGAAGGTTGATAACCGCATTAATATCTTCGTCTGAATCAGGAAATCCAATATTCTTGAATGATTCTGCAAGGGAAACATTAAGAAGTTTAATTGCATTGCAGAAGTTTTCCCAGAAAATCTCTCTTGAACTTTCAGCATCTATCCATAAAACTGTATATCCTGAGTAGTTCTTGAAGAAAGATTTAGTTATCTTGGATTTACCATAACCTGTAGGCGCATATATAAAGCTGTATCTGTACATTTCAAAGCGTGAAAGCTTGTTTTTCAGGCTGCTTGAAATGTATGCTCTGTTTGACATATTCTTAATATGAGCCATCAGTTCTCCCCTTCTATTAACTCAATAAGATTACTTCCATTCGGAATTATCTATTTCTATTTTCTTGTCTCTTAACATAAGTTCTTTAACAGCTTCAGCCGCAGGCTTATCTTCAAAGAGAATCTTATTGACCTGTTCAACAATAGGCATCTCTATGTTGTATTTCTTAGAAAGCTCTAATGCTGCTTTTGCAGAGAATACACCTTCAACAACCATCTGAACCTCTTCCATTGCCTGATCTTTAGTGTATCCTTTACCAATAAGGATTCCGGCACGTCTGTTACGGCTGTGCATACTTGCACATGTAACAATTAAATCACCAATACCTGAAAGACCTGCAAATGTATGAGGATTAGCTCCCATTGCAACTCCAAGTCTTGTTATCTCTGCATTACCTCTTGTGATAAGTGCAGCCTTAGTGTTATCTCCATATCCAAGACCATCTGCAATGCCGGCAGCAAGTGCTATTACATTCTTTAATGCACCACCGATACATATACCAAGCATATCAGGACTTGTATATACTCTGAATACATCACTCATAAATATATTCTGCAGATATTCTGCAGTGCTTTTTTCATGGGCACCTATAACACATGTTGTAGGGATGCCACGGCTTACTTCTTCTGCATGACTTGGTCCAGATAAAACAGCCACTTTAGCCTGAGGAATTTCTTCTTCTACTATCTGACACAGAGTAAGAAGTGTATGTTCTTCAACACCTTTTGCAACATTGACAATAATCTGTCCTTCTTTAACGAAAGGAGCTATTAATTTTGATGTAGAACGTGTGTATGGAGAAGCTACGGCCAGCACAAGAACATCAGCATTGTTAATTACATTGGCTGTATCACCGGAAATAGTAATGCTGTCTGGAATCCTGACACCCGGAAGACATCTTTTATGTTCTCTTTCTGTCTGAAGCATGGTAACTTCATCCTTTAAAACTGACCATACTGTTACATTGTGACCGTTGTTATTAAGAAGTAAAGCAAGGCCTAAACCCCAGCTTCCAGCTCCTAAAACACTTATATTTGCCATAATTATACTCCAATCTACGCATAATGCGTATTATAATTTAATTCTTTTTCTCACCGATTTTTCGTTCTGTTCCATGAACCAGTCTTACAATATTGCTGCGGTGTCTGATAAATGCAAGTGCTGCAAGAGCGAAAACTATAATAGTTCCTTCAATAAGGCTTGTACCATCTAAAGGAAGCCATCCTGCCAATCCCCATATAAGGAATTCAACGAAAAATAATGCCATTCCAACAAGTGAAGCCAGTGAAACATATCTGCTTATCTTGGCTACAAGTGCAAATGTCACAATACCAAATATTGTGAACATGAAACAGTACTTAGGAAAAAGCATAAGACTTATCACAACACCAGAAGATGCTGCAATACCCTTTCCACCTTTAAACTTAAGGTAAAATGGGAAATTATGTCCAAGTACAATACCAAGTCCGCAGTACAGGAATAAAAGCATTTCTGGAACTGCTGTGTGTGGCACTATAAGAAAATGTATTAATATATCGGCAATAACCGCTTTGAATGCATCAAGAAGATAAGTTGCAATTCCTGCCTTCTTGCCAAGAGTTCTCATAACATTGGTAGTTCCTGCATTGCCACTGCCATAATCCCTGATGTCAATCTTATTGAACTTACCCATCCAGTAACCAGCCTGAATGAGTGCTCCAGCGAAATATCCATATATAAGAACACCTATTTTAACTAACATTATTCTTTCTCCTTACGTTCTCTATTGATAAATCTGATAGAAGTACCTCTGAATCCGAAGGATTCTCTTATTCTGTTTTCAATATATCTTGTATATGAAAAATGTGTAAGCTCTACATCATTAACGAACATAACAAATGTTGGTGGCTTAACAGAAACCTGAGTCATGTAATATATCTTAAGTCTCTTACCCTTATCTGAAGGTGGCTGCTTCATGGCAACAGCTTCTGTAAGAATCTCGTTAAGTACACCTGTTGGAATACGCATAGTCTGTGCATCAACAATGTGATCAACTAATTCATATATCTTATTAAGTCTCTGACCTGTCTTGGCAGAAACAAATATAATCTCAGCATAAGACATGAATGCAAGAGTATCTTTAATCTTATTAGTAAATTCATAGATAGTCTTGTCGTCTTTCTCAATATCATCCCATTTGTTGACAGCAATGATTATACCCTTGCCTCTTTCATGTGCAATTCCGGCAATCTTGGCATCCTGCTCTGTTACACCCTCTGTGGCATCAATAACAAGAATTGCTATATCTGCACGCTCAACAGCTGCAACAGTTCTGATGATACTGAAACGCTCGAGATCTTCTTTAATCTTACTCTTACGGCGAAGACCGGCTGTATCAATAAATACATATTCCTTACCATTGTATTTGATGGCTGTATCTATTGCATCTCGTGTTGTTCCTGCAATATCAGATACAATAACTCTGTTCTTACCTACGAGCTTATTGATAATAGATGATTTACCTACATTAGGTTTACCAATGATGGCTACCTTAGGTCTGTCATCTTCCTCTTCTGTATCTGAACCTTCTGGAAAATGGCTTACTACTTCATCAAGTACTTCACCAAAGCCTAACTTATTAACGGCTGATATAGGGAATGGCTCTCCAATTCCGAGATTGTAGAACTCATATACATCAGGCATCATCTTCTCAAAGCTGTCAACCTTGTTAACAACAAGAATAACTGGCTTGTGTGAGCGTCTTAACATATCAGCAACCTTGGAATCTGAATCTACAAGTCCCTGCTTTACATCTGTCATGAATATAATTACATCTGCTGTTTCAATGGCAATCTCAGCCTGCTCACGCATCTGGGCAAGGATAATATCGCCTGTATCCGGTTCGATACCACCAGTATCAATAAGTGTGAAATTGTGGTTTAACCAGCTTACTTCTGCATAAATTCTGTCTCTTGTGACACCTGGAGTGTCTTTAACTATTGAAATCTGCTGTCCGCACAGACTGTTGAATAAAGTTGATTTACCAACATTAGGTCTTCCGACAACAGCAACTATTGGTTTACTCATAATTACCTCATTTCTCAATTTACAAAAAATTAATACACGCAATCTATAATATAATATCAGTTTAATTGCTTTTTGTAAAGCACTGTGATATCATACAGAATATTGATTTCAGGCGCTTTAGGAGGTATTTTAGTGAAATTATTCCGTAAGAAGTTTACATTTTTTCCAGTTATGTTAATGATTGCTGCATTGGTACTGCCATCAGTTACGGCAATGGCAGCAGATTCATCCTATAAGTTTTCGGCAATAGACCTTAAGTTAAATGTTCCGGAAGAACTTATATGCTTTACGCAGACAACTACAGGCAACAATGCATATCTTAAAGATATTGGTGCTGATGATGCCAATGAAGTACAGAATGCCATGCGTGCATCCAACATATATCTTGAAGCATTTTCGAAAGATTTATCTTATGAAATTGCTGTTGTTGGAATAAAGGCAGGTTCTTCACTGTCTAATCTTGATGAACTGAGTCAGGATGAATTAAGTGGCATGTTTCTTAATTATATTGATTCTGAGAATTCCAAGCAGGAAGATAGTCTGACAGAAACAATGACAGGCAAAGCAATTGATACAATCAATGACCGTCCTTATTTCAGGACAGAGGTCACATCAGTATCAGATGAGAAACAGACTATATATACAAGAAAGTATTACACTGTAACCCGTGGATATATATATATGTATTCTCTACAGTCTAAAGACAACGAGATTACGGAAGACATGGTCAATGATATTTTACATATAATTAATTCAGCACAATATACCAGTGTTAAGAAATCCATATTTGAGAATGGTGTATTTACAGAAACACTTTCTTCAATACTAACAGTTGCGATTCCTATTGCTATTCTGGTAGCAATATATCTGCTTATAACTAAAGTCGGAAAGAAAGGCCGTTCAAAGCTTTCTTCAGAAGAGGCAGAATTAAGAGCCAGATATAAAGAACAACATAACAAGAAATAACATAAAAATAACCGGGACAGATTGAACCGACAATTAAGGTCAATCTGCTCCGGTATTTTTGTTAGCATATCAGGAGGTGAAGATTACTTTTACTGGCATATGCTCATGAATCCGCACAGTACACCTCTTTTACCGTGAGAAGCCCTGTGAGAGAATAGCCATTCGCTGTTACAGCTTGTGCACAGGTTCGTTATTCCAATATTTTCAGAAAGTATCCCATCATGAATCATATTATAATAATTCGCAGTCTGAAGATTGAGCTGGTACTTATCATCTTTAGTATGATATAACATCATGTCCGATTCTTTCAATCCGTAAGCCTGTCTGAACTGGTTTGCAACTGTTTCATCAACCTCGTAACAATCCTGACAGATTGATGGACCAATGAATGTATGAATATCTTCAGGATGTGAACCGTAGTTTTTCTTCATAAGCTTTACTACCTCATGGGTAATATTGGCTACTGTTCCACGCCAGCCAGAATGGGCTGCTCCGATACATTTGTTGACAGGGTCAATAAAATATACAGGAACACAGTCTGCAAAATATGTAACAAGACATAATCCCGGTTCATTAGTTACAAGTCCGTCAACATTATCATAGCTTCTGGGCTTTGTAAGTCCCATTCCTGCCATTGAAGAATCAGCAACCAGAACATTAGTTGTATGAGTCTGTTTGGTGCATACGCAGTTTTCAGGTTTAAGTCCCATTGTATCAAGGAATAATTCATAATTCTTATACACATTATCATAGCTGTCTCCTCTGTCAAAAGAGAAATTCATGCTTGAATATATTCCTTCACTTATGCCGCCAAGTCGTGTTGAAAAATGAAGCTTAACCCAGTCAAATTTATCAAAAGGTGTAAATTCTATATACGTAATACCATTCTTATCACATAATCTTGTTGAGTTATTAATTGTTGCACCGTCCAGACCATTAAATAATGAATCTGCATCAATATGTTTAATATTCATAATCATTATCCTTGTTAAAAAGCATTTTTAATATGTGTTATAGCCCCGCCATCTATGCCTAATACATCAAAACGGCATGGAATATCACAGCTTTTGTATCTTGTTGCAAGATAATAACTGGCAACTTTTCTTATAGTCTGCTGCTTTTTATAATTAACAGCTTCAATTGCAGCACCATAGCGGTTACTGCTTCTGTATTTAACTTCAATGAATACAAGATAATTATCTTTGGAAGCAATAATATCTATCTCACCGGTTCTGCTTCGGAAGTTGCGTTCCAGCACAGTATAACCATTATCAATAAGATACTCTGCTGCAAGCTGTTCTTTATCTGCTCCGATAGTTCTTTTATTAACGGTCATTATCTACCTGCTTTTCTTTTATAGTAATTATATGAAATTCTTGATAAATGTTCTTCTGTGTATAGGGCATGGACCATACTCTTTAATTGCTTCTATATGGACTTTGGTCCCATAGCCTTTGTGCTTTGCAAAGCCGTATTCTGGATATATAGAATCATATTCAGTCATAAGTCTGTCCCTTGTTACTTTGGCAAGAATACTTGCAGATGCGATTGTAAGGCTCTTGGCATCACCTTTGATAATCGGAACCTGTTTAATATCTATTCCAGGTATTGTAACTGCATCATTGAGAAGTATATCAGGCTGTACGGATAACTGGCTGACAGCATCACGCATAGCCTCATAAGTTGCCTGCAGTATATTAATCTCATCAATTCTTTCTGGAGATACAATTCCGATTCCATATGAAAGAGCTTCTTCTTTTATTACATCGAAGAGTTCATCTCTTTTTTTCTCGCTTAATTTCTTGGAATCATTTACATAGAGAATTCTTTTCCCTTTAGGAAGAATTACTGCACCTGCAACAACAGGACCTGCAAGAGGACCTCTTCCTGCTTCATCTATTCCGCATATATAAGAAAATGTATCATAGGTTTCTTCATATTCACGCATAGCTTCAATGCGCTGCTTCTCAGCCTCAAGCTTTGCTGCTTTCTTAAGTTCGCGTTCTTCTTTAAGTGTCATGTATATGCCCCTTTCTGCCTGAATCCTTATTAAGGTCTTTCAAGAGAGATATTGCCAATCTTTCCTTCTCTGAAATCATCAAGAATACATGCAGCACATTTTTCATAATCAATATCTGAACCTTTCTTAATGCAGCCGCGTTTTCTTGCAATATGATCCATAATGCAGAGCGCAACAGCATTCTCAGGATTCATCATTGTCTCAGTATCGACATTATCAAATATATCTTCTGTTATGTCATAACGGCTGTAAAGCTGGGCCTGATAATTCTTTTTAAGAAATTTGATGGTTTCCAGAGCCAGTTCTTCAATATTAAGAATCTGGTCATTAATCGAACCAATCATGGCAAGTCTTTCACCGACATTTCTATCCTCAATCTTAGGCCAGAGTATACCCGGAGTATCGAGAAGCTCAACGCTTCCGTTAATCCTTATCCATTGTTTTCCTTTAGTAACACCTGGCTTATTGCCTGTCTTGGCACTCTTCCTTCCAGTGAATGAATTAATAAATGTTGATTTACCTACATTAGGTATTCCAACAATCATTGCTTTAATAGAACGGTTCTTAATTCCTCTTGCCCTGTCTCTTTCAATCTTGGCAGAACATGCAGTAGTAATAAGATTATTAACTGCACGGTTGCTTACATTGAGTCTTGAATTAAGCTTAAGGCAGTAAAAGCCTTTATCCTTAAAATATGTTATCCATTCATCTGTTACTGTATCATCTGCAAGGTCCGATTTATTCAATAATACAATTCGTGCCTTGTTCTTTGCCAACTTGTCAATATCTGGATTACGGCTGCTTAATGGAATACGCGCATCCACAATCTCGATAACAAGGTCAACAAGTTTTATATCTTCTTCCATCATTCGTCTGGCTTTAGTCATATGACCAGGATACCAGTTAATGGCTCTTTTCTTCTCTTCCATATCTATCTCCATTATTTAACGAAACCAAATGAACTGAATGGTTCTATTACCATCCACACTTTACCTACAATATTACTGCGTTTAACCATTCCAACACTGGCAAAACGGCTGTCTTCACTATTATTACGATTATCTCCAAGTACAAAATATTCATCATCAGCAAGCTTATATGGATTAGCTGCTATGCCCGGAGTAAGTATTGATGTATCAACATAATCATCAAGCTGGGCATCATTAATATATACCTTACCATCTTTTATCTGGACAGTTTCCCCTGGCAATCCGATAACTCTCTTTATGTATATCTTAGAGGAATCAACAGAATCCTGTTCGAAAGCTATGCAGTCAAATCTCTTAGGGCCATTGAATGCATATGATATTCTGTTTATAAGTACAGTATTATCATTGGATAATGTTCCCTCCATTGAATTACCTACTACTGTAGAACGGCAGCATATGAATGTTACCAGAACATAGGCAAGTACAATTACAATACATACATCTGCAACATATTTGCATATATTAAGCAGAGTGGTATTTTCCTGATATCTTCTCTGAAAAAATCTCATAGTATTCCGACCTCACTTGTCGCTTAAATATAAGTAAAGGGACATTTTTTCAAATGTCCCTTACCGTGAATAACAAAATTATCTAACTAATTCCTTAACCTTAGCAGCCTTACCTGTTCTCTGTCTTAAGTAGTTAAGCTTAGCTCTTCTAGCCTTACCGCGTCTTACAACTTCAACCTTCTCAACGATAGGTGAATGTAATGGCCATGTCTTCTCAACGCCAACGCCGTTAGAAATCTTTCTTACTGTAAATGTAGCTCTAACGCCAGTTCCCTGCTTCTTTAATACTGTTCCTTCGAAAACCTGGATTCTTTCACGGTTTCCTTCCTTAATCTTAGCTGATACTCTTACAGTATCACCAACTCTGAACTCAGGAGCCTGAGCCTTAAGCTGAGCATCTTCGATGTTCTTAATAATTGTATTCATGTGTGACCTCCTTAATATTATGATGTTCTTAATACAGGTTCTGTAACAGAGGACCATCCCTTTTTCTCACAACTTATTTAGATTATCATAATCCTGCAAATAATGCAAGACTAAAAATACATTTTCTTTATTATTTATTAATATCAAGCAGACCAGGTAAGATGTGAACTGTTATAGTCTTCTTATCAAGGTCATGATCTAATATACACTGGTCAATAACCGGTATTAAATAGCTTTCGCCATTGTCCGCCTCTACTTCATACACATTGTTAGCGCCTGTTTCTAATACGTCTTTCAGTACGCCCAAATGTTTTCCTTCATCTGTTATTACATCAAGTCCGATAAGATCGCATATAAAATACTCTCCCGGCTCAAGTTTAACAGCATCTTCTCTTGAAACGAGCAAGTCGCATTTTGTGTATTTCTCTATATCATTGATGTCATCAAACTCTTTAAACTTAAGTATTACGAACTGCTTAAAGAATTTAACTGAAGATACAGTGACAGCTACCTGTTCTCTTTTTCCATCGATAACACATTTCTTAAGTTTCTTAAAACGAAGAGGATCATCTGTTGTAGGAAATACCTTAACTTCACCTCTGATTCCGTGGGTCGATGTAATGACCCCTACCCTTAACATATCTTCCACTTAAATTCTCCATTCTGGCATAAATGTATATATAAATAACAAAACAGACAGCCCCGAAAGGCTGCCTTAGACAGTAGTGTTTGTTTAGTTATCAATCTCAACAATCACTTTCTTGTCGCTCTTAGAAGCCGCAGCTGAAACAACTGCTCTTATTGACTTGGCAATTCTACCAGACTTGCCGATAACCTTGCCCATATCCGAAGGAGCAACCTTAAGATTGACTACAAGAGCCTTATCTTTTTCAGTTTCTGTTACTACAACCTCATCCGGATTATCAACTAGTGCCTTAGCGATAATTTCCACTAATTCTTTCATAGTCAATTACACCTCCACTAGTCTTATTTTTCGATACCAGCCATCTTGAAAAGCTTTCCAACAACCTCTGTAGGCTGAGCTCCGTTTGATAACCACTTCTTAGCAGCCTCAGCATCAATGCTTAACTTGCATGGATCGTAATTAGGATCATAAGTACCGATTTCATCGATGAATCTACCATTTCTTGGAGATCTTGAGTCTGCTACGATAATTCTATAGAAAGGATTTTTCTTCTCACCTAATCTCTTTAATCTAATCTTTACTGCCATTACATTCACCTCCTGTATTATTCTTAAAAATTAATCTATGTTAAAAAGGTAACTTGAAACGTCCCTTTTTAGCACCTTTCATCATTCCCGGCATCTGTTTCATCATCTTCTTCATCTGCTCGAACTGCTTTACAAGTCTGTTAACATCAGCAATGTCAACGCCTGCGCCTCTTGCAATTCTGTTCTTTCTTGAAGGATTAAGTATGTCAGGATTACTTCTTTCTGCCTTAGTCATTGAATATATGATAGATTCAGTTCTTTTCATATTCTTCTCTGCTTCATCATCATCAATTGAAACATTCTTCATCTGACCTGACAGTCCCGGCATCATGCTCATAATCGAACTGATACCACCCATATTCTTAATCTGTCCCATATACTCAAGGAAGTCATTGAAATCAAATTCGGCTTTCTTAAGCTTCTCTTCCATAGCTTTGGCTTTATCAGCATCAAGCTGTGCTTCAGCCTTCTCAATAAGGGTAAGGACATCACCCATACCAAGTATTCTTGATGCCATACGGTCTGGATAAAACTGTTCAAGATCTGAAAGCTTTTCGCCCATACCAACATAAAGAATCGGCTTTCCTGTAACTGCCTTAATTGAAAGTGCAGCACCACCTCTTGTATCACCATCTAATTTAGTAAGGATAACTCCGTCAATACCAACTTTTTCATTGAATGAAGAAGCAACATTAACAGCATCCTGACCTGTCATGGAGTCAACTACAAGAATTGTCTGGTCAACTGATACGTTAGCTTTAATCTCTATAAGCTCATTCATCATATCTTCATCGACATGAAGACGTCCTGCTGTATCAAGAATAACTGTATTAAATCCATTATTCTTAGCATGAGCTATAGCAGCTTTGGCAATATCAACAGGTTTCTGATTAGTTCCCATAGAGAATACTTCAACGCCCTGTTTATTACCATTGATAGTAAGCTGTTCAATAGCAGCTGGTCTGTACACATCACAGGCAACTAAGAGAGGTTTTCTTCCCTTTGCCTTGAACTTGCCGGCAAGCTTTGCTGTAGTAGTTGTTTTACCAGCACCCTGAAGACCTGCCATCATAATAACAGTAATCTCAGAACCTGGATTCATGGCAATCTCAGTAGTTTCAGATCCCATAAGAGATACCATCTCTTCGTTAACAATCTTGATAACCATCTGACCAGGTGTAAGACTTGACATAACATCCTGTCCGATTGCTCTTTCTTCTACAGACTTAATAAACTGCTTAACAACCTTAAAGTTAACATCAGCTTCAAGCAGGGCAAGCTTAACCTCTTTAAGAGCAGCCTTAACATCAGCTTCTGATAAACGGCCCTTACCACGAAGATTCTTAAAAATATTCTGCAATTTCTCTGATAAACTATCGAATGCCATAAATATCTCTCCTTAAAATTCTTCAAGAATCTCATTGGATAACTTCTTAATTTCATGAATATCAGATATGTCCTGACTGTCCATGTAATCATCAACTAAAGAATCAATCTTAGATACCTTATCCTTAGTTTCAAGGAACTTCTGTATAAGATGAAGTTTAGTTTCGTATCCCTCAAGTGTCTTCGTAACTCTCTTAATCAGATCATGTACTCCCTGTCTTGATATACCGTATTCATCGGCAATCTCGCTGAGAGACAAATCGTTGTAGATAGCATCTTCATATATCTTCTTCTGATGGTCGTTAAGTAACTCTCCATAAAAATCATATAAAAGATTCTGTTCAACAATTCTTTCCATAACACCTGCCATAAAAACTAATATCTCATAAGTCTTATTAACTCATAAGCCTTGAGTATAATATCAGAAATAAAAATAAGTGTCAAGCATTTTTACTTGACACTTTGTAAAAAAATTATTAAATCAGCTTTCGAGCTTCTTTTCATGCTCGTTTGGCGGATATTCAGCCTCGTAAGCTTCGCTTAAATTCTCCATTCCATTAATCTTTAGTCTCTTAAATACCCATTTCTTAATAAGGTGATAGATAACTGCGAATATAGGAACTCCTAAAAGCATTCCTGCAAATCCCCATATATCTCCAAAAAGAAGAATTGCGAACAATACCCAGAAACTAGATATTCCGGTAGTATTGCCAAGAATCTTAGGTCCAATAATATTACCATCAATCTGTTGTAATATGAAATTAAATATTACAAAAAACAGACACTGTGCAGGGTTAACAATGAGACATAATAAAGCTCCGATAAACCATGCTATGTACCATCCAAAGAATGGAATAACATTAAATATTCCAACAATGAAAGCTATAAGAATTTCACTCATCATTTCTTTGTCAGGATTACATATTGTAAATATCTTGAGTCCTATAAAACATACAAGCGCTATCACAAGAGCATCAAGAATCTTACCATTAACAAATCCGCTGAATACTTTATCAGTGTACTTAATCTCTTCCATCACGCTGTCTGCACGTTCTTTCTTGAATATACTGTATACAACCATCTCTCCCTGCTTTGCAAGTTTCTTTCTCGCTGTAAGAAGATATGCCGCAACGATGAATCCGATAAGAACATTAAACAGTATGACAATAATATTTACCACACCAGTCGATACACCGGTTGCAATTCCCTGTGCATATCCAAGAAATTCATTACCAAGCCAGTCGTTAATGAACTTATATGTTTTATCAATAATATCCTCTGAATATTTCATAAGAGTTTCATTCTCGTTAAGAAACTTCTGTACAAAACCGATTACTTTATTGACATTGTCAGGAATAATCTGAATAAGGCGTACAACACTGTTTACAAGATTAGGAATAATAACAATAATCATAAAGTATATGAACAGAACAGCTATAAGAAGTCCTGTAAACACACTGAGATTATTGGAAAGACTTTTCTTTTTCTTCTCATTCTTAATAAACTTAAAAGCCTTATTGTATATGTTATCGAAGAAATTACATATTGGACATATAACATATGCTAATGCTCCACCAATAATGAAAGGCATCAGGGTCTTGCATATATGTGAAAATGTTTTGTGAATTGCATCAATTCTGAACAACGCAAAAAACAGCAATAGGGACAGCGCTGCTGCCCCAAACAATGCCATTGTAATTCCTGCATATCTTTTGAAAGAATATTTCTTCATAAATTTCCCTCTGCTGCAGATAGTGATTAAATGTTTACCTTAACAATTCTAGGTCTTAAACCTGCTGCTTCAAGCTTGTCAACAATCTCATCCTTGTGTTCATGTCCGAAAGCTTCAATTGTAATTCTAAGCTCAACAGTTGCTTTTCTGTTAATGCTTACGAACTGGTTATGCTCAAGCTTGATTACATTACCATTAGCCTCTGCAATAATAGAAGCAACTCTTACAAGTTCACCCGGCTTATCAGGAAGAAGTACAGAAACAGTGAAGATTCTGCTTCTCTGTACAAGTCCCTGCTGAACAACAGAAGACATTGTAATAACATCCATATTACCACCAGAAAGAATTGAAACAATCTTCTTATCCTTTACATCAAGCTGCTTTAAAGCTGCAACTGTAAGAAGGCCTGAATTCTCAACTATCATCTTATGATTCTCTACCATATCAAGGAAAGCAACGATAAGGTCTTCATCAGGAACTGTGATGATATCATCAAGATTCTTCTGAAGGTATGGGAACAACTTGCTTCCTGGAGTCTTAACAGCTGTACCATCTGCAATAGTACTTACAGTAGGAAGAGTAACAACCTTTCCAGCCTTAAGAGATTCCTGAAGGCAGTTAGCACCAGCAGGTTCAACGCCGATAACCTTGATATTAGGATTAAGGAGCTTTGCAAGTGTAGATACACCTGTTGCAAGTCCGCCTCCACCGATAGGAACAAGAATGTAATCAACAGTTGGAAGTTCTTTAATAATCTCCATTGCGATAGACCCCTGACCTGTTGCAACATCCAGATCATCAAAAGGATGAACGAATGTAAGTCCCTTCTCCTCTGCAAGCTTCATAGCATACTCACATGCTTCATCATATACATTACCATAAAGGATAACCTCAGCTCCGTATCCTTTAGTTCTGTTAACCTTGATAAGTGGTGTTGTTGTAGGCATAACTACAGTTGCCTTAACGCCATATTTCTTAGCTGCAAATGCTACACCCTGTGCATGATTACCAGCAGAAGCTGTAATAAGACCTTTCTGTCTTGCTTCCTCTGACATTGTGCTTATCTTGTAATAAGCTCCTCTTACTTTGTAAGCACCTGTGTACTGCATATTCTCTGGCTTAAGATATACTCTGTTACCAGTCTGGTTGCTGAAATATTCACTGAAAACCAGATTAGTAGGAAGAGTAGCTTCCTTAACCTTCTCAGCAGCTTCTTCGAAACTTTTCAATGTTAATTCTTCCATTACCCTTAATCTCCCATCTTAATTCATTAACTTCTTAATCTTCATCAGTACCGTTATCTACATCAAACAATGCATTAACAAATGTGTCTGAATCAAACTTCTGTAAATCTTCAACTTTCTCACCAACGCCGATATATTTAACAGGAATACCGAATTCAGCCTGAATAGCAACGGCAATTCCACCCTTAGCCGTTCCATCCATCTTAGTAAGAATAATACCTGTAATATTAGTTACATCATTAAATTCCCTAAGCTGAGAAAGAGCGTTCTGACCAGTTGTTGCGTCAAGAACGATAAGATTTTCCCTGTATGCTTCAGAATACTCTCTTTCTATAACTCTGTCAATCTTACGAAGCTCTTCCATAAGATTCTTCTTATTCTGAAGACGTCCTGCAGTATCACATAAAAGGACATCAGCCTTTCTTGCTTTACATGCAGCAATAGAATCATATATAACAGCTGCAGGATCAGAACCTTCACTCTGCGCAATGATATCTGCACCGGTTCTGTTAGACCATTCTGTAAGCTGTTCTATAGCTGCGGCTCTGAATGTATCTGCAGCAGCCATAATAACCTTCTTATTCTGTGCCTTAAGAAGTCCGGCAAGCTTGCCTACAGATGTAGTCTTTCCTACACCATTAACACCAATAAGCATAACGATGGATTTGCGGTTCTCGAATTCATATGCATTCTCACCGAGGTCCATTTTTTCTTTAATACTGTCAATAAGAAGCTGTTTGCAGTCTGCAGGATTCTTAATCTTATTCTCCTTAACCTTAGCTTTAAGATCGTCAAGAATCTCCTCGGTTGCAACAACACCTATATCACCCATAATAAGAGTTTCTTCAAGTTCATCATAGAAATCATCATCAATAGATGAGAAACCTGAGAAAACAGAATCAATTCCTGAAACAATATTGTCTCTGGTCTTAGTTAATCCTTCTTTTAATTTACTAAAAAATCCCATATTTACTCCTTCTTCTTGTCAAGGTCATTAGCTATAAGGTCTACTGAAACAAGTGCAGAAACACCCTTCTCCTGCATGGTTATACCGTACAGTCTGTCAGCCGCAGCCATTGTTCCACGTCTGTGAGTGATAACAATAAACTGTGTGTGCTTTGTAAGCTTGTGAAGATAATTAGCATATCTTCCTACGTTAGAATCATCAAGTGCGGCCTCAATTTCATCGAGAAGACAGAACGGAGATGGCTTAAGATTCTGGATTGCAAAAAGAAGTGCAATTGCAGTAAGCGCCTTTTCACCACCAGATAACTGCATCATGTTCTGAAGCTTCTTTCCTGGCGGCTGTGAAATAATAACAATTCCTGCCTCAAGAATATCTTCGCCTTCGACAAGTTCTATTGTGCCTCGTCCGCCACCGAACAATTCCTTGAATACCTTATCGAATTCAACTCTGATTTCTTCAAACTTCTCCTTAAACTGGACTCTCATTCCGTTATCAAGTTCATCAATAACCTGAACAAGAGCTTCTTCAGCTTTAATCATATCATCATGCTGTGTCTTTAAGAAGTTGTATCGTTCGCTTACTTCCTTATATTCTTCAATCGCATTGACATTAACAACACCAAGCTTTTTAATGTTGGCTTTCAGAATATTAATCTGTTTTTTAATATCAGATATATCAGTAAGCTCTTCACTTCTTAACTCTGCGGCATAGCTGTATGTAAGCTCGTATTCATTCCACATGTAATCAACAATAGAGTCATTCTCTTCTTCTAACTTCTCCTGCTGGTTATGCAGACGCATGCTTTCTTTCTCAAGAAGAACAATCTGTTCATTAATCTTCTCACGCTTATCAAAGAATGTCTTATGACTTGCATTGATAATATCTCTGTCCTTGCGGAGAGCCTCAATCTTAGTATTGCAGTCAGCTATCTGATTCTTTGCTTTATGAATATCACTTCTTAACTTTTCAATCTGCGCATTCTTATCTTCAACATCTGATGATAAAGAATCTTTTCTCTGTCTTATATCAGCTTCTTCAGATTCAAGAGCTTCAATTTCAGAATTAATTCTTGTGATGTTCTCCTGAATAAATGTTGTCTTCTGTTCTACAGAGCTGAATCTTATCTTAAGATTCTCAATCTCATCATTAGCTTTATCAAGTTCAGCTTTCTTAGCTTCAAGCTGTTTGTTAAGATTCTCAATCTCTTTTCTTGAACTTTCATTCTGGATTTCAAGAGCACTTAAGCTTCCGCTGACCTGATTCTTATTAGCATCAATCTCCTTAATCTGTCTGTCAATTTCAGTAGTTTCAGCTTTATCTTTATCATATATAATTCTGATTTCAGATAACTTCTGCTTTGCCTGATTAAGATTCATCTGCTCTGTATTAACTGCTAAAGATGCCTCTCTGTTAGCTTTGTTATCTGCGTCAATAAGCTCTCTTATAGATGCTATCTTAGCTCTGTTATCTGCAATCTTAGTTTTAAGCTCAGTTGATGATTTGCTGAGTTCTGATACAGATTTCTTAAGTTCTTCAATCTCTCTTCTTCTACCAAGAAGATTACTTGAGTTCTTAAAAGCACCACCGGTCATAGAACCGCCCGGATTAAGCTGTTCACCCTCAAGCGTTACAATTCTTAAGCTGTATTTGTATTTCTTGGCAATAAGAAGTGCATTATCAATATTATCAACAACAAGAATTCTTCCAAGAAGATACTTGGCTAAGTTCTCATATTCAAAGGAAACTCTTACAAGATTGCTTGCAATTCCGATAACACCATTTTCCTTAATACATGGCTCTTTCTCAAGAGTATTTCTTCCTGATATTGCATTAAGTGGTAAAAATGTAGCTCGTCCAAGCTTATTCTGCTTAAGATATGCAATCAGTTCCTTGGCAGTAGATTCTTTATCAGTAACAATATTCTGTATTGTTCCGCCTAAAGCTGTCTCAATGGCTGTTTCATACTTTCTCTCAACCTTGACAATATCTGCAATAACACCAAGAATCCCAGGATTGCTGTCCTTTAATTCCATAATCTTACGGATACTGTTGCCATAACCGTCATATCTCTCTGTAATATTAACAAGAGATTCAAGTCTTGATTTTTCTCTGTGATAATTCTGTACAATCTTGTCATGCTGTGCATTAAGGTCAGCATTTTCATTCTTAATAGCTGTGACTTCATCATTATTCGCTGCAATTCTTTCAGCTATTTCCAAAGCATTTTTCTGTGCTGCTTCTAATCTTGCACTGATATCATTAATCTTGATATTCTGTTCAGCTTCATCACTCTTATCTTTAATAAGATGACTGTTAAGTTCAGCCTTTCTTATATTAAGCTGTTCAAGCATGGTTGCAAACTTCTGATTCTCAGCATTAATAGATGACTTGGCATTAAGTCTGTCGTAGATATCATTCTGACGGCTCTCAATCTGGTCTGATACTCCGTCAATATCCTGCTTAATAACATCAGCAGCTTCCTGCTTTGCTTTAAGATTGCTCTCAAATTCATCTACAGATGTAGAAAGCTCCTCAAGCTGTTTCTCAAAATCAGCCACATTTGCCTGTTTTGCAGCTTTATCTTTATCAATAGCTGTAATTCTGTCGCTGAAATGCTTTTCATTATCAGTGAATCTGTTAATCTGCTCAGTGATAACATTAATCTCACCGTTGAGTCGCTGGCTTTCAAGCTCAGTGTTTGATAAAAGTGAATTAACATTCTCAATGTCAGAATTAACCTTAGACAACTGTTCTTCAGCTTCTTCATATTCAGCCTTAGTACTTTCATACTCGCTTCTTGAATTAGCAAGGTCATTGTCAGCAATGCCAATCTTTCCTGTCAGTTCTTCGAGGTCTTTACTTATTCTGTCTGATTCCAAAAGAAATGCATTAACATCATATTTCTTTAAATCAGCCTTATAATCAAGATATTGCTTGGCTTTCTCAGACTGGATCTGTAATGGACCCACCTGCTTTTCAAGTTCGGATAATATATCATTAACACGGACAAGATTAGCACGTTCATTCTCAAGCTTCTTGATAGCGGTTGCTTTTCTTCTCTTGAACTTAACAATACCAGCAGCCTCATCAAAAAGCTCTCGTCTTTCATCAGGTTTTCCAGAAAGAATCTTATCAATCTGACCCTGTCCGATAATAGAATATCCTTCTTTACCGATACCGGTATCATAAAACATTTCTGTTACATCCTTAAGACGGCATGAATTACCGTTGATAAGATATTCACTCTCACCTGAACGATATACTCTTCTTGAAACAGTAACTTCATCATAATCAACCGGAAGTGCATGGTCGCTGTTATCAAGCGTTATTGATACAAATGCGAAACCAACCGGTTTTCTGTTTTCAGTTCCAGCAAATATAACATCTTCCATCTTGGAACCACGAAGCTGCTTGGCACTCTGTTCACCTAAAACCCAGCGCACAGCATCCGCAACATTACTTTTACCGGAACCGTTAGGTCCTACAATACCTGTAATACCATTGTGAAAGTCAAATACTATCTTGTTAGCAAATGACTTAAATCCCTGTACTTCTATACTTTTTAAATACATAACCCCTCACTTATTATTTCTTATCAGAGTTGATATCGTAGCCTTTACTCTTAAGCTCGATAAGCGCAGCATATGCTGCATTCTGAGATGCTGATTTCTTAGTGTGGCCTGTTCCTTTAATATTAAAAAGTCCATCAACTACAGCAGCTACAACGAATTGTTTGTTATGTTCAGGACCTTCTTCGCCGATGAACTCATAATCAACTTCTTTTCCAAGTCCCTGAATAACTTCCTGTAATATAGTCTTGCTATCAAAAAAGAGTTTCTTATTGTCAAGGTCATTAAGAATGAACTTATTAACAAATTCTTTCGCATTAGCAAAACCACCATCAAGATAGATGGCTCCTATAACAGCTTCGCAGGCATCTGACACTATTGAATCCCTGCTTCTTCCACCAGTAAGTTCCTCACCCTTACCAAGTCTTATAAATGTATCAAGCTTAATAGCTCTTGCACATAAAGCAAGTGTAGGCTCACATACAATGCTGGCACGAAGTCTTGTCATCTTTCCTTCAGCCATCTCAGAATGATTCTTATATATATAATCACTTGATGAAAGCTCAAGAACAGCATCACCTAAGAATTCCATTCTTTCATTATCACTGCACTGTCCTTTTTTCTGCTCATTGGCATAAGAACTGTGAGTAAGAGCAACTTCAAGCAGACTTATATCCTTGAATTCATAACCAATAGTCTGCATAAATACAGACAAATCTTTATTATGCATTAATACACCTTTCTGCGAACTTTTGAAAATAAGAGCATAAGGAACAAATTATGCAAGCATATTTTTGCTCCTTATGCTCTTGGTTTTCATCGCTATCTGTACGGTTTATTTATTAGTTGCGTTCTGAATCTGAACAACTGCATCATTAACTGTTACGATTGATTCAGCTGCATCATCAGGAATCTGGATATCGAATTCATCCTCAATTCCCATGATAATCTGAAATACGTCTAATGAATCAGCTCCAAGATCATCAACAAATGTTGTGTCTGGAGTAATCTTTGATTTATCAATGTTAAGTACATCTGCAATAATATCCTGTAACTTCTCGAATTCCATAATGTCTATCCTTTCAAATATTAATTGTGCTGCTCAGGAATCTGACTGAGCGCCTCAATGATTTTATCATTTATATTCATTTTTGTAAATGTTACACACTGAATTAATGAATTCTTAACTTCTTTAGCCTTGGCATTTCCATGAGTCTTGACAACAAGACCATTAAGACCGATAAGAGGAGCACCACCGTGTTCTGAAGCATCCATCGACTTAAGCTGTGTCTTTAATGACTTCTTAATAAGAAGTGCACCAATCTTAGTCTTTAAAGATGACATCATAACGCCCTTAATCTTGCCAAGTATCATCTTGGCTTCACCTTCGTAAAGCTTTAAGATACAGTTTCCAACAAATGCGTCGCATACAATGATGTCTGCATAGCTGTTAGGAATCTCTCTTGCCTCAATGCTTCCAATAAAGTTGATATTAGGACACTCTTTAAGCATTGGATATGTCTCTTTAACAAGTGCATTACCTTTTTCTTCCTCAAGTCCGACATTGACAATCGCAACTCTTGGATTCTTAATACCGACAACATTCTCCATGTATATAGAACCCATAACAGCCCACTGTACAAGCATTGTTGCTCTTGCATCAACATTAGCACCGCTGTCTACAAGCAGTGAAACACCATCCTTAGTAGGAATAAGTGCTGCCATTGGAGGTCTGTCAACTCCGCGGAGTCTTCCAACGATAGTCTGACCGCCAACAAGGATTGCTCCTGAGCTTCCGGCAGATACGAATGCATCAGCCTCTTTATTCTTAACCATATACATAGCTTTAACAAGAGACGACTCTTTCTTTCTTCTTATAGCCATAACAGGAGGTTCACCTGTTTCAATTACATCATCTGCATTAACAATCTCTATTCTTGATGAATCATACTGCTGTCCGTTAAGACATTCTTTAATCTTTTCTTCCTTACCTACAAGATATACAAAGCAGTCCTTATCAGCAGCAACAGCCTGTACAGCTCCTTTGACAATCTCTGCTGGTGCGTTATCTCCGCCCATAGCGTCAAGTGCGATTTTAACCATAAATTAAACTCCATTTCATATTAATCATTAAATACTGTTATAAAATATACTACGAATATCAAATTAACGCAATATTAAGCACTCTCTATTTTCTTTGTTATAGTGCAATGCACAATTATATTATATAAAAGATTGGGTTAAAATTGGGTTAAAATAAAAAAACTGAGTTGACCTAATATCGGTCAAACCCAGTTTCTAAGCACCTTTGAATACATTAGTCAACAGAGATGATTTCTTTCTTGTTGTAAGAACCACAAGACTTGCATACTCTATGAGGCATCATTAAAGCGCCACACTTTGAGCACTTTACAAGATTTGGAGCAGCCATCTTCCAGTTTGCTCTTCTCTTATCTCTTCTTGCCTTTGAAGATTTATTCTTTGGACAAATTGACATATGTTACACCTCCTTAAAATTCTTTAAAATATCTTTGAAAACAGACATTCTTGGATCCAGGGACTCTCGGTCACAGCCACACTCTGAGATATTCAGGTTGTGTCCGCATATAGAACATAGCCCCTTGCAATCAGGGGTACATAATGTCTTACCCGGCATGGATATAAGTATTTCGCCGAAAACTAATCTGTCCACGTCGAGTTCGTATCCACCAATATAGTCTTTTTCTTCCTTTGCTTCTTCCCCGGCAGCATTGTCTGAGAAATCAACGATTTCATCAACACTGTACTCTACTTTCGTAGGAACAGACTCTAAACATCTGTCACATGGAATATCAAGAACAACAAAGCTCTCTGCTTTAATCTCAAGCTTATTCTTACCAATTCTGGTAATGCAAAGTTCAAACTCTGGCTTTTTAAGTATATTATACTTGGCAATTCCAGTGTCAAAGCTCTCTGATTCAATTGAAACCTTTTCTATTCTTTCATCCTGTGAACCGGATAAAAGCTCTCTTAATTCAATTAGCATAATTGTCTCCAATTCATACTATTGTGCATAGGAAAAGCATGCGCTAATCCACACCTTGTCAATTATACGCATGCTCCCTGCCTTTGTCAACAACAAATTCAATTAAATTCAATATTTTTCATGAATATGTCAGATTATTTTACTAATGCTAATGTTTCTCTTGCGATTGCAAGCTCTTCATTAGTAGGAATTACGCAAAGCTTAACCTTAGACTCTGGTGTAGAGATAATTCCTTCTACTCCACAAGCCTTCTCACTTGCAGCTTCATCAAGTTCAACACCAAGGTATCCAAGATACTTAGCTACCATTGGACGAAGCCATGCAGCGTTCTCACCAACACCTGCTGTAAATGTAATGGCATCAACACCATTCATAGCTGCTGTGTAAGCACCGATATACTTAGCTACTCTGTAAGCATAAGCTTCAAGTGTAACCTTGGCAATTTCGTTACCATCATTAGCTGCAGCGTTAAGATCTCTGAAATCGCTTGAGATTCCGCCTGACATACCAAGTACACCAGACTTCTTGTTAAGGATATTGAGCATCTCGCTTATTGTAAGGTTCTCATGGTTGCATAAGAACTCTAAGATAGCTGGATCAAGGTCACCAGAACGTGTTCCCATGATAAGTCCTTCAAGTGGAGTAAGACCCATAGAAGTATCTACACACTTACCACCGATAGAAGCTGAGATTGAAGCACCGTTACCAAGGTGGCATACGATAACCTTAGCTGTCTTAGGATCAAGATTAGCAAACTTGATTGTTTCCTTAGATACGAAGCTGTGGCTTGTTCCGTGGAAACCATATCTTCTTACGCCATACTTCTCATAGTATTCACGAGGAATAGCATAGAGGTAAGCCTTTGGCTCCATTGTTCCACCAAATGCTGTATCCCATACAGCTACATTTGGCTTGCCTGGCATAGCTGCCTCAACGGCTTCAATACCGATAAGGTTAGCTGGGTTATGTAAAGGACCAAGGTCGAAGCACTCTCTTACAACCTTCTTAACATCTTCTGTTACAAGACAAGACTCAATATACTTCTCACCTGCGTGAAGTACTCTGTGTCCTACTGCTGCAATCTCATCTGTAGACTTGATTACGCCATGCTCAGCATCCTGAAGAGCATCAAGAACAAGCTTAACTGCAATGTTGTGATCCTTCATAGGAGTCTCAACAACATACTTATCCTTTCCTGTTGGCTTATGTGTAAGAATAGAACCATCAATACCGATTCTCTCTACAAGACCTTTTGCGATTACGCTCTCATCATCCATGTTAATAAGCTGATACTTAAGAGATGAGCTTCCACAGTTTAATACTAAAATATTCATTACAAAAATTCTCCTTAAAAATGTTAATTATGCATTCTGAGCCTGAACAGCTGTCATAGCTACTACACCAACGATATCATCAGCGAAGCATCCTCTTGAAAGATCGTTAACTGGCATAGAAAGTCCCTGAAGAACAGGACCATAAGCTCCAGCCTTAGCAAGTCTCTGAACAAGCTTATAACCGATGTTACCAGCTTCAAGGTTAGGGAATACAAGTGTATTAGCCTTACCAGCTACTGGGCTCTCAGGTGCCTTAAGTGCAGCAACTTCTGGAACTAAAGCAGCATCTAACTGAAGTTCACCATCAACAGTGATATCTGGGTACTTCTCTTTTGCAATCTTAACAGCATCAGCAACCATAGTTACTCTCTCATGCTTAGCACTTCCGTATGAAGAGAAACTAAGCATAGCAACCTTAGCATCCTTTCCTACGAAGCTCTTGAATGAATCTGAAGAAAGCTTAGCAACTTCAGCAAGCTTCTCTGAATCATAATCTGGGCTTACAGCACAGTCAGCAAATACGAAAAGACCATTCTCACCGAATTCACAGTCTGGAACTTCCATAAGGAAGAAACCTGAAACTGAGCTGATACCTGGCTTAGTCTTTAATAACTGAAGAGCTGGACGGATTGTGTTACCTGTTGAGTGGCATGCACCAGATACTGCTCCATCAGCATCTCCACATTTACACATAAGGCATGCATAGTACATGTAATCCTTTTCCATCTGTTCCTTAGCCATCTCAGGTGTAACACCCTTCTTGCTTCTTAACTCAACGAATTTATCAATATACTTCTGCTTATTAGGATCGTTAAATGGATCTACGATTGTGGCGCCAGAAATGTCATAGCCCTTACCATACTTCTCGATCTCTTCAGGAGTACCAATGATAACTAAATTAGCAATGCCTTCCTTTAAAATCTTCTCAGCAGCTTCATAAGTTCTCTTATCCATAGACTCTGGTAAAACGATAGTCTTCTTGTCTGCCTTTGCTCTTTCTTTAATTGTGTCAATAAATGCCATGATTAATGACTCCTCCTTATAAAAAAGTAAATTTTCAGTAAACATACTGAACTCTGACAAAAATTATATACCAATTTTTAGTTGAAAACAAGGTCGTCATGCACTTAAAAATGTTTTAAAAACGATACATTGACTAAATTCTGCAATAATTTTGACATAAATGTGCAATTTCAGTAAAATATAATAAAAAATAATGAGGAGAATCAACATGAAAGCATGCGGAATAGTTGCAGAATATAACCCATTACATACAGGACATGTATACCAGATGAATAAAGCAAGACAGATTTCCAAAGCTGACTGTATTATCGTTGTAATGAGCGGCAATTTCGTGCAGCGCGGTGAACCGGCAGTAATCGATAAGTATGCAAGGACAAGAGCCGCTTTAAAAGCCGGTGCTGATATTGTTGTTGAGCTTCCTGTTTTCTATGCATTATCAAGTGCAGAGAATTTTGCAAAGGGTGCGGTTCTTACACTCAGTAAGATGAAAGCATCTTCAATATGCTTTGGCGCTGAGACCGATAATACAGATAGTCTGTCACAGATAAGCCAGACTATAGTATCTGAATCTCCTGAATACAAAGCAGTTCTTAACAAAGCTCTTGCAGGCGGCCTCTCTTACCCTGCTGCAAGACAGACTGCTCTTTTGGAATATCTGCCGGAATGTAAGGACATAATTGCAGGTTCTAACAACATACTTGCAATTGAATATATAAAAGCAATACTTGGTAACAATCTTAACATGGCATATTATCCGGTACTTCGTGAAGGCGCAGGCTACAATGACGATACAGATAACGCTGAGTATGCCAGTGCATTTGGCATAAGAAAAATGCTTGTCTCAGATGAATTTGATAAGTTAAAAAAATATGTCACTTCTGATATGTATGAAGAAATCAGCCATTCACAGAACTGTCCTTTATTTATTGATGATTTCAGCAGTATATTTAATCATAAAATGCTTTTTCTTAAACAGAAGTGCAATATTAATCATACAGACTTTGCTGAAAAGCTTGCTGAATATGAGGATATAACTCCTGACCTTGCAAACAGATTTGCAGCTGCATTTACAGGAAGAGAAACTATCACAGAATACGCAATGAAAGTAAAATCAAAAAATATAGTTTATTCAAGAATATGCCGATGTATTATGCATATAATTCTTGAAATCAGAAAACCGATGTCCGATTTATACAATAATATACCATATATAAGATTACTGGGATTTAATAAAACCGGTCAGCAGTATCTTGGAAGCATCAAGAAAGAACTTGATGTTCCTTTCATCACCAAGGCTGCTGATTACAAGAATGAACTTTCATTTGACCTTGCATGTTCTGATATATATGCACAGGCAGTATATGAAAAGTCCGGACATGTAATGAAGAATGAATTACAACAGAATATAATCCGTATATAAAAATACACAGGCTGAATCAGATTAGTGGTTCAGTCTGTGCATTTTTTATCTTAATTCTTAATTAGTTCTTAAAGCTGTGGATTGGTGCAGGAATTCTTCCTACTCTGTTTACGAATGCAGAACAGTCAAATTTATTAACAGGCATAATAGGTGCATAACCTAAGAGTCCGCCGAATTCTACTGTTTCACCAACACCTTTTCCTACAACAGGAATAACTCTTACTGCTGTTGTCTTCTGGTTTACCATACCAATAGCAGCTTCATCTGCAATGATTCCTGAAATTGTTGTTGCAGGTGTATCACCAGGAATAGCAATCATATCAAGACCAACTGAGCATACACATGTCATAGCTTCAAGCTTTTCGATTGTAAGCGAGCCTTCATTAACAGCATCAATCATTCCCTGATCCTCTGATACAGGAATGAATGCTCCGCTAAGTCCGCCTACATAAGAAGATGCCATAACACCGCCCTTCTTAACCTGATCGTTAAGCATTGCAAGTGCTGCTGTAGTACCAGGTGCTCCTGCTCTTTCAAGTCCGATTTCTTCAAGAATCTCAGCTACAGAATCACCAATTGCAGGTGTAGGTGCAAGTGAAAGGTCAATAATACCAAAAGGTACACCGAGTCTCTTAGAAGCTTCCTGTGCAACAAGCTGTCCGACTCTTGTAATCTTGAAAGCTGTTTTCTTAATAGTTTCACAGAGAACTTCAAAGCTCTTTCCTCTTACGCTTTCAAGTGCATACTTAACAACACCAGGACCGCTGACACCAACATTTATAATAGCATCATCTTCTGTTACACCGTGGAATGCACCAGCCATGAATGGGTTGTCATCAGGAGCATTACATAAAACAACAAGCTTTGCACATCCTAAAGAATCCTTGTCCTTAGTAAGCTCTGCTGTCTCTTTAACTATCTCACCCATAAGTCTTACTGCATCCATGTTAATACCAGTCTTTGTTGAACCAACATTAACAGAACTGCATATAAGCTCAGTCTGTGCGAGTGCCTGTGGAATAGATCTTATTAAAAGTTCATCACTCTTAGTCATACCCTTAGATACAACTGCTGAATAACCGCCAATAAAATTAACACCTACAGTATGTGCAGCTTTATCAAGAGTCTTTGCTATAGTAACATAATCTTCTGGTGTCTTACATGCAGAAGCACCAACAAGTGATATAGGTGTAATTGATATTCTTTTATTAACAATAGGAACACCGAATTCCTTGGCAATCTCTTCACCAGTTGAAACTAAATCCTTGGCAAGAGTTGTGATTTTGTTATATATCTTCTCATTAACCTCAGCTAAATCAGGACCGGCACAGTCAAGAAGGTTGATACCCATAGTAATAGTTCTTACGTCAAGGTTTTCCTGCTCGACCATCTTATTGGTCTCTGTAACTTCCATAATATTAATCATAGTATTTAAGTCTCCTCGCTTTCTTAGATACGGTGCATCATGTCAAAGATTTCTTCACGCTGGCATTTGATTACAACACCAATATCTTCGCCAAGTTTATCAAGGTCTGAGTTAACATTGTCAAAATCTTTATTAGAGCCTGACATATCAACAATCATCATCATATTGAAATATCCAGAAACAATAGTCTGAGAGATATCAAGAATATTAATCTTGGTATCAGCAAGATAAGTACATACTCTGGCAATAATACCAACAGTATCTTTTCCTACAACAGTAATTACACATTTTTTCATATCATTCCTCTTTCTGCACTCTTTAGCGCGGTTATATTTCGCAAATACCTGATAAAATATCACGCTTTGCAACCTCTATATCAAAATCCGAAGATTTGAATGAGTTATCTGACATATCAATCTCTAACTTTACAGTCTCGTAAGCCAGCTTGTCATAATTGTTCTCTTTACTTAAGTGTCCAAGATATATTTTCTTAAGATTATCATGCAGCAATGAATTAACGAGCTGTCCAGATGTTTCATTGGACAGATGACCTTTGTTTCCTAATATTCTCTTCTTAAGATAAAAAGGATATGGACCGACCTGTAGCATATTGATATCATGATTAGCTTCAACAAGCATAATATCAGAATCTTTAAGATTATCAATTACATAATCATCATAATATCCAAGGTCAGTAACTACGGATGCCTTCTTGCTTGTACCTGCACACTCCTGTGTAAATGTATAAGCAACCGGTTCATTGGCATCATGTGATATTCTGAACGGATGAATCTTAACATCTCCTATAGCAATATCTTCGTCTGCACTAATCGTATTGAGTATTCCCTGCGGAATATTGCCAAGTGAAGAAGTTTCACTGATGCCGCTTATTGTTCCTGGTGTTGAATATACCGGAATCGCATCTTTTCTTGATATAACGCCAAGTCCTTTGATATGGTCAATATGTTCGTGTGTAACGAATATTGCATCAATATCTTTAAGGCTTAAGCCAGCTGTATTAAGACCTTCTTCTATTCTTTTCCTGCTTACTCCTGCATCAAAAAGAATATGTGTATCCTCGGTGCCAAGATAGATACAGTTTCCACTGCTTCCACTGGCAATCGGCATCATTCTCATCTATAAGTCTCCTTCTGATGAAACTTAATACTTCACCATATACAAATCTATCTGTAAAATATACAAATCGTTTATAAATGTATCATATTCCAAGCATAATCTCAAGCTGGGAGCGAGTTTTTTCTATATTTCCACCATTATCTATGACTTTATCAGCATATTTTCTAAATTCCGCTTCAGATAACTGGCTTTTAAATATGTTGGATATCTTCTCATCAGAATATCCTCTTGAAGCTGTAAGTCTTGTTCTTCTTATATCCTCAGAAACATATATGTACCATATTTCATCCATGAATATATCATAGTGATCTTCAATAAGCAGTGCTGCCTCAACAAAACAGTAATCAACATCACCAGCAATCTTATGATTATTAATCTGGTTGATAATCTCCTGTTTTACAAGCGGATGGATTATGCTGTTAAGAACAATTCTCTTATTAGGATTCTTAAATATAATATCTGCAAGAAGAGGTCTGTTTATCTCCCCATCCTCTCCTACAATCTGTTCCCCGAATATATCAACGACCTTTTCAAATCCAATATTGCCTGACTTATATATCTCTCTTGCAACAAGGTCTGCCTGTATAATATCACAGGAACACATATCTTTTAGAAGTGCAAGAACAGAGGATTTCCCTGCTCCCACACCACCTGTAATTCCAATAACTTTCATTAGTGCGCCTCCAGCCAGTCTTTTCCTTCTTTTAAATCTACTTCAAGCGGTACTTTAAGGCTTACTGCATTCTTCATGCCATCAAGCATTATCTGTTTTACTGTTTCGACTTCATCTTCTGCTGTCTCAACAAGAAGTTCGTCGTGAACCTGTAATATAAGTCTTGATTTCAGATTATTCTCTTTAAGTGCATTGTACACGTTAATCATTGCAAGTTTGATAATATCAGCCGCAGTTCCCTGAATAGGTGCATTCATGGCTACTCTTTCGCCAAAAGAACGCTGCATGAAATTAGATGATTTAATCTCTGGAATCTCTCTGCGCCTGTTGTACATTGTAAGTGAATAACCTTTTTCTTTGGCATCGCTTACAAGACCGTCTATAAATGTTTTGATAGTCGGATAGCTTGCAAAATATCTTTCAATATATTCTTTAGCTTCTTTTCTTGAAATACTGAGATCCTGACTTAATCCGAATGAACTCATTCCATAGATAATACCGAAATTAACAGCCTTTGCATTTCTTCTCTGCTCATCAGTAACCTCATCAAGCGGAACTCCAAATACCTGTGCCGCTGTTGCACGATGAATATCTGCTGATGAATTATATGCTTCAATAAGCTTCTCATCACCTGACATATGTGCAAGAATTCTTAATTCAATCTGTGAATAATCGGCATCTAAGAATACGAATCCGTCCTTTGGAACGAATACCTTTCTTATAGCCTTACCCATCTCCATTCTTATAGGAATATTCTGAAGATTAGGCTCTGTACTGCTTATTCTTCCTGTAGCAGTTATTGTCTGGTTAAATGTACCATGAATCCTTCCATCTTCTGCTATATACTGTGTAAGTCCGTCAGCATAAGTTGATTTAAGTTTTGCCAGCTGTCTGTATTCAAGAATCTTACTTACAACCGGATAATCAGGGGCAAGCTTTTCAAGTACATCTGCGGCCGTTGAATAACCGTTCTTAGTCTTCTTACCGTTAGGCATTCCAAGCTTTTCAAAAAGTATGACACCGAGCTGCTTTGGCGAATTGATATTAAACTTTTCACCTGCCGCTTCATATATCTCTTTCTCAAGTACAGAAATCTTAGTACCAAGTATCTTTGAATAATCAACAAGCGCCTGTTTATCAACGCTTATACCCTGCTGCTGCATTTCAAAAAGAACGAATATAAGAGGCATCTCTATTGTTTCAAACAGTTCATACATATCCTCTTTCTTTAACTGTTCTGTTATTTTATCAGCACATTTGTAATAAGCATATGACGAAAGGCATGCATATTTAATAAGATTATCTTCTGATTCATCCGATGCTTTTTCTATACTTAATTTCCCAAGAAGCTCTGTTCTTGATGGAAAAGTTAATGATAAAAACTCTCTTCCAAGTGTTTCATAATCATAACTTTCATTGCTTGGATGAAGCAGATATGCAGCAATTGCTGTATCAATAAATGCTTTTTCTGAAACAAGAGGATATCCGCTAACTTTATCTTTTTCAAATATATCAAGATAATCTTTAATATTGGCAGATGCTATATTTCTGTGAGAAGCCTTGCTCACAACATCTAACAGACGCTCTGTAAGATAACTTTCTGTCACAAAACCTGATACCGGAATATAGTAGATTTCTGTGTCTGAAAGTGTTATTCCCACAGCTGTAAGTTCATGTCCTCTTATAATAGAAAGTCCGATTTTTTCAATCCCACCAGCTATGTCTGCCGCTTTGTTAAACACATTTTCAATTTCTGAGAAATCGGATATCTTCTTGAAATATTCGTAGCAGTCAGGGTCTTTGGCTGTTATATCTGTATCTTCGAATTTCTTTAACATATTCTTGAAATTATATTTCTTAAAAAGCTCATAAGAATTCTCGTTAAAGAAATCTCCTGCTTTGGCGTCTTCTATATTGTAATCGATTGGAACGTCTGTCTTAATCTCTGATAAGAATCTGCTCATCTTAATCTGTTCGATATTCTCAGTTATTGAAGTTTTAGCCTTAGGTGGCTTTAATTCATCAAGATGTGCAAAGACATTATCAAGGCTGTGGTATTTGGAGATAATTGCAGATGCTGTTTTAGGACCTATTCCAGGAGCACCGGGTATATTATCTGATGTATCACCCATGAGAGCCTTAACATCTATGAATTCAATTGGTGTAACACCATATAAATCAAATACATCTGAAGGATAATAGTCTTCAACTTCTGTCACTCCTTTTTTAGTTTTAGGAATTCTAATCTTAATATGTTCATCAGCTAACTGAAGTAAATCTCTGTCACCAGAGATAATAGATACATCAATTCCTTTAGCTGCGTTCTGTTTGGCAAGTGTTCCAAGTATATCATCAGCCTCGTATCCTTCCTGTTCAACAACTGTGATATTCATAGCTTTAAGAAGTTCCTTCATAAGCGGAACCTGCTGCTTTAATTCAGGCTGCATAGGTTTTCTTGTACCTTTATAGCCATCAAACGCTTTATGTCTGAATGTCGGTGCGGATAAATCAAATGCAACCGTAATATAATCAGGTTTTTCTTCATCAAGAAATTTAAAAAGAATATTAAGAAAACCATACAAAGCATTGGTGTGTATTCCTTCTGCATTAGTAAGGTCAGGAACACCGTAAAATGCACGGTTTAATATGCTGTGTCCATCTATTAATATAAGTTTTTCACTCATGACGATTCTCCAATCTACATTTTAAAAGAATTTAATAATAATGAGGAGCAATGCTGTAAGAAACATAACAGAAGTAACAAATATATAGCGTACTCTTGTGAAATGGCTCCATTGTCTTAAGAACATACACCTTGCTTCACTGTCTTTTAACTTCTGCTCTACAAGGCCTGTAAAATCGAACGCATCAAGATATCCACTATAACTGCTGTTTTCCATTCTTTTCTCATTATCATCATCTAATCCATATGAAATTATATAATATATCTCCATCTCTTCACGGCAGTCAGCACAGTTAAGAATGTGATGTGTAAATCTTTCTTCATTCTTAAGAGACAGATTACCATGTTCAAAGCTTTCTATCATACTCTGGATTTCTTTACAGTTATCCATAAACGCCTCCATAAAAGGATTATAATACAATACTAAAATAATATTCGAATTTTATTATGTGTGCAAGTATTCTTTACTTGATTTTTAAGTTTTATTATGATAAACTATCAAAGTCGCGCAGGTGTGGCGGAATGGCAGACGCAGCAGACTCAAAATCTGCCGGTGGTAACATCGTGCGGGTTCAAGTCCCGCCACCTGCATTAAAAAAGGAAGTTGCTTTTCGCAGCTTCCTTTTTTCTTTCCTTAAATCACGTTTAAACGCAATATTTTAATTAAAGTGAGTTGTAAAGATCCTCATACTTTCTTGCAGAACTGTTCCATGAAAAGTCTGTCTTCATACCTCTGTCAACAATCTTATTCCATTCTCTCTTATGATTGTAATAAACATCCTTTGCATAATTAACAATGCTAAGCATTTCATGTGCATTGTAATTAGCAAATGAGAATCCTGTTCCTTTACCTTCATATTCGTTATATGGCTCAACTGTATCCTTAAGACCACCTGTCTCTCTTACAATAGGAACTGTTCCATATCGAAGACTCATAAGCTGTGAAAGACCACATGGCTCAAATAATGATGGCATAAGGAATGCATCACATGCTGCATATATTTTATGAGACATATCCTCTGAATAGTATATGTTAGCAGATACTCTGTCGTTATACTTCCAGTCATAATGTCTGAACATATTCTCGTATCTTTCTTCACCTGTACCAAGAATTACAAACTGAACATCTTCTGCACAGAGCTGATCCATAACATATGCAACAAGGTCAAGTCCCTTCTGGTCTGTAAGTCTTGAAACAAGACCAATCATGAATTTTCCTTTATCCTGTGTAAGACCAAGTTCTTTCTGGAGAGCAACTTTATTCTTCCACTTTTCTTTTCTGAATGTTATCTGGTTATAATTGTGTGCAATTCTCTTGTCTGTTTCAGGATTGTATTCATCATAATCAATACCATTAACAATACCTGACAGAACATTAGCTCTTGCTCTCATAAGACCGTCAAGATTCTCTCCATAGAATGGTGTCTTAATCTCTTCAGCATAAGTCTCACTAACTGTTGTAACACGATCTGCATATACGATACCACCTTTAAGATAGTTAGCATCATCATATGCCTCAAGCTTGTCAGATGTAAAGTACTCATCCGGAAGACCAGTAATATCTTTAACTTTCTTAAGATCCCATATACCCTGGAACTTAAGATTATGAATAGTCATGATTGACTTAATTCCCTGATAAAACTCACCCTGAGAGAATCTTTCTTTAAGATAAACAGGAATAAGACCTGTCTGCCAGTCATTGCAATGAATGATATCCGGTCTGAATCCAAGTACTGGAAGTGCTGAAAGAGCTGCTTTACTAAAGAAAGCAAACTTTTCAATATCTTCGTGAATCCAGCTGTATGGCTTATTGCCTCCGAAATAGAATTCGTTATCGATGAAATAGAATGTAACACCGTTCCACTCTAATTCAAAAACACCTACATACTGTGTTCTCCAAGCAAGATCTATGTAAAAATGTGTCTTATAAACCATCTTTTCACGATACTCCCAAGGTATACATGTGTACTTAGGTATCATTACCCTCACATCAAACTTTGTCTTATCAAAATACTTAGGAAGTGAACCTGCAACATCGGCAAGCCCGCCCGTCTTAATAAATGGTACAGCTTCTGATGCAATCAACAATACATTCTTCATACATTAGTCCTCATTTCTTAATATTATTGTTATAATCCCATACTCTTCATGCATTATTAAAAAAATAAGTGCAGTCCCTGTAAAACTGCACTTATTATATCACATATATTAGAATATTACCAGTAACGTCTTATAGCAATTACACTCATACCTATTGAATTAACTCCAACAAGTCTGACAGAACCACCAGGAACATTAGCATGAATCATCTGTCCACCGCCAACATACAGACCCACGTGACCAGGGAAACAGATAACATCACCTGGCTGAGCATTAGCTAATCCATTAACAGCTGTACCACCATAAGCCTGAGCACTTGAAGATCTTGAAAGTGTTATTCCATACTGTCTGAACAGATATGATGTAAATCCTGAACAGTCAAATCCCGATGGTGAACTTCCACCACTTACATAAGGTACACCAAGAAGTGAATATGCAAGTGAAACAACACCACTTGCTACAGAAGAATCACCCTTAGCAGGTGTGGTAGTTGCATTATTATTATTACTCTGCTGAGCCTGATTAGCTTTAGCAGCAGCTGCAGCCTGTTCTGCTGCTTTCTTTGCAGCTACTTCAGCAGCTTTCTGTACGGCAGATTCAAGCTGACTGTTTACATCATCAGCTTTAGCCTGTGTATCCTGAATTGTGCTATAAAGTAATGCCTGCTTTTCTGTTAACTGTGTCTGGGCTTCATCAAGTTCTTTCTTATCATTTTCAAGATTTTCCTTGAGTTCTTTGATTTCATTGGCTGTCTGAGCCATCTCATCAAGCTTGTTTCTGTCATAATTGTATACTTCCTGAACATACGCAGCTTTATTAAGCATAGTACTCATATCAGATGAAGTAAGGAAAACCTCAGCCAAAGAAACTGACTGGTCTTCATACATATATTTGATACGAAGTTTCATATCTTCATACTGTGATGCCTGAACTTTTTCTGCCTCCTGAAGCTTAATATTGGCGGCATCTATTTCGTCTGATTTATTAGCCATCTTAAGTTCCAGTTCATCCATCTGCTGTAACAGATAGGCCCACTGATTCTGAAGATCGCCAAGTTCCTGCTCTGTCTGCTGTTTCTGTTGCTTTAACTTATCAACATCATCCGCAAATACCGCAAATACTGTGGATACAGTTAATGTAGATGATAATAAAACGGCTGCAAAACCTTTAAATATTCTCTTACGCATATATAACCTCAACTTAATTATTTATTACAAAATTGTTAAAAATTGTTTACGATTTTGTAATTATAATATAAAAAGCTCTATTTATCAAGGCTTTACAGCTAAATATACATGAAAAATATGTGAACAGTATTTATCTTATATTATATTGAAGACGGATTTTATCCGAAATCAATGCTATAAATTCAGAGTTGGTTGGTTTACCTTTTCCGCAATTAATAGTATAACCAAATAAATCGTTCAAGGTATCTGTGTTACCCCGGTTCCATGCTACTTCAATCGCATGGCGTATTGCTCTTTCCACTCTGCTTGGTGTAGTTTCGTACTTCCTTGCTATAGTAGGATAAAGTATTTTAGTCACGCTGTTTATAATTTCTGCATCCTTGACGGATAAAGTTATTGAATCTCTGAGATACTGATATCCCTTAATATGTGCTGGAATCCCAATATCATGGATAATACAGGTAATATCATTCTCAAGATTTCTGTCTGTAATTGAGACCGGTTCTTTAGGTAGAGTATTAACATTAACTTTGGTATGCTGATTACGGATATAACGAATTCTGTTAACAAGCACTTCGTTGTCAAATGGTTTCATTATGTAATACGCTGCTCCAACATTAAAAGCATCTTCTGTAACACTGTCTCTGCCAACAGCACTTATTACTATAAAATCTGGTTTTGATTTTATTGTCTTATCTTCACGCACTTTTTCCATAACTGTAATTCCATCAATGCCCGGCATAATAAGATCAAGTAAAACCACGTCCGGACTGGTCTCCTGAATCATCTTAACAGCGTCTGCACCATTGTCCGCTGTTCCCACGATTATCATGTCATCCTCTTCATTAATTACATTTCTTAGTGCTTCAAGAATACTCTGGTTATCATCTGCAACTGCAATTTTAGTCCTTTCCATACATTCTAGCCCTTTCATAATGTGAAAATTAAATAACCCGACATTTTATTAACTTCACAGTAGTTAGTATAGTTTTAACAACAGCAGTCTGCAAGCACTTTTTATCGCAAGAAATCACAGTATTCGACAAAATTCGACAAGCTTTTTTACATTAACTAAATCAAACCATCAATAATTATGAATAAAATAACAAGTGGAAGGATGTATTTAAGATAAAACTTAAATATCTTAGGCATGCCAATACCCTTTCCCGTATTAACTTCTTTCATATAATTATCATATCCCCAGCCAAGCTTTGTTGTACAGAAAAGAAGTATAACAAGGCTTCCAATTGGAAGAATAAGGCTGCTTACAAGAAAATCTTCAAGATCAAGCACATTAGTTCCCTTTCCAAGAGGTGCAAATCCACTAAGTACATTAAATCCAAGAATACAAGGAATACTCATAAGAATTATAATAAACAGATTAATTACTCCTGCTTTCTTACGACTCCATCTGAATGCTTCCATATTGCATGCAATAATATTCTCCAGTACAGCAATAACTGTAGATAATGCTGCAAATGTCATAAAAAGGAAGAACATTGCACCCCAGAATCTTCCACCTGACATATGCTCGAACACTTTAGGAAGTGTTACGAAAATGAGGCTTGGACCACTGTCTGTCGGTATATTATATGACATACATGCTGGAAATATGATAACTCCTGACATAATTGCTACAAATGTGTCAAGTAATGTAATCTGAATGCCTTCTCCTACAAGTGCACGTTCCTTTCCAATATAGCTTCCGAATATCATCATAGAACCCATTCCAACACTTAAGGTAAAGAAAGCCTGTCTCATTGCCTCAATAATTATGTTACCAAAGCCAACTTCTTCTATTTTATTCATATCTGGTACAAGAAAATATTTCATACCTTTTCCTGCACCATCAAGTGTAAGACTGTGTATTGCGAGAACAATAATAAGTCCAAGAAGAATAAGCATCATATATTTAGTGATCTTTTCAACACCATTCTGAAGTCCCATACTGCATACAATAACAGCAATAAGTACAATAACTGCCATCCATACAAACATTATCCATGGATTAGCTGTTACATCTGCAAACATCTGCTGGCTGTCAGTATTCTTAGTAATATCACCTGTTACATATTTGATAAAATATCCAAGCATCCATCCTGAAACAGTTGTATAGAAGAATAAAAGTATATAATTACCAACCATTCCTAGATATCCATGTATATGCCATTTCTGCCCTGGACGTTCAAGTTCGTGATAAGCCCTTATAATACTGCTTTTAGAAGCTCTTCCCATTGCCAGCTCCATTGATAATACAGGAATTCCGAACATAAGAAGGAATATCATATATAATACAACAAATATTCCTCCTCCATTATTACCCGCAATATAAGGGAAGCGCCACACATTTCCAATTCCAATCGCACAGCCTGCACTTATAAGTATAAAGCCAAGTCTGCTGCCAAATTTCTCTCTTTCCATTGTAATGTAATCCTTTTCTTTGTTAGTTTTTTTTAGTCTTTATCAAGCATTCTATCAATAAATATACCATATCCGCAAGTAGAATCATCAACAAATACATGCGTTACAGCTCCTATAATCTTTCCATTCTGGATAATCGGACTTCCGCTCATTCCCTGAACAATACCATTAGTAAGCTTAAGGAGTTCACCTGAGGTTACTTTAAATGTTATATTCTTGGAATCACCATATTTCAGATCTGTTATATCAATTTCATAATCATGGAAGCTGCTGTTATTATAAAATCTTACATATGCAGCACCTTTTGTAACCTCATATGAGCCAGCAGCCTGCATAAGTTCCGGTGAATATTCACTGTATAGAGATGATGCATTTTCACCATATATGCCTTTATCAGTATTGCTGCTTATACTGCCAATATTATCCTCTCTGTAATCAATCGTTCCAAGAAGCTCTCCAGGTTCACCGTTTTTCCCAGGTACAATTGATAGAATTCTTGTCCTGTATATCTTTCCATCACTTATATCAAGCACATTACCTGTTTCGTTGTCAGATATTCCGTGTCCTAATGCTGCAAATGTTCCATCTTTACACACATAAGTAACTGTTCCTACGCCCTGTGTATCATCTTTAACCCATATGCCAAGCTTATATTCCCCGGCAACATTTTTTACAGGTATAACCTGTTCCTTAATCTCCTGACCGTCACGCCGGAGAGTTATATCCATACTGTTTCCGGCTGATTCAGACACAGCCTGTGCAAGCTGTTCCTTTGTATCTATCTGCGTGCCATCAACTTTGATTATATAATCGCCTTTATTAATCTTTCCTTTTGCAGGCACTACATTCTGACCGTCATCTGTACATATTGTTTCTGTATTGACAACATATATGCCATTGCATTTAAGATATATACCTACCTGAAATCCGCCTGAATACACATACTTTTCATCAACAACCTCCATATGTGTCCTCGCAACAGGAAGCAGTCCGAAAAGCTTATAATCAACATAATACTGACCGGTATTCCCTGACTGGATAGTTACATCCCTGCTGAAATCAATATTATCAGCACACAGATTATTGCTGCTGTCATATACAGTTCCTACAACTGGAATATCCATTGAAAAAACTGCCTTATCCTGTGTGTATATATACAGTTTGTCAGGAATCTTTTTCTTAATTGAATTGCAGTATATATATGCAGTAAAGCCTAAACATAAAGCCAGAAAACCGGCATAAATTAACCCTTTTTTAAATTTACTCATCTTACTCCACCATCCTTCTAAGATTAGTATTAACAGATGAAATACTTTTAAAAAAGGGTATTAATGTAAATTAACACAGCTGTTATATTCAGTTCTTTTTAGCATGCTGTGCCATATTTTTTAATTCTTTGGCATTAGATATAACTGCATCTGTGATAACTGAACCACCAAGCATTCTTGAGATTTCATTAACACTTTCATCATATGTCAATCTAGTAATGTTGCTTATTGTTC
The DNA here is from genome assembly GCA_030537195.1 of Eubacteriales bacterium. GTDB lineage: Bacteria > Bacillota > Clostridia > Lachnospirales > Lachnospiraceae > Lachnospira. The sequence goes on along the minus strand of JAUNOK010000008.1, from coordinate 50,253 downwards.
TGTTATCTTTAGTCGATTTCTCAATAACATAATGATTATCAGCCATTGCAGCAATCTGCGGAAGATGTGTGATACATATTATCTGATGTGTCTTTGACAATGTGTTAAGTTTCTCACCTACGAGTTGTGCTGTCTTTCCGCTTATACCTGCATCAATCTCATCAAATATAAGTGTTTTGGATACATCAGTTTCTGCCATTACGCTTTTAATCGCAAGCATAATTCTTGAAAGCTCACCACCTGAAGCAATCTTTGCAAGCGGCTTCATATCTTCACCTGGATTAGTTGATATCATGAATCTGACGCTGTCAGTTCCGGTTGAATCAGGAGCTTTTTCTTCAAAAACAGTTTCAAATCTTACATCAAGAAAATTAAGCTGTTTTAAAGCATTTATTATATCTTCCGAAAAATGAAGTGCTGTTTCCTTACGTTGTCTGGTAAGCTGCTGTGCGGCTTTCATCAGTTTCTTGTAAGCCTTGTCATATTCAGCTTTTCTTGAAGCAACAACTTCGTCATAATTCTCATACTCAGATAACTTCTGTTTCTTATCATCAAGAGAAGATAATATATCTTCAATCGACTTGCCGTATTTCATCTTAAGAGAATTAATCAGATCAAGTCTTTCTTCAAGTGCATTGAATTCAGACTGGTCAAATGTAAAATCATCCATATATGCTGAAAGATTATGTGCAACATCGGATATGAGACTTTCTATATCAGAAAGAATATCGCAGTTATCAGACAGAGATTCATCATATTCACTTGCAGCAATCATATTCTTTAATGCTGCTCCTGCCATATCGCTGAGATTATTATCTCCTTCTGAAAGAAGCATTGAAACTTCAGAAAGATTTCCTGCAATCTTCTGGAAATTGCTCATTCTGCGATAATCAGCTTCAACCTGTTCATCTTCCCCAGGCTTTAAAGCAGCAGATTCAAGTTCATTGATTTCGTACTGAAGGAAAGCCATCTCTTTAATCCTTGATTCATCATCACCAGAAAGACTTTCATATGCTTTTCTGCACATAGTATATTCTTTATAGCAGTCTTTATACGAATCAAGAAGTGGAATAATACTATTATCATAATCATCAATTACAGACAGATGATTATCTTCATCCATAAGAAGCTGGTTATCATGCTGTCCGTGAATATCTATCAGCTCATGTGCAAGAAGCCTTGTCTGCGCTGATGTGAATGACTGTCCGTTAACTTTAATCTGCGAACGGTTTGCCATAATTTTCCTTGAAATAACAAGTTCACCGTCTTCACATGATATAACACCAAGTTCTTTAATTCTTTCAACCTTATCTTCTGGTATTGCAAATGTTATCTCTGAAAGCCCATATTCACATCCTGATCTTATGAAATCAGGTGATGTCTTGCTTCCCAATGCCGCATTAATAGAACCAAGAATAATTGATTTACCTGCACCGGTTTCACCTGAAAGTATATTAAGTCCTTCATCAAAATCAATATTCTCTTCTTCTATAAGTGCAAGATTCTTAACATGTAAATTAACTAACATACCTTACCCTTCAATCCTGTTTAGTCAGTTTTCTTAATAAGCTTCTTAATCTTGTTCATAACAAGCAGTGTATCATTAACAGTGCGTACTGCACACATAATTGTGTCATCACCTGCAATAGAACCGACAATTTCATTCCATTCAAGTGCATCAATTGCTGCACACACAGCCATTGCCATTCCTGGTGCAGTCTTAATAACAAGGATATTCTGTGCCATATCCATTGATACAAAGCCTTCTTTGAGAACTCTTAAGAACTTATCACTTGCTACAGGTTTGTCCTTTGTAAGTGTTGCATACCTTGTTCTCTTGCCATCTACAGAAACTTTAGACAGATTAAGTTCTCTTATATCTCTTGAAACAGTAGCCTGCGTAACATTATACCCCTCATCATTAAGAATCTTCGCAAGCTCTTCCTGTGTTCCAACTTCATATCTGTCAATTACTTCTAATATCTTTTTATGTCTGTCTGTTTTCATATTAATCCCCAATTACATCTTATTCCTTATTCTTTCTAAGAAAGAAATCCTGCTTGTCTTAATGAGCTTTGATATACGCTTTGACTGGGTAATAATAATTCTGTCTTCAGTTATAAGTTCACAGAAACTTTCACCATCAAATGTTGCAACTCTTGCACTGTCATTCTTAAGTGAACCTGCCTTTCTTCCTGAAGAACTTTTATTATCCTTCATAACAATCATAATCTCATCATCGGCTGCAAATATAATACTTCTCTGATTAAGAGAATGTGGACATATCGGAGTCACCATAATAAGTCTTGCAGTAGGCTGTATTATAGGACCTCCGGCTGACAGGCTGTATGCTGTCGAACCGGTTGCTGTTGAAACAATAACTCCATCTGCCGAATATGTATTAAGATATTCTCCATTGACATATATATCAAAATCAATAATTCTTAATGCACCATTCCTGTTAATTACGACATCATTAAGTGCCATATCAGAAAAAATCTGTTCATCTCCACGATATATGCAACCATCAAGCATCATACGGCTGTCAATTTCGTAATCATCATTAAGAAGACATTCCAGTGTCTCTTCAAATCTTGACATGTCAGTATCTGTGAGATATCCAAGAGTCCCTATATTAACACCAATGAATGGAATATTCTTCTCTGATAATTCCCTTGATGCCTGAATAAGTGTTCCGTCACCTCCAAGAACAATAACACATTCAGTATTATCAGGAACAAGTCTTACATCACTGTATGCACCGGTTGTATTAAAAGCAGTATCCTGTTCAATCTGGCATACACATTCAGCTCCATTAGAGCGTAGAAAATGTGCAATCTTTCTTGTATTAACACCATCAGGATCTTTAAACCTGTTAGTAACAATATAAAAATATTTCATGCTGAACCTCATCTAGTATACGAAAAGAATTGAATATATATTACAATACCTCGTGAGCTTTTTCAACTACATTTTCTACAACAAAAGGTATTTCTTTAACCTGTGGTTCTGCTATCTTCTGTAAATGCAGTAAATATTCAATATTACCCTCTGGTCCTTTGACAGGACTGAACTCAAGATTAAGAATATCAAATCCGATTGACATTGCATAATCAATAACCTTATTAATTACTTCAATATGCACATCTTTATCTCTTACAACACCGTGTTTTCCTACCTTCTCGCGTCCTGCCTCAAACTGTGGCTTGATAAGGCATACTATCTGTCCATCATCTGTAAGAAGATTTCTTACAGGAGTAAGTACTTTGGTAAGTGAGATAAACGATACATCTATACTTGAAAACTGTATTCTGTCTGCAACATCCTCAGGTGTTACATAACGGATATTGGTTTTCTCCATACATACAACTCTCTCGTCATTGCGTAACTTCCAGTCAAGCTGTCCATGTCCTACATCTACGGCATATACCTTAACTGCACCGTTCTGAAGCATACAGTCAGTGAATCCACCTGTTGAAGAACCGACATCCATACATATCTTACCTTCAAGTGTCACATCAAAATTCTGCATAGCTTTCTCAAGCTTAAGACCTCCACGGCTTACATACTTAAGAGTTGTTCCGCGGACTTCTATTACTGCAGTATCAGGAAACGACTGACCTGCCTTGTCTTCCTTCTGTCCATCAACATATACATTACCGGACATAATAATGGCTTTAGCCTTCTCTCTTGAAGTTGCAAGCCCTTTATTAACTAATAAAACATCTAATCTTTCTTTACTCATTACTCTTATCCTTATTCAAAACATTTGCCCATCTATTAAGTATCTTTGCTACCACACTGTCTTTATCAACACCTGATTCACGGCGCAGTATATCAACATTGCCATGCTCGACATAATCATCCGGAAGTGCAATATTAAGCACGTCAATATCATTGCACGTATCATCATAATATTGACAGACAGCTTCACCAAATCCGCCTGATAATACGTTCTCTTCCATAGTGACTATAAGTCTGTGCGACTCTGAAAGTCTGTCAAGCATATCAATATCAATTGGCTTGATAAAACGTTCATTGACAATTGTTATATTGTAGCCCTTTTCTTTCAGCTTGTCTCTTACCGCCTGTGCAGTAATAAGCATATTACCCGCAGCAACAAGTGCAATATCGGACTCTTCTACAATCATCTCTGCCTTGCCGAATCTGACTGGTGCATTATAATCCTCAAGTCCGTCATATGCCTGACCTCTTGGATATCGTATTGCAACCGGAGAATTAAAGTTAAGCAGTGCAAATTCAAGCATAGCCGAAAGTTCCCTGCCATTCTTAGGTGCCATAACGGTCATATTAGGAATTGATGTAAGGAATGAAAGGTCGAATATACCCTGATGAGTTTCTCCATCACTTCCAACAAGTCCTGCTCTGTCTATTGCAAATACCACATGAAGATGCTGTATACATACATCATGAAGTATCTGGTCATATGCTCTCTGCAAAAATGAGGAATAGACCGCAAACACAGGTTTCAGCCCGCCTGCCGCCATTCCAGCCGAGAATGTGACTGCATGCTCCTCAGCAATTCCGACATCAAAGAATCTCTCCGGAAACCATTTGGAGAATTTAGCAAGACCTGTACCATCCGGCATAGCTGCAGTTACAGCTACAATCTGTTTGTCTTTCTTGGCAAGCTGGCATATTGTCTCTGAAAATACATCTGAATAAGTTGGCTTATCAGATGCCTTTAATTCTTTGCCTGTAGCTATATCAAAAGGCCCTATTCCATGGAATTTCGCTGGATTACGCTCTGCAGGCTTATATCCATGACCTTTGTGTGTTACAACATGAATAATAACCGCCCCGTTAATTCTCTTGGCAACATGGAACACTTTGATCAGTTTTTCAATATCATGTCCATTAACAGGACCAAGATAAGATATTCCCATGCTCTCAAACATCTGACCTGGAAGTATCATCTGCTTAATATTACTCTTGGTTTTCTTGATTCTGTTTACAATATGGTCTCCCCCTGGAAGCTTATAAAGTGTATTGGCAACATTTTCCTTAAGGTCATAATAAGAATCAGATGACCTTATATCACTAAGCATATGTGGAACGCCACCAACATTCTTGGCTATTGACATAGTATTATCATTTAACACGATAATAAAATTAGTCTTAAGTGAAGATGCATTATTAAGTGCTTCGTAAGCCATGCCACCGGTAAGCGCACCATCTCCTATAACAGAGACAACACTATAATGCTCATTCTTTAAGTCTCTTGCTTTAACAAGACCCAGACCTGCCGATATTGAAGTTGAACTGTGTCCAGTGTCAAATGCATCATAATGGCTTTCATTTCTCTTAGGGAAACCGCTCATTCCGCCGAATTTTCTTAACTGGTCAAACTGGTTCTTTCTTCCGGTAAGAATCTTATGGGTGTATGACTGGTGTCCCACATCCCATATAAGCTTGTCCTGAGGAAGATTAAAAGCAAGATGAAGTGCCATTGTAAGCTCAACAACACCAAGATTGGAAGCCAGATGACCACCTGTTTTACTAATCTTCTCTACAAGAAATCTGCGTATTTCATCTGCAAGCTGATTATATTCAATTGGAGATAATTGTTTAATATCATTTGGTTTATTTATCTTTTCAAGAATCATAATACACCTGCTTTATTTGTTTCTGTGTATAAGGTTAAGAACGATTTTCTCTAAGAATTCGTTCTTTCCAATACTCTTAATTATATCTAAAGCCTCGTCAGACATAGCTTCTACATCTGCTTCTGACTTTTCCATTCCATATAAAGTAACATATGTTGTTTTGTTATTCTTTTCATCAGAGAATACAGGCTTTCCAAGTTCTTCTAAAGAACTTGTCACATCAAGAATATCATCTCTTATCTGGAACGCAAAACCTATAAGCGATGCTGCCCTGCATAATTTATCAGCCGATTTCTCATCACAGCCTGCAAGATATGCTCCTGCAAGAAATGCAGCTTCAATTAATGCACCTGTCTTTAACCTGAATATGAAATCAAGCTGTTCTTCTGATAAAGGTTTTCCAGTAAGCTCGACATCAACAGCCTGTCCACCAACCATTCCTTTAATTCCGGCTTTTCTTGCAATAACTTCCATTGCTTTAGCTTTAGCTTCGATATCTCCTTCGCCTGATATAAGGGCTTCTGACATAATTTCATAAGCAAGATTAAGAAGTCCGTCACCTGCAAGTATTCCGAAGTCTTCTCCATAGACCTTATGTGTTGTAAGTCTTCCTCTTCTGTAATCATCATTATCCATTGCTGGAAGATCATCATGTACAAGTGAATAAGAATGAATACATTCCAGAGCAGCCATGAACGGATAAACAACCTGACAGTCGTTACCTCCACACAGCTTATATACTTCAAGCATAAGCATAGGTCTTACTCTTTTGCCACCTGCATTGACACTGTAATTCATAGATTCCCTGATTTTCTTATCAAGACCTGTCTCTTCTGGAAGATATCTTGATATTATATCGTTAATAAATCCAACTTCCTGTTCTAATTCATTCTTAAAATCACTCATCGTCCTGTTCTCCATCATCATTCAAAACTATGATCTGTTTCTCAATCTTGTCCAGCTGGTTATTGCAGCTTTCAACAAGCTTCATCCCCTCCTGATACATTTTAAATGATGCATCAAGGGTAGTGTCTGATTTTTCCATCTGTGTAATTATCTCTTCAAGTCTTTCAAATGACTGCTCTAATGTTTTTGCCATGCTTTTCCTACCTCAATAACCTTAGTTCTGATACTTCCGTCTTTAAGATAAACTGTGATTTCATCCTCAGCTGATACCTGTTTAACAGAAACTATTCTGTCATTGTCAGAATTTTCAATATATCCATAACCCATATCAAGCTTTTTTAGAGGACTTAATCCATCAAGTCTTGAAGCATACAGACGTAACCTGTTTCTATTGTCAGCTATACATCTCTTTACAGACATGGTAAGCTTTTCTTCAAAGTTCATAAGACGCTGGCGTTTGTCATATATCTGGTTGACAGGATTAAGGTAATCAATCTGTAACTTTAATCTTTCCAGATAATCTCTCCTTGCAGATAATGAGTACATCATCTGCTGCTTTAAACGTCTTTCATATTCGTATATCTTATTCTCTACAGCTGCCACCTCTATAACAGCAAGCTCTGCTGCGGCAGATGGCGTCGGAGCTCTCATATCAGCTACAAAATCCGTAAGTGTAAAATCCGTTTCATGACCTACTGCTGATATTATTGGTGTTGAAGCATTAAACACAGCCTCAACAACCTCAGGTTCATTAAAAGCCCATAAGTCTTCTATAGAACCGCCACCTCGTCCAACTATTATGCAGTCAAGTCCCATCTTATCAAGTCTGGCAATTCCACTTACAATTGACTGCTTTGCATGTTCTCCCTGAACATATGCAGGATACAGAACAATCTGGATATAAGGATTACGTCTTCTGGAAATATTCATAATATCCTGAACTGCCGCACCTGTCTTAGATGTTACAACACCTAATTTCCTGGTAAATGCTGGCAGTGGTCTTTTATATTCCTTTGCAAAGTATCCCATATCTTCATAATATTGCTTCAGCTGTTCGAACTTCTGGTACAGTTCTCCAATACCTTCCTGCTGCACAGTATTGGCATACAGCTGATATTTACCAGCTGCATCGAACACATCAACTCTTCCTGATACAACAACTGACATTCCATCCTTTAATCTGAAAGCAAGCTTTGCAGCCTGACTTGCGAACATAATGACAGAAAGTGCCGCATCAGCATCTTTTAATGTAAAATAAATATGACCGGAGGTATGATACTTGCAATTAGATATCTCCCCCTTAACAGAAACCGAGTTAAGCAGAAAATCCTGCTTAAACATATTCTTAATATAGGAATTCACCTGTTTTACAGTATATACTCCAGCCATATATCCTCACTTCACATGCATATAAAATGCATTACTCTTTAATTAACTTACCTAATACACCATTAACAAAGGCTGCTGTGCTGTCAGCTGAACCATACTTCTTGGCAAGTTCAACAGCTTCATTGAGTGCTACATTAGTAGGAATATCCTCATCATAAAGCATCTCATACACTGCAAGTCTCATAATAGAAAGTTCTGTCTTTCCAAGGCGGCTTGTAGGCCATCCTTCTGAAACAGAATCGATTTTCTCATCAAGCTCAGGTATAAGCTCTGCTATTGCTAATGTTTTATTCTTGATGTACTGGTATTCTTCTTCCTTAAGATGTGACGCATCTACCATATCTGCATCTGCAAAATACAGATCAATCTGCTCATCATACTCATCTTTGTTATCGATATAAGGAGCTCTGAATAATAACTTAAAAATATGCTCCCTCATTGTAGATCTTGTCATCTTTTAACTCCTGAATTTAATTTTCTACGTTAACACTGGCAACCTTAATGTTAACTTCTGTAACAGAAAGTCCTGTCATTGTCTCAATTGCAGACTTAACCTTCTCCTGAACCTTAGCTGAAACTTCTGGTATCTGTGTTCCATACTTAAGATTAAGTGTTATATCTACAAGGACACTTGACTCTTCAACTGTTACTTTAACGCCCTTAGAAAGATTCTTCATTCCAAGCTTGCTTACGATTTCATTAGTGATATTACCGCCAAGGCTGTCAACACCTTCTACTTCTGTAGCAGCAAGACCAGCTATAATAGCTACAACTTCATCAGCTACCTTAACTTCGCCAATATTAACATTCTCATGTATAGAATAAGTTGTACCTCTATCTTCAAACTCTTTTGTCATAACCGTCCTCCATATATTCATATTTAACTCAAAGTTAAACAAATTATAACATAAACACTAATTATTGCAAATGTTTATTGTTATCTTATCAGCAGTAAAGCCAGTTTTTCTTTTAATAATATCTTCAATCTGAGCCTTATCTGTGTCAGAAAGCTCTGATACATTAATAACAGCATCCACATTGGTATCAGAAACAGTAACTACAGAAGAATCAAACCCTTTAGCTGACAGCAATAACTCTATAGCTGTTTCTTTATCTGCACTGTCTTCAAGCTTTGCAAGCTCGTCAACTGCTGATTTCTTGGCATCATCTGCTATATTAGTATCATTAACAATGCTCTGAAGATTCTCAAGACTTGAAGCCCTGACCTGTTCTCTGTTTAATCTGGCAGCCGCCACTGCCTCCGATTTCACTCCTGCTGATGTTAGTATAACAGTTCCTGGCTCATCTGTAAAATCTGTGTTCTCATCAGCCAGATTATTATCAGTTGTTACGTTATCAGAAGAAACAGCGGAACTCTCTTTGTCTTTGATTTTTATTATATTATTAAGATCACCCGCATAATTAATATACCCGGCAGCAGCTATCATTATAGCAAGTGCCGTAATTATAATATGATTCTTTTTAATTCTTTTCAAAACTGCCTCCAAAATAATTATTCCGACATTTTCATCACTTTAATTTTATGTACAGGAACACCTAAAAGGCCATTTATCGCATCTGTGATATACGCTACAAGATTCTTGTCATCACCTCCCTCGCACACAACTAACACCCCTGTAACCTCCTTATCATCTGTAGTCTTAAGAAGAACTTTTACTTTTCCAACACCATCAGTATTTTCCAGCATCTGCTGCAGTTCTTCCCCTAGATTTTTTTCGTAATCATCTAAGCTGGAAGATATTATCGGGCCTGATGTATAACTTTTTGCAGATGAACTTTTTGTTGGCATTGCAATCACCATCATAAGTATCCCTGCCAGTATTACTATAAATATTTTGTCTTTCCTTGTTTTATTCAGTAAACCGGTAAAAAATGATTCATTTTTACTGCCATTATCCACTGCCATTTACCTCCCTGATATTCACCTGTTCTGCAGATAATCCGCATCTGCCAGCAATATACTTTAGCAATCCTTCAATATCACCATTACCGCTTCCCTTCACGTATACATATATCGAATCAACTGCTGTCATATCAGATGTAAAGCTGCATTTTACAGATACAACCTCTAAACCATATTCGCCGGCAGCACTGCCAATATCAGATGTTATAACTTTTTCAGCTATCCTGTTATCTGCAGAATTATATATTGACTGTGATACATTGTCATTCTCCTTAGAATATGTACCAAATCCATTCTTTATGCTCTCTGTAATTCCACTTATGTCCGCATTTCTGATATTAAGAAGCGGTATAACTATCGCAGTCACAAGAATCAGTTTCATCACAAATGCTATGAATTCTTTATATTTTGATGGCACAAGCTTTAGCGCAATCTCTCCCGTGATTTCAAGAATAAATATAGTTTTGAACCAGTTAATAAGACCTGTCATTGCACGTCACCATATTTAACCATAAAGACTTATATTAGTTGCAAAGCATATGATTGCCATCGTAAGACACATAAGGACAACCGTCACAGCAATCATATATATCATATTTTCAAGACTTCCAGACAGAACAAGAACTGCCTTTACTATACGATTGTCTGCCACTGGCTCTAAGACTGCTCCAAGAATCTGATATAAGAATGCCATGACAACAAGTTTAAGAAGCGGAATTCCTATTATTACCGCCATAACAATAACTGCTGCCACACCAATAGAATTCTTGACAAGCACAGCAGAACCGACAATTGTTTTAGATACAGTCTGCGCACTGTTTCCTATTCCCGGAATCATCGAGACAGCTTTGAATAAAACGGACATTTTTAAAGAATCACTTAATGGAATTATAAGACTCTTTATTCCGTTAAGTCCAAGAAAAAACATAAGCATTCCTTTTACAGACAGCTTAATTACTTTCTTTATAAGCTGGCACATTTTATTAAACTTGTCTTTTTCACTGAATGTATCAAACATACCTAATATCATATATACATAATTGCCTCTCATAAGAACATTTTTCACAAGAATATTGACTATGTACATAAGGAAAAGAACTATCTCATAATATGCCGCTGCACTTGCAGCACCACACGAATATGCAACCGCTGGAAAGAATACCGGACAAAGTGCTTTGTATATATCAACTGCCATCTGAACACATTCATAGCCTGTCCTTGCAGCATTGATAAATACCGATACTATCAGTGTCATAAGTATAAATGATATAAAAAGCATTGCCGAATCAGACGCATTTTTATCAAGAACAGTCAGAAACATGGCACATATAGACAGCAGTAATATCTGTACTATAACTGTCCTGTTGGCAATTATTGCTTCAGTAACAGTACTTGTAAAATTAAATCCTATGTCTGTATCCGCATTGGCAACTGATTTTACAAGATCTTTAAAAGATGAACCCTGCCATCCGTAATCATCAAGTGTGCTGTCTATATCGCTATAATCAGCCTCATCTATCAGTGAATTATAATCGGCAGTATTTTCATCCTGAGCATATATACAATTATCAGGTATAATGACAGCTGCCAGAAAAGCCATCATTAAAAATAAGAATTTTCTAATCAGGCTATTCCCTCTGAAACTATTTCAAATAGAGTGACTATCACTGGTATGCATAAGCCTGCCACAGAAATTCTGGCGTATATTTCCATAGCCGATGCAAGTGCCGCAAACCCGTTTTCTTTACATATATTGGACGATATTTCAGTCACATATGATATTCCTATAACTTTGATTATCAGCTTTATATAATCCTGATTAATTCCGGCAGTAAACATATTGATTCTTGTATAGACAGATATAAGTCCGTTAAATACAAGCATTGAGGTTCCTACACACAGAACAACTGAGACAAAAGTTCCCATTGAAGAGCCTGTATTTTTTAAAACAAGTGCAAGAATTACACCTGTAACTGCACACACTGAAAGCGACAAAACATTAATATGCTCCACCCCCTGTCACAATTCAAAAAGTCTCTTCATAGTTGTAAACAACTCAAGTATATAAGGCAATATCCAGTATATGACAATAAGCAGCCCAGCCAGAGCTGTTAGCGTTGCCTGGTCATCTCTTCCATTGTGTTTTAATATCTGGTTCAGTATCGAAACAACTATGCCAACCGCAGCAATCTTGAATATTATGCTTACTTCCATACTTCACCTCCGATTCATATAAGTACAATCACAAGTATAAGTCCTGCTGATATACCGGTAACGATATAAGCCTTCATCTTTCCTGCTGCATTAGACTTAACCGTATCAAGCTCCTCGTTAAGTTCACATAGAACAGACTGTATAAGCTTTAACTGGCTGTCTTTGTCAATAAATGTGCTTATAGCGCCTGCTTCTTTTATTATCTCAAGCTGTCTTTTGCCAAGTATTCCTGCAAATGCTTTGTCAGCCGCATCATTCCATATTAACCCGAATGTATCAATGTCCGATTTATTCAATGCGTTATATATGTATTTCGTAAATTCTCTGACATATGGACACATATCATAATCTCCAAGCCGTTCAAATATCTGTGTCATGTCTATGAGTGAATATCCTATATGGTTGTTCATTACAGCAAGCAGTCTTATCATGTCCTTCAATATTACTATCCTGTTCTTTAATCGCTGACTGTAAGAAAGTCCATACATAAAACATCCTGCCAGTATTAATATGCCGCCTATATATCCAGACATTTTCCTGCCTCCCCACATTTTTCCAGTACTACAGCTTTTTTAAAACCTCCCTGTCCGAAAAGTGATGCAAGCTGCTCATCTGTATCATATATACCACTCCCATGTGCAGTCCCAATCACTGCACAGCCACTTTTAATACAGTATCTTACGGCTTTGATGTCATCATTTCCGCCGATTTCATCCATTGCTATAACCTGAGGACTTAGCGAACGCACAGCCATATATACTCCCGCAAGCTTATTACAGCCATCAAGGACATCTGTTCTGCATCCGATATCATTACACGGAACTCCGTTGGCACATGCTGCAACTTCGCAGCGTTCATCTATTAAAGTTACATTTTTTCTGTATTTATCAGATAACTGTCTTACAATGTCTCTTAACAGTGTTGTTTTTCCTAAGCCTGGAGGTGATATTATAATCGTATGCTTTAACCCGTCTTTTAAAAGCTCTTTCATTATATTATCAGCGCAGCCTTTCATCTGTTTAGCAACCCTTATACACATGAATGTTACATGAGAGAAATTCTTTACCTTTCCATTCTCCCATATAACCTGTCCGCCAAGTCCAATTCTGTGTCCACCTTTAATTGTCAGAAAACCGTTTGCCATGCAGGATTCATATGCATAAGACGAATAATTAGTTGCTATTGACAGTATTCTTGTCATCATATGTTCGTCTACCGGAATCGTTCCCATACGTTCTCCGTTATCATATATGGCAGCAGGCAGTCTGCCTGTACGCAGACGTATTTCCCTTACATGCTCAAATCCTGCATATATTCCAATGTCTTTAATTAATTCATCCGGGAGGATTTTATAGAGTGATTCATCATACAAAAACAAGCCCCTTCACTATTGTTTTTCACAATATATGAAGGGGCTGTCCGATTTATTCTACTGACTTTAATGATTCGACCATAGGAAGTTTTTTTAACTTTCCATACATGGCAAGATTAACAACAACTGAGAAAATCAGTGTAATAAGATATGAATATATATATGCTGTCGGTTTGATGGCATATCCAAACATTACTGCATCCATCTCAACAGTAAGCATTATGTATATGTGAAGCAGTCGTCCAAGGAATAATCCGAACACACCACCGATAAGTGTAAGGAATATGTTCTCGCGGTACACATACATGCCTACTTCCGGGTCAAAGAAGCCGAGTACCTTAATAGTTGCAATCTCTCTTCTTCTCTCCGATATATTAACATTAGTAAGGTTATATAACACAACGAATGCAAGCAGACCCGCTGATATTATAAGCACCCAGGTTACTAAATCGAGTGACTGTATCATGTTCTCGAATCGTGTCACATTGGCATTAAGGAAGCTGACCCCCTTAATATAATCTCTTGAAAGATATTCATCCCCCATGTAACTTTCCGTTTCATTAACATCACCATTAATCTTTATAAGAACTCTGTTATTATCAGGAATATTTCCAAAAAGTTCATTATAATACGCAGAAGTTATATAAACATAATGATTAACATACATCTCTGTAATGCCAGACACTACGGCTTCTGTCTGCTTTCCGTCAGATGAAGTTACTGTAATCTTATCACCAGTCTTTACGCCTAAATCCTTAGAAAGCTTTTCTGTGATAACAACTCCTGTATCATCAAGAGATACCTCATTATGCTTTCTTCTTGTCCTTAATGTTACATAATCTTTAAATGTGTTCTTGTCATTAACCACAACATATTCAGCTGTCTCTGTATCTTCACTGCTCTTAACATCATCAGAATAACCACAGTTTAATAAATAATCTGCAATATGTCTGTCTGCTGAAAGGTCACTTCCAAGAGCATCCATATTCTCCTGTGTAATTCCGTCTGTAAATGTAGCAACGCTGTCATAATGTATAAGCTCGCCATACTGGTTATGTATAAGGCTTTCTATACTGTTCTTAATTCCGAAACCTGCTGTCATAAGTGCCGTACAGCCTGCTATTCCGACAACAGTCATAAGAAATCTCTTCTTATACAGAAACAGATTACGCATAGTAACCTTCATTGTGAATGACATGTGCTTCCATATAAATGTAATGTGCTCAAGAAGGATTTTCTTACCACTCTTAGGTGCTTTCGGACGCATAAGCTCTGATGGAACTTCTTCCAGTTCACTATAGCATGAGAAAAGCGCTGCAATAACCGTAACTAAAACCATGCTTGCAATAGCAATAATTGAAAGAAGAATGTGTCTGTCATACACTATTGGTGGAAGCTGATATATTATATTCCATGAATTATATATTACAAGTGGAAACAGCTTAAGACCTATAATACAGCCTGCTATTCCTCCTGTAACTGAAGCAATAAATGCATATGCAATATATTTGAATGCAATAACTTTCTTGCTGTAACCAAGTGCCTTATAAGTTCCTATAAGCCCTCTTTCCTCTGCAACCATTCTTGTCATTGTTGTAAGGCAGACAAGTGCTGATACAACAATAAAGAATATTGGGAATACTGTAGCAATTGCTTTCATTCTGTTAGCACTTGATTCATAATCCTTAAAAGAATACTGTTCCTGTCTTGTAAGTTCATACCATTGCCATTCGTCGCTGTTGCCATACTTTGATTGGAAATCTTCTTTAGCCTGAGTCTCTATGCTGCTGAAATCATAATCAGCAAGTGCTTTCTCATAAGCCGGCTGGATATAAGGTTCAATAATAGCTGAAACATCCATTCCAACAAAATAATTACTGTACTGTTCTGTAATTGAATCTACAACATGCTGGTATATCGCAGCTTTAGCAGTTTCTTTAGCTTCATTAAGTGCTTCATCATACATAGAAAGAATTGCATCTTTTCTGTCATTAATTCTATCCTGTGCAATTGCATCTATTCTGTCCGCTGTATCTTTAACAAGATCTTCGTATTCTGTTCCATATGTATCAAGTTCTTTGGCACCATCAACAGTAGCGAATACTTCATTGAAATAATCGGACATAAATTCATCTTCTGTAATATACATAAGATAATTAATCTTACCACTTCCAACATTAGTAGTTCCAAGATCATATGAAACATAATATGGTGTATATACGATTCCTACTACTGTATACTCTGAATCATTAAGACTGTCCGCTATATCATCCTGAGTGCCTGATGAAAGCTTTATTGTATCACCTATAGAGAAGTTATCCTTGGTATCTTCGTATCTTACAACACATTCACCGCTCTTCTCAGGCAATCGTCCTTCCTTGATTCTTAACTGATTAATATAATTCTCATTACCTCTATCTGTATTATCAGGAACTGACATTAGATGTACAGCAGTCTCAATGCTGTCCTTCTTAATAACAGCGTCCTGTGAATACGCAGGATACACACCTTTAACGCCTTCAACTTCTCTTATCGCCTTAATATCATCATCGTTAAAACCAATTGAGGATAATAATCTTAAGTCACTCATATTATAATCATCATAATAATGGTCCGTTGAATTCTTCATATCATTAGAAGATGCCGTTATGCCTGCAAAGAATGCCACGCCAATAGCAACAATTGCAAATATAGCTATGAATCTTCCAAATGTTTTCCTAATCTCACGAAAGAGATCTTTCCATACTGATTTTCCCATATTGTGCAAGCCTCCAAAGTATTACCAGTCTATATCATCTACTGATACAGGATTATCATTGATAACAACACTGTCAACAACACCATTCTTAACCTTGATTACTTTGTCTCCCATTGCTGAGATAGCCTGATTATGTGTAATTACCACAACAGTAATTCCGTTCTTCTTACACATATCACTTAACAGCTTAAGAATATTCTTTCCTGTATTAATATCAAGCGCACCAGTTGGTTCATCACATAAAAGCATCTTAGGATTCTTTGCAAGCGCTCTTGCAATGGCAACTCTTTGCTGTTCTCCTCCGGATAACTGTGATGGAAAATTACCAATTCTGTCTGATAAACCTACAGCTTCTATTGTCTTAACAATATCAAGAGGATCTTTGCATATCTGTGTTGCAAGCTCAACATTCTCCTTAACAGTAAGATTCTGTACAAGATTATAGAACTGGAATACAAAGCCTATATCATATCTTCTGTATGCTGTAAGCTGCCTTGAACTGTACTTGTCAATACGTTTTCCATCAACAGTAATCTCTCCTGTAGTACATGTATCCATACCTCCAAGAATATTAAGAATAGTACTTTTCCCAGCTCCACTAGGACCTAATACAACTGCAAATTCACCTTCATCAATCTGGAAACTTGCCCCATTAAGTGCCCTGATTTTAACGTCACCCATTTTATATATTTTCTTTACATCATTAAATTCAATATATGCCATAATTCCTCCTCGTAAAGCTTAAGTGTCAGTTAACCCACGTATAAATAATCTATTTAAATAATACCTTAAAACACACATAATATCAAAGCATTTTAATATAATCATAGAAAGATATATTATTAAATTTCTATGAAGTTATCAAAATATTTTCCCATAATTATATCCATATTATCGTTATCAGTATGCTGTATATTAACTCCAATCAGTACCAGTGCAGCAGGTTTATACTCAAAATATGCTGTTCTTATAGACGCTGATTCTGGACGGATTCTTCTGGGTAATAATGAAAATACTGCTGTCAGCATGGCAAGCACAACGAAAATAATGACTCTTATTATTGCTCTGGAAAACTGCGATGAGAATTTTGTTGCAACAACTTCATCTTATGCAGCTTCTATGCCTGATGTGCAGCTTAATGCAGTCACTGGTGAACAGTTTGTTCTTAGTGACCTCTATTACTCTCTTATGCTCGAATCACATAATGATTCCGCAGTCATTATTGCTGAAAATGTTGCCTATTACCTGTTATGTGCGAATCCATCTTTAAGAACTGAAACACCATTTATCAATAATTATAATTATGATTCAACATTTTTATCTGAAATTGACCGTGAACAGAGTGAAAAGCTTGTATATATATTCACTGACCTTATGAATGAAAAGTCAGATGATATCCAGCTTTCTGATACATATTACATAACACCTAACGGACTTGATGCCGAAGACGACTATAGTTTTCATCATACAACAGCATATGACCTTGCAAAGACTATGGCATACTGCATCAGTAATGATGAATTCCTGCGCATAACACAGACTGTTTCTAAGGCATTTTCAGACATAACAGGAATGCATACTTACCAGCTTAACAATAAAAACAGACTGCTTAACCCTGATAACGGCGTTATCTCCGGCAAAACAGGCTTCACTAACAAAGCAGGCTACTGTTATGTATGTGCGTATAAGGACAACGACCGTACCCTGTGCATTGCACTGCTTGCGTGTGGATGGCCGCCTAATAAGAATTACAAATGGAGCGATTCCAATTATCTGATTGCAATAGGTAAGAAATATTACAAAGAACGGTATTTTAATTATCAATTCGTATTCTATGTACCTGTTACCAATGGAAAGTGTAATTATTGCCGCCTCATTCCAGATAAATATGTTGAATTTCTTACATGTGATGATGATTCTGTGACATATGAAATCAATCTGCCTGAAAAGCTAACTGCTCCTGTTAATTCCGAACAGATATATGGCAGCATTAATCTGTACATCAACGATACATTATATGAAAGTATTTCTTTAAAAGCTGAACAAAGTGTTATTAAACAGTCATATTTTCAAAGAATGATTCATAAAATATTTAAGTAGTTCCACAATTTACCATATTTGTGTCCAAAAACACATGACACACATATAATTGTGTTATATAATAAAAAAGTTGGTTCTAAACAACAAATAAACTATGGAGACATTAATAATGAATAAAGTATATAAAGTATTTCCAGGTGGTAAGTTTAAAGTACTTACATTCAGTTATGATGATGGAAAGATTGAAGACAGACGTCTTGTAAAGCTTTTTAACAAATATAATCTTAAGGCAACTTTTAATCTTAATACTGGTATTATTGATCCAGCAATAAGAATACCTCAGGAAGAATGGCCTGAGCTTTATGCTGGTCATGATATTGCCGTTCACACATTTACACATCCAACAATGATACGACTTAACGATTATGCTGTCATCAAAGAGATTCTTGAAGATAAGAATAATCTCGAAAAGATATTTCAGCGTCCAATAACCGGTTTTGCTTATCCTAACGGTTCTTTTGACAGCCGTATTGTCGATATAGCAAAGTCAGTCGGTATCAAATATGCACGAGTAACTAATGACAGATATGCCGCTACTAAGGCTGCTGAGAATTATGCTTCCAGTGCAGAAGGCCCTATTCTTATAGGTGATGAGAACGGTTTCTTTATGCCAGATGATTATATGCGTTGGGTTCCAACATGCCATCACAACCACAATCTTGTTGATTTTGGTAAGAAATTCATGGCACTTACCAAGAAACAATATCTGTATATGATGTATGTATGGGGACACAGCTTTGAATTTGAACGCAATAACAACTGGGAGGTTATTGAAGAATTCTGTGAAATGATTGCTAACCGTGATGATATCTGGTATGCAACTAATTCTGAGATAGTTGAATATAATGAATTGTTTGACAGACTTGAATTCTTTGCTGATAACGAATATGTACATAATCCATCTGTAAAATCAGTATGGCTTGCTGTTAATAACGACACTATCATTGAAGTTAAAGGCGGCGAAACAGTTAAATTATAAAGCTAAATCTTAACACCGAATTAATAAAGGCGACTCACCATTACAGGTTTGCCGCCTTATTTTTACTCATGCTTAAGATTCTTAAATGCATTTCTTAATGTAATCGGATTACCATATCTTAATGTTCCCATTCTGTATATCTTAGAGCCTAATATTCCTACTGCTATTATACTTGCAATAAGAATAACATATGATACTGCTATCTCTACAAAGCTTACACTGCCAAGTGCCACTCTCGCAAACATTGCACTGTATGAGCTTATTGGCAGGAATGAAAGCACCTTCATCAGCACTCCATCTATATTATTAAGCTGGAATATTCCTATGAAATATACAATCATAATAACAAACTGTACACTTCCGGCACTTTTATTAATATCCTCTGTCTTAGAAACAAGAGCTCCCATTGCTCCATATATGAATTCATAGAATAAGAGTCCACCCAGTCCGAAGAATGCAAATGTAACGAGAACATCTGCTGGAATATTAAGTATTTTATCAAATATTCCGCCCCATGAAACCCTGTTAATCTTATAGCTTCCAAGTACTACTGCAAATATAATTCCAACCTGTATAAGGGCTGCAGACGTTCCTGCAAGTACCTTTCCAAAGAAAAGACTGTTAGTATCTGCACTTGTTACCAGAAGTTCTATTGTTCTGTTAGATTTCTCCTGCGTAACAGAAGTTGCAACCATTACTCCATAAAGAATAATAACCATGAATACAATAATGATAAGTGCATAACAATACCAGTAATTGCTCATCATATCTTTTCCAAGTACAGTTGTTTCAGAACTGATAACCGGATTAAATGCATTCTCTATCTCTGCCAGATCTAGGTTATGCTCTTTGCAGTAATTATACTGGCCAAGCAACTGCATTGCAGATGTAAATCTGGCTGACATGTCATCATACATATCGCTATTATTAACGACATACTCAAATTCTGTTGCATTCTTTACAACAAAACCAGCAATGACATTTTCATCATCTTCAACCTTCTTTACAAGTGCATCCCTTGATGAAACATTTTCAATCTTCACATCTGTAAATACGCCTTCAACTATTCCGGTCTCTGCAAATATATCTTTCTCATCATAGATTGCAATAACATCTGTGATTGCTGCATTATCCGATGATGTATCATCCGTATCATCTTTATTAGTTCCTAGAATTCCCGACATATCAAATATGCTTGGAAGAAACAATATTACTGCAGCAAGAACAGCTATAACAATTGTAGAAATCATAAAGCTCTTATTCTTAATATAGTTCATAATCTCATACTGGAATATTACCCCGAATTTCTTCATTATCTGTCACCTCCCACAGCTTTTACAAATATATCATTGAGTGACGGTCTGTAGCTGTCAAATGATGATATTTCTATATCTGCATTCATAACTGCTTTAATAAGTTCATTTCTTGAAAGTTCATGAATGTTCTTTACTATAACACCGTCTTTGTGTGTTCCTGTTACAGATAATGTATCTGCACACATGGTCTTTAATTTTTCTGACAGTTCTTCAGCATCCATTCCAACTGCAGAAATTATAAGTTGGTTTTTTCCGTATTCGGCCTTAATATCAGCGAGATTACCTGATAATGCTATCTCTCCGTTATTAATTATTGCAATATCCTCACAGAATTCTTCTACATAACTCATCTGATGGCTTGAGAATATTACTATTCTTCCCTCTTCTATCAATCCGGTTACAACATCCTGTAATATCTTGGAATTAACCGGGTCAAGTCCGCTGAAAGGTTCATCTAATATAACAATCTCAGGCTCACATACAAGTGTTGATGCAAGCTGTACCTTCTGCTGGTTACCTTTGCTAAGTGTCTCAAGCTTTGCATCTGTGTACTGTGATACCTGCAGTCTTTTAAGCCATTTGTCAGTATTCTTCTTAGCCTCTGCCTTAGACAGACCTCTTAATCTGCCAAGATATATAAGCTGCTCTGACACTTTTTTCTTAGGATATAATCCTCTTTCTTCTGGAAGATATCCTATCAGATGTTCCTTAGGATTAAATTTCATGCCATCAAGAATAACTTCACCCGAGTTAGCATGAAATACATCCATTATAATTCTTATTGTTGTTGTCTTACCTGCACCATTACGACCAAGAAGCCCAAGTGCCTTACCACCTTCGACATTAAATGAAATGCCATGAAGAACTTCTTTCTCACCAAATGACTTGGTAAGATTCTTTACTTCAAGTTTCATATTTAATTATTCCCCCTATCATATTTTATTGATAGTATTATAACATATATATTTTGATATTAAAAGTTTATAACAAAAAAATAAGAGCAGATTATCCTAAGATAAATCCGCTCTTATAAAAAAGAATTAATTAGCTCTTTTTCTCTTTCCAACACAAACTAATACAACAAGTGCTGCTCCAGCTAATATAGCTGCATAAACACCAACATGACTTGCATCACCTGTCTGAACTGAGCCATTATTCTCTGTAGATCCGCTTCCTGCATTATTGTCATTAACATAAACAATAGCTACTGGAGAAAGATCTGAAAAGAATGCTGTAATATTTCCTGTTGAAGGGTCAACAGCTTCTGGCTTAATAAGTTCCCACTGATTAGATACACAACTGTAATGAAGAACTCTTACATTATCAACAGTCATACCAGATGTAAGAGGAGCCTTCCATGTAACAGTTACATTCTTAGCATCCTTTACAATCTCTCCAGAATCAGTCTTGTAAGATAAATCCTGAATATTAGTAAGAAGTGATAATGACTTTGTGTCTATCTTTGCATCAGCAGTTTTAGCAACAGCATTATCAAGAACAGAAGTAAGCTTGTCTGAAGCTCCACCATTAATAGCTAAGATATCATTAATAGTGCCACTCTGTACACCTACCTTATTAAGTTCTGCCTCTGTTGCACTAGAGAACACAAGCTTGATATCTCCTGATTTCACAGCATCATTAACTGTAACAGTCTTACCATTAACAGTAACTTCTGATGTACTATCACTAGAAACAACTTCCTGTGTATCACTAACACTAGGTGCCGCAAAAACAGTGGCTGTCATTAAAGTTATAGCAGCAACTGCAGTAATAGCAGCCGATAATAATTTCTTTGTCATTTTATATTTCCTCCTTTTCTCATTTATAGTTTATGCGTATGACAAATCCGCATAAAATTTATGATAATGAAGTGTCCATATAGAACATCTTCAGAATCAACTCTTGAAAAGCTTTCTCGTCAATGTAAAATTCATCATGAGCCTGTCCTGTCTTATTCTCACCAGAAGGCTTATAATAATCTGAATTCATATCAAAACTTGATTCAGCATATAAAGAAATAAAATCATTCAACTCTCCAATTGAGATATTAGTAACAAGAGTACTAAGCATCTTAGTTGTCTTAACTATTGTATCATCATCCTTGGCAAGCTGCTTGAACTTATTCAAGTAAGCTTCAATGAATACTTTCTGTCTCTCCATTCTTCCTTCATTGGAAAAATCCTTCTCAGTATCTCTGAATCTGACAAATCTTTCTATATTAGATTCATTAATAACAATAGTCTGTCCTTTTTCATATTCAGGTCCGAACTGCTTCAAGTCATCATTAGGAATTTGAACCTCAACGCTTCCAACAATATTAATAAGTGTTCCCAGTGAATTAATATTGGCTGCACAATAATATACAATCGGAATGTTATTAACAAGATTAGATACAGCATCTGACATAAGGCGGCAGCTTTTATCTTTGCCATCTCCATATGAATATGCGAATGCCAGATGGTCTTTTCCCCATCCGACTACCTGTCCGGATGCATCAGTGACTTCTATATCAGTCATTGTATCTCTTGATAATGCAAGTATCTGCATCTTCTTGTTTCGTCTGTCTAATGAAAGAACATATATGCTGTCCGCTCTGCCATTCTCTCCCGTATTACTGTTCTTTCCTTCCAGCGATTCTATGTCAGCAGATGAATCAAAACCAATAAATAATATATTAATTAATCCTGTATTATAATTATAGTTCTTTCCATCAACTTCAATTGATGAATACTCCTTATTATCTGCAGAATTATCAGCTGTATCATGCTTCTTGTCTTTCATATCATTATATATAAGAAATATCATACATACAATTACTACAAAAGCTACACACAACACTGCTATCTTTATGTATTTACTTGTCTTTTGATTTTTCTTCTGACTGTTCTTCATTGTAGTATTCTCCATAATAAGAATTATCATTCTTATAATAGTATGAACCCTTATGAGTTCCTACTCCGTTAAGTGCTACACCCAAAATTCTGCCCTTACTCTTTTCAAGCTGTTTCTTAGCCTGAATTGCATGACTTCTTCCAACAGCATCAGATCTGACTACCATAACAGTACCATCAACCTTAGGTGCAATTACACATGCATCAACAACACTTCCAACTGGTGGTGAATCAATTATTACATAATCAAATCTTTCTCTTAATACAGAAAGCAAGTCATCAAACTTCTTAGACTCCATAAGCTCTATTGGGTTAGGTACAACATGACCACTTAATATAACAGCTAAATTAGGAATGTTAGTCTCATATATAAGCTGTGACTTCTGGCCTGTTATGTACTCTGTAAGACCAGCTCTCTTACCTCTGATCTTATATCTTGAAAGAGTTACTGACTTTCTTAAGTCGCAGTCAATATATATGACTTTCTTATTAATATCAGCAAAACTCTTGGCAAGCTGCATTGCAACAAAACTCTTTCCTTCAGCAGGATTAGTACTTGTGACCATAATGGTCTTAATATTCTCTCCTGAAAACATTATATTGGTACGAAGTGTATTAAACGCTTCTGTTACTGAGAATCCAGGATCTTTCATATGCAATTCAACTATATTATCTTTAGTCTTTTTTTCCGCTGTATTATTGTTCAACATTACTATCTCCGTTTCTTCTTTGAAATTCTTGTATCAGAATCGTATACACAGTTCTTATGTTCCGGTATAGAGCATAAAACAGGGAGTTCAAGATATTTTTCAATATCTGCTGATGACTGCAATGAATCATTAAGCATATATCTTATAGCTATAAATATTGCACTTATAAGTGCTCCCACTAATGCTCCAATAGCTACATTCTTAGTAAGATTAGGACTTACCGGACTATTCTGAACTATAGCTCTGTCAATTACATATGGTTCTTTAGAATCAATCTCTTCTGCCGCCTGCATACCATTAGTAACAATGCTATTAGTAAGTGAGCATGCAAGATCCGGATCATCACATGTTACTGTAACCTGTAAAATACGTGTGTCTGATGGATTACTGATTGAAATCATCGATTTCAGCTGACCATAACTCATGTCAAGATTTAATTCATTGATAGTCTTTGTAAGTAATGTTCTACTTGTGAAAATAATCTGATAGTCATTAGTAAGTTCTGAGCCAATCTGTAAATCCGCTAAAGATGCAATTGTATTGCCACTTCCCCTCATGTATATCATGGATGTTGCTGAATACTTAGGTGTAATTAAAAAAACTGTTGTTGCAAGGGCAATAGCGAATCCGGTAATTGCAGCGATAAGTACAATCCACCATCTGTAAAGAATGGCCTGCAGTAACCCCATTATATCAATTTCATCATCTACTGTGTTTTCTTTTACCTTACCCATCTTCTCTCCATTCATATTGTTATAATTTAATTTTTTCTTAGATATTATACACTAAACATTTATTAAATTCCACTATTTTATTAAATTCGACATAAAATTTTATTAAAAAGGTGGTATAATGCTATAGAATATCTTAATTTAATCATATGGAGGACTATATATGAAACGTTTTTTTGCCGTTTTGTGCGGGTTAATCTTATGTTTTGGGGCATTGCTTACTGGCTGTGGCAATAATAATTCTGACAATTCTACCACGGAAAATCAGGCAGATCTTATGTCAGGAAAGCATCATATCTGTATTGATGTTAACAATTATGGAACTATTGAAGTAGAACTTGATGCAGATACTGCTCCAATTACTGTCACTAATTTTATTAATCTTGCGAATTCAGGATTCTACAATGGATTGACTTTCCATCGTGTAATTGACGGATTTATGATTCAGGGCGGAGATCCTAATGGTGATGGAACCGGTGGTTCATCTGAGAAAATCAAAGGTGAATTCAAATCGAATGGCATCTCTAATAATATAAGCCATGTAAGAGGCACTATATCTATGGCACGCTCCTCTGCAAACAACTCTGCAAGTTCCCAGTTTTTCATCATGCAGAAGGACACCCCAAGTCTTGACGGACAGTATGCGGCTTTCGGCACTGTTACAAATGGTATGGACATTGTCGATAAGATATGTAAAGACTGCACTGACACTAACCAGAATGGTGTGATTACTGATAAGAGCAAACAGCCTGTAATTAGTGCTGTCAGAGTTGTAGATTAACAAACAACCGCACTGTCATCAGACGGTGCGGTTGTTATATTTAAAGCTCATTCTATTTATCACCATCTGAATAATCCCTTACTAACGCTTCATATGCTTTCTGCGGATCTTTAAATACTGCTTCACATTCAGTTTATTTTAATATTTTACATTCAGTCTGTGGCTGTATCCTTCCATTCTCTTGGCAAATATATCAAGCTGTCCTTTATATTTACCATAAGCTTTCTCATCTATCAAAGATTCATTATGATACCGCTCTATAAGCACTGTTGAGTCCTTAAAAGCCTTAATTGCTAAATCTTTGTAATTATTCTCAAGATTAATCTGAATTTCATTGAGTGATGTTTCTATCTCTTTCTTGGTTGTGTTCTTCTTAAATATTGACATGTGCATATCCCCCTTTTACTTGATTTTAACATTGATTTGCATAAATACAAGTATTGTTTTATGTTAGTTGCCAGATTGGTTATTTAAGTTGCTTGGTTATCAAAGTGGTTAGTTATTAATTGAGTCAATTATAAATGAATCCTATAAATTAACTTTTTTAATATGATTTATAGGTGGTTTTCGATGGCTTGCTGATGATTTTTAATGATTTTAGCCTGATTAGATGTATATATGCCTATAAGGTATAACCTTAAAACGGTTTTATAGGTACATTGTGTAACTATCAACATAGACATGTGCATTTTTTGCCTATAAGATTATATTTAATACGACTACTTATAGGTATCATGTTAAAAGGAAGGATTTTAGACAACCTATTAGACTTTTTATAATTCTGGATACAATTGAATTCCTCTGTGACGAAACAAACGCTGCAACTCGCTTCGCTCTTGCGGCTGGGAATTGAAAGACGGGACAGGTGCGTCCCACTACTTTCGCGCAGTGCCGTGTCCTGACCGCAGGTCAGTCCACACGCGCTGTCGCGCTCTATGCTCATTCATAAAAAACACAGGAATTCAAGCAAGCTTGATTCCTGTGTTCTTTATTCATTCGCGCACTGCGCTTATAGTTCGCGATTACTGTGGCTGCTTGCCGATGTATGCGAGGATACCACCATCTACATAGAGGATGTGTCCGTTAACTGCATCTGATGCTTCTGAAGCAAGGAATACAGCTGGTCCAGCTAATTCTTCTGGCTTTAACCATCTCTCTGCTGGTGTCTTTGCAACGATGAATGAGTCGAATGGATGTCTTGATCCATCTGGCTGTCTCTCTCTTAATGGAGCTGTCTGAGGAGTCTCGATGTAACCAGGTCCAATACCATTACACTGGATATTGTACTTACCATACTCAGAACAAATATTTCTTGTAAGCATCTTAAGACCACCCTTAGCAGCAGCGTAAGCTGATACTGTCTCACGGCCTAACTCTGACATCATTGAGCAGATGTTGATGATCTTACCATGTCCTCTTTCGATCATTGAAGGAATTACTGCCTTTGATACGATGAATGGTGCGTTAAGATCTACGTCGATAACCTGTCTGAACTCAGCAGCTGTCATCTCGCACATAGGAATTCTCTTAATGATACCAGCGTTGTTTACGAGGATATCGATTGGTCCAACTTCCTTTGTGATCTTTTCTACAGTAGCGTTAACAGCTTCTTCGTTAGTAACGTCGCAAACATATCCGTGAGCGTCGATACCAGCTTCCTTGTAAGCTGCTAATCCCTTGTCTACTAATTCCTGCTTAATATCGTTGAAAACGATTGTTGCACCAGCCTTAGCCATACCACTAGCGATAGCGAAGCCGATACCATATGATGCACCAGTTACAAATGCAATCTTACCTTCAAGTGAAAAATTAACTGACATTTTAATTCTCCTTTTCCTAATAATAATTTATAAATGAAACCCTCTACAGGTTACATTCCTTAGTAAAATATGTACTGATGGATTACTTTAAATCCTTCATGTCTACCCAGTCCATATCATCGAAATCCTGATTCTCTCCAGCCATTCCCCAGATAAATGCATATGCATGTGTAGCTGATGCTGAATGAATTGACCAGCTTGGTGAAATAACTGCTTCTTCGCTTCTCATGATGATATGACGAGTCTCTGTTGGCTCACCCATGTAGTGAACAACAATATCTTCTTCTGGAATCTCGAAATAGAAGTAAACTTCCATTCTTCTGTCATGTGTATGACATGGCATTGTATTCCATACGCTTCCTGGCTCAAGAGTTGTGATACCCATCTCTAACTGGCATGTCTCAACCTGTCCTGGTAAAATATACTTTCTATTAAGACGCTTATTGCATCCTTCTACTGAACCAAGCTGAAGCTTGAACTCATCCTTGATATCCTTCTCAGGATCAATGAATACTGTAGGATATGTCTTATGTGCTGGTGTTGAGTTAAAGTAGAACTTAGCTGGCTTAGAAGAATCCTCGCTCTTGAACTTAATCTCCTTAGAACCCATACCAATATAAAGACCATCTCTATATTTAAACTTATATTCTGTACCATCAACAATAACTGAACCGTTGCCACCTACATTAAAGATACCCATCTCTCGTCTCTCAAGGAAATATGCTGCCTTAAGCTCAGAACCTGCCTCAAGTGTAAGTTCCTTATTAACTGGCATACATCCACCTACGATAATACGATCAATCTGGCTGTAAACAAGCTTGAAATCATCAGCTGGGAAAAGATTCTGAATAAGGAAATCATTTCTCAATCTTTCTGTATCATAGCCTTTAACATCTCTTGCGTTAGCACCCTGTCTTACTTCCATCGTAACTCTCCTTTTCAATTCACAAACCTAGGGCTTAGCCCCGTTTGGTGTTTATAATACCACAAAATCCAATTATTTACAACTATTAACCAACTATTCCCTTTATAAGTACATTTTTTTCGACATATTCCTGTGAAAATGTATACGCTTCCTTAATCATTGTTTCTGCTTCTTTAGTTTTATCTGCATTGTCACAGTAAATTCTTGCAATCACATCACCCTTATTAACCTTGTCCCCTATTTTCTTGGAAAGAACAACACCAACAGATAAATCAATTACATCGTCCTTGGCTGCCCTTCCTCCTCCAAGAATCATTGAAGATTTGCCAATAAGCTCAGACTGGATTGACTGGACATAACCATCACAATCTGCGTACACCTCTGTTATTGTATCAGCAACCTTTAACTTCTCCGTATTATATACAGCGTCAGAATCACCGCCCTGAGCCTTAACGAATTCAGCCATCTTGTTCAATGCACTTCCGTCGCTGATTACTCTCTCAAGTTCTTTTCTCACAGTTTCTTTATCGAGATCATCTCTTGCAGCAAGTACCATATAAGTTCCAAGATTAAGGACAAGCTCGGTTAAATCCTCCGGACCTTCACCCTTTAAAGTATTGATAGCTTCTATAACTTCAAGTGCATTGCCGACTGCATATCCTAACGGCTGGTCCATATCAGTAATAAGTGCTGTCACTTTTCTGCCTGCACCTTTTCCAATACGCACCATCTCCTTTGCAAGACTTTCAGCATCAGTTTCATTTTTCATAAATGCACCGCTTCCGGTCTTAACATCAAGCACAATCGCGTCAGCTCCCGAAGCCAGTTTCTTGCTCATAATACTGCTAGCAATAAGCGAAATATTCTCAACCGTAGCTGTAACATCCCTGAGCGCATATATCTTCTTATCTGCAGGTGCAAGATTTCCCGTCTGCCCTGTTATCGCAATTCCAATATCATTGACCTGTTTTATAAATGCTTCTTCAGACAGTGATGTGTTAAATCCCGGAATGCTTTCCAGTTTATCAATCGTTCCACCTGTATGTCCAAGTCCTCTGCCGCTCATCTTGGCAACTTTGCCTCCAAGTGCTGCAACCATAGGTGCAAGAACAAGTGAAGTCTTATCTCCAACACCGCCTGTACTGTGCTTGTCCACTTTAACTCCGTTAATAGCTGACAAATCCAGCTTGTCTCCGCTGTTTTCCATTGCCAGAGTGAGATTAAGCGTCTCATCATAATCCATGTGTCTGAAATATATTGCCATAAGAAGAGCAGAAACCTGATAATCAGGTATATCTCCCCTGACATATCCATTAACAAAGAAGTCAATCTCTTCTTTAGTCAGTTTCCCACCATCTCTTTTCTTCTCAATAATATCAACCATTCTCATAGTAAAGCCCTCCTATACAATCTTATTAAGAAAACTCTTTCCTATCTTAACCGGTTCTGTACCGAAAATCTCAGCCAGCGTCTGTGCTATGTCAGCATAAGTGTCCCCTGTTCCAATATTAACGCCATGTTTTAAGTATTTGCCATATACAAGCAGTGGAACATACTCCCTTGTATGGTCAGTTCCCTTATATGTCGGGTCACAGCCGTGGTCAGCAGTAATAACCAGCATATCCGTGTCTTTCATGGTATCAAGCACCTGTGATAGTCTTTCATCAAATTCCTCAAGACCTTTAGCATACCCTTTATAATCTCTTCTGTGTCCCCATGTAGAATCGAACTCAACCAGATTAGTATATATAATTCCTTTATTATCCTGCTTCATATAATCAAGAGTTACATCCATTCCGTCCTGATTATCATTAGTGTGCTTGGACTCTGTAAGTCCCACACCAGCAAATATGTCATGAATCTTACCGACTCCGATTACATCAAGCCCCTTATCACGCACTCTGCATAATATATTATCCTCACTTGGCTTTAATGAGAAATCCCTTCTGTTAGGTGTTCTTTTATAATTACCATTCTCTCCGACAAAAGGTCTTGCAATAACTCGTGCAACTGCATTCTTCCCTGTAAGAATATGTCTTGCCGTCTCACACATCTGATAAAGTTTCTCAATAGGCACAACATCTTCATGGCATGCTATCTGGAAAACTGAATCCCCCGATGTGTATACAATCGGCTTTCCTGTCGCCACATGTTCATCTCCAAGTTCTGCAATTATCTGTGTTCCTGAAGCCGGCTTATTACAAAGAATACCCGGAACGCCAGTCTTTTTAATAAATTCATCAATAATACTGTCTGGAAATCCATCAGGATACACTGGAAACGGATTAGGAGAATATATTCCCGCCATCTCCCAGTGTCCAATTGTTGTATCTTTTCCGGCAGATACCTCTGCAAGTTTTCCAAAACAGCCAACCGGATTATCACATTTTTCAAGGTTATGTGCGCCGTCAATATTGCCAATTCCAAGTTTTACCATATTAGGAATATTAAGACCACCATTAGCCTTTGCTGTGTGTCCCAATGTATCTGCACCCGCATCGCCGAACTTAGCTGCATCCTTAGCCTCGCCAATTCCGACACTGTCCAAAACTATCCATATAATTCTGTTAATATTCATAATCACGCCTCCCTACAATCTTTAATATATTGTACCACAAACAGTACTTTCTGTATTATTATTTTGCATTTTTCAAAACAAATGTTATAATCACATAGACATTGTATGTTTTATGCAAATGTAATTATTGAATATACATTTTTAAGGAGAAAATTATATGAGTTTCGAGTTCGTTACAAAGCTTCCTACACCTACTGAAATCAAAGAACAGTACCCTGTACCGGAAGAGATAAAGACATTAAAAGCAAAAAGAGATGCTGAGATTGCTGATGTTATCACTGGCAAATCAGACAAACTTCTCGTTATTATCGGACCTTGCTCAGCAGATAATGAGACTGCTGTTCTTGATTATACATCAAGACTTGTCAAGGTTCAGGAAAAGATTAAAGACAAAGTTATTATTATCCCAAGAGTTTACACTAACAAGCCAAGAACAACAGGCGTTGGTTACAAAGGAATGCTTCATCAGCCAGATCCTGAAAAGAAGCCTGACCTTCTTGCCGGTCTTGTTGCAATCAGAAAGATGCACATTGATGTAATGAAAGAAACAGAACTTAGTCCTGCTGATGAGATGCTCTATCCTGAGAACTACTGGTATCTTTCAGATGTCCTCTCATATGTTGCCGTAGGTGCAAGATCAGTTGAGAACCAGCAGCACAGACTTGTATGCTCAGGAATTGATGTTCCAGCCGGCATGAAGAATCCTACAAGTGGTGATTTCTCAGTAATGCTTAATTCTGTAGTTGCTGCCCAGTCTAAGCAGACATTTATCTACAGAAACTGGGAGGTTAATACTCCAGGCAACCCTCTTACACATACAATATTAAGAGGTGCTGTTAATAAGCATGGCCAGACAATCCCTAATTATCATTATGAAGATTTAATAAGACTCTGCAACATGTATGCCGAAAGAGATCTTCAGAATCCTGCTGTTATCATTGATGCTAACCATAGCAATTCCGGCAAGCAGTATCTTGAGCAGATTCGTATTGTCAAGGAAGTACTTCACAGCTGCCACCACTCTGCTGATGTCAAGAAGCTCGTTAAGGGTGTTATGATTGAAAGTTATATTGAGCCAGGTAACCAGAAGGTTGGCGATGGCGTATATGGTAAGTCAATCACAGATGCATGCCTCGGATGGGCTGAATCAGAAAAACTTTTATACGATATTGCAGACCTTGTTTAAAAACATTTTCATCAGGTCGGGATTAATATAGCTTTCTGCAAATGTTCCGATTAATGTAAGTAACAATGACATACTCACTATAATGACCGTTCTTCTTAAAGTATCAATTCTGTTAAGGAAATAATGACACATAAGAAGGACGGTCATTATATATAACAGATAATGTGGAAACAACCACACGAGAACCATAACTACTCCCCCGACACCATGATACATTACCGCCTTTGTCATACATATTCCAAGGCAGAATCCATTATATAGACACAGCCAGTATACATACAGTTTCCTGAACGGAGTAATCATAAGCACTGCAAATGTTATGAATTTCCTTAATCTGTAAGCAAGCACTTCCTGCCATACATCTGCATATGAAACATTAGAATTAATGTACGCAATCAGATATTCAGTTGAAAACACATCGCCGTAGCGCCACATTTTTACAAAGCATGTACCAAGTATAATACCTGCAATAATTAATGCGGCAAATCTTATATTCTTAATTACCCATAACAAAAAAGTCCTCATATATATCCATCAAAATGTACTTTGAATCAATATATGAAGACTTTGTCTTAATTATTCTTTTTACGGTTAAGTAAAGCATCGTACGCAAGAACTGCTGAAATCGTCTTGGAATCCTGTATTGTTCCCGCAAATATCATGTCTTTAAGTTCTTCCAGCGTATATTTTTCTACATCTATGAACTCATCTTCATCAAGATGCTGGCTCGTCTTAACAAGGTCTGTTGCCAGATACACATCAACAACTTCATTGCAGAACGCAACAGCAGTCACAACCGACACAAGCTTAGTAAGATTATCTGACCTGTATCCTGTCTCTTCTTCAAGTTCCCTTGCTGCAGCATTAATTGTTGGCTCATCCCAGCCATTAAGACCTCCTGCTGGAATCTCAATTGTTTCTCTGTCAAGTGCGTCTCTGTACTGTCTTACCATGAGCAGCCTTCCATCATCTAACACTGGAACAACCGCCGCTGCTCCCCTGTGGTCTATATAATCCCATTCTGCTCTGTGCCCATCAGGTGTCTCTATAACATCTGTATATATATCAAGTATCGAACCCTTGTATTTAAGAATTCTGTCCACTCTTTTAATATGTTCTTTCATATTCAGCCTCTCTATGTAAAATACTACTTAATAGTTAAATATTTATTAGTAGTAAAATTACTTAATGCTTGTACATTTGTCATAGCATGCATCAGTTGCTTTGATAAGAGCATTTCTAAAACCATTCTCTTCAAGTGCAGAAACAGCCTGAATTGTTGTTCCACCAGGTGAGCATACTTTATCCTTAAGTGCTGCAGGATGTTCTCCTGACTCAAGCACCATCTTGGCTGAACCAAGAACTGTCTGTGCAACCATCTTATATGCGTCATCTCTCTTAATACCGTACTTTACAACGCTGTCTGCAAGAGCTTCAATAAACATATATACATAAGCTGGTGAACTGCCGCTTGCACATACAACTCCATCCATAAGCTTTTCATCAACGTAAACAACCTTACCGAATGAAGTAAAGAATTTGTCTATAACATCTCTTTCGTCAAATGAATAATCAGATGTATTATATGCTACTCCTGTCATTCCTTCCCCGATAAGTGCAGGCGTATTAGGCATTGCTCTCACAACTCTTATATTGCTTCCAAGAGCATTCTTAATAGATGCAATAGTAATTCCCGGTGCTATTGATATAATAACGCTTTCTTCTGTTACCACATTGACAATATTCTTAAGTACTGTTGGATACATCTGTGGTTTTACTGCAAGCACAATATACTTGGCATTGTTGCCACATTCTGCATTGCTTTCCGCAAATCTTACACCTGTCTCAGATGATATTCTTTCGCACTTCTCTCTGTTAGGTGATGAAAATATAATATCCGATGGCGAAAATGCTGCCAAAGCACCTTTAAGCATTGCATATCCCATGTTACCCATTCCAATAAAACCAATCTTAGCCATATGTATATCCTCCCAACTATATCACGATATATAACATCTGCTTATTATATACCCGGTTATTAAATAAGCTTGCTTATAAAAAGCAAGCTTATATTAATTATATTCATTTAATTATTTGTTTTCAAGTAACTTTTCTACACTTACAAGCTTAACACAGAGAACGAAAAGGTCTGCAGCCTGCTTCATCTCTTCTGGAGTTGGGAATGATGGAGCGATTCTTATATTAGAATCTTTAGGATCTTTTCCGTAAGGGAATGTTGCTCCGGCACCTGTAAGCTTAACGCCAGCTTCTTTACACTTAGCAACTATTGCCTTGGCACATCCGTCCATAGCCTCAAATGAGATGAAATATCCACCCTTAGGCTCTGTCCATGAACCAATTCCAAGTCCGCCAAGTTCTTCTTCAAGAACACTTTCTACAGCTTCAAACTTAGGTCTCATGAATTCAGCGTGCTTTCTCATATGTTCCTTAAGTCCGTTGATATCCTTGAAATATCTTACATGTCTTAACTGGTTGAGCTTATCATGTCCGATTGTCTGGATTGTAAGCTGTTTCTTGATATCTGCAATATTATTAGCAGATGTAGCAAGTGCTGCAATACCTGAACCTGGGAAGCTTACCTTAGAAGTTGAAGCGAACTCGAATACCATATCAGGGTTACCAGCCTTCTCACACTCGCTGATGATATCAGGAATCTCATCCTTCTTATCATCATATAAATCATGGATAACATAAGCATTATCCCAGAAAATTCTAAAATCTTCAGCAGCTGGCTTAAGAGCAGCCATTCTCTTAACTGTTTCTTCAGAATATGTATATCCCTGAGGATTAGAATACTTTGGAACGCACCAGATACCCTTTACAGACGCATCTTTGCTTACATACTCTTCTACCATGCCCATATCCGGACCAGACTCTGACATCGGAATATTAATCATCTCTATTCCGAATCTCTCTGTAATTGCGAAATGTCTGTCATATCCAGGAACCGGACATAAGAACTTAACCTTATCAAGCTTGCACCATGGTGTATTACCAAGAATACCATGTGTGTATGCTCTTGAAATCTGGTCATACATGATATTAAGACTTGCGTTACCATAAACAATAACATGATCTGGTGTTGTACCCATCATATCTGCCATAAGCTTCTTAGCTTCTGGAATACCATCTAAAACACCATAATTTCTGCAATCTGTTCCATCTAAAGCCTTAAGGTCTGATGAACTATTGATTGTATCAAGAAGTCCTAATGAAACATCAAGCTGCTTAGCTGATGGCTTACCTCTTGACATATCTAATGCAAGACCCTTTGCCTTAGCTTCTGCATACTCCTTGTTCAAGCTTTCCTTTAAAGATAAAAGATCTTCTTTACTCATATCATTGTACTGCATAATCTTCCTCCTAATCAGCATTTAATCAACATGCTCTATTCTACAATGTATGATTCATAATTGCAAATATTTTTAAAAATAACTTAATATTTTAAAACATCTCTTTGAAATGCTTAATTATATTAAGCGTGCTAAAATCAAAAAAGGCTGTCACATAACGAATTAACATTATGTAACAGCCTTGGTTTATGTTAGTTTACTTTGCGTAATCTACAGCTCTTGATTCTCTGACAATACTAACCTTGATCTGACCAGGATATTCCATCTGATCCTCAATCTGCTTAGAAATGTCACGAGCCATGATTACCATATCTGAATCACTAACGACTTCAGGAACTACCATAACACGAACCTCTCTACCTGCTTGAATGGCAAAGGATTTCTCAACTCCCTTGAATGAGTTGGTAATATCTTCTAATTGTTTCAGTCTGTTTGTATAAGTTTCTAACGTTTCTCTTCTTGCACCAGGTCTAGCAGCTGAAATTGTATCAGCAGCCTGTACAAGACAAGCGATTAAGCTTTCTGGTTCAACGTCACCATGATGTGCCTCTACTGCATTAATAACAAGGGCTGATTCCTTATATCTTCTACAAAGATCAACACCTAACTGAATATGTGAGCCTTCCATCTCGTGGTCGACAGCTTTACCAATATCATGTAATAAACCAGCACGCTTAGCCATCTTAACATCAAGTCCTAACTCTCCAGCTAAGAGACCTGTAAGCTGTGCTACTTCAATAGAATGTTTTAAAACATTCTGTCCATAACTTGTTCTGAATCTTAACTTACCTAAGAGTCTTACAAGCTCTGGATGGATACCATGTACACCAACCTCAAGGGTTGCAGCTTCACCTTCTTCTTTAATTAATGTCTCGACTTCTTTCTGGGCTTTCTCAACCATTTCCTCAATTCTTGCCGGATGAATTCTTCCATCAAGTATGAGCTTTTCAAGAGCGATTCTTGCGACCTCTCTTCTTACTGGGTCAAAGCCCGACAAAACTACAGCCTCAGGTGTATCATCAATGATAAGTTCAACACCTGTAAGTGTTTCAAGAGTTCTGATATTTCTACCCTCTCTACCAATAATACGGCCTTTCATTTCGTCATTAGGAAGCTGAACTACTGATATTGTTGTCTCAGCCACATGGTCTGCGGCGCATCTCTGAATTGCATTAACAACAATCTCCTTAGCCTTCTTATCTGCTTCCTCTTTCGCTCTGCTTTCTAATGTCTTAATCATTACAGCAGTATCATGTTTAACTTCGTCTTCAACAGTCTTTAATAGATATTCTTTTGCCTGTTCGGAGGTCAATCCTGAGATTCGTTCAAGTTCCTGCTGTCTCTTCTTCTCAAGTTCTTCAACCTTTTGCTTCTGTTTACCAAGTTCTTCTTCTTTCCTGGTAATGTTAGAGTCGCGCTTCTCTACAGCCTCAATCTTTCTGTCAAGTGTCTCTTCTTTAGAAAGAACTCTCTTTTCGTACTTGCTTATCTCAGCTCGTCTTTCCTTAGTTTCTTTTTCAAGTTCGTTCTTAGTCTTTAAAGACTCTTCCTTGACTTCCAAAAGAGCTTCCTTTTTCTTGGTTTCAGCTGTTTTAAGAGCCTCATCAATTATCTCTCTTGCTTTCTCATTAGCATTACCGATTGTTGCATCGTTACGCTTATTGATTGCATTAGATGAGATAACCCAAGTAATAGGAGCGACTATCACTAAAGTAGCAATAATTGCGATTACTATTGGAATCAACGCAGGAGCACCTCCTTATTTAGTTTTCATTGTACAAAAAATACAACAATCTAATATTATACTCAATTGTCGATTATGTCAAGGAAAAGCCCCTTAGAATCCAATGCTTTATTGATAATATCCATACTGAATCCTTTACGGTATAATGCCGCTTTTACCTTCTGAATTTCTTTATAATCAGCATTCTCTATATCAATATGTTTCTTTTCAACAAATGCCTTTGCCTGTTCTAATTCAATATCACTATTATCTTCATAGAATTCATCACAAACCCTTCGTATAATATCTGTATTAACGCCTTTCTGCTTCAGTTTAAGTTCAATCTGTCTTCTTGGCTTATTACCTGCCTTAAAATTAACATAATTCTCTGCAAACCTGTCATCATTAATATATCCAAACCTTGATACATACTCTATAGCATGCTCTATACACTTATCTGGATAATATCCGTCTCTAAGCTTGTCCTCCAGACCTTTTCTTGTATAATCTTTATTCTTAAGCAAAGCCATCGCTCTCACGGTTGCACGCTTAGACAACACCTCATCTACAAGTGAATCATACACTTCTTTCCTGACAGCTTCTCCATCCTTAATCCCGAACTTTCTTAATTCTGCTGTATATACAGCAAACGCAGGCTCATAATTAATATATACAAGCCTGCGTTTCTTAGTAAGTTCTTTAATGGAGGTGACAATAAGTTCAATATTATCTTCCATAACTCACCTTATATTACTCTTCTGTATCTGCTTTCTTCTTAGCCTTAGCCTGCTTTGCATCATCAGATGCATCTGCTTCCTTAGCACCATCTACAATTCCATAGTGTTCTCTTACTCTTCTGTCAACTTCTTCTCTTATCTGAGGATTATCAATAAGGAACTGCTTGGCATTCTCTCGTCCCTGTCCAATCTTGTTGCCCTCGTATGAGAACCATGCACCGCTCTTCTGGATAATGCCTGCATTAGAGGCAAGGTCAACAAGATCACCCTCTGTAGATATACCTTTACCAAAAAGAATATCGAACTCTGCTTCTCTGAATGGAGGTGCAACCTTATTCTTAACAATCTTAACTCTTGTTCTGTTACCAATAACTTCACCATTCTGCTTAAGTGTCTCAATCTTTCTTACATCAAGTCTTACAGAAGAATAGAACTTAAGTGCTCGACCACCTGTAGTTGTCTCTGGATTGCCAAACATAACACCAACTTTTTCACGAAGCTGATTGATAAATATAACAACACAGTTATTCTTGCTTACAACTGGTGTAAGCTTTCTTAACGCCTGTGACATAAGTCTTGCCTGAAGACCTACATGTGAATCACCCATATCACCGTCAATCTCAGCCTTAGGAACAAGAGCTGCAACTGAATCGACAATTACAATATCAACTGCACCAGATCTTACCATAGTCTCTGTAATCTCAAGTGCCTGTTCACCACTGTCAGGCTGTGAAATATATAAGTTATCAATATCAACACCGATATTCTTGGCATATACAGGATCAAGGGCATGCTCTGCATCAATAAAGCCTGCAATACCACCTCTCTTCTGTACTTCCGCAACCATATGAAGTGCAACTGTAGTCTTACCACTTGATTCAGGTCCATATATCTCTACAACTCTTCCCTTAGGAACTCCACCGATTCCTAAAGCAATATCAAGACTTAAAGAACCTGTAGGAATACATTCAACATTAAGATTAGCTGTTGATTCTCCAAGTTTCATTACAGAACCCTTACCAAACTGTTTCTCAATATTAGAAATTGCCGCATCAAGGGCTTTCATCTTATCTTCATTAACCATACCTTAAACTCTCCTTTTGAACATGTGTTCGTTTCTTAAATAGTATCTTATTACACTGACATTGTCAAGAACTTTTTCGAACATTTATTCGTTTTGTATGTATACTGGAATAATAAGACTATAACACATTATATATGTATTGTAAATATTTATTTCATATTTTCATATTATTGTATGTTAATATAGTATTTTATATATAAATTCACCAGCATATGCAATAACTGCAATGCTGGTGAAATCATACTCATATTTAATTCTGATTTTATTAACTGAGATTAGTCTTAATTATATCAAGTACGAACTTGAGTGCTTCCTTGGTTGACTGACATCTTATCGTATGTCTGTCGCCTGACAAATCACATTCTTTAACATGTGTCTCACCATTATAACAGCATCCAATATACACAAGACCAACAGGCTTATCATCCTCTTTAGAAGGTCCTGCAACACCTGTTACAGAAACACTGATATCTGCCTTAGATATTCTTACCGCTCCTTCTGCCATCTGGGCAGCAGTTTCAGCACTTACAGCTTTATACTCCTCAAGAGTCTCATGCTTAACTCCAAGAATACGCTCCTTGGCTTCATTACTGTATGTAATATAGCCTTCTTTAAAAATGTCTGAAGCACCGCTTATATTAACTATAGACGAAGCAACCATGCCACCTGTACATGATTCAGCCGTAGTTATAGTCAGGGATTTGTTCTTTAATGTCTCAACAAGAGCCTTATCAAGACAGCTGAGATAGTCAACCATTATTATTTACCCGAACCTTCCAGAAAAACTTTATAATTCTTTGCAATATAATCAATAAGAGAAATCACTGTCAATCCTAATGATATATATATGAGAACAGTATTAATAATATTCATAAATGGTACATTAAGATTAAGAACAAGCATAATAATTGTAATCATCTGAAATGTTGTCTTGAACTTGCCCCAGTAGCTTGCAGCAATAACAACGCCATTATCTGATGCAACAAGTCTGAATCCGCTAATAATAAATTCTCTTGCAATTATAATAATAACAATCCATGCTGCAATTCTGTTAAGGTCAACAAGTGCAATAAGTGCAGAGCATACTAAAAGCTTATCTGCAAGTGGATCCATAAACTTTCCAAAGTTAGTAACAAGATTATACTTTCTTGCAATCTTGCCATCTAAAAGGTCTGTTAAACTTGCAAGAATAAATATTCCTACTGCAATATATTTGCCACAACCAATGTTAAGATATAGACATATCAGAAACAAAGGTATCATAATAACTCTTGCAATTGTAAGTTTGTTAGGTAAATTCATTTAAACATTTTCCTCCATTATTCCCATTAAATCATATTCAGTTGAACCAGTAATCTTTACAGATACGAAATCTCCTGACATAAGTTCTCTGTCACATTCAAAGAACACCATTCCGTCAACATTAGGTGCGTCCTTGTATGAACGTCCGACATAAGTATTATCTTCTGCAATATAACCTTCAACCATAACATCAATAGTCTTTCCAACCATCTGTGCTGACTTGTCAATAGATATTTCCTGCTGCAGAGCCATAAGCTCATCTCTCCATGTATCCATTGTATCCTGGTCAATCTGGTCTGGCATTGTTGCAGCCGGGGTATCCTCTTCTCTTGAATAAGTAAATACACCAAGTCTGTCGAACTCAACTTCATCAATAAATTCCATAACCTCTTCATGGTCTTCCTGTGTCTCGCCTGGGAAGCCGGCAATAAGAGTTGTTCTCAATGCAATGTCTGGAATCTCTTTTCTGAGCTTTGCAACAATATCAAGAAGCTCCTGCTTATCAGTCTTTCTTCCCATACGCTTTAATACATTATCACTTGCATGCTGGATTGGCATATCGAGATAATGACAGACCTTAGGCTCATTCTTAATTGCCTCAATAAGCTCATCATTAATCTCTTCCGGATAACAGTACTGTATTCTTATCCATCTAAGATCTTCAATCTTAGCAAGCTCATGTATAAGCATTGGAAGCGACTTCTTACCATAGAGATCTGTTCCGTAAAGAGTTGTCTCCTGTGCTACAAGTATAAGCTCTCTTGCCCCATTATGTACAAGGTGCTTTGCCTGCTCTACAAGATATTCAACTGGAAAACTTCTGAAATTACCACGAACCTTAGGAATTATGCAGTAAGTACAGTGCTTATCACAGCCTTCTGCTATCTTAAGGTACTCAAAATATCCTGGTGTAGTAATAATTCTCTTTTCTTTAACAATAGGAAGTCTGTTGGCATCATCAACAACATTAAAGCCCTTACCTTCAAGAACCGAAGTAACAACCTCAGCAATCTTGTCATAAGAAGTTGTTCCTAAAAATGCATCAACTTCTGGAATCTCTTTAATAATCTCATCCTTATATCTGTGAGCAAGACATCCTGTAACAATAAGTGCCTTACACACAGCATCTTCCTTGTGCTTTGCCATCTCAAGTATCGTATTGATACTCTCCTGCTTCGCATCACCAATAAAACAGCATGTATTGACAACAATAACATCTGCCTGTGTTTCATCATCTGTAAACTCAAAACCCTTGTCATTAAGAATTCCAAGCATATTCTCTGTATCTACAAGGTTCTTATCACAACCTAAAGATGCAAACATAATCTTCATATACTGCATTACCTCCTGCATATTACTCTTCATTGTAACACATTTTCTGCAAATGTAAACATATCCCTTACATAATCTGACCTTATAAAACATTATCAAACTGGCACTATTAATAATCCCTGATTTGTACTATTCTTTGCTGAAAATATGAATCAAAGGAGAAAAAGATAATTATGAAAGACAAAAAGACAGGTTTAATCCAGACATTAATTGGTGCTGTAATTCTTATTATCGGTATTGTGTTATGTGTCAACACATACATAGTTAAAGGAAATAAAGCATACGCATTTTCACTTCTTGCAGCAATACTTGGTATTGTAATTCTTATTGCCGGATTATACAGAACATTTTCAAAGAAAGAGAGAAAGCCGGTAGACGCAAAGGTAATTGCACAGGCTGCTTTGTGTGCCGCGCTCTGCTACGTTGGTGCAACATTTATAAAGATAGACATTCCTGTTGGAACTGAAAGAACTATGTTCCACTTTGGTAACGTATTCTGCGTTCTTGCAGCTTTACTTATCGGTGGCGAATGGGGCGGACTTGCCGGAGCAATCGGCATGACAATAAGTGATTTGTCAACAGCCTATGTAACAAGCGCACCTAAAACATTTATCCTTAAGTTATGTATCGGTCTTATCGTTGGTTTTGTAGCACATAAGCTCTTCCACCTTTCCAAGGAACACTCTGCAAAATATGTTGCAGTTGCCACTGTTGTATCAAGCATATGCGGTATGGCATTCAATATTGTTGCTGACCCTGTAGTCGGATATTTCTACAAGACATACCTTCTTGGTGTACCTCAGGACCTTGCCAAGACACTTGCTAAAATAGGTGCGATAACCACATCTGTTAATGCAGTTATCGCTGTTATAGTTGCTTCAATCATATATCTTGCATTAAGACCAGCTATGAAAAAGCTGAATATGTTGAGAGATTTATAAAATATTTTTTGCCGCTTTGCTTTTCCTGCAGGGCGGCATTTTTTATTGTGCTGGCAGTATCAATTCTCGCCATACTTTCAAGAACAATATCTATATCTGTTCCATTCTCAATAACTACAGGCTCATGAGTTACGCAATCTGCCGCATTACATATTATAGAAACATATTCTCCTGCTGCCATAAGGCTTTTATATATCGAACATACTGCTGTTATCATCTTCTCTGCAATAGCGTCACAATCCGTCACATACCTGTCAGGAAATTCACATACAAGCTGTACCCGATGCAGTCTCCTGTCCTCATATATGCTGCTCATCATTCTTCCCATCGCAGCCGTTGCATTCCAGTTTATCTTAGAAAATGTATCATTATCATCATAATCACGCACACCCATAAAATAATACGGATTCTCTAAGATTAGTGCATCTGTACAGCTCTCTCCCACAATTACA
Source organism: Eubacteriales bacterium (assembly GCA_030537195.1). GTDB lineage: Bacteria > Bacillota > Clostridia > Lachnospirales > Lachnospiraceae > Lachnospira. The sequence continues at coordinate 7,101 of JAUNOK010000008.1, read as the reverse complement.
TCAACCGGAAATTCATCCATGCTTATATCATCAACCTTTGGGAAAACTGTTGTCCAAGCCTTGCATTCACTTACCACACGGTATTCATTCTTAAGGAACAATCCTTTGGAAATAATTCTTATATTCCTAATTTCATAAAGTCCTCTCATGAAATCCGTAATAACATGCTTTCTTACAACTTTCTGTTTACTCTTAAGCGAAATCCGTTCTTTTCTGTAATATAACACTCTGCCGTTACGCCATATTTCATATGTGATAATCAGAACCGGCAGATATATTCTGCTTTTATTGCCAGCTTCAATTATCATCGTAACCGGCTCTCCGTATTCCATATATTCTTTTTCAAATGTGATATCAGTATATACATTTCTATACCAATTTCTTTCATACAAAGCCTCTGCTGCCATGTACAAGCCCAAAACCATAAAACTTGCGATAATTAATTCCATACAATATTATTAATCACCTCTTCACTTTTAAGCTGCCCTGTAAGGTTCTTTGGTTTTAATTTAATTCTGTGTGCAAGTACCGGAACTGCTATATTTTTCACATCATCTATACTGCAGGAAGTTTTCCCGTTAATATATGCATTTGCTTTGGCAGCAGACAATAATGCAAGCGTTGCCCTCGGACTTGCCCCGATTGCTATATTACTGTTATTTCTTGTTTCATTAACAAGCTCCACTATATATCTTCTTACTTCATCATCTGCCGTAACCAAGGCAGCCTCGTTAATCATGCAGATAATATCCTGTCTTGTGCACACAGGTTCAAGTTCATCTAACGGGTCACTGTTGTAATATTTATTAATAATCTCCATTTCATCATCAGGTGATGGATAACCCATATTAATCTTTAACATAAATCTGTCAAGCTGTGCCTCTGGAAGCACGAAAGTTCCGGCAGTCTCTATCTGGTTCTGCGTTGCAACAACCATAAACGGCTTCTCCAATACAAAAGAATTGCCATCAATAGTAACCTGCCCCTCCTCCATACATTCAAGCAGTGCCGACTGTGCCTTAGGTGTTGCACGGTTTATCTCATCTGCAAGAACAATGTTTGAAAAAATCGGACCTTTTCTGATTCTGAAATCCGCCTCTTTAGAATTATAAAATCTGAGTCCTGTAATATCAGCAGGCAGCATATCGGCGGTAAACTGTATTCTTGAGAAGTCCATTCCCATGCTGATTGCAAATGCTTTGGATAATTTAGTCTTTCCTGTTCCCGGAACATCTTCCACCAGGATATGTCCCTGTGCCAGCAGTGCAGTCAGATAATAATCAATCACATTTTCCTTGCCGACAATAACCTTTGCTATATTTTCACGGATTCTTTCAATAATTTCATTATTCATTACTGCCTCCCCTCCTGCCTTCTCTTGTGTTGTTTCAGGCTGTCCGTAAGCCTCTTCCTCATTATCAGCCTGTATTATATCTTCGTATGAATCATGTTCAAGAATATAATTTCCTTTAAGTGCAGACAGTCGCTTCTTAATGCTCACAATTCCAATAATTACTGCCAGCACAGCAATTACCACTGCCGCTGCATATTTTGCATATTTATTAAAATGTATCTTCTCCCTGCCTGTCTCCTTCGAAACAATTACAACTTCTTCATCCCCGGTAACATTATCCGATGCTTCATAATCAACAGTTTTCTTTTCCTCATCAATCGAATCGTCTATTATTTCATAATCTTCGATTAATGTGTCATGTATGCCAGTATTACTGTTTCTTATATAAGTTCTAAGATTCCCCGTAACATTCATCAGTGGTACAAGTATAATCATCAGAATCACAAATGTAGTTACACATATACCGTCTTTAACAAGTGATACTGTTAAATCCGCCTGCCTGTATGGGAATCCGTCATCATATTCATCCGAAAAAAGAAGCCTGCACAGCCTGTCCTCAAAATGGTAATTAATAAACAAGACAAATGTAACAACAGATAATGCAAGCCACATAATCCGCACGCCGTTAATTCCCTGCCATGATGAATATATATACATAACTGCAGGAACAGCAATTATTATCTTGGAAATATGTTCGCCATCAATGTCCGATTTCTTCAATCTTCTATCTGTAATATATACAGCAAATACAAAGCAGGTTGCTGATGATACATATATATTTCTGTTAAAAGAATCTGACACGAAAAAGCTTAATATTCCAATAATACATATGCTGTATACAATAATTTCCATAAACTGCATAAGCAGTAATGATATATTAGATTTGATCATTTTTCTTATCAGTTTCAGAAATACAATAAGCGGGATATACAATACATTTATACAGATAATATGTGATAATGCCCGTCCATTCCAGATAAGCTGTCCTGCTCCTGTGACTATCACATAAAAGCTAATTATCTGCAGCAAAAGATCTGTCCAGTCTCTTCTCCTCAATGCCAATGCGTATCACTCTCCTTAACCAGAACGCACAATATATAAGCACAATAACCGTATAAACAATATATCTTATTATATTTTCCGGAACTCTCAATGACTTAATGCTCTCACCCTTTTGCGGCAGATAATATATATCAACTGATTGTCCGCGCTTTAATTCATATTTACCGGATATATCACCATTAACGGAAGCTACAATCTCTGCCGGTTCAAATCCTTTCTGCATAAGTGTATCAACATACGAATCATTAACCGTAATGTTCAGCCTGCTTATCTCTGCGTAATCTTTCCTCGAATACATATAAAACAGGCTTACTTCACCGTATGTCCTGGCATAAATCATCACCGTGTCATCAGCATTTTCACTGTGCCATATAACAGAAGCATATCCGTCATAGCTGTTAAATCCTGTCTTTTCATCTGTACGCCTGCAGTATTCCGATTCATCTACATAATCAAGCGTAAATTTCTGTCCCGCATTTTTAAGGTAAACATTACTCACTATACGGAATACAAAAACTGCCGTCATAACAATTCCAAGCATAAGCATAACAAACGACAATATAAGCTTTCTCATATTCTCATGCTTTAACATCTGCCTGTCATACATACAGTCATTAACATCTGCTCCCGCCATTGTATCTATAGTTTCATTGTTCATTATCCGTTCTTTATAAATGTGGTCTATATGCTGTGCATCCTTTTCATACGAGCCATTTGATGGCACATTTATCTTATCCAGCGCAGCAACATACATTTCTTTATTAAACTTCACTCTTCTTCGCATTTTCCGCTTCACCTCCTGTTACCGTTCAGATAAGATTCGTCCCATCTTTTTTCTGCCTCTGCTAAGACGCATATATATTGATGTTTCCTTTAACTTAGTCATAATCGATATTTCCTTTACAGAATAACCTTCATAATAATACATCTGCATAATCAGTCGTGTGTCATCATCAAGCTGCATGAGTGCGTCCATAACAGCATTGTCCTGACTTATCTCCCGTGATTCCGTATTATCTGCAAGTATCTGCGACCATGAATTATCATCAACCGTAACATTATGTCTCTGCCATGCACTTGTCTTAAAAGATTTGCACACATTAATCGTAACCGCCACAAACCAGTTCTTCTCATGCTCGCAGTTTTCAAAATGTGGTCTGTACTTAAGGTATCTTAACAAAACCTCCTGATACACATCATCCGCATCAAACCTGTTCTTCATATAGACAAATGCTATCTTATAAATGCTTTTTCCATTCCGCTCAATTATCTTTTCAAAGCCTTTATCCTCTGCCAATTTCGTCCTGTCCCTTTCAATTAATTTAGAAGCCTCTACATATAATACTTTATAAAATGCTTTTATTTAACAGCATAATAAAAAACTCTGCAACTGGTTCTTTATTCCAGTTGCAGAGGGGTGTATTTCTATGTTTGCGTTGCATTTATATTTTAAATTTTAATTGACTTTAATCTATGATTATTGTATCTTTTTACAAAAGAAATGGGTTTTCATCGGGTAGGGATTATTCCTGACAGGACTTGCTCATTTCTTTTTTAGATAAAAATTGAACAACTCGGTTAACAACATAATATTATACATATCCAATTTGTTGCACACTGATAACTCCTCGCCTCAAAAATCCGATTGATAGCGTTTCAGTCTCAAACTCCTCCACTTGGAACTCCTTAAGTTCAAATTCCTCCGGCTTAAATTCTTCGTAATTGAACTCTTCATACCTAAACACCTCAAATCCAACCGCTTCCATAACTTCATCCGGAAGTTCATAGTTCTGATCTACTAAACCAAACATTGTAAATCCTGTATCAATGCAAAATGATATAAATACATTATATCCCAAATTATAAGCAAATGATCCAACAACTGAACCAATAAAACTTCCAAGCATAAATCCTAAAATTGGAATCTCAATAAATGCTTGCGAAACTCCGCCTCCTATAAGCGAACATGTAGACACAAACATTTCTTTCAATAATTCACTAGCTAATTCTCTTGATTGCATCTTTCCAATTGCAACATTGAATGCATTCTTCATGGTATCTATAGCAATAACTGTAACTGCTCCAACCACTGAAGGATTTACACTTTTAAATGCTTCTCCCCATAATCCAGCTTTACATGCAGTTGTAATTGCTGCTGATACACTTCCTCTGACGAATCCCTCTGTGCTACCATTAAGAGCCGCAAACCCTATCTTTCGGAATTGTTTTTCATCAAGTTCTCCATTGCGAATCAAGTATGAAATTGCCTTATATATTTCTGGTGCAACTTTAAGAACCATTGATATTGTTGCTGCACTTACGCCTGCTTTAAAAGCCTGTTTCATAACATATTCATATTTAATTAACTCTTCAGTGGAGATTCCTAGTTTTTTTAGGGTTTCGTTTGTAATCTTACCTTCTTTTGCAAGCCTTGCTAATTGTTCTGCTTCTTCTTTCGTTAATGCTATCGACTCAGTACCCTTACCATCCTTAATTTTATCCGTTAACATCTTTAAGGTCTCTTGATATCTTGCTACCTGTTCTGGTCTTTTACTTCCTTCTTCCAATATTTTCCTTTGTAACCACTTTGTAGCTTCTTCAAGTTGATCCTTTGGTATTACTCTTAATTGTCCACTATAAATCGGATCATTTAAAATTGTATCAATATCATCCAATCCTCTTTTTGCTAAATATTCATCTAATGAATCTTTACCTCCTTGAGACTGATATTCCTTAAATTTTTCAAACACACTTTTTGCCTGCTGTTTTGCACTTTCCGCTCCAGTTTTATAATATTTGAGTCCAAAATTCTTTCCAAAATTACTTGACACATCAGCTGATGCAAAATCATGACTTCTATTTACATATGTTCTACTCTTTGATCCTCTAACTATTGCATTAATGTTAAAGGTATCTGAGTGCCAAAACTCTGCAATATCCCCTTTTAAAGCATCGGGTTTTGTATTGAATCCATTAAAAGCATTCATATCATCGCGCAAAACACCTATAGCGTCTGATATATCGCGAACATATGCATCCCCCATTGCAGCAGCAGTATAACTTCCTGAATTCTTTTCAAAAAATGAATATCCTTCTGCAAAACCTTCCATCCACTACCCCTCCAAAAATTTTTGTAATCCATCAAGATATAAAACCATAGTAAGGCATCTATATTGCTGATTTTTAATTTTTTTATGCGCTATACTTCCTGAAATCAAGCCATATATTGCTACCGGATATACATATGGCATAAATACTCCAATCCATTTGGCAGCATTCGGAAGACCGTTTACCATATTAACTGTTGCTTTTTTAAATTCATTCTGATAATTAACACTAAAATCAATGAATTTATCATATTCTTCTTTATTTAGCATTTTGTCATCCACATACATTACAGCTCTTTTACCCAACCAACCATAGTGCATGCCATACTTATCAAATTTCATATTCATATTTTCGCATTGTTCTTTTGCCTCTTTAAAGTCTCCAATAAACAATATATGTGTATTAGAAGTAATTTTAGGCAATGTATCCTTGTAATGCTTTGGTGTATATATTGCAGCTGTTACCGCACCATCTTTTGTTCCTATTACTTCACCATCAACATCATCATTCTGACCTATTAACGCCATTAAATAATTTGCATACTCCATCAGTTTCTCATCACACACAATCATTAATTCTGTTTTTGTATTTTTACTATCAAACATCTTTTCTCCTCCTGTTATTTCTTAAATTTCTTTTATTAAATATTCTTTTCTGTGTAAAAAACAAATACATTTTTATGCCAACCAACATAAACTCAAGGTTCACTCAACATATTATTTCTGTACTAATTATCTCAAATAATTGTTTTATATTTTTATTTTAACACACACATCTATATTTTACCATCTGCAAAACAGCAAGAAAAAAGTCGATCAGGAACCCTACCTCCCAATCGACTTTTTTCTTATATATTTTTATTTAAATAAAAGGAAATTAATTTTTCTTTCAAAGATTGACTTTAATTAATAACTATAGTATCATCATTTCATAAAGGAAATGGGTTTTTTGTCTGGTAAGCGATTAATCGCCGAGAGAGTTGCTCGTTTCTTTTTTTATGTCTATAACATCATATAGATACATCTTTCCATCATTTGAATGCCTTATTAGCAAAGAGGCATGAAATATATTATACCTTTCCACTTTACCGTTATCATCATATACAGGAAGAGCAAATTTCGAATCATATCTATACCAACCATTTTTGCCATCTCTTCTATGTTTATCTTCATTATTCTCTCTAAAATGCTTTCCCACAGCAATTTCAATAAGTTCAGGAATACCTGTTGCAGCATTTGCCTTTGCTTTAGCATTTGTACCTTTAATACTATTTGTATATTTTGAGCCAGTATATTCTTTAGGCAAGTCTGAACCAATATAAACCACATCACCGGTTGATACAATAGTATATATTTCGCCAACATATTTCTTGAGATATTCTCTTACTTCTTTCCAATTAATTGAACGCTTACCCTTAAATCGAATATCGTTAATCAGAACAATATTATTGCCATCAATGTCTTGAATTACAGATACATTTCTCCCAGCACTCTTTAAATTAGTATTAATTTCTTTACAGTTCGTAGCTAACCCCCCCCCTTAATTTTTGTGCATGTCAATCTATTTTTGATATCATC
>JAUNOK010000029.1 GCA_030537195.1 Eubacteriales bacterium | reverse complement strand
AATAACTCCTGATTACAGAGCGTATGTTGCAGTTGAAGATAAGTACGATGCATTTATTCCTATGTCAGAAGTGTTTGAGCCACTTAGTGTCGGTGAGGTTATTCACGGACGTGTTTCAAGAGTAAGAGAAGATGGAAAACTTGTTATAAGCCTTAAGCAGAAGGCTTATATCCAGATGGACGAGGATTCAGTCCAGATATATGATGCTATAGTAAAGAAGGGCGGGAGTCTTGGATTTACAGATAAGGCAGATCCTGAGATTATCAAGAAACATTTTAATATGAGTAAAAATGCTTTCAAGAGAGCTGTAGGAAGACTTCTCAAGGAAGGAAAGATAGAGATAACACAGGATTCAATAATTCTTAAGAAATAGTTTTTCAGAGAAGTAGCTTCTTTAATGAATATCTTGAATGAATATGACGATTGCGGTACAATATATTCAATGCGTTTGTAACGTAAAATATGTTGAATTTAAGGAGATTATTATGCAGAAAGTAATCAGTACAGACAAGGCACCAAGTGCAATCGGACCATATTCACAGGCAATTGAGATTAACAATATGGTATATACATCAGGAGTTATCCCTGTAATACCAGCTACAGGCGAGATAGCAGAAGGCGGAGTTGAGGCTCAGGCCGAGCAGGCATTCCAGAATCTCTGTAATCTTGTTGAAGCTTCAGGCTCTAAGGTTGAGAATATTGTTAAGACAACAGTATTTATTAAAGAAATGAATGATTTCGGTAAGATTAATGAAATCTACAAGAAATATTTTAAGGAGCCATTTCCAGCACGTTCATGCGTAGAAGTTGCAAGACTTCCTAAGGATGTTCTTCTTGAAGTGGAAGCAATTGCATGGAAGTAAAAAAAGTTAATGGCTTCTTTATTATATTTGTAATAGGTTATATCGGGTTATCTGTTGTGTGCTCATCCATATTAGGGTACGCACAGAATGCAGGTGTTGCTGTTCCAGACTGGATTCAGTATGTTATGTCAGAAGGCATAATCCTGTTTATTGCAATTATATATATGATTGTCCAGAAGATAGACCCTATTACAGAGATTCCTTACAAAAGAATAGGCATTGTTGATGTGATTCTTTCGCTTGTTGCAGGATACTGTCTTATTCCGGCGGTATTATTAATAAGTAATCTCAGCATGTTGTTTTCAACTAACTATCTTGAAGAGGGAACAACAACACTGCTTACATATCCATTTGCAATGCAGGTTATATTGCTGGCAGTTATTCCACCACTTGTAGAGGAACTGATATTCCGCGGAATATTCTTTGGCTCATACAGAAAAGCTGGAATGACAGGCGCAGCACTTATGAGCGGATTATTATTCGGATGTTTTCATCTTAATATTAATCAGGCGTTGTATGCATTTGTTATTGGCATAGTATTTGCTTACATGGTTGAGGCAACAGGCTCTATATGGTCGTCTGTTATAGCACATTTTGCTGTTAATACATATTCCATAGGAATAGTACAGCTTCTGAAGATGGCAGGAATGTATAATACAGACGGACAGGTGTCAGGAGCGGTTGAAGGCGAGGCGGAACTTGTTGTATCTACAGGGACACTTACAACAGTAATCCAGATGATTATACTTGTTGTGGTTGCTGCCGCATTCATGATGCTTGCAATCGTGTGCATTAAGACTATGGCAAAAAGACATGGTAATCTGGAGACAATCAGATTCAGCGGAATCAGATTGTCTCATATAAAGAATTATTTTACGGCTCCGGTTGTTGTGGGAATTGTAATATGCGTGATGTATATGGTGACCCTTGAATTAGCTGGTGCTCTATAAATGTGGTGTGATTGAATGGACATATTGCATTAGTGATGTTTGCAGATAAAAGCCCAATAAATTTGTACAATTTATACATAAGCGGACTTGCTATGGTAAATTTGCAAAAAAAACGCGGAAAAGATTTGTAAAAATGTCATGTGGTAAAAAAGTCCTATATAGTGTATTATAATCACATCAAAGCGCAATGGCGCATTTATATTAGGAGGATATTTAATAATGGCAAGTTTATCGCTTAAGAATGTTTGTAAAGTATATCCTAACGGTTTCGTAGCTGTTAAGGATTTTAATCTTGAAATTGCTGATCAGGAGTTCATCATCTTCGTAGGACCTTCAGGATGTGGTAAGTCTACTACACTTCGTATGATCGCAGGTCTTGAGGAAATCAGTTCAGGTGAGTTATGGATCGGTGATAAGATGGTTAACGATGTAGAGCCTAAGGACAGAGATATCGCTATGGTATTCCAGAACTACGCTCTTTATCCACATATGTCAGTATATGATAACATGGCTTTCGGTCTTAAGTTAAGAAAAGTTCCTAAGGCTGAAATCGATAAGGCTGTACATGAAGCTGCTAAGATTCTTGATATCGAGCACCTTCTTGATCGTAAGCCAAAGGCTCTTTCAGGTGGTCAGAGACAGAGAGTTGCTATGGGACGTGCTATCGTTCGTAGCCCTAAGGTATTCCTTATGGATGAGCCTCTTTCAAACCTTGATGCTAAGTTAAGAGTACAGATGCGTGTTGAGATTTCTAAGCTTCACCAGAGATTACAGACAACTATCATTTATGTAACACATGACCAGACAGAGGCTATGACACTTGGTACAAGAATCGTAGTTCTTAAGGATGGTATTATTCAGCAGGTAGATACACCTCAGAACCTTTACAATACACCTAACAACATCTTCGTTGCTGGATTCATCGGATCACCTCAGATGAACCTTATTGACGCAGAAGTTAAGGCTAATGGTTCACAGGTTGACCTTGTACTTTCTGATACAGTTACAATTACTCTTCCAGCTGAGAAGAGCAAGAAGCTTATCGATGGTAACTATGTTGGTAAGACAGTTGTAGTTGGTATCCGTCCAGAGGATGTTAAGGATGATCCAGAATTCATCGCTAAGAATGCAGATTCTAAGTTCACAGCTACAATTAAGGTTTACGAGTTACTTGGTGCAGAAGTTAACCTTCACTATGAAATCGGTGATGTAACATGCACAGCTAAGGTAAATCCTCGTACAACAGCTAGACCAGGTGATGAAGTAACATTCGCTATGGATGTTGACAGACTTCATGTATTCGATAAGGAAACAGAAATCGTTATCACACACTAATTATTAAATGAATCTTAATTATGAAGGGGAAATGCAATAAATTTGCATTTCCTCTTTTTTTTTTTGTCGTTTTGCTTTACAATAAGATAGAATATGTACGAATAAAAGGTAAGTGGTAGACAGAAAGGGATAACAATGATATCTAATAGAATTTTACAGACAACTGTAGATGGACTTAAGGCTATTTCACGAGTGGATTTGTGCATTGTGGATGCAGATAAGAATGTTGCAGCCAAGACTTTTGATAATGTTTCAGAATGCCTTGCAGATGCGATTAATTTTATTGATTCGCCAGCAGAAAGTCAGGCAGTTAATGGGTTTCAGTTTTTTAAGGTTGAAGATGAAGGTAACCTTGAATATATAATCATGGCAAGAGGAACAAGTGATGATGTATATATGGTTGGAAAGCTTGCTGCATTCCAGATACAGAATTTACTTGTAGCATATAAGGAGAGATTTGATAAGGATAACTTTATTAAGAATCTTCTTCTTGATAATCTTCTTCGTGTTGATATGTATACAAGAGCAGAAAAGCTTCATATTGAAACGGATGTTAAGAGAGTTGTATATATTATCGAGACTAAGCATGAGAAGGACACTAATGCTTTAGAGACAGTAAGAACTCTTTTTGCTAATAAGACAAGAGATTTTATTACAGCAGTTGACGAAAAGAGTATAATACTTGTTAAGGAAGTCAAGGGCAATGAGTCATATGATGAACTTGATAAGACTGCAGATGTTATAATCGATATGTTAAGTACAGAAGCTATGAGTGCTGCACATATTGCTTATGGTACAATTGTCAATGATATAAGAGAAGTTTCAAGATCTTATAAGGAAGCTAAGATGGCACTTGATGTAGGAAAGATTTTCTACAGCAATAAGAATGTTGTTGCATACAACAGATTAGGAATAGGCCGTCTTATATATCAGCTTCCTATTCCATTATGCCAGATGTTCATAAGAGAGATATTTGAAGGAAAATCTCCTGATGAATTTGACGATGAGACTCTGTCAACAATTAACAAGTTCTTTGAGAATAGTCTTAATGTTTCAGAGACATCAAGACAGCTTTACATTCACAGAAACACACTTGTTTACAGACTTGATAAGATACAGAAGATAACTGGACTTGACCTCAGAGTGTTTGATGATGCAATAACATTTAAGATAGCTCTTATGGTAGTTAAGTACATGAAGTATATGGAAAGTAAAGATACATTTTAGTGATTTTTGGAGGAAATGATACATGATAATCATGGAAGATGTTACGAAGACATATTCCACAGGTGTTGCTGCGCTTAATGGAATTAATCTTCACATCCAGAAAGGTGAATTCGTATTCATAGTAGGTAAGAGTGGTTCAGGTAAGTCAACTCTTATCAAATTGTTACTTAAGGAATTAGATCCTACATCAGGTAAGATATATGTTAATAAGAAATATCTCAATAAGATAACAAGAAAGAAGCTTCCTTACCTTAGAAGAGATATTGGTGTTGTATTCCAGGATTTCCGTCTGTTACCAGACAGAAATGTATATGAGAATATCGCATTTGCACAGAAGGTAGTAGAAGCTCCTAACAGAAAGATTAAGTCAAGAGTACTTGCAATGCTTTCTATGGTAGGTCTTCTTGACAAATACAAGGCTTTTCCTAATGAGCTATCAGGTGGTGAGCAGCAGAGAATTGCAATCGCAAGAGCGCTGGTTAACAAGCCAGCTATATTGTTGTGCGATGAGCCAACAGGTAACCTTGATCCTGCTAATTCTAATGAAATCATGAAGATTCTTAACCAGGTTAATAAGCAGGGAACAACAGTACTTGTAGTTACCCATAATATGGAGATAGTTCAGCAGATGAAGAAGAGAACTATTACTATGAGTGAAGGAAAGATTATCAGCGATCAGGAAAAGGGTGGTTATTTCTATGAAGATTAGGTCATTAGCATATCATATTAAAGATGGATTTAAGAATATCCATCGTAATAAGATGTTCTCACTGGCATCAATAGCAACTATTACAGCATGTATATTCCTTTTTGGAGTATTCTATTCTATAGTAGTTAATTTTCAGTATATGATTAAGAAGGCTGAGACAGAAGTCTGTGTAACAGTTTTCTTTGATGAAGGTCTCAGTGAAACAGATATTAAGAAAATAGGAGACGATATAAGCAAACGAGAGGAAGTTTCAAGGGTTGAGTATGTATCTGCAGAGGATGCATGGGAAAGCTTTAAAGGTGAATATTTTGCAGCTTATCCTGAACTTGCGGAAGGATTCAAGGATGATAATCCTTTAGCTAATTCTTCTTCTTATGAAGTATATCTTAAGGATGCAAGCAATCAGGGAACACTTGTTACATATCTTGAGAATAAGGACGGAATCAGACAGGTTAACCGCTCTGAGGTTACAGCAAGCGGACTTGCCAGTGCTGCAAGACTTGTAAGTTATGTAGCAGTAGCAGTAATTGTCGTTCTTCTTGCGGTATCTATATTCCTTATTACCAATACAATCGTCATTGGTATTACAGTACGAAAAGATGAAATTTCTATTATGAAATATATTGGAGCGACGGATGCATTTGTTAATGCGCCATTCTTCGTAGAAGGTATTGTTATCGGTCTTATAGGTGCTATTATTCCGGTAGTGATATTAAGATATATATATGGTGGAGTTGTTAAATTTGTTCTTGGAAAATTCTCTGTTTTACAGAATATTTTAGCATTTATGCCAGCATCAGAAGTATTTAATGTACTTATTCCAGTGGCTATTGTTCTTGGAATTGGTATTGGTCTTATAGGAAGTTTCTTCGCTGTAAGAAAGCATGCCGATGTATAGTTTCGGATAGTTTTGGGGGCTTTTGCAATCGGATGCAGAAGTCCCTGTTTGTTTTTAGAAAACATTTTAATTATGGTAAAGGAGTGGCTGTATGGAGAAAGCACTGTTTCGTAAGAACTTAATAAAGAAAATAACAGCGGCACTCATGATTGTAATGCTGCTTATACCGTATTGTTTTGCACAGGTTACATTCGGAGATAATAAGTCGGATTTAAAGAATGCACAGAACCAGCAGAGTGATATACAGAATAAGAAGAAAGAAACTGAAGATAAGATAGCTCAGCTTAAGGCACAGAGTTCAGATCTTACATCGCTTATTCAGGGGCTTGATGCACAGATGGGAGAATTATCAGCATCATTAGATGATATTAATACCCAGATTGCAACGCTTGAGGCTGAGATTGAGGAGACACAGGCACAGCTTGAGCAGGCTGAGATTGATAAGGAAAGCCAGTATGAGGCTATGAAACTGAGAATTCAGTTTATGTACGAGCATAATGATTATACTTATGTTGAAGTACTTCTGTCATCACAGAGCATGGCAGATATGCTTAACAAATTTGAGTATATTAATAAGATATCAGAGTATGACAGACAGATGCTTGAAGAATATCAGTCAACTATTAATCTTATAGCATCTTCTAAAGTAAAGCTGGAAGAAGATAAGGAAAACCTGACTGCCAGTCAGGAGGCACTTCAGGCGCAGGTTGAAGCACTTGAAGTTGTACAGAATGAAAAGACATCACAGCTTAATGCGCTGAATAAGAACACTGCTGACCAGGTAGCATATAAGAAACAGCTCGAAGCTGATGAGAAGAAGCTTGATGCAGAGATTGCTTCTATAACAGCTAAGATTAAGGCTGAGGAGGCAAGCGGTGTTACTCCATCTAACAGATACGATGGCGGAACATTCAAGTGGCCTACAACGAGTACAAGAATTACTTCTCCATATGGAGATACAGCTGACAGAACATCACCGCATAAAGGTGTAGATATAGGTGCTGTTAAAGCCGGAGTTTCAGGAGATCCTGTATATGCAGCTTATGATGGCAAAGTTGTCAGGGCACACAGACAGAGTGAGGGATATTCAACAGCGGGTAATTATGTAATGATTTATCATGGTAATGGATTGTACACAAGATATCTTCATCTGGATAGTCTGAATGTGTCAGAAGGAATGCAGGTTACTAAAGGACAGAAGATAGGTGTTATGGGTAACACAGGTAATTCATTTGGAGCACATCTGCATTTTGATGTAATGCTTAATAATGTATATGTTAATCCAATGCCATATTTTAATAAATAATTCAACTTAACAGGAGGACTCAATGGAATATGATAATAACAGACCTTTTTCTTCGGAAGGGGCCGCACAGGAACGAAAGAGAAAACATGCTTTAGGCAAAGGTGTTGTTATTGGAGTTGTGGCAACATTGCTGGTTGTAGTATTAGCGTTGTCATGCGTATTCATGGGACTTATAAGAAGTGGTAATCTTCACATTGGAACAGATGGACGCATATATGTACAGGATGTGGGTACGAGTGATTCTGAGGGAATCGGAACTAAGGTTGAAAGCAAACTGAATGCACTGGATTCGCTGCTTGGAGAAGGATTTTACTTTGATGATGTAGATGATGAGAAAGCTGCAGACAACATTTTTAAGGCTTACCTGGCTGCATATGGTGATAAATATACGGTTTATTATACGCCTGAAGAATATAAGTCAATGATGGAGTCAACATCAGGTTCTTTCTATGGTATAGGCGCTGTATGCCAGAAGGCTGATGATGGCTCAATTCTTATCTCAGAGGCATATGAGGATGCACCGGCATATAAGGCTGGTATCAGAAATGGAGATAAGGTCACAGAGGTTAATGGCGAGGATATTACAGGAATGGACCTTTCTGTAGCAGTTGCTCTTATTAAGGGCGAGAAGGGTACAGATGTTAATCTCACTATTATGAGAAATGGCGAGAAGCTGAGTTTCACAGTGACAAGAGACAAGATTGATATTAAGACTGTTTCATCAGAGGTGCTTGAGAATAATATAGGTTATATATATATTTCGCAGTTTGATGATGTTACGACAGAGCAGTTTAAGTCTGCTGTTGACGACCTTCAGAAGCAGGGAATTACAGGACTTGTAATTGATATAAGAAATAATCCGGGTGGAGTACTTAATACTGTAGTGGATATGCTTGATTATATTCTTCCTAACGGACTTATCGTGTATACAGAGACTAAGTCTGGTAAGAGACAAGAGTACTCTGGTTCTGATAATCATGAACTTAACCTTCCAATGGCAGTTTTGGTAAATGGCAATAGTGCAAGTGCATCAGAGATATTTGCCGGTGCAATGCAGGATTATAATAAGGCACAGATAATCGGAACACAGACATTTGGTAAGGGAATTGTCCAGACAATCCGTCCGCTTACTGATGGAAGTGCAGTTAAGTATACAATTGCCAAATATTTCACTCCTAAGGGACAGGATATTCACGGCAAGGGAGTGACACCTGACAGTGTTGTGGAGCTTCCAGATGATGCGACTGAAGATGTGCAGTTAAAGGCAGCAGTTGACTATCTCAATGGCAAAATGAGTGTCAGCGCTGCAGAGTAAAGAATAAACAGGTATGGAATAAAGTACAGGGCAAATCGAATGTTTGTTCTGTACTTTTTGATTATTATATTGTATAATGAGGAAAATGCATTTTCTTTCAGAAAACAAGGAGGGATTATGGACAGATTTGTATTACATTCGGATTTTAAGCCGATGGGCGACCAGCCGCAGGCGATAGAAGCACTTACAAAGGGCTTTGAGGAAGGCAATCAGTTTGAGACTCTTGTCGGTGTAACCGGTTCTGGTAAAACATTTACAATGGCGAACATTATACAGAATGCTCAGAAACCTACACTTATTATAAGCCATAATAAGACGCTGGCAGCGCAGTTATATGGGGAGATGAAGGAGTTCTTTCCAGAGAATGCGGTTGAGTACTTTGTCTCCTATTATGATTATTATCAGCCAGAGGCTTATGTACCTCAGAGTGACACTTATATTGCAAAGGATTCGTCTATTAATGACGAGATTGATAAATTAAGACATTCGGCAACAGCGGCGCTTTCCGAAAGAAATGATGTTATTATAGTCGCTTCGGTTTCATGTATATATGGACTGGGTGCGCCAGTTGATTATAAGAACATGGTTATTTCGCTTCGTCCGGGAATGGAGAAGGACAGGGATGATATGATAAGGAAGCTTATTGATATCCAGTATGTAAGGAATGACCAGGATTTTAAGCGTGGAACTTTCAGGGTAAGAGGCGATGTTGTTGAAGTGTATCCTTCTTCTTCATCAGGTGACGCAATAAGAGTTGAATTCTTTGGTGATGAAGTGGACAGAATAAGTGAGATAGATTCCCTTACAGGAGAGGTTAAAGGAGTTCTTGAGCATATTGCGATATTCCCTAATTCTCATTATGTTGTTGAGAAGGAGAAGATGGACGCTGCGATTGAGAATATCAAGGCAGAACTTGCCGAGAGAGTGAAGTATTTCAAGAGTGAGGATAAGCTCTTAGAGGCACAGAGAATTGAAGAGAGAACGAATTTTGATATAGAGATGATGCAGGAGACAGGCTTCTGCTCAGGAATAGAGAATTATTCAAGACATCTGGCAGGGCTTCCGGCAGGGTGTCCTCCGTATACGCTGATGGATTATTTTCCAGATGATTTCCTTATTATTGTGGATGAGTCGCATATTACCATTCCGCAGATACGAGGTATGTATGCAGGCGACCAGTCAAGAAAGACAACGCTTGTAGATTATGGCTTCAGACTGCCATCTGCGAAGGACAACAGACCGCTTAATTTCAGTGAATTTGAGAGCAAGATTTCACAGATGCTTTTCGTATCTGCAACACCAAGCACATATGAGGCAGAGCATGAACTTATGAGAACCGAGCAGGTTATCAGACCTACAGGACTTCTTGATCCGGAGATAACTGTTAAGCCGATTGAAGGTCAGATTGATGACCTTATATCTGAGATTAATAAGGAAACTGCCAAGAAGAATAAGGTGCTTGTTACTACGCTTACTAAGAGAATGGCGGAGGATCTTACAGATTATCTTAAAGAGGCAGGAATCAGGGTTAAGTATCTTCATGCAGATATTGATACGCTTGAGCGTCAGAAGATTATAAGAGATATGCGTCTTGATGGATTTGATGTTCTTGTTGGAATCAATCTGCTGCGAGAAGGTCTGGATATTCCTGAAATCAGCCTTGTTGCGATACTTGATGCTGATAAGGAAGGTTTCTTAAGAACAGAGACATCGCTTATACAGACGATTGGACGAGCTGCGCGAAATGCAGAGGGCCATGTTATCATGTATGCGGACAAGATTACTGAATCTATGGAAAAGGCTATTTCAGAGACTGAACGAAGAAGAAAGATTCAGCAGGAGTACAACGATGCACATGGAATTACTCCGCAGACAATCAAGAAAGCGGTACGAGATCTGATAAGCATAAGCAAGGCAGCAGAGCCGGGCGACGCTTCTGGAAAACTTAAGGTTGATTATGAATCTATGAGTATTAAGGAGCTTGAGAAGGTTAAGACCCAGGTTGAGAAGAACATGCGTAAGGCAGCAGCAGAGCTTAACTTTGAGGAGGCTGCACAGCTTCGTGATAAGATGATTGAGATTAATAAATATATTTATGAAGGAAAGAAACATGGCTGATAGTAAGTTAAAGAGAGAGATTGAAAGAGGCAGTTACAAGAACTGCATAAGGATAAAGGGTGCAAGAGAGCATAATCTTAAAGGAATAGATGTTGATATTCCAAGAGACAAGCTCGTTGTGCTTACAGGACTTTCAGGTTCGGGAAAGTCGAGCCTTGCATTTGATACAATATATGCGGAAGGTCAGAGAAGATACATGGAATCACTGTCTTCATATGCAAGACAGTTCCTGGGACAGATGGAAAAGCCGGATGTTGACAGTATTGAAGGACTTTCACCGGCTATATCTATAGATCAGAAGTCAACTAACAGAAATCCTCGTTCTACAGTAGGAACTGTTACAGAGATATATGATTATTTCAGACTTCTCTATGCGAGAATTGGTATTCCGCATTGCCCAAAATGTGGACGCGAAATCAACAAACAGACAGTTGACCAGATGGTAGATGTTATTATGGCTCTCCCTGAAAGAACTAAGATTCAGATTCTTGCACCTGTTGTCCGCGGACGAAAGGGTGAGCATGTAAAGCTTTTTGAACAGGCAAAGAAGAGTGGATTTGTTCGTGTTATTGCTGATGGAAGCATGTACGAGCTTACAGATGAGATTAAGCTTGATAAGAATAAGAAGCATAATATTGAGATTGTTGTAGACAGACTTTCCGTAAGAGAAGGAATCCAGAAACGACTTACAGATTCTATTGAGACAGCACTTAAGCTTGCCGAAGGTCTTATGACGGTAGATGTAATTGATGGAGAGACACTTAATTTCAGCCAGAGCTTTTCATGTCCTGACTGCGGTATAAGTATTGATGAGGTTGAGCCAAGAAGCTTTTCGTTCAACAATCCATTTGGCGCATGCCCTGACTGTTTCGGACTTGGTTATACTATGAAGTTTGACGCAGAGCTGCTTATACCAGATGAGAGTCTGAGCATTGATGAAGGTGCTATTGTCGGAATGGGCTGGCAGTCATCTAAGGACGAGGGAAGCTTCAGCAGGGCGGTTCTTGACGCACTTGCAGAGGAATATGGATTTTCATTAAAGACACCGTTCAAGGATTATCCGGATGATGTTAAGGATATTATTATCAATGGTACTAAGGGACATTCTGTAAAGGTTAAATATAAAGGCCAGCGCGGGGAAGGTGTATATGATGTCGCATTTGAAGGTCTTATCAAGAATATGGAGAGAAGATACAGAGAGACATATTCTGATACTACAAAGCAGCAGTATGAGGAGTTTATGAGAATTAGACCTTGTTCAGCCTGCCACGGACAGAGACTTAAGCCGTCTTCACTTGCTGTTACTATTGCAGATAAGAACATATATGAGATTACTAATATGTCGATTATAAAGCTTCAGGAATTCCTTGAAAATATGAAGCTTTCTGAGAGACAGTTATTCATCGGTGCAGAGATTCTTAAGGAAATCAAGGCGAGAATTAAGTTTCTTGTAGATGTAGGACTTGATTATCTGGCACTTTCGCGTGCAACAGGTACTTTGTCAGGTGGTGAAGCGCAGAGAATAAGGCTTGCAACACAGATTGGTTCAGGACTTGTAGGTGTTGCTTACATTCTTGATGAGCCAAGTATTGGTCTTCACCAGAGGGATAATGACAAGCTGCTGGGAACTCTGACACATTTGCGAGACCTTGGTAACTCGGTTATTGTCGTTGAACATGACGAGGATACTATGTTTGCAGCCGATTACATTGTGGATATCGGACCGGGCGCAGGAAGAAATGGTGGAGAAGTTGTCGCAACAGGAACTGCTGCGGATATTATGGCATGCAAGGATTCTCTTACAGGTGCATATCTGTCAGGAAGAATTAAGATACCTGTACCGGCAGAGCGCAGAAAGCCTACTGGCTGGATTAAGGTAAGAGGCGCAAGGGAGAATAATCTTAAGAATATTGATGTTGATATTCCGCTTGGAGTTGTCACATGTGTAACGGGTGTGTCAGGTTCAGGCAAGAGTTCACTTGTTAATGAAATTCTTTACAAGCATCTTGCAAAGTCGCTTAACAGGGCAAGATGTATTGCGGGTGACCATGATGGAATTGACGGAATAGAACAGCTTGATAAGGTCATTAACATTGACCAGTCACCAATTGGAAGAACACCAAGGTCTAATCCGGCAACTTATACAGGCGTATTTGACATGATAAGAGACTTATTCGCAACGACTAAGGATGCGAAGGAGCGAGGATATACCAAGGGCAGATTCAGCTTTAATGTTAAAGGCGGAAGATGTGAGGCATGCTCTGGTGACGGTATTATCAAGATAGAGATGCATTTTCTTCCAGATGTGTATGTACCTTGTGAAGTCTGCGAGGGCAAGCGTTACAACAGAGAAACTCTTGAAGTCAAATACAAGGATAAGAGCATATATGATGTTCTTGACATGACTATTGAGGATGCAGTTGATTTCTTTGAAAATGTGCCAAGTATCAGAAGAAAGATTGAGACTCTCAACGAGGTCGGTTTGTCTTATGTCAAGCTTGGACAGCCATCAACTGAACTTTCAGGTGGTGAGGCGCAGAGAATCAAGCTTGCAACAGAGCTTTCAAGAAGAAGCACAGGAAAGACTATATATATTCTTGATGAGCCTACAACCGGTCTGCATTTTGCTGATGTCCACAAGCTTGTAAATATTCTTCACAGGCTTGCAGAGGGCGGCAACACTGTAGTTGTTATTGAACATAATCTTGATGTTATTAAGACAGCAGATTATATTATTGATATGGGACCAGAGGGCGGCGACCGCGGCGGAACTGTTATCGCCAAGGGAACGCCTGAGGAGATTGTTAAAGTTAAGAAGTCTTATACCGGTCAGTATGTTAAGAAGTATCTGGAAGAGAAGTAGGATATTTCGGGGAGTTGAATGGAGGCAGTTATGATAAAAGGAATTATCTTTGATATGGACGGTGTTATGATTGATACGGAAAATCAGTCTAATCTTGGCTGGCTGTGGGCAGCTTCCCAGAAAAATGTTGAAATGCCGTTATGGCTTATTGACAGCTTTAAAGGCGCACCGGCAAAGCTTAGTGAGAGCTTTTTTGATGACTATTATCATGGAGAGCAGGATTACTGGGACATGCGTACAATGCGTACAGACCATGTCTACAAAATCAGAGAAACAGAGGAAGTTCCGGTTAAGCCGGGGCTTCATATGCTGCTTGACTATATTAAGGATAATGGACTCAAATGTGCTGTTGCAACTTCAACTCAGAAATCGAGTGCTGAAAAGAGCCTTCACAGAATAGGCGCATGGGATTATCTTTCTGGTGTTGTATATGGTGATGAGGTTGAGCATGGAAAGCCTGAGCCTGACATATTTCTTCGGGCAGCAGGTTTTATTGGCTGCGAACCGTCAGAATGTGTAGTCATTGAGGACAGCATTAATGGCATTAAGGCAGGACATGCAGCAGGCATGAAGGTAATTCATATTCCAGATACTATTGAGATTAACGATGATATCCGAAATCTGACTTCAGTTGTGTGCCATTCTTTATCTGATGTGCCTGATATTATAGACACATGGAATGAGGGAAAGGTCGTTGATGTTGAAGGCTATTACGAAAATGCTAAGATAAACCGTGTGTATGTTGACAGAGTGCATGTTAAGAAAGCATTTGCAGAATACACCGCAGCTTATAATGCAGATGACCCTAAGATTAAATTGAAAATCGACCACACTTACAGAGTTGCGGCTTTGTGCGAGAGAATTGCCAAAGCAGCAGGAATGTGCGCGTATGATGTTGAGCTTGCATGGTTATCTGGAATGCTTCATGATGTTGGAAGATTTGAACAGATTAAGCGTTATAACACATTTTCAGATGCGGACTCTGTCGACCATGCAAAATTCGGTGCGGACCTGTTATTCAAAGACGGGCTTATCAGTACTTTTCTTAAAGGTATGGTCAAATGTACAGGCTACAAGCCGGGAGCATTAGAGGACAGATATGATTCTGATGGAGTATTTCTGTATGACAGATTGAATAAATCGGACATGGAAATGCTTGAACTTGCAATAAGATGCCACAATATGTACAGGATTCCGCAGGGGCTTAATCATCGCGAGCAGGCATTCTGTAATGTGCTTCGTGACGCTGATAAGGTTGATATATTTAAGGTTAATATTGATACTCCGCTTGAAGAAATATATAACACTACGACTGAAGAACTCATGAAGAGTGATATTACAGATAAGGTGTTAGAAGCATTTGATGAGGAACATTGCATACTCAAGGCAATCAGACGCACGCCGGCAGATACTGTTATTGGTCATGTATCACTTGCTTACGAGCTTGTGTATGATGAGAGTGTGCGCATTACCGAGGAACAGGGCTATCTTGCAAAGCTGATGGATTTTCATTCTGATAATGAGGAGACCAACAGAAAGATGGCAATGGTCAGAGAGAAGATGAATTCTTATGTGAAGAAGAGAATTGATGGGAATTAAGGCTTGTCATAAGGGGCAAGTTTAACTATAATGTATATATAAATACACAAGATTGGAGATTGATCATGGATCAGGAGAAAGTTATTGTCATTGACTTCGGTGGTCAGTACAACCAGCTGGTTGCGCGCCGTGTCCGTGAGTGTAATGTATATTGTGAGATCTATTCTTACAAGACAGACCTGGCGCAGATTAAGGCCATGAATCCTAAGGGAATTATCCTTACAGGTGGTCCTAACAGCTGTTATGAAGATGGTGCGCCAACATGTACTAAAGAACTTTTCGAACTTGGTGTACCTGTACTTGGTCTTTGCTACGGCGCACAGCTTATGCAGCATGTGCTTGGCGGTAAGGTTGAGAAGGCACCAGTAAGAGAGTACGGAAAGACAGAAACATTTGTAGATAAGAGCAGTGCTTTATTCTCAGATGTTTCAGAAAAGACTATTGTGTGGATGAGCCATTTTGACTACATCTCACAGGTTGCACCAGGATTCAAGATTGTTGCTCACACAGCAGACTGCCCAGTTGCAGCAGCAGAGTGCACAGAGAAGAATCTTTATGCAATCCAGTTCCACCCAGAAGTTCTTCATACTCAGGAAGGAACTAAGATGCTTCACAACTTTGTTCGTGGAGTATGTGGATGCGCCGGAACATGGAAGATGGACGCATTTGTTGAGAATACAATTAAGGAAATCCGCGAGAAGGTTGGCGATGGTAAGGTTTTACTTGCTCTTTCAGGTGGTGTTGATTCATCTGTTGCAGCCGGACTTCTTTCAAGAGCTATTGGAAAGCAGCTTACATGCGTATTCGTAGATCACGGTCTTCTTCGTAAAGATGAAGGTGATGAAGTTGAGAGCGTATTTGGTCCAGAAGGACAGTTCGACCTTAACTTTATAAGAGTTAATGCACAGGAAAGATATTACTCTAAGCTTGCAGGCGTTACTGAGCCAGAAGCTAAGAGAAAGATTATCGGTGAAGAGTTTATCCGTGTATTTGAGGAAGAAGCCAAGAAGATTGGTGCAGTTGACTTCCTTGCACAGGGAACTATATATCCAGACGTTGTAGAGAGCGGACTTGGCGGTGAATCAGCCGTAATCAAGTCTCACCACAATGTAGGCGGACTTCCTGATTTCGTTGATTTCAAGGAAATCATTGAGCCACTCCGTAACCTTTTCAAAGATGAGGTTCGTAAGGCTGGTCTTGAACTTGGAATACCAGAACATCTTGTATTCCGTCAGCCATTCCCAGGTCCGGGACTTGGAATCAGAATTATCGGCGAAGTAACAGCTGATAAGGTTCGCATCGTTCAGGACGCTGACTTCATCTACCGTTCAGAGGTTGATAAGGCCGTAGCTGAGTACAAGAAAGCTAATGGCAAGGCTCCAGCATGGATGCCAAACCAGTATTTCGCAGCCCTCACTAACATGCGTTCCGTTGGTGTTATGGGTGACGAAAGAACTTACGATTATGCGGTTGCACTTCGTGCAGTCAACACAATTGATTTCATGACAGCAGAGAGCGCTGAGATTCCTTTCGAGGTTCTCCAGACAGTCATGAGCAGAATTATAAATGAGGTGCGTGGGGTCAACAGAGTATTCTATGATCTGACTAGTAAACCACCTGGAACGATTGAGTTTGAATAATAAATTTATTGACTGGTGTCGTAATAGACACCAGTTTTATTTTGTTTGTATTATTCCGATAAACGATGTATAATCAAAATAGTTTTATGTTTCTACTTATGTATGATTTTGAAGAGGTAAGATTATGGAGTATTTAACGACTGTGGAATTATCAGAAAGATGGAATATCACTTCACGTCGAATAGGTGTTTTATGTGCAGAAGGAAGAATTGAAGGTGCAATAAAAAAAGGTAAAACATGGTTAATTCCTTCAGATGCAATAAAGCCTGCCGATGGACGATACAAGAAGAAATCAGAAAAGTAAGATGTAATACGAAAGCGAATTTATAAATATCTGAGAATATATAATTAAATGCAGAGGGGGTACGATATGGCATTTGATTTTGGAAACGCAAATGAGGCACAGAGAAGTGCTATTTCTACAACAGATGGTCCGTTATTAATTATTGCAGGTCCTGGTACTGGAAAAACATATACATTAGTAAAGCGAATTGTTTATCTTATAACTGAGAAAAATGTTCTTCCTGAGGAAATATTGATTGCTACATTTACAGAAAAGGCGGCAAAAGAGCTGATTACACGTATTACAAATGAATTGTATGCAATAGGAGTATCTGTAAATCTGAATGAAATGTATATTGGTACTTTTCATTCAATTTGTTTGAGGATTCTTAAAGATCATCTTGAATATACAAGGGTTAAGAAAAATTATAGGATGTTGGATAATTTTGATCAACAGTATATGGTGTTTCAAAAGATTAATAGATTTAGGAACTTACCTTATTTTGATGTTATATTTGATAAAAAGCAAGGAGCTTGGAGACAAGCCGGAGAAATAGTTAAGTATGTTAATAATCTTGCTGAAGAATTGGTAGATATTGATGAAATGCAGGAAGATGCGGATGAACATATTGTAGCTGTTGCAAATATTATGAAACAGTACAATATCTTCATGGAAGATGAGAATTTAATTGATTTTTCAAGTATTCAAACAGAAGCATATAAATTATTGATCGAGAAACCAAGCATATTGGAAGAAATACAGCAG
Organism: Eubacteriales bacterium; assembly: GCA_030537195.1. Taxonomy (GTDB): domain Bacteria; phylum Bacillota; class Clostridia; order Lachnospirales; family Lachnospiraceae; genus Lachnospira. The sequence continues at coordinate 11,354 of JAUNOK010000029.1, read as the reverse complement.
AAAATTAAGTATGTGATGGTTGATGAATATCAGGATACAAATTACATACAGGAATTACTTGTGTTTTTGATTGCCGGAAAAAATAAAAATATATGTGTTGTGGGAGACGATGATCAAGGTTTGTATCGTTTTCGAGGAGCAACAATAAGAAATATATTGGAATTTCCAGGCCATTTTGCAGAAGGAGAATGTAAGCAGGTTAAACTTGTTACAAATTATCGTTCAGAGAGACAAATTATTGATTTTTACAATAAGTGGATGAGCACAACAGATGGTAGGGCATATGATTTTATGTGGAAGAATTTTAGGTTTGAGAAGAAGATTGTTCCGCCGGAAGGGAAAAAAGATGCTAAAGTAGGTGTTATTAAATGTTCAGGAAAAGATTTGTTAGATGATTGGTATGAACAAGTGTATTCATTTATTACACAATTAAAAAGTAGTGGTGTGCTAACTGATTATAATCAGATTGCAGTTCTTTGCAAGTCTGTAAAAGGAGATAAAATCATAGGTATGGTTGAATATCTTGAGGAACATGGTATTAAAGTTTATTCACCTCGTTCGGAAATGTTCTTTGAAAGAAAAGAGATAAAGCAGGTAATAGGGTGTATGATCTTATGTTTCCCAGAGTATGTTCGTAAGTTACAACAAAGAGATTTTTCGTATGATTTTGAAAATCTTTATAAATATTATGATACTCAATGTATAGCTGCTGCAAGAGAGCTTATTTTACAGTATAGAGATACATTGGGTAAATGGATTGCAGAGAAGATGCAGAAACATGCTAATCTAAGAAAGGACAATGCAGATTACGCATTTACAGGATTACTGTATCAGTTATTACAGTTTGAACCATTTAGTTCATACTTAGGGATAGATATGAAATCAGGGGTGATAGATGAAAGACCTGCGAGAAACTTATCAATTTTATCTTCAATTTTGGGAAAGTACGAATATCTACATCGGATAGATGTCTTCACGGAAAACAATATTATAGAGTCGGTAGAACGTTTTTTCAATATGTATTTTCGCTTTCTATTTGATGGAGGAATTACAGAGTATGAAGATGATTCGGAGTATGCTCCGAGTGGGTGCGTTTCATTTATGACTATACATCAGTCAAAAGGAATGGAGTTTCCAATAGTGATTGTTGATTCATTAAATGGAACACCGAGAAGTAGTGGAAATTATTTGCTAGAAGAAATAGAAAATAAATATTTCCATAGAAAAGTTTTTGAGACAAGGGAAGATATAAAATTCTTTGATTTTTGGCGATTATATTATACGGCATTTTCAAGAGCACAAAATTTATTGGTACTCTCTTGTTGTGAAAAGAAAGGTCATGGAGCCACACCAAGCAAATATTTTGAAGAGTGCTATGAGAAGCTACCTGCTTATGAAGATGTAAATCTTTCAGAAATAAAGTTAGAAAAGGTAAAGCCTGTAAATATAAAGGATACATATTCTTTTACTTCTCACATCGCTCTGTATGAGAATTGCGCATTACAGTATAAATTTTTTAAAGAACTTGGATTTACGCAGGTAAGGGTAGGTGCAACACTCTTTGGAACATTAGTACACGAGACAATAGAAGACATTCATCGTGCAGCTATGCGTCATGAAGAGCAGACAATAGTGCCGGAAACAATACGAGAGTGGTTTGATACAAATTATATGACATTATCGAAAAGTGAGCATTCTTATTTAGGACAACCACAGATAGAAGCTGCATATAAACAAGTTTTGAGATATGTTGAGAGAAATCAGAGTGACTGGAGTCGAATTCAAGATGCAGAGGTGGAAGTAAGTTTAGTAAAGCCAGATTATATATTGCTTGGAAAAGTTGATCTTATCAGAGGCGAAGGTGATACAGTAGAGATTGTTGACTTTAAATCAGAGAAGAAACCAGATGTTTTAATTGAGACAGCAGAGATGAATCGTTATAGGAGACAGCTTGAAGTGTATGCTCATCTCATTGAGGAAAAGACAGGCAAAAAGGTAAGTAAAATGCATTTGTATTATACAGGTGAGGATAATGGTGTACCAACAGTAACATTTAATAAGTCAACGGAAATGATTGATAAAACAATAAAAGAATTTGATGCAGTGGTTGAAAAAATACAACATAAAGATTTTAGTGGCAGAGCTAAAGATAAAAATCTTTGTGCCAACTGTGATATGAGACATTACTGTAGAAGAAAAGGAGATTGCTAATGGATGGACAGATTTCATTTACATTTGAACAAAGACAACCAATAAAAGGATATCCGGAGTTACATTGGACGGGGAAAAGGCCTTATACATCAACGCAGTATTATCCTGCACAGCTTAAGGAATCCTATGGAGAGCCTAAGGATGGTTGGATGAATAAGATATTTTGGGGAGATAATCTTCAAGTTATGAGTCATATGCTTAAAGAATATCGTGGAAAAATAGATTTGATATATATTGACCCTCCATTTGATAGCAAAGTTGACTATAAAAAACAGATTAAAATAAAATCAAAAAAAATTGCAGGGGATATCTCGTCATTTGAAGAAAAACAGTATAGTGACATATGGACAAATGATGAATACTTACAATTTATGTATGAACGTTTAGTTATAATGAGAGAACTATTGAGTTCAACAGGCACAATTTATGTTCATTGTGATTATCATAAATCGATGTATATACGATGTATTTTAGATGAGATATTTGGATTTGATTGTATGAAAAATGAAATCATATGGCATTATGAAAAATGGACAGCACCCTCAGGAGATAGTTTTCAAAAAAATCATGATACTATTTTTATGTATTCAAAAGGAAATAATAAATTTAATACAATTAAAGAAGTAACTGATAATTTGAAAAGTAAATATGAAAATGGTTATCTTATTGGTGGTGGATATGGATCAAATGGATTAGTAGTATATGATAAGAATAATCCCAAAGTAAAAGAAATGATAGCTTCAGGAAAGTATCAAGTTCATTATGCAGATATGGAGGGAAAACCTATAAGTGATGTATGGGATATTCCATTTATTAATCCTCAGGCAAAAGAAAGAACAGGGTATCCAACACAAAAACCGGAGAAATTACTAGAAAGAATTATTATGGCATCTACAGATCCGGGAGATTTGGTCTTTGATTGTTTTATGGGCTCAGGAACATTATGTGCGGTAGCAGGTATGTTGAATAGAAAATATATAGGCGCAGATATTAATTTAGGAGCAGTACAGGTTACTACAAAAAGATTATTAGGATTGCAAAATAATAATAATTTTGAGGTGTATAATGTGAATAACTATGATTTCTTTAGAAATCCAGTAGAGGCGAAAGAATTAATTATTGATGCATTAGGTATTCAAAAATTTGATTTATCAACAGTATATGATGGAGAATTAGATGGCTGGATGGTTAAAATCATGCCTACAAATCGAATTGCAACAAAGGCTGATTTAGAGGAACTCAAGGCTAATTTACCGTATCATACATTTGAAAAGCGCAAGGAAGAAAATCCGAATGGGGTGGTGGAGAAAATTAAGATTATTTGCATGGGACATGAGGCTGATTTAAAGGCATCATTGGAACAGGAACTTTCTTCGTATAATTTGGAAATAAAGATAGTTGATATCCTTCGGGATAAGAAAGATTTACAATTTAAGAGAGAAGCAGATGCCAATATTGTTAAGGAAAACAATCAGATTGTAATAAAAGAATTTTATCCGATGAACCTTTTACAGAAATTAAGTATGCAGAAAGAATCAGTTGAAGATTGGAGACAGTTGGTAGAATCTATCTATATTGACTGGAATTATGATGGTCAGACAATGAGGCCGACAATTTGTGACATTCCGGCAAAAGATGAGTTAGTATTTGGTATATATGAAATTCCAGCTTCAGCAGGTAAAATTAAAATAAAGATAACAGATTTGTTATCTGAGTCACTTGAGCTGGAGGTATAGATATGGCAAAAGAAGTTGGAATGGAATTTGCCTTTTTTGAGTTCCTTCGTTCATTTTATGTAGATAATAAAGGAATTATAAGAAATAGGTATCGTGAAATAACTAAGAAATATCTGGATTACAATGATAAGGAAAAGAATCCAGACGCATTTTTACGAACCCCACAGTTTGAAGCCTTAGAAATGTATGTGTTTGTAAAAGAATTTATGAATAATCAGCAGATGTATCAGATGTTTGAAGACTGGTCAAAGAGAAATGGTGTGTTTGCAGATAGGAGATTTTATGATGAGTCTGGTCAGATGACATTGTATGATGTTTATTCTCCAAAGCAGTATCATGATTATTTTTTGCAGATAAAGAAATATGCTGAGGATTATCCGAATTACATCTTTGCATTGACCATGGGACTCGGCAAGACAATACTTATGGCTACTTGTATTTTTTATGAGTTTTTGCTTGCATCAAAATGGCCTCGTGATGATAGGTATTGTCATAATGCATTGGTTTTTGCACCGGACAAAACAGTATTACAATCGTTAAAAGAAATAGTGATTTTTGATAAGAGTAAGGTTATACCTCCAGAATATATAGGTGTATTAGATACAAATATTAAGGTATATTTTCTTGAAGATAGTGGAACCACATTAAATACATTAGATGGCTCCAAGTATAATATAATTATTTCTAATACACAGAAAATTATATTAAAGGCTCAGCATAAAGAAAAAAGTTCTGTAGATAAGTTGTTTAGTGATCAGATACCAGGACAATCCGTATTGGATGATGTTCTTGGAATATTACAGGAAATCAGTAACAATGACGATTTGATGTCAAATCAACGTTTTGAGAAACTTACCAGGCTTTCACAAATGGGTATTTATGTAGATGAAGCACATCATATGTTTGGAGCAGACTTGGAGAAAGCTTTGCACGAAAATGGTAAGGGTACTAGTCTGCGTAATACTATAAATGAATTGTCCAAGGAATTATCTAAGCATGGAAGTAAAGTGGTTGCATGTTATAACTTTACAGGTACACCGTATGTAAATAATAAGATTCTTCCTGAAGTAGTATATGCTTATGGTCTGCAAGCTGCAATTAGAAATAATTTTTTAAAGGATACTAGCGTTATTGGTTATAGTAATGTAAAAAATAAAGAGTTTTTAAAAGCGGTTATTACTGATTTTTGGGAAAAATATGGTGGAAAAGAATATGATGGATTAGCACCTAAGATGGCTATTTTTGGCGCAGAGATAGCAGAAGTTCGTGATGAAATCAGGCCAGTTGTTGAAGACGTACTATCTGAATTGGGAATACCTCTTGATAAAATTTTAGTTAATGTTGGAGATGAAAAGATTACTAAATCTGAAGATATAAGAGATTTTAACAATCTTGATATAGCTGGAACAGCAGGCAGTAAGAAGCAGTTTATATTGCTTGTTAATAAAGGTAGAGAGGGGTGGAACTGTAGATCATTATTTAGTGTGGCTCTTTTTAGAAGTCCAAAATCAAAAGTTTTTGTACTTCAAGCAACGATGAGATGTTTGAGAAAAATTACAGACGAACAACTAACGGCCACAGTGTATTTGTCAAAAGAAAATATGGACATATTAGATGATGAACTCAAAAAGAATTTTAGAACAAGCATAGAAGAACTTGTAGTAAAGAAGGATAAAAAACGTAAGAAAGTTGCTGTACGTGTGAATGAACCACCTATAACATTACGTATGAATAGATTGCATTATAAATATTCCTTGGAAACTAAGCCTTATGATAGAAGATTATCATTTGGTTTGAAAGAAATAGAAACAGAAAATTATGATGCAACAATGTATGTTAAAGAAGGACTTACAACTTCGTCTGTTGTGCGTGAAAGCAATGTTAATTATATGGTTAGTAAATTAGTGTATACTGAGATAATGTTGGCGGCAGAAGTAGCAAAATATTTTCCTGATATTAGATGCACAGAAGTTGCTAGAATACTGAGAGAATCAGAAGAAGGTATCGATGAAATATTAGTAGCAGTCAACGAGCATAATGCTATTATTTATGATAAAATTGTGCCAACCATATTTGAGGCATTATATAAAGTTAACAAAGAGATTGTAAAAGAAAATATTGATGTTAAATTACTTAAGAAGCCCAAAGAAGGCGGATATTATGAGTTTAGCGGAAATGAGGATTTGATTTTAACACAGAATTCAGAGGATTCTGTTGTTATGAAAAATAAAGGCAAGAGTTTTCACGCTGATACCTACGTTTTTGATTCGAAGCCTGAGTTACAATTATTTTTACAGTTGCTTGCAAATGAGCATGTAAAACAAGCCTATTTCACGGGAATGTTTACTGCTGACCAGACAGATTTTTATGTTCCATATATTGATCCGGAATCAAATAGATTAAGGAAGTATTATCCAGATTTCTTAGTAAAAATGGACGATGGAAGTTATTTGATTTTGGAAGTAAAAGGTGACAATATGATAGATGATCCAGTAGTAAAGGCGAAAGGAGCAGCGGCAGAGGAGATTGCAGTAGAGAGTTCAATGAAATACGAAATGCTTAAAGGAACAGATATTATGGAAGGAAAAGCAAAGATTTAGTTAAAACGGGTCTCATTCAACCTAAATTTAAAAGGAATTTATGATGGTTGGATGAGACAGATTATGAAAGGAAACTAAGTGTATGAACAAAGAATGGTTTTCAGATTATAAAGAGCAGATTTCATTAAATAATATGCAAGAAGCAAGAAATGTGATATTAGATAATATTGATAAGACTCAAATGAATTATCGGTATAGCAGAGGTTTGAATAGGGATTTGTAAAATTTGGAAAATCATGAATTATGGTTAAGTAGTGCATTTAATTTCAACGATCCATATGACTGTTTGGTTACAGTTGATTGCGGATTGAAAGCTAACTATCCGAAGAGCCAGAGAAAAGAAGCTATGGAAACATATATGAGACAGGAAACCGAAAATAGGAAAACAGAAGCATTGAGAAGTTCATTATTTGTTGCTTGTTTTTCTGAAGTTAATAATTCATTTCCTATGTGGGGATATTATGCGGCAGACCACAAGGGAATGTGTTTAGGATATAACCTTTATGAGCTTGTTAAGAAATACCAATGTATGCCGGTAATCTATAGTGATAAATTAATATTTTACAGAGAAGATAGTTCTGAAAGAAACATATTAGCTAATACATTAACAAAGTCAAATGAGTGGATTCATGAAAAGGAATGGCGGATAGTAATTAAAGATGATATTAATATGGGAAAATCAGGGATAATAAAAGATTTTGTTTTGCCACAGGAAATATATATTGGATGTAGACAGCAGGAAACGGTCGCTGAGAATAACAATAATCGTATGTTACATAATAAAAAAGAGAATGAGATGTATGCTGATCTAGATGAGATACTTCAATGGGCGGAGAATAACTATATTGATGTATATATGCCAATAATAAGTAGAAAAGAATATAAAATGATGGATAGAGCGTTACGATTGATTTAGCAAGTTTTAGTAGAGGTGAATATATGTCAGATTTTGAAGAAAAATATGATTATCAGGAAATTACGGTAGAAGATATTTCGCAGATATATCAAATTGCAAATGATTATAATACGTTCTATGGTTTACCAAGACTAGGTAGAGGTGACGCAGGTGATGAACGAACTTACTTACAGGCATTTTATAGAGGACAAAGCGATTCTTCTTGGAAAATTACTCCAAGTATATGTAGAGATACATCTGTGGATGAGAGTATACTGGAATCTGGAGACTTACTATTTGAAGTAATGGCATATAATCAACATTATATACATGCTACAAGATTAATTGACTTTACAATAGATATAAATATTGCATTGTTTTTTGCTTGCTGTGAAAATATTGAAAAAGATGCGGCTATATTTATATGGTCATATTCTCCGTATGATCCTATATGGACAAGAACAAAGATACAGTGTGAACTTGTTAATGTTAAAAAGCAACATATAAGTGTAAGTGAATATGCAGAGATACTTTTGCAGAAATATCCGGAATTGAAAGACAATTATATTTATAAAAAGGATTTCTATACTGATTTAGTTTCTTATTTGGACCATGGCTTTATGATTATGCAGCCACGTAATCCGTATTTAGAAAATATGAGAATACAAAGACAAAAAGGGTGTTTATATGTATGTGGTGTGAAATTTGAAACTCCGATTGATAAAATGAGAACAAGTGTTAATGCAGGGGATAATATATTATGCCCACATGAGCCGGAAGCTCCTAAAGAATTGGACGGAGGTAAATTTTTGGTTAAGGTGGTTATTCCTGCAAGATTAAAAAATGTGATAATGAAACAATTGGGAGAAAAGGGAATTACAAAAGAAGCTTTGCTACCCATGTGATGTAAATAGACACTTGTTTAATGTAGAAGGATGGTGATGATAAAAAGCCAGCATCAGATAAATTCTGGGAACTTGAAAAACGGATAAAAGAAGATAAGCGTCATCCAGGAGTTATCATGGAGCTGAAAAAATCAGAGACAATATGGGATATGGTTCGTCTCATTAGACTGAAAGTAATTACATATAATGATTTATCAGACTTTAGTGATGAATTACAGAATGAAGTAAAAAGAATACTTGAGATGAGCAGGTGATACATATGGAGATTGGTGCAACAAAAGTAGTTCAAGATCGACTAAAAACAACAAAGATTGAAGAAAGCAAGGATGCTTCACTTGTGTTCTGCTGGGACACACATTTGACGAAAATAAAAGGAAGAAATGTCTTGTTTATTGTAAATGCCAGTAATCGTTATACTATAGCAATGACAGATATTGAACCAAGAAACTGGAATTACTATGCAATGTATATCAGTCGTGTGATTCATGGCGTGATGCAGGAAATTGGATATTCCGAGAAGCAGATAGGGCAGTATTTTAAAATGTCAGGCGATACAACTGTAACAAAAACTCATGGTAGGAAATCGGTTGGTGGCATTAACAGAATGGCAATGGATGCACAGTATTTTGGTAAGAAGCTGGAGAAAGAAGCAAAGTATCAATGGGAACTTAGTGAGTATCTGAACAGAGATATCTGCCAGCCAGAGGGATTTGATGCGTATGGATATCCGAGTAAATTTTTTAAATTAGACATGGAACGATTAGGGATTGCTGCTAAGAGAAAGCCAGCTAAGGTAATTGATTTTTCTCAGTACATAGAAACTAATCGTGGTACTAACCATTAGCACAAAAGAATTATTAAAGCAATTATTTTGGCATAAGAAGTTAGTTTGCAATGACGAAAAGCAAGATGTATAAAATAATTCGTCGCTAAAAAAGTGACGGAAAAGGAGAACATTTATGAGCGTAACGTTTGAAATAGTCAAATTTAAAAAGCCAACAAAAGATGATTTGTCTAATTTACGTATGTTTAATCCTTATGGTTCTATTCCAATATTAGATGATGATGGCGATAGCACGGGATGGAATATTTATATGTTCAGGGCTGATGATAAGGATATACAGAATATTATAAATAGCAGTTATGCAGTCAAAATGGAACTCCCAGAATACATTACAGATTATGATAGTTTTTTTGAAGATTTGGGATTCACTAAAGAGGCAGTAAGAAATGAAGATGTTCGCATTATAAAATCCAACTTCAGATATATTACTATTTCTTATGACGACAAATCAAAGGAGATAGAAAAAAGCAGGCTTGAAAAATATAAGGTGATGGTTCAAACAAAATGTGTTGTTTTGAAGATTAAGGCTTTATGGAACAGCAGTGAAAATAATTTATATGGTATAGATAAAAAGAGAGCCATAAAGTGTATACCAGATATTGAAAATTATGAATATGTTCCAGTTAATAATAGTATGCTGGCAAAAGCAGAAATTCCCTTCTTGATATTTGAAAGAAATAGGGGAAAATGTTTTATAGAGATGTATTGATAGAATCTAGAGAAAGGAACACTTTTATGAGCAAAGAATTACAGATAAGAAATAGCACTGTTGATTTCTTGATTTTCACACGAGATGCAGGAGAAGACGGAATAGAAGTCAGGGTTCAGAATGGCGATGTATGGCTTACGCAGAAAGCAATTTCGCAGCTTTTTGATGTAGATAGAAGTGTGGTTACAAAGCATCTGAGCAACATTTTTAAAGAGGGAGAATTAGATGAAAATTCAACTTGTGCAAATTTTGCACAAGTTGCCGATAATGGAAAAACATACAAATATAAATTTTATTCGTTAGCAGCTATTATTGCTGTGGGATATCGCATTAATTCAGAACGGGCAACACAGTTCAGAACATGGGCAACCAAAGTGTTGGATACATTTACAAAGCAGGGTTATGTTCTTGATAAAAGCAGATTGATTAATGGACAGATTTTCGACGAAGATTATTTTGAGCATCTTATTGCTGAGATTCAGGAAATCAGAGCAAGTGAGAGAAGATTTTACCAGAAAATCACAGATATATATGCAACAGCAGTTGATTATGATAAGAATTCACAGATGACAAGAGAGTTTTATGCAACAGTTCAGAATAAGATGCATTATGCAGTTCATGGTAATACAGCGGCAGAAGTGATAGTGGCAAGAGCTGATCATAATAAGGAACATATGGGACTTAAATCATGGAAAAATGCGCCTGATGGTAAAATAGTAAAAACAGATGTGTCAATTGCAAAAAACTACTTGGAAAAAGAAGAACTTGCAGAATTAAATGAGATTGTGACAATGTATCTTGATTATGCAACAAGACAAGCACGAAGACATATTCCTATGACTATGGAAGATTGGAAAACAAAGCTTGATGCATTTCTTAGATTTAATGATGCAGAAGTACTTCAGGATAAAGGAAAAGTTACTGCAGCTATTGCGAAAGAATTTGCAGAAAGCGAATTTGAAAAATACAGAGTTATACAGGATTCGCTGTATGAAAGTGACTTTGATAAATTGATGAATGATATGGAAAAGAATGATGCTATCCATTAGTACCTCAAAATTTCTAGTTGCAGAAACATCGTCCGGAGATTATAATTTCCATAGGTGGACTTGCAAACTATCAGATGATTATTCTCTGAATAGTAACCAAACCTGCAAGCCACCGGAACTACACACAATAATGAAAAAATGCAATGGTACTGGATTGGTACTAAAAATATGTGAAATGAAAAATAACGTGTGGAAAAAGCATGAGTTATCGATACAAAATTGTATAGATAACCGCACTGAAATAACCTAAATCAAACTAGATTCTGCGAGTTCGAATAACGGACTAAAATGCCGAAAGCCTGTATTTATGCGGGCTTCCGGCATTTGTTTTATCAAATGGCTCTGGTTTGGTAAACGCTCCAACCCAAGTACCTTGACTTCTAAAAGACCGCTAACCACGGTCTT